>NZ_JATAAG010000066.1:754994-755709 GCF_030341915.1 Pseudomonas sp. BCRC 81390 | reverse complement strand
GTTGAGCTACTTTGAACTCGGTTACGTCAGTTACCCACTTCTGGTTTGGGCGTTGAGCGACAAAATTTCGCTCCAGCACATTCGCTGCCACTTTGCCGACGGTACCTCGATAGGCGCGATATTTCTTGGGGCGCACTACAGATTTCAATCCCTGCTCAGCCATCAGCCGTTCAATGACCTTCTTGTTCACCCGCTTTTCCTTCCTGATTACGAGTGCGATACGGCGATAACCATAGAGCCGTTTCTGCTCGTGATAGACACGATGCACCAATGCCTTGAGCTCAGCATGCCGGTCTGGCTTCTGCTGAGCTTTGAGCTGGTAGAAGGTGCTGCGCGCCAGCTCGACCAACTGAAGGAGGTCAGGCAAAGGAAACCTGCGCTTGAGTTTGGAAACGATCAGGGCTTTTTCCCGCGTATTCGTTCTTTTTCCTCGCGCAGAGCCTTGAGCTCCTTTAGGACAGCATTCTCCATGCGCAGGTACTCAAGTTCAGCCATCAGCTGATCTCGAGACTTCTGATCATCATTGGTATCGGTGGGTTTGACAGGCTTGATCTTCTTCGACACGTCGATTGGCTTTCTTGGCTTGATGGCAGTAGAGGGTGCAGGACTGCCACTGTAGTACTGCCGCTGCCAAATGCCTATCTGAGAGGACTGCCCAAGACCAAAGTGGGCAGCGGTCTGGCGCAGCGAAAGCCGATGCTCGCGCATATAACTA
>NZ_JATAAG010000066.1:754635-754984 GCF_030341915.1 Pseudomonas sp. BCRC 81390 | reverse complement strand
GCAAGACAGTTGCTCCTACAGGTGTAGTGCAACTCGAAGCCAGCGCAGTACCTGTGGGAGCGGGTTTACCCCGCGAAGCAGGCGACGCGGAGGATGGCACCGGCTGTGCCGGTGATCGCGGGGCAAGCCCGCTCCTACAGGAATAACGCCAGCTTTGGACATTTGAGCAAGACAGTTGCTCCTACAGGTGTAGTGCAACTCGAAGCCAGCGCAGTACCTGTGGGAGCGGGTTTACCCCGCGAAGCAGGCGACGCGGAGGATGGCACCGGCTGTGCCGGTGTTCGCGGGGCAAGCCCGCTCCTACAGGAATAACGCCCGCTTTGGACTTTGAGCAAGACAGTTGCTCCTA
>NZ_JATAAG010000066.1:636680-754625 GCF_030341915.1 Pseudomonas sp. BCRC 81390 | reverse complement strand
CCGTTGCTGCCATCCAGGTAGGCTGTGATCGCTGTGAGCTTGAATTGCTCGGTGTACTTACTCATAGATCCCCCCAAGGGTTGGATTGGTGTCCAACTTCTTGGGGGCAGTCCAGGTGTAGTGCAACTCCAAGCCAGCGCAGTACCTGTGGGAGCGGGTTTACCCCGCGAAGCAGGCGACGCGGAGGATGGCACCGGCTGTGCCGGTGTTCGCGGGGCAAGCCCGCTCCCACAGGAATAACGCTCACCCGCGAAGAGGCCTTGGTCGGCGACTCACTGTCCGGGGCTGAGCACCCGCTCCAGCTCCGCGGCGCGGTCACGGGTCATGTCCATCAGGCATGTACCACCTTCCAGTGCCGCCATGCTTCCGCCACTGGCCTGCACATGGAACTGGCAATTGCCATCGCGGTATGCCAGCCACGTGCGCTGCACATCCCGCAGGCGCTTCTGCTGCCCGGCATCGAGCTTGCCCATCAGTTGCTTGTACACCCGGTTCAGACGCTGGTCCTGCACCTGCGTTTCAGCCTTGATGCATTCACTCATGGCCACGGTGCTGGACGCCTTGTCCATGCACTGCCCATAGGCCGCCGTGTAGTCATCGGCCATGGCCGATGGCAGCGAGCAGGCCAATGCCAGGCCGGCCAGGTAATGCTTGATCATGCAAACTCTCCTTGTGGATTTCAAAGCGTCTGCGGCTGCTCTTGCGGCATCAGCACCCTGCCCGGCTCAAAGCGCAACGTTGGCATCTGCGTCGCGGCATAGAACGCCACGCCCAACGCCGCAACCAGCACCACGTCCAGCCAGCTCCAACCCGGCATATCGGCGGCACTGCGCGCCTTCCAGCAATACCAGGCCTGCCCCAGGCAGAACACCATCATCGCCGCCAGCCACAGGTAGAACCCGGCAGCAAAGCCGGTACGCTCATGAAAGGCGTAGCTCTGGTTGTCCGGCAAGCGGTCAATTGCGAAACGGCTGGCAGCCAGGTATAGCGCAACCAGGCCGGCCAGGAGCGCCAGCCGGCGGAACCGCCGATGGGCCAGGATCGCCAGCGCCAGCAATGGGTTGGCGAACCACTGATACATGCCGAAAGGCAGGCCCCATGGCCCATACAACAGCATCTGCAAGGCGGGCATGTGACGGTCGCCACTCATCAGCGCGCCATCGAAGAACAGTGCGAGCAGGTACAGCAGCAAGCTGGCGCTCAGGTAGAAAACGGGCAAGGGGCATACCTGGGGAAAGGAACAGGCTGTGACCATAACCCAGCCCCTGCCCCGCTTCCAAACCTTCGATGGGATGTCATGCGGTCAGGCAACCGGCGGCTCCAGCAGCAGGCCATAGATACCAGAATCGGACAGCTCGCCAGCCACGCACCAGCGCGCGCGCAGGGTACCTTCGAGCACGAAGCCCTGGCGTTCGAGGGTACGCGCCGAGCCTTGGTTTCGTGGGTCGATTTCGCCTTCCAGGCGGCGCATGTGCAGGGTGTGGGCGAGGTAGTCGATGAAGCAGGTCAGTGCCTCGTCCATGTAGCCTCGACCCTGCATTGCGCTGGCCAGGCAATAACCGATCTCGCCACGACGCGAGACATCGTCGATGTTGAACAGTTGGACCATGCCGATCAGTTCACCGTTGTCGCGCCGGTACATGCCCAGCTTGAGCTGGTCACCGTTGGCATAGGCTTCACGATCGGCGGCCAGGGCGCTTTCGGCTTCGGCCAGGCCTTGCCAGGGAGCATGGTGCCAATAGCGCATGACCTCGGGGTCGGCCATGATCGCCAGCCATTGCGCTGCATCGGCATGGCGCATGGGGCGCAATTGCAGACGCGGGCTGTCTAGGCAGAGGTCACTGGGGAAACTGCGGGTTGGGGTCACGCCGGATCTCCTGTCCATGGCTGGGGAAATGACAGTTTAACGTCAAGCGCACGGTTCAGGCATCCGGGTAGCCCGCGCAGGCTGGCGCTCAGGCCACCTCGGCGCCGTCATCCGGCCAATGCGGCTCATTGGCCCCTGGCGGTGTCAGCGGTGGCAGCCCATATGCCGCCCGCGCATCGTCACAGCTGGGGTTGTGTACCCCACCCGCCCACGACGCCTCGAACTCGCGGCAGGGGCTGGAGCGGTTGGCGTAGATGGTGCACGCCACCTGCTGGCCAATCTCGCCCTGCAGGCTGATGCAGCGGCATGGCTTGGCGTCGGTGCCGATCATGGCGACACGGGTGGGGTTGATCTGTACCACCAGGTCGTCCGGCACCAGGCCGCCGGAAGACTGGCATTCGCCCCAGAAGAAGGACACACGGAAGTACCCGCAGCAGGCGCCGCAGTCAAGGCAAGGGTTATATTCGGACATGATGGCACGGAGGGAAGGTTGTTGTTATCGGGCAGGCCCGCGGCGCCATTTTCAATCCAAGCCGGGGCTGCTGGATAGGGGGGCAATGCAAAAATATTTGCCGCTGATCCGGAGGCCGGCCGAGGGCGGCCAGCACCTGCGCCGACCGCCCGTTTCCGTTAGCAGATAGCCTTGTAAGTCGAGGCATCCGCGCGCTGCAGGGCAAGCCCGGCGCTTGGCTCATAATGGCTGCCTTGCACCTTGCTGAAGTAGGTACGCGCTTCACCACAGTGCACCAGGCGGTCGTCCTTTTCACCCTCGGTGAGTACGGTGTAGGACGCGCTGCGCATGGCCTGATATTGGCTGTCTGCTGTCGCCATGGCCTGGTGATGCTTCATCAGCTGGCTGTCGTCCAGCGCCAGGCGCTTGTCGAGCTGCACACCCCAGCGGGTCAGGCAGACCTCGGCGAAATGACGAACGATCAGCCCCGGCTCCGCCAGCACCTTGCCGGCACCGGCGCCATCCGCCGAAGCGTTACCGACGAGCGTGGCATGGCGGCCTGGCATGGGATAGATGCATATCTGCGTCCCGCTTGCGACCGCTGGGATCACACAGGCAAAGCCTTTGGAGCGCTCATCGCGCGAATAGAAACCTACGTACTCCTTGACGTTATCCGCCAAGGTCACGCGCTCGGCCTGGACATTGCCGACCCCGGGCACCGGATCGATGGCGAAGATGTTCACGGGCACGCCACGCAACACCGGGTCCTGAGCCATGGCATTGGCCAGCATGTGGCAGCTTATGCCTCCCCTGCTCCAGCCAACCAGATTGACTTGAGTCGGAATGCGCGGCTTGCGGAACATGCTGATGATCCGTTCCTGCAGTTCCTGGGGCGTCGGGTGGCGGTCACCATAGTCATAGGTGCGCCAGAACCAGGACGCGGTGGAAGAAGGGTCCGGAACAGGAACTCCGGCATCTTTCAGGCGCTGGTACTCTTGCTCGCTCAGCTTGGTACGCTGCCAGTTGCTTTCGCCTTTGATCACCTGCAGCACATGGTTGACGTTCTCTTCCCAGCCACGCCCAAACAGCTGGCCGGTCCAGTTGAAATAGCCGCCGGGCTCGACGAACAGGCTGTCATCCTGCAGGTTGCCGCTGCCGGGGCCATCCACGGCAATCCAGTGGGCGAACTCGCGGCCCTGATCGTTGCTGGCCAGGGTAGATACCAGCTCGCCGTTCCAGAAGTTGGGGTTGGCGTGGTCGAAGCGGTGGGAGCCGGTACCGCAGAAATAAGCGGTGAAAACACTCATGGGCAGTCTCTGTAGTGAGAAATGAGTGCTGAAGATAGGTTTGCCTACGGAGGGAACGCAGGCGGAAAGCTCACCCCTGCTGCGCAATCGGGGCTGCTTTGCAGCCCCGACAATGATTACCTGCGGGCCAGGCCATCGGCCCGGAACATCTGCCGTATCCCGCGGATCGCCTGGCGAATGCGGTCCTGGTTCTCGATCAGGGCGAAGCGCACGTGGTCATCACCGTAGTCACCGAAGCCGATCCCCGGCGATACGCACACCTTGGCCTCGGCCAGCAGCTTCTTGGCAAACTCCAGCGAACCCAGGTGCGCGTACTCCGGCGGGATCTTCGCCCACACGTACATCGAGGCCTTGGGGTTCTCGACCATCCAGCCCAGCTCGTGCAGCCCTTTCACCAGCAAGTTGCGGCGCTGGCGGTACTGTTCGGCAATGTCGCGAACACATTGCTGGTCACCTTCCAGCGCAGCGATGGCGGCTACCTGCAGCGGGGTGAAGGTGCCGTAGTCGTGGTAGCTCTTGATCCGCGCCAGGGCACTGACCAGCTCCGGGTTGCCGACCATGAAGCCGATCCGCCAGCCGGCCATGTTGTAGCTCTTGGACAGGGTAAAGAATTCCACGGCGATATCCTTGGCCCCCGGCACCTGCATGATCGACGGTGCTTTCCAGCCGTCGTAGACGATGTCGGCATAGGCCAGGTCATGCACCACCAGAACCCCATACTGCTTGGCCAGGGCCACCACACGCTCGAAGAAATCCAGCTCGACGCACTGCGCGGTAGGGTTGGACGGGAAGCCAAGGATCATCATCTTCGGCTTGGGGATCGACTCGCGAATGGCCCGCTCCAGCTCGTTGAAGAAATCCACGCCCGGCACCAGCGGCACCGAACGCACCTGGGCCCCGGCGATCACCGCACCGTAGATGTGGATCGGGTAGCTGGGGTTGGGTACCAGCACCGTATCGCCCTGGTCGAGCGTGGCCAGCATCAGGTGCGCCAGGCCTTCCTTCGAGCCGATGGTGACGATGGCTTCGCTTTCCGGATCGATGTCGACCTCGTAGCGTTCCTTGTACCAGTTGGAAATGGCCCGGCGCAGGCGCGGGATACCGCGAGAGGTGGAATAGCCGTGGGTGTCTTCGCGCTGGGCGACCTGCACCAGCTTCTCGACAATGTGCGGTGGCGTGGCGCCATCGGGGTTGCCCATGCTCAGGTCGATGATGTCCTCGCCACGGCGGCGGGCAGCCATCTTGAGCTCGGCGGTGATGTTGAAGACGTAAGGGGGGAGACGATCGATGCGCGCAAAGCGGCGCGGCGAACCTGGGTTGGCCATGGCTTCCTCTAAGTACGTAAGCGCCCGGAACCGTCCGAGCGACGTTGGCCGATGTGGCGGCCTGATTCAGAAGATAGTGCCGAAACAGGATGCCTGTAAAGGACAATTTCCTGTTTTGTTAGAATTTTTTAGATGTATTTTTTGAAAATCAAAGATCTATGTTTCCAGGCTTGGCTTCTTCGCGGGCTCGCCCGCTCCCACAGGGGACAGCGCTTTACCTGTGGGAGCGGGCATGCGCGCGAAGAGGCCGGCACAGGAAAACGCCCATAAAAAACCCCGGCACATGGCCGGGGTTTTCGTGAAACAGGCAGCAGTCTCAGCGTGCGTAGGTCATCAGCACGTCCGCAGCGGTCTGGCTGTCCACGCCCATCATCACGCTGAGCGCAGTGACGGTGAGGATGGAGAAGCCGAACACCTTGCGCGCCCACTTGCTGTCGTCCTCGGCCTTGTAGCCACCCCAGGCCATGTACAGCCAGTACAGGCCCATGGCAGCGGCCACGGCCAGGTAGCCGAGGCCGGCGTAACCGCCGAGGGTCAGCATCAGGGTGGCGAGGACGAAGGCCAGCACGTACAGCACGATCTGCTTCTTCGCCGCCAAAACACCGCGCGCCACCGGCAGGACCGGGATGTTGGCAGCGCTGTAATCCTTGAAGCGGAAGATCGCGATGGCAAAGCTGTGCGGCATCTGCCACAGGCTGAACATCACCAGCAGGGTGACCGCAGCCAGGTCGAAGCTGTTGCTCACGGCGCAGTAGCCGATCACCGGAGGCATGGCACCGGACAGGCTGCCGACCAGGGTGCCGTGCACCGATTTACGCTTCAGCCAAAGGCTGTAGAAACCGACGTAGACGATGAAGCCGATCAGCGCACAGAACGCCGACAGCGGGTTGGCCTGGACATACAGCAGGCTGAAACCCGCCACCCCGAGCAGAGTGGCGTAGATCAGCGCGAGGGGCAGCGGCATGCCGCCCTGGACCATGACGCGGTTCTTGGTGCGTTCCATCTTCTGGTCGATGTCGCGGTCGATGCAGTTGTTGAACACGCAACCGGACGCGACTACCAGCGAAGTACCCACTACCACCGCCAGGAACAGGGCGAAATCCACATGGCCCTTCGCGGCAAGGAAGAAACCGCCTGCCACGGAAAGCACGTTACCGAAAATGATCCCCGGTTTGGTGATTTGGATAAAGTGCTTAACGGACATGCAGTCTTACCTCACTTGGCCAACATTTCGAAGTGGATGCTGAACATGATCCACAGCGACAGGCCGACCAGCAGCGCGATCACCAAAGTGGTGAACAGGAACGTCGATACGTTGTTGCGTTGCTCTTTCGAGCGGTCCATGTGCAGGAAGTACACGAGGTGTACGACTACCTGGATCACGGCCATGGCAACAATGATCAGAACGGTCAGGTTCTTCGGCAGGCTTGGCGACATGGCCAGGCCGAACGGGATCGCAGTCAGGATGATCGACAGGATGAAGCCGATCATGTACGACTTGACGCTGCCGTGGTTACCTTCGTGATGAGTGTCGTGTGCGTTAGCCATTACAGAACTCCCAGCAGGTAGACGACGGTGAATACGCAGATCCAGACCACGTCGAGGAAGTGCCAGAACAGGCTCAGGCAGCTCATGCGGGTCTTGGCGGTCGGCGTGATGCCGTGCTTGTTGATCTGGTACATCATGACTGCCATCCAGATCAGACCGGCGGTCACGTGCAGGCCGTGGGTGCCTACCAGGGCGAAGAAGCCCGACAGGAAGCCACTGCGGTTCGGGCCGAAGCCTTCGCCGATCAGGTGATGGAATTCATAGATTTCCATCGCGATGAAGCCTGCACCGAACAGGAAGGTCACAGCCAACCAGCCCAGTACGCCAGCTTTCTTGCCATCGAACATCTTCAGCATGGCGAAGCCGAAGGTGATCGAGGACAGCAGCAGGAACAGCGTTTCAACCGCTACGAAATCGAGCTGGAAGATGTCATGACCCGACGGGCCGCCGGCAAAACTGCCGGACAGCACCGCGTAGGTGGCGAAGAGCGACGCAAACAGGATGCAGTCGGTCATCAGGTACAGCCAGAAACCCAGTACGGTCATCTGGCCCGAGTCGTGGTGGTGGTCGTCATGCCCATGGTCGTGACCATGAGCAGCACCGTGCATTACTTGACTGGACATTGATTACACCCGCTCAAACGATTCGACACGTGCGCCGGCAGGCAGAGCACCTGCTTTGGCCAGCGCTTTCATGCGCTCGCCTTCGATGCGCGCCACTTCTTCGGCCGGAACCATGTAGCCCTGGTCGTCACGCGCGGCGTGGCGAACGAAGACAGCGATGGTTGCAACCAGGCTCGCGCCAACCAGCCACCAGATGTGCCAGATGAAGGCGAAGCCGAAGACGGTCAGGAACAGGCCCATGAACAAACCGGTGGAGGTGTTGCTCGGCATGTGGATCGCTTCGTACTTGGCCGCTGGCTTGTAGGCAACACCGGCTTCCTTGGCTTCGTGCCAGGCGTCCAGGCCAACCTTCTCAGGCATGTGGGCGAAGTTGTAGAACGGAGGTGGCGACGAAGTCGACCATTCCAGGGTACGGCCGCCCCATGGGTCGCCGGTCACGTCCAGGTTCTGGTTGCGGTCGCGAACCGATACGTACAGCTGGATCAGCTGGCAGGCGATACCGAACAGGATCAGCACGGCGCCGACAACGGCTACGTACAGGTAGGGTTCCCACAGCGGGTTGTCGGAGTGGTTCAGACGACGGGTCATGCCCATGAAGCCCAGGGCGTACAGCGGCATGAACGCTACGTAGAAGCCCGAGATCCAGAACCAGAAGGCAGCTTTGCCCCACTTCTCGTTCAGGGTGAAACCGAAGGCTTTCGGGAACCAGTAGGCGAAGCCGGCGATGTAGCCGAATACCGCACCACCGATGATCACGTTGTGGAAGTGAGCAATTACGAACAGGCTGTTGTGCAGGACGAAGTCAGCACCCGGAACAGCCAGCAGAACGCCAGTCATGCCACCGATGGAGAAGGTGATCATGAAGCCCAGGGTCCACATGATCGGCGCGGTGAAGCGCAGACGGCCCTGGTAGATGGTGAACAGCCAGTTGAACAGCTTCACACCGGTCGGAATGGAGATCAGCATCGTCGCCAGGCCGAAGAAGGTGTTGACGCTGGCGCCGGCACCCATGGTGAAGAAGTGGTGCAGCCATACCGCGAAGCCCAGCACGGCGATCGCGCCCGATGCATAGATCATCGAGTGGTGGCCGAACAGACGCTTGCCGGAGAAGGTCGAGGTAACTTCCGAGAACACACCGAAGGCCGGCAGGATCAGGATGTAAACCTCAGGGTGACCCCACGCCCAGAACAGGTTGACGTACATCATCGGGTTCCCACCAAGCTCGTTGGTGAAGATGTGGAAGTCCAGATAACGGTCAACAGTCAGCAGCGCGAGTGCAGCGGTCAGGATCGGGAAGGAAGCCACGATCAGCACGTTGGCCCAGGTGCAGGTCCAGGTGAAGATCGGCATGTCCATCAGCTTCATGCCAGGTGCGCGCATCTTCATCACGGTGACGAGGAAGTTCACACCGGTCAGCGTCGTACCCAGGCCTGATAGCTGTAGCGCCCAGATGTAGTAGTCGACACCCACCCCAGGGCTGTACTGAATGCCCGCGAGCGGCGGATAGGCAACCCAGCCGGTCTTGGCGAATTCACCAACGCCCAGCGAGATGTTGACCAGCAGCACGCCTGCCAGCAGCAGGTAGAAGCTCAGCGAGTTCAGGAACGGGAAGGCAACGTCACGTGCACCGATCTGCAGCGGAACCGCCAGGTTCATCAGGCCGGTGAAGAACGGCATCGCCATGAAGATGATCATGATCACACCGTGAGCGGTGAAGATCTGGTCATAGTGTTCAGGCGGCAGGTAGCCTTCGGAGCCACCGGTAGCGGCAGCCAGCTGGGTACGCATCATGATGGCGTCGGCAAAGCCACGCAGCAGCATGACCATCGCGACGATGATGTACATCACCCCGATCTTCTTGTGGTCGACAGTCGTCAACCACTCGGTCCACAAGTAGGTCCACTTGCGGAAGTAGGTGATAGCACCGACGACAGCGATACCACCGAGCGCAATCATGGCAAGTGTCACCATGACTATCGGCTCGTGATAGGGTATCGCCTCCAGGCTTAGTTTACCGAACATCTCTTACTCCTCTGCACCGGCAGCTGGTTGCATACTCGATTCCACACCCTTGGTAGTGGCCAGATCTTTGCTGCCTGCTTCTTCGTGGCTCGGACGACCGCGGTTCATGCCTTCGTACTTGTCGACGATCAGCTGGAACTGGTCAGGCGAAGCCTCGCTGTACAGCGCGACCGGGTTGTTTTCGCTTGGTTTGGCCAAGGCGTCGTATTCGGCCTTGTCCAGCTTCTTCGGCGACTGCTTGACCTCGGCGACCCACTTGTCGAAGTCTTCCTGGGAGGTGGCAGTAGCCTTGAATTTCATGCCGGTGAAGCCAGCACCGCTATAGTTGGCGCTGATACCGTCGAACTCGCCGTTTTCGTTGGCGATCAGGTGCAGCTTGGTGGTCATGCCGGCCATGGCGTAGATCTGGCCGCCCAGGCCCGGGATGAAGAAGGAGTTCATCACGGCGTCGGAAGTGACGCGGAAGTTGACCGGGACGTTAGCCGGGAAGACGATCTTGTTGACCGTGGCGATACCCTGCTCCGGGTAGATGAACAGCCACTTCCAGTCCAGCGCGACCACGTCGATCTGGATCGGCTTGACGTCGGAATCCAGAGGACGGTATGGGTCCAGCTTGTGGGTAGAGTGGTAGGTGACGTAACCCAGGGCGATGATGATCAGGATCGGGATGATCCACACCGCGGCTTCGATCTTGGTCGAGTGCGACCAGTCAGGGGTGTAGGTGGCGGCCTTGTTGGAAGCACGGTACTTCCAGGCGAAAACCACGGTCATGATGATGACCGGAATCACCACCAGCAGCATCAGGCCGGTCGCGATGAGGATCAGGTTCTTTTGCTCAATGCCGACCTGGCCCTTCGGGTCGAGCAGGGTCCAGTTGCACCCACTGAGTAAAAGCATGCCTAAAAAGGGCAATATGCCAAACAGTCTGGGGTAACGCTTTTTACTCATCTCACGACCTCTAGATCAGCTTGCTTCAATGCAATTTGTGTTTTGGTAGCCAACACTTCGTCCTGCCAAGTGCGGCATTTCGCGCCCGTACTCGCTCCTGCCCGGGTCCGACTGCAGGGCCTTGGCGTCAAGCGGGTTAGCGGTGCTTATGGTTTCGTAGGCAACAGGCCTGTACTTCAGACCAAGTCCATTTGGTGCGGGAAAACGCGGAGGGGGGTCCGCCCGGTATCGCCGTTGGGCGAAACTTGACGAAGTCAGCAAAAAGGAGCGCTGGGGCTTCCTTCAATCCTGCGACTCGCAAGCAGTGCCGAACGGAAATTGGGGGCGATTGTAGATAGGTCGCCAACCCTTGACTATGACTTATTGAGCAACAGTCTTTTACAGATTCCGCAACAATGCTGCTCAAAAATTCAACTTCGCGACAGTTTGTCGCACCCCGCTTGCTAGCCCTCAAAGCCGCATTCTGCAAGGCCTGCGGGTTGATCTGGATCAAGCGGGGAGCAACTTTTCACTCTTCTCATGGGGCGCAAAAGACCCCATGCAATTCGGTACTTTTGTCTAAGCCTGGCGTCGGTTGCGGTAGATCCCGAGCGGAACCAGCACAGCCGTCAGGACAAACGCCAGCAACGCCCACTGCGCCAGGGACAGGCCGAGGATCGGCGGATACGGCGTGCTGCAGAAACCATCGACCTGGAACACCAGCGGCCACAGCTTGGCCAAGGGCAACTCGTCGACGATCGGCTGCAGGGTATCGATGCCACAACTGACCATGGGGTTGGCGAGTATATACACATGGTTGCCGGCCGCAACGATTCCGCCAATGGCGCTGAGCACCACCAGTGCCTCGAAGAAGGTCAGGCTACGGCGCCCGGGCATCGCCGCCGCAATGAAGGCGAACAGGGCAATGAACAGCAGCGCATAACGCTGCAGGATGCACAGAGGGCACGGCGCCTCGCCGAGCACGATCTGCATGTAAAGGGCGCCGCCGATCAGCGAAATGCAGATCAGGCCCAACAGCACCAGAAAGCGCCGTTCCCGATTCAGGCGCGATGTTTGTTCGTTCATTGCCGATTCCTTCGATGGATAGTGGCAGCATGGTCCGCCTGCCTGGGCGCAAGTCTACACGCTAGGCAGGGCCTGTGAGCGTGCCGAGGAAGCGGCGCGATAGCGCGGCGCAGGGCTATCCGGTGTGGCTGAGACCGGCCGCGGCGACGTCGGTTCAACGTCAGGCGGCAAAAAGCGGCTGCCCAGGTGCCGCGCAGGGCCAAGCCCCTCGACACCCGGGAGTGAAGGATACCGTGATTAAAGGAGAATTAAAGATTAAACCTGCGCTACGGTTTTAATCCTTCCTTATATATAGGCATAAGGTGGGGTAGCCCAGCCGCTGGCAAGCCAGCCCCCAGTCGGCGAATGCTGTCGACCGTTTCGTTCTCGATTACCCACGGGCGGGAGCAAGGCTGCAAGGGAGCTGGCTTGCCAGCGGCTGGGATGAATACCTGTTCCTGCGCCGCCCTGCTCGCGGGCTTGCCTGCGGACAGGGGGGCGCAGGGATTACATCATTCCAACGCCGCCGCCGGCCCGAAGAACTCGTAACGGCTCTGCTGCTCCGGCACACCCAGGCCCTTCAACTGGCGCTTGACCGCCGCCATGAAGCCCTTCGGCCCAAGGAAGTAGGCATCCACATCACGCTCCTGTGGCAGCCACTCGGCCAGCAGGTCTTCACTCAGCAAGCCCACTGCATCGGCTGCCGCACCAGCGTCCGGCTCGGCATAGCAATAGAAGCGCTTGAGCTGTGGATAACGCGCTGCCAAAGCATCGACCCAGTCACGGAAAGCATGCACGGCACTGTTGCGCGCACAATGAATGAAATGCACTTCGCGCCGGGTTTGCAGGGCCGCCTGCAGCATCGCCAAGGTCGGGGTAATGCCCACGCCACCACTGATCAGTACCAGCGGCTTGTCGCCCGCAGCCAGGGTAAAATCGCCTGCCGGTGGGAACAGCTGCAGGGTATCGCCCACCGCCAACTGGTCATGCAGATAGTTGGAAACCTTGCCGCCCTGCTCGCGCTTGACGCTGATGCGATATTCCTTGCCATCGCACAGGGCCGACAAAGAATAGTTGCGGCGCTGCTCGGCGCCGTCGATGTCCAGCTTCAGGCCGATGTACTGGCCAGGCTCGGCCTTGAGCACCGGTTTACCATCCACCGGGGCAAAGTAGAACGAGACGATCTCGCTGCTTTCCTGCTCTCGGCGTACCAGGCGGAACTCACGGGTACCGCGCCAGCCACCTTCGGCTTGTTCTTTCTGTTGGTAGAGGTTCTCTTCAGCGCCAATCAGGATGTCGGCCAGCTGGCCATAGGCCGCACCCCAGGCCTCGATGACCGCAGGGGTGGCGATGTCCTTGCCCAGCACTTCTTCGATGGCACGCAACAGGCAACTGCCGACGATCGGGTAGTGCTCCGGCAGAATCTGCAAGGCGACGTGCTTGTTGATGATCTGACCGACCAGGCCGCCCAGCTGCTCCAGCTGGTCGATATGGCGGGCATACATCAGCACGCCGTTGGCCAGGGCGCGCGGCTGATCCCCGCTGGCCTGGTGGGCCTGGTTGAACAGCGGGCGCACCTGCGGATACTCGCTGAGCATCATCTTGTAGAAGTGAGTGGTCAGCGCCTCGCCGCCGCTTTCCAGCAGAGGGACAGTGGCCTTGATGATTGCACGTTGTTCGGCATTGAGCATTGCAGCAACTCCTGAGCCTGTGGCTTCGAATGACTGCCATGGCTATTTCAGCAATCGTGCCAGGTTTTATCTTCAGCAAAACCAGGGGGTTGACCGCCATCATGTCAAAACGACCCGGCCCAGCGTATAGTCATATCGACCTATAGGAGTCCGTATGACTACAAAGCCGTTGCTCACCACCCTGCTACCTCTGGTCAGCGACCTGTCCCGCGACCTGCCGGACCAGGAACGATACCGCCGCCTGTTGCAGGCCATGCGTGGGCTTCTGCCGTGCGACGCCGCCGCGCTGCTGCGCCTGGATGGCGAGTGGCTGGTGCCGCTGGCGGTGGACGGCCTGAGCGCGGATACCCTCGGCCGGCGGTTTCGGGTCAGCGAGCATCCGCGCTTCCAGGTCCTGCTCAGCCGCCCGGAACCCACTCGCTTCGCCAGTGACTCTGAATTGCCCGACCCTTATGACGGACTGGTCAACGCCGCCGATGCCAACCTGGAAGTTCATGACTGCATGGGCTGCCCATTGATGGTCGATGAGCGCCCCTGGGGCCTGGTCACGCTGGACGCCCTCACCCCCGGGCAATTCCAGAGCCTGGAGCTGGATGCCTTGCAGGCCTTTGCCAGCCTGGCCGCTGCCACGGTCACCGTGGCCGAGCGTATCGAACACCTGGCCCTGCGCGCCGAAGATGAGCACCACCGTGCCGAGATCTACCGCCAGGCCAGCGGCCAAGACAAGGAACTGATAGGCCAGAGCCCGGCCCACAAGCGCCTGGTAGAGGAAATTCGCCTGGTCGGGGGCAGCGACCTGACCGTGCTGATCACCGGGGAGACCGGTGTCGGCAAGGAGTTGGTGGCGCGAGCCCTGCACCGGGCCAGCAACCGCGCCGAAAAGCCGTTGATCAGCCTCAACTGCGCCGCATTGCCCGATACGCTGGTGGAAAGCGAACTGTTCGGCCATGTACGCGGCGCCTTCACTGGCGCCCACGGCGAGCGCCGCGGCAAGTTCGAGCTGGCCAATGGCGGCACGCTGTTCCTCGACGAAGTGGGTGAACTGCCGCTGACTGTGCAGGCCAAGCTGCTGCGAGTATTGCAGAGCGGCCAGTTGCAGCGCCTTGGCTCTGACCGCGAGCACCAGGTGGACGTGCGCCTGATCGCCGCCACCAACCGCGACCTGGCGGCAGAGGTGCGCAGCGGCAACTTCCGCGCCGACTTCTACCACCGCCTCAGTGTCTACCCGCTGCATGTCCCACCGCTGCGCGAAAGAGGCCGCGACGTGCTGCTGTTGGCCGGCTACTTCCTCGAGCAGAACCGTTCGCGCCTGGGCCTGAACAGCCTGCGCCTGAGCAGCGGCGCCCAGGCGGCACTGCTGGCCTACGACTGGCCGGGCAACGTGCGGGAACTGGAACACCTGATCGGTCGCTCCGCGCTCAAGGCACTGGGCCAGCACGCCGACCGACCACGCATCCTCACCCTTGAAGCCATCGACCTGGAGCTGCGCACGACGGTAGCGCCGGTCACGCCCCCCTCCCCTGCCGCGCCCCTGCAGGAAGCGGCGCTGCCCGAGGGCGGCCTGCGCGAAGCCGTCGACCTCTACCAACGCCAACTGATCGAAGCCTGCCTGCAACGGCAGCAACACAACTGGGCGGCAGCGGCCCGCGAACTGGGCCTGGACCGGGCCAACCTCAGCCGTCTGGCCCGGCGCCTGGGGTTACGCTGACGGGGTGTCGCTAAAGCCCGAACAGATCAGGCCGATAACCGGTTACCCCTGTTCCCGACGAAGGTCACCATGGCCACGCAAAATGCCCGCGCGGACTCGCTGTCCCTGCTGCTGTTCACGCTGCGCAGCGGCAAGTTGATGGCAATCAACCTGCTCAAGGTCAGCGAGATCATCCCCTGCCCACCGCTGACCAAGCTGCCCGAGTCGCACCCTCACGTAAAAGGCGTGGCGACCCTGCGCGGCAACCCGTTGTCGGTCATCGACCTGTCCCGCGCCATCGGTGAACGGCCCTTGGCCGACCCGGACGGCGGCTGCCTGATCGTCACCGAGATCAGCCGCTCGCGCCAGGGCCTGCATGTGCAGGCGGTCAGCCGCATCGTGCATTGCCTGAGCACCGACATCAAACCGCCGCCCTACGGCTCGGGCAGCCGCTCGTTCATCACCGGCGTCACCCGGGTCGACAATACCCTGGTGCAGGTCCTGGACATCGAAAAAGTCATCCATGCCATTGCTCCGCCGGCACCCGAGCCACCCCACAGTACCCTGAGTGAAGAGGACGTCAGCTTGTTGGCCGCCGCCAACATCCTGGTGGTGGACGACAGCCAGGTGGCCCTGCAACAGTCGGTGCACACCCTGCGCAACCTCGACATCGAATGCCACACCGCGCGCAGCGCCAAGGACGCTATCAATGTGCTGCTGGAGCTGCAGGGCACCGCACAGGAAATCAACATCATCGTCTCCGACATCGAAATGTCCGAGATGGACGGCTACGCTTTCACCCGCACCCTGCGCGAGACCCCGGATTTCCAGCACCTCTATATCCTGCTGCACACATCGCTCGACAGCACCATGAGCGCAGAGAAGGCCAGGCTGGCCGGGGCCAATGCCATTCTCACCAAGTTCTCCTCGCCGGAGCTGACCGATTGCCTGGTGGTGGCAGCGCGTACCGTGGTGTTCGCCGAGCGCTGACAAATCCTGCGACAAACTCCCCGGCTTGCCACAGGGGTTGAGACGGGCATAATCGCGCCTCTCGCAAGCCATTTGCCGGAATCGTCCATGAAGTTCTTCAGCGCTATCCTCATCACCTGTACCCTGTTCAGCGCTACCGCCCAAGCCTCCAGCAGCCAGGCCTGGAACGAGCAGCGCCAGCAGATGCTCAAGGCCTGCTTGGCGGCCAGTCAGTTCAAGGACGCCCACGTTCGCAGCAAGCCTGCCGAGTTCGATGACCAGGTCGGCATGAGCGCCCTGCTGATCGAGGGCGTCTATCCACAACAGCACATGCAGCAGCGTACCGGCACCGAACTGTGCCTGTACGACCGCCGGCAGCATCGGGCCTTCGTCAGCGAATGGAGCCCGGAGGTCAAGTGACCGACAGCCTGCGTTTCGCCTGCACCGGCTGCGGCAAGTGTTGCACCGGCCACCACGTGCCTTTGACCCTGGACGAAGCCCGTCACTGGGCGGCAGATGCCGGCCAGGTGGTGGTGCTGATCGAAGCTTTCGTGACCGATGGCCCAGGCATGCCGCTGGAGCAGCGTGAGCATGTAATGCGCCGTTCCCATCCCGTGCGTTGCGGCGCTGGCGAGGTACGCGCCGCGGTGACCTTTGCCGCATTCAACCCCGGACGCTGCCGCAACCTCGACGACAATGACTTGTGCACCATCTATGACCGCCGCCCGTTGGTCTGCCGTATTTATCCGGTAGAGATCAACCCGCATATCCCGCTGCGGCCAGCAAGCAAGGACTGCCCGCCGCAAGCCTGGCAGCAAGGGCCTGAGCTGATTCACGGCACGCAACTGCTCGATACCGGGCTGCAGGCATTGGTGCACGCCTCGCGCCAGGCCGACAGGAACGATATCGCGGCCAAGGTGCGAATATGCCAGGCGTTAGGCATGACTACCAGTGCGCTAAAAGGCAATGGCTTTACGGCTTACCTGCCCGACATGGGCGCGTTTGCCGCAGCCCTGGCGCAACTGCCGGAAGACGGCGGGGCAGCTTGGACCCTCCATGTCGAGGACCAAGCGCTAGGGGCGAGTTTGCAGGAGTACGGCTTGCACATAACCCGCGAACCCCCGCTGTACTACGCCTTCATTGGCTTCTGAACAAGCCGTCCCGTCTAGCACGGGGTTTCCGACGAATGTCCCGTGGCCTTGCAGTGCAATCGTTACCTTTTGCGCAACAGTGCTTATCGCACTTCGCTCTGTTTCAAGTGTATTGAAAGGGCTAACTTTAGCCCCGTCCTCATTAGCACTTGCACTGCAAGAAGGTAGTTTCAAATGTCCAACAGTAAGGGTATTGCCAGCGTCTTCGTCCTGTCTTCCCTGTTGTTGTCGCCGCTGGCCATGGCCGAAGAATCGCAGGCTTTCATTACCCGTAACGCCGAGTTTGCCGCCGTTCATCAAGAGGCTCGCGATGCCATAGCCGCACAGCAGTCCGATGCCACCAAAGACGCAAACCAGACAGCTTCCAAAGTTTCTGTCGAGGCCAATGCCGACAGCTGAGCAAGCGCTGTTACTGCTCCCGTTTTCCCTTGGCTACGCCATGGGCACTACCGGTGCCGATATGTTAGCCTTTTAAAGCCGCTGCTGATCAGCGGCTTTTTTTATGTGCTTCAACTATCAGCCCGGCTGTAACGTTCACCGATAAAAACACGCACATTCGAAAATAAAAACTGCCCCACCGCCCGACCCAAGGAGCTAGTACCGGTGCCTTTCGCGTTTCGTTTTACCCCGCTGTTCATTGCGTTGACTGCAACGATCCCTTTCGCCGCCCAGGCAGATGAAGACAAGGCTGATGGCTTCATCGAAGGGTCGTCCCTCAACTTGCATTTTCGTAATGCCTATTTCAATCGCGACAATCACAACACCGGCGTGCGTGATACCCGCGAGTGGGGCCAGGGCGCGGTGGCGCGCTTCGAGTCGGGCTACACCCCGGGTGTGCTTGGCGTTGGTCTGGATGCCCATGCGATGCTGGGCCTGAAGCTCGATGGCGGTGGCGGCCACGCCGGCACCAGCATCCTGCCCGAGCACATCAAGGACGACGGCGAGCTGGGTGCAGCGCCACATTCGTTCTCCACTGCCGGGGCCGCGCTCAAGCTCAAGGCGTTCGACACCGAACTCAAGGCGGGTGACCTGTTCCTGACCAACCCGGTGATTGCCGGCGGCGAAAGCCGCATGCTGCCACAGACCTTCCGTGGCGTGAGCCTGACCAATACCAGCATCGACGGGTTGCTGCTCGAAGGCGGCCAGGCGAGCTTCACCAAGCCCTACAACCAGAGCGGCCACCGCCGCATCGACAGCTACTACGGCGCGCTGGACGAGCACGACAAGAGCAAGCACCTGAACTGGGCCGGCGCGTCGTGGAGCGGTACCCCGAACATCACCGCCAACCTGTATGCCGCCGAGCTGAAGGACATCTGGAACCAATACTATGCTGACTTCGACTACACCTACGTGGTCAACGACCTGGTCAGCCTGAACCCGGGCGTGCACTTCTATCACACCCAGGACACCGGCCAGGCGCTGCTGGGCAAGATCGACAACAATACTTACAGCGTGCACTTCACCGTCAACGCCGGGTACCACAGCGTCACCGCCGCCTACCAGCGGGTCAATGGCGACACGCCGTTCGACTACATCAACCTTGGCGACAGCATCTACCTGGACAACTCGCGCATGTACTCCGACTTCAACGCGCCGAACGAGCGCTCGTGGAAGCTGCAGTACAACTATGACTTTACTGGCATGGGCGTCCCGGGCTTGACCAGTACGCTGTCGTACTCGCGCGGTGAGGCCGACCTGACCAAGGCCACTCAGGACACCAGCCACTACGACTATTACCGTGCCGACGGCAAGAATGCGATGCACTGGGAGCGTGACCTGGATGTGAAGTACGTGTTCCAGGAGGGTGACCTCAAGGATTTGTCGGTACTGCTGCGCTATGCCGTGCACCGTGGCAGCCAAGGTTATGCCTCGATCGACAGCAACAGCGACAACGATGAATTGCGGGTGATCGTCGATTACCCGTTGAACGTGTTCTGATTCGAAACCGCCAGCGAGGGCCTTGCCCTCGGTTCACCGACGCGGTGGATGGCACCGGCTCTGCCGGTGATCGCGGCTGAGGCCGCTCCTACAGGTACCGCGTCAACCCGAAACCGGCGCAATTCACACCTGTAGGAGCGGATTTAACCGCGAAGCAGGCGCCGCGGCAATTGTGGAAGCTGGCGTGCCGGCGATGGGCTGGGCTGAATCGCTTGCGTAATTCCGTCGGACAAATCTTGTTCGACAATCCCCACTTCCCTAGAATGTCGCCGCCGCGAATGGCCCTGCCCACGCAGTAGCGAGCATGATCCCCCGACCCCCGCGTTTCGCACTCTACAGGTCACACCCCGAGCTGTTCCTCAACCTGGGCAGTTGCCTTGCCGTGCTCGCCATTGTAGCCATCGTCAGCTACCTGCTGGCCCGTGAGCGCGACAGCGTCGAGCTGTCGGCGATCCGCTCGTCCAACAACATCGTCCAGCTGATCGAAAGCGACATCCTGCGCAACGCCGAGCTTTACGACCAGTCCTTGCAGGGGCTGATCTGGGCGGTCGGGCGCAAGGAATTGGCACAAATAACCGGCCCACTGCGCCAACGCCTGCTGTTCAATGAAGCCTTCGTCGACCGTAAGCGCGGGGATGTGCTGTGGCTGGACAAACAGGGCAACGTGGTGGGCGATTCCACCAGTAGCGTGCCGCGCAAAGCGAACTTCGGTGACACCGGGGTATTCCAGGCACACCAGCGCAATGCCCACCTTGGCTTGCTGGTGGGTCCACCGTTCAAGGCCCAGCTCGGCGGCCTGGACTGGTGCATCAGTTTCAGCCGGCGCATTTCCGGGCCCGATGGCGAGTTCGCCGGGGTGGCTGCGGGCGCGCTGCGCCTGTCGTACTTCAGCGAATTGTTTCGGCGCCTGGATATTGGCGACGACAGCAGCATCAACCTGCTCAACACGGACGGCCAACTGCTCGCGCGCCAGCCCTCCCGCAAACAGGATCCGCTGATCGGCAGCAACTTCGCCGATCGCCCCAATTTCAAACGCATCCTCAATGAGCAGAGCGGCAGCTTCACCGCCCGCTCCGGCAGCAGCGCAAAGCTGCGCATCTATACCTTCGCGCGCGTCCCGCAATTGCCATTGATTGTGCTGGTGGCGCATTCGGCCGATGAAGTGTTCCAGTCATGGCGCCGCACCGCGATCATGGTCAGCGTCGCCACCGGGCTCCTGTGCGTCGGCATCCTCTGGCTGACTTTGTTGCTGGGCCGCGAATTGCGCCGTCGACAAGAGGCTGAACAAGGCCTGGAGACCCTGGCCGCCACCGATAGCCTGACCGGCCTGGCCAATCGCCGCCGCCTCGACCAGGTGCTGCGCCAGGAGTGGGCACGCGCCCAACGCAGCCGCAAACCATTGGCAGTGTTGATGGTGGATGTGGACCATTTCAAGGCGTTCAACCAGCGCCATGGCCACGCGGGTGGTGACCATGCCCTGCGCGAGGTGGCCAAGACCATCGAGGCATGCATCCGCCGTCCCGCCGACCTGGCGGCGCGCTATGGCGGTGAGGAATTTCAGTTGGTGCTGCCGGAAACCGATCTCGCCGGCGCGCAGTTGCTGGCCGAGCGGATCCGCGCCAGTGTCGAGGCGCTGGCGCCGTTTGCCGATGACGCCCACTCGGTCACGGTGAGCATCGGCATCGGCCTGTCAGGCACCCAGCACGACCTGGCGGAGGTGCTGGGTGCTGCAGATGAGGCGCTCTACCGGGCCAAGGCCAATGGCCGTAACCGGGTAGAGGGGCCGGCCGATTAGGACCGGGCGCGAGCGGCGTCGCGCAGCGCCTTGACCTGGTCATGGTTGCGCTGCACGCCCTGCAGTTGCTTCTCCACCAGGCCATAGGTCTGGTCGCTGGCGGTGCGGCCCAGCTTGACCAGTTTTTCGCGGGCATCCTTGTAGGCCTTGAGCGCATAGTCTTCGCCACGCTCGACCTCGTTCAGCACGGCTTCTTCGCTCTTGCCGGTGAGCATGGACTTGAAGTTGACCCAGCCCCGGTGCAGGTCACCGCTCAGGCTGGTCGAGGTTTCCGGATCACCGCCCAGGCGGCGCACCTCGCTCTGCAGCTCGCCTGCAGCGTTGGCGCATTCGCCAGCGCGTTGTACGAAGAAGGCTTTCAGTTCCGGGTTCTTGACATCATCGGCCGATTCGCGAAAACCCTTTTCGCCGTCCTTGCTGTACTCGATCAGGTCGTTCAATACATCGATCACATCTTTGTTCGGGTTGCTCATGGCAAAACTCCTTGGCAGGTGATAGTCCACCAGAGAGGAGCAGCGATCGTGCCAACCCGTTTCAAAAATAAAAAATCAGTAATATCAAACGGTTAGGTGATCCAGCTTAACGCCGGCAAGCGGCGTTCTGCATGATTGCCGCTTGGGCGCTCGTGCAGATTGCAGTATGGTCGGCGCTCCCTACAGCCAGGTGCGTCGATGATGAAGCCGGAAACCCTCGAACTGCTGGTGACCCGCAGCATGCCGTTTGGCAAGTATCAGGGCCGGGTCATCGCCGACCTGCCGGGCGACTACCTGGCGTGGTTCGCGCGCAAAGGATTCCCGTCGGGGGAGCTGGGCGGGTTGTTGGCGCTGATGCACGAGATCGACCATAACGGGCTGGGCGATTTGCTGGTGCCGTTGCGGCAGAAGCATCGCCGCTAGCCGGCGCCGGCCTCTTCGCGGAGAACACCGCGAAGAGGCTGTGCGACCAACCCAGCCCCTAGCCTTTCGCCGGGGCTACTGCCAGCTCTACTGCTTCGCTCTTCTTGATCAGTGCATACACCACTGCCGTCAGCAGGCTCCCAGCCACGATTGCCAGCAGGTACAGCGCCGCATGGTTGATCGCATTCGGGATCAGCAACACGAACAGGCCACCATGGGGTGCCATCAGCTTGCAGCCGAAGTACATCGACAAGGCCCCGGTCAGCGCGCCCCCGGCGATGCTGGCAGGGATGACCCGCAGCGGGTCCTTGGCGGCAAACGGGATCGCCCCTTCGGAAATGAAGCACAGGCCCAGCGCCAGGGCTGCCTTGCCCGCCTCGCGTTCGCTCTGGGCGAACTTGCGGCGGGCCAGCAAGGTGGCAATACCCAGGCCGATCGGCGGCACCATGCCCGCGGCCATGGTCGCCGCCATCGGCGCGTAGCTCGACGAAGCCAGCAGCCCGACCGAAAAGGCGTAGGCGGCCTTGTTGATCGGCCCGCCCAGGTCGACGCACATCATGCCGCCCAGCAACAAGCCCAGCAGGATGGCGTTGGTGGTCCCCATGCTGTCGAGGAAGTGGGTCAGGCCTTCGAGCATCGCCGCCACCGGCTGGCCAACCACATAGATCATCACCAGGCCAGTGAACAGGCTGGCCAGCAACGGGATGATCAGGATCGGCTTGAGTGCCTCCAGGCTGCTGGGCAGGCGTGCCCAGCGGGCAATGGCCTTGGCGCTGTAACCGGCGAGGAAGCCGGCGACGATGCCGCCGATGAAGCCAGCACCCAGGGTGCTGGCCAGCAGCCCGCCGATCATGCCAGGTGCCAGCCCCGGGCGGTCGGCGATCGACCAGGCGATGTAGCCCGCCAGCAATGGCACCATCAGCTTGAATGCAGCCTCGCCACCGATCTGCATCAACGCCGCCGGCAGCGTACCCGGCTGTTTGTAGGCTTCGATACCGAACACGAACGACAGCGCTATCAGCAGCCCGCCCGCCACCACCATCGGCAGCATGAACGACACACCGGTCAGCAGGTGCTTGTATACCCCGGTTTTCTCGCCCTTGGCCGGGCCAGCCGCGGCTGCGGCATCGGCGCTGTTTTCCACCTTGGCTTCGGCCAGGGCCTTGTCCAGCATGGCACGGGCCTGCTTGAGGGCAATGCCGGTGCCACAACGGTAGATACGCTTGCCGGCGAAACGCGCGGTGGGCACTTCGATGTCGGCAGCCAGCAACACCACATCGGCAGCGGCGATGGCTTCGGCAGACAGAGGGTTGCGCGCTCCCACCGAGCCCTGGGTCTCGACGGTGAGCTGGTAGCCCAGTTGCTGCGCGGCCTGTTGCAGCGCCTCTGCGGCCATGAAAGTGTGCGCGACGCCGGTCGGGCAGGCAGTGACCGCTACGATGCGTACACCCGTACTGGTGACTTCGGCCGGGCTGTCTGCCACGGATGCCAGCAGCTGGGCGTTGACCGCCGCTTCATCAAGGAAGCCCTCGCGGTCGGTCAGGGCCTGGGACGGCGTACTCTGGTAGACGCGCTTGCCGACGAAACGGGACAGGTCAACTGGCCCGGTGCTGATCACCAGTATCCAGTCAGCCTCGGCGATCTGCGCGGCGCTCAGTTGCCGCTCAGGGTGCTCGGCGTCCTGCACCTCGACGCTGGTGCTCCAGCCACGCCGCTGGGCCGCAGCGGATAGCAGACGCGCGCTCAGCACGCTCGACACCTGGCCGTTGGGGCAGGCGGTGACAATGGCAATGTTCATCGGCAACCCTCTTGTTGTTCTGTCAGTTGCACAGCGGCTTCCAGGCGCGCCAGTTGCTCCCGGTCGCGAATGCCGAAACCCACCTGGGTCACCGCCTGCGCAGCGATGGCGGTGGCACGGGTCAAGGTCTGGGCCGGCGCTTCGCCCTGCAGCAGGCCATGGACCATGCCGGCCACCAGCGAATCCCCTGCACCGACCGTGCTGGCCACCTGCACCTTGGGCGGGCAGGCATGCAGGTCGAGGTCGCGGCTGAACCAGCTGACGCCCTGTTCGCCGGCTGACACCACCACGTGCTCGATGCCACTGGCCAGCAGGCGCGCGGCAGCGGCACGCTGCTGTTGCGGATTCTCCACCGCCAGGCCCAGCACTTCGCCCAGCTCTTCGGTATTCGGCTTGACCAGCCACGGAGCGCTCTGCAAGCCGGCACGCAGGGCTTCGCCGCTGCTGTCCAGCGCAACCTTCAGCCCCTGGGCTTTCAGGCGCTCAAGCAACAGGCGGAACCATTCGGCACTGATGCCGCGCGGCAGGCTGCCCGCCACCACTACTGCGTCATGCCCGGCAGCAACCTGCTCCAGCAAGCGCAATAACGCGCTGCGTGCGGCTTCGTCCACCTCCGGGCCCTGGCCGTTGATGTCGGTGACGCGGCCATCGGCTTCGACCAGCTTGATGTTGCTGCGGGTTTCGCCGGGCACGCGGACAAAACAGTCGGCAAAGCCACGCCACTGGATCAGCGTTTCGAATGGCTGCAGGTTATCGCTGCCGAGGAAACCGCCTACCGTGACGCTGTGCCCCAGGTCGGCCAGTACCTGGGCGACGTTCAGCCCCTTGCCCGCGGCGTGGCTGTGCTGCGCCTGGCTGCGGTTGACCTGCCCCGGGCGCAGGGTATCCAGGCCGATGGTGATATCCAGCGCCGGGTTCAGGGTAAGAGTAAGGATCTTGGCCATTCAGTAACGCTCCACCAGCGCGCGAACCGCTGCGGCGCTGTCCTGTTGCAGGGCCTCGCGCGCCAGGGCGCGGGCCGTCTGGTGATCGGCCTGGCGGACCAGGGCCTTGACTTCGGCGATGCTGCGCGCCGCGACGCTGAGTTCGTCCACGTCCAGGCCGAGCAGCACGGCGACCGCCTGCGGGTCGGCTGCCAGTTCGCCGCATACCCCTACCCATTTGCCATGGGCATGCGCGGCGCGCACGGTCATGTCGATCAGGCTGAGCACCGCTGGGTGCAGGCCGTCGGCCTGGGCCGAGAGGCTGGGGTGGCCACGGTCGATAGCCAAGGTGTATTGGGTCAGGTCATTGGTGCCGATGCTGAAGAAGTCGACTTCGCGCGCCAGTTGCGGGGCCAGCAGGGCCGCCGAAGGCACTTCGACCATGATGCCCAGTTGCAGGTCGGCCACCGGGATCTCCGCCCGCAGGCGCTCGACCATGGCCCGCGCTTCGCGCCACTCGTGCACTTGGCCCACCATCGGGAACATGATGCGCAGCGGGCGCTGGTCGGCGGCCCGCAGCAAGGCGCGCAGCTGGTCCTCCATCACCTGCGGGCGCTGCAAGGTCAGGCGTACCCCGCGCACGCCGAGGAACGGGTTTTCCTCGGCAGCGATCGGCCAGTACGGCAGCGGCTTGTCGCCGCCGACATCGAGGGTACGCACCACCAGCGGGCGACCATCGAGGCCGTCGAGCACGCGCCGGTATTCCGCTTCTTGGGTGGCCACGTCCGGCGCCTGCGGGTGAGCCATGAAAATCAGCTCGGTGCGCAGCAGGCCCACGCCTTCGGCGCCCTGCTCTACCACCTTGGCGATACCGCTGCTTTCGCCGATGTTGGCGAACACTTCGATGGCATGACCATCGCGGGTGACTGCCGGCTCGAAGCGGTTGGCCCAGGCAGCCTGCAGGCGTTGCTCGCGCAGGTCACGCTCGGCCAGGGCACGTTGCAGTTCGTCTGCTGGCGGCGCCACGCTGACCACCCCGCGCTGGCCATCGAGCAGCAACGGCGTACCGGCCTCCAGCAGCAACATTGCGGCGCCGGCGCCAACCACTGCCGGAATGCCCAGGGCACGCGCGACAATGGCGCTATGGGCGGTGGCGCCGCCCTGGGCAGTGACGATACCGGCCACGCGGCTCGGGTCGAGCCGGGCGACATCGGACGGGCCGACTTCGGTCATCACCAGGACGTACGGTTGTTCCGGTTCAGGCTGCGCCTGCACCCCGCACAGTTGCGCCAGCACACGGCGGCCGACGTCGCGCAGGTCGGCGGCACGTTCGGCCAGCAGGGCGTCATGCAACGACTCCTGCTGACGGGCCGCCGCCTCGATTACCGCCATCCATGCCGCTGCGGCGCTTTCGCCCTGGGCCAGGCGCTGCTCGACGTCATCGCTCAGCGCCGGGTCGGCGAGCATTTCCTGGTGAGTCACGAAGATCTCGCCAATGGCCTTGTCGCTGCGCTGAACCAGGGCCTGCAGTTCGCGATTCACAGTCGCCAGCGCTTCGCGCAGCTTCTGCCGCTCCTGGACCAGCGACTCGCCGCGCAGCGGGTAGTCGAACTCGCGCTCGACACACAGGTGCGCCGGGCCACTGGCAATACCCGGGGCAGCACCCACCCCCTGGACACGGCTACCAGCCGGCGGCGCCTGCAGCACTTCGGCGACAGTACCGGGGGCAGGCGCGTCAGCCGGCGGCAGCGGCTCCACCTCCTCGCCCAGACCTTGTTCCATGGCAGCCACCAGCACCGGCAAGGCATCCGCGGCGATGCCTGGCTCGGCCAGCAGTTCCAGCGCCTGGCCACGACGGGCACCGAGGCTGAGCAGCTTGCTAAGGCTCTTCACCGACACTGCCGGCTGCGCGCTGTCGGCCAGACGCACGCGGATCTCCCCCTCGAAGCCTTTGGCCAGTTGCGCCAGCACCTTGGCCGGGCGGGCATGCAAGCCATGCGGGTTGGCCAGCACGATACGGGCGCTGGGCCAGTCCGTCGGCGCCTCACCGCCCAGCACTTCCAGCACCGCACGGCTGCTGGTGGCCTGGTACAGCGTCTGCCCGCGGCCTTCGATGAGCACTTCACACAGGCGTTCGAGCAAGGCCTGGTGGGCAGCGCCGAGGCTGGCCAGGCAGAACAGGCCGTTGAGCGGCTGGTCGCGGTAGCGCAGTGGCTGTTGCGGAGTGATGAAGGCCAGGCCCGGCTGGCGCACCAGGCGCTCGCTGTGCAACCACCACAGGCCCTCGCCCAGCGGCAGTGCTTCGGCCTGCTGCAGCACCGCGGCAAACCCGCTGTCGACACACCCGGCCCGTTGCAGCAAGCGGGCGCCGCGCCAGGCCAGTTCGTCGAAATCCTCCGCTGGCAGGTTCAGGCCGACCAGTTGCGCATCCAGCGCCAGCTCCTGCGGCGCACCTTGCAACAGCTTCAGCAAGGCCTCGGCAGAACCGGCGCGGCGCAGCGCTTCGGCCAGGTCGGTCTCACCCAGGGCACGGGTCAGCAGTTGCAACAGCCGCAAGTGCTCGTCGGAGCGGGCGGCGATGCCGATGGCCAGGTAGACCATTTGCCCATCGCCCCAGTCTACACCTTCGGGAAACTGCAGCAGGCGCACGCCGGTGGCGTACACCAGGTCGCGCGTCTGCGGAGTGCCGTGCGGGATGGCAATGCCCTGGCCAAGAAAGGTGGAGCCTTGTGCCTCACGGGCCTGCAGCCCTTGCAGGTATCCCTCGGCGACCAGACCGTCAGCGACCAGCCGGTCGGCCAGCAGGCATAATGCCTCGGCCTTGTTGGCGGCCTTCTGGCCCATGGCTATCTGCTCCTTGGCGAGCTCGAGCATGACCTTCTCCTTTTGCAGTTCCCGGTCGGGTACTGGAGTATTGTTGTGAAATTCACAGGAACGGCCAGTTCGACAGCCTTGCACGGATGGCAGCCGAGGCAGAAAATTCGGCAGCTGAAACGTTTAACCTGACCAGACGGCCACGTTACTCGATAATCTGCCGGGGAAAAAGCCCCATCCTGTCGGACAATTGCGACAATGGTCGTCTGCGCGTGGCGCCGCTGCCGGGTCAAACTACCCGGTCAGGCTTCACAGCCAGCCCCGGTAATAACAAGGAAAATTCGGTGAAACTCAGCGATATCGCCCGTCTGGCCGGTGTGTCCGTGACCACTGCCAGCTACGTCATCAATGGCAAGGCCGAACAACAGCGCATCAGCAACAGCACCGTCGAGCGGGTACGTGCGGTGGTCGAGGCCCATGGCTTCACCCCCAACCCGCAGGCCGCTGGCTTGCGCAGCCGGCACACCCGCACCCTGGGCTTCATTCTCCCCGATCTGGAGAACCCCAGCTACGCCCGCATCGCCAAGCAGCTCGAACAAGGCGCCCGCGCCCGTGGCTACCAGTTGCTGATCGCCAGCAGCGACGACCAGCCTGACAGCGAGCGCCAGTTGCAGCAGCTGTTCCGCGCACGCCGGTGCGACGCCCTGTTCGTCGCCAGTTGCCTGCCCCCGGGAGACGACAGCTACCGCGAGCTGCAGGAGAAAGGCTTGCCGGTGATCGCCATCGATCGCCGCCTGGACCCGGCGCACTTCTGTTCGGTCATCAGCGACGACCGCGATGCCAGCCGCCAGCTGGCCGCCAGCCTGCTCGCCACCAGCCCGCGCAGTATCGCCCTGATCGGCGCTCGGCCGGAGCTGTCGGTCAGCCAGGCCCGTGCCGGCGGCTTCGACGAAGCCCTGCAAGGTTATGCCGGCGAAGTTCGCCGCTACCAGGGCGAAGCATTCAGCCGAGAATGCGGCCAGCGCCTGATGCAACAGCTGATCGACGACCTCGGCGGCCTGCCGGACGCCCTGGTGACCACCTCGTACGTGCTGCTGCAAGGGGTGTTCGACACCCTGCAGGCGCGCCCGGCCGACTCCCGCCAGCTGCAGCTGGGTACCTTTGGCGACAACCAGTTGCTCGATTTCCTGCCGCTGCCAGTGAACGCCATGGCCCAACAACATGGCCTGATTGCCGCCACCGCCCTGGAACTGGCACTGGCTGCCATCGAGGAAAAACGTTACGAACCTGGTGTGCACGCGGTCGGTCGAACCTTCAAGCAACGCATCACAGCGGCCTGAACATGCGCCTGATCGACACCCACACCCACCTCGATTTTCCCGATTTCGACGCCGACCGCCCGCGTCTGCTGGCCAATGCGGCGGCGCGCGGGGTGGAGCGAATGGTGGTACTGGGGGTGTATCAGGCCAATTTCCAACGCGTGTGGGACCTGGCTTGCAGCGATCAGCGCCTGTTCGCCGCGCTCGGCCTGCACCCGATCTACCTCGACCAACATCGCCCGGAGCACCTGGCGCAATTGCGCGAGTGGCTGGAGCGCCTGCGCGGCCACCCCAAGCTCTGTGCCGTGGGCGAATTCGGCCTGGACTATTACCTCGAAGGCCTGGACAAGGCGCGCCAGCAGGAGCTGTTCGAAGCGCAACTGCAAATGGCCTGCGACTTGGAGCTGCCTGCCCTGCTGCATGTGCGCCGCAGCCACGCCCAGATGATCGCCACGCTCAAGCGCTACAAGCCGGCGCGGGCGGGGGTGATTCATGCCTTTGCCGGCAGTTACGAAGAAGCCCGGGAATACATCAAGCTGGGCTTCCGGCTTGGGCTGGGCGGAGCCGGTACCTGGCCGCAGGCGCTGCGGCTGCGCAAGACCCTGGCGCGCCTACCGCTGGACAGCGTGGTGCTGGAAACCGATGCACCGGACATGGCCCCGGTGATGTACCCGGGAGAGCGCAACAGCCCGGAGCACCTGCCGGAGATTGCCACGGTGCTGGCAGAGGTAATGGAGGTGGACGTCAGCGAGCTGGCAGAAGCCAGCAGCCGCAATGCGTGCGAGATGTTTGGCTGGTAGCCGCTGAATCGCCCCTGTCCCGGGATTTCACGCTCCTGCAAAGGGACGCGTCTGGCTTCAGGCCAGTACCGTCCACAGGGCAAACCCGGCATACCACAGCACTGCACAGCGCAGCAGCAATTCCCACAGGCTGTCCAAGCGCCCCAACCCACGCTGGTCGTCTTCTTCCTCGGGAATGTCATCGGCAATGCGTCCCACCCGAGCCACCAGGTGCGCGGCGCTGATGTGCCAGTTCAGCAATTCATGCAGCATCACCCGCGTTACCGCGACGAAATTGCCCACCAAGGCAAAGCTCAACGCCAGAACCCGCACCGGCAGCCAGTCCATGGCATGCCGTAGCTGCTCGGCACGTGCCTTCAGCGCCGGCTGCCTGCTGTGCTCACCACACAGCGCCAGCAGGCGGTAGGCCAGCGCTGCACCCGGGCCGAGCACGAAGTACCAGAAGATCACCGCGAAAAAGCCTTGGTACACCTGCCACAACAGGTTGCCCTGAACGCTCACCAGCAGGCTGCGTGGATCGTCGGCGGCCAGCCCCAGGTCGCGCTCTGCCACGTGCAACGCAGCCTGGTCATCGCCCCTGCGCCAGGCATCGCGGAACGGCCCCAGCGATGCCTTGGCATCGCCGCGGCCCAGGCTGTATATCAGCACCAGCAGGTGCACCGGCAAGGCCAGCAGGCCATAGGCCACAGGGTCCAGCACGTGCAACAGCAACACCAGCAACGCGACTGGGGCCAGCACCAGAATGGCCAGCGTCCACCACGGGTGTACCTTGCCGCTACGCTCCAGGCGCACCAGTTCGCCGATGAAGAACCCGTCACGCTGTACCTGATGACGCAAGGCCGAGAACTTTTCGACCCACAGCGCCAGCAACAACACCAGAAAACTCATGCCTTGTCCTCGTTGTGCAGCAGCGCTGCGCGGTAACGCGGCCAGTCGAAGGCCGGGCCAGGGTCGCTCTTGCGTTGCGGGGCAATGTCGCAATGGCCCTGGATGCGGTCCAGGCCGATGGCCGGCCAGGCGCGGCGGATATGCCGGGTAAGTTGCTCCAGCACCGCGTACTGGGCATCGGTGTAGGGCAGGTCGTCGGTGCCCTCCAGCTCGATACCGATGGAGAAGTCGTTGCAGCCTTCGCGCCCGTCGAAGCACGACACGCCGGCATGCCAGGCACGCTCGAGCAAGGACACGAACTGGGTCACCGCACCGTCGCGCTCGACGAACAGGTGTGCCGACACGGTCAGGTGGTTGATGCTGGCGAAATAGGGGTGCTCGTCAGGGTCCAGGCGGTTCTGGAAGAACTGCTGGACCTTGCCGGTGCCGAAACAGGCCGGGGGTAGGCTGATGTTGTGGATCACCAGCAAGGAAATCGATTCGCCTTCGGGGCGGGCATTGAAGTTCGGCGAGGGGCAGTGGGTGATTCCGTTTCCGTGGAACCAGCCAGTGGCACGGTCCAATTGCATGAGGCGAATCCTGAAAGTGCCGTGAACAGAGCACCAGTATGCCCTGCGGCCAAGGCCGTTTGCATGTGAATGATTGTAGTGTTTACGCCTACAGGCCCCGTGCCTGGCGCAGCTCGTCGAGCACCGCCTCCAGCGCACGCTCGAACAGCAAGCCGTCGTCCAGCACGCGCACCTCGCCCCGGTGCAATGCCTGGGCCAGGCTGGCGGCGTTCCACTCCCGCACTTTCATGCCGGTGCGGTTGGAAAACACCAGCCTGTCGCTGCTGTCGACGCGCGCCACCAGCTTGCACCGCAGCGGCTCATCCTCGTCGAGCACCTCGACCCAGGTACCGATGCGCAGGCGCTGCACCTGGCGCAACGCAGCGGCCTGGCCATGGGCAATGTGCAACGGTGCGCAGGCAGGTTCTTCGGCAATGGCCAACACGATGTCCTCGGCCACCAGCACTTCACCCAGGCGTTGGTCCTCCCCACCAGGCTGCCCGTTTGTACCTGCACAGGCCCGCAGGTGCAATTGTTCCAGTTGCAGGAAGAATTCGCGGGTCGCAGCCGAGTCCAGAGCCACGCTGGCCAGGCCATCGCGCAATGCCTTGAGCAGGCCCGGCACCTTCTGCAGCAAGGCTTGTGGCTCCTGTGGCGGGGTGATACTGGCCAGCAGCGTGTCCATGGTCTGCAACGCGTCGCGCCAGGCCTGGGAAGCCGCGCCCTGCTTGAGCCAGGCCAGTAGCAGTACCTGGCTCCACGACTGCACCAGCATCTGTACCACCACCTGCGGCCACACCTGGCCGCGCAGACGCTGGTTGAGCGCTAGCTGCACCTGTTGCCTGGCCTGCTGGGCTCGGGCACGGCCTTCTTCCGCATCGCGGGTGCGTTGTTCGAGCAGCTCGTTGCGCCGACGCTCGTCCTGGTTGAAGGCCAGGAAGTCTTCAAGCAACTCGGCGAACAGGCTGGTGTCTTCGGCAAAATCATTGAGCAGGCGCTGGATGGTCCGCTCCACCCGCAAGTGCAGGCTGTCGCGCAGGCTGGTGCCGGTGCATTCCCAGCCAATGGCTGCGCCGGCGATCTCGTTGAGCAGCCGCCGGGCCGGATGACTGGCACGGCTGAACAGCCCCTTGTCCAGCAGGGCGACTTTCAGCAGCGGAATATGCAGGCGCGCGATCAACGCGCGCAGGCTGGCTGGCAAGTTGTCGTCGTTGCGGATGAACGCGAACAGCAGCCCTACCAGGTTGATCATGTCCTCGTCGGCCACCTCGATGCGCCGACGGGTGCCGCTGCGCACGCTGACCCGCAACAGCAACTGTTCAAGCTGCTGGCCGAGTTCGAAATCCTCATCTTCGTGGGTAGCCGGCACGTAGTGCTGCAAATGCGACAGCAGGCGCAGCAGGTCGGCGGTGCTGATCGGCTGCGCCGTGGCCACGGCCTGCAGGCGCGGCGCGAACTGCCCGCGCAGCGGCGCCAGCAGGGTTTGCAGCGAGGCGAAGAAGGCCTGCCCTGCCGCGTCCGCGCCGACTTCCTGGCCCAGCTTCGCCGCCCCACGTCGGGCCCGCATGCGCCGGTCCTCGGCGCGACGACGCGGGGCCGGGGGCAGCTCGGGCAGTACGCCCGCAGCTGCCAGCAACTGGTTGGCCTCGCCATAGATGATGTCGGCATCGCGCAGTACGTAGCGCTCGAACAGTTTGAGCAGCACCAGCTTCACCCGCAGGCCAACCCCCAGGTTACGTCCTGCCTCGAGGAAGTAGCCACACAAGGCGGCAGGCCCCAGCGGGTTGTGCTGCTCGTACAGGGGGCGGTCGAGCAGTGCCTGCAAGCGCAGGCCCAGTTGCTGCAGGGCGATGCCGTCACGCGACAATACCCGCGCGACCATGCCTTCGATCGCGGCGGCGCGCTCTGCCTGGGCCTTGCTGCGCAAGTCGCCGGGCTCACCCAGGTGTGCCAGCGGGTCGACCTGGCCCATACGCGCATAGGCATCGTAGAAGGTGTCGAGAAAGCCACGCTCGATGCTCTTGCGCTTCAGGCGCAGGTCGCGCATGGCCTCGAAATAGAGGTTCTGCTCACCGCGGTCGAACGCCTTGTCGGCCATCTCGAAAAGGGTATCGTCAGCGTTGTCGAACAGGTCCTGCAGCCCCTGGCGCAATTGCAAGGCCGCCTTGTCGCGCACCTGCAGCAGCAATACCGGAAGGCAAGGCAGAGGCGTACGCCCGCCTCGATCGATGGTTGCCACCAAGGGCACCACCTTGCCTTCTTTTTGCATCCTGGACTCCTTGCAGGGTGTCTCGCCCGGAGGGGCTGGAGATCGTCAAAGCTATGACGCCAAATACTGGTCGCCATTATCGGCAAAAATCCGTATCGCTGCCAGCGCCGTTTCACTCGTTGGCTAATGACCCTGATTTGCCTTGTTTGCTCAATGCCACCGACCAAAGGTCGCTGCCAGGGCGGCTGTACACACAAGCCCCCTGCCCTATAATCGCGGGCATCTAGCTTGTGGAGCCGACCATGCCGAACCTACGCCTCGCCGACCTGACCGCTGAAATCGAAGCCAACGTGCGCCGCGCACTGTTGGAAGACATCGGCAGTGGCGATATAACCGCGCAGCTGATCCCGGCCGAGCGCCTGGCCAAGGCGACCATCATCACCCGGGAAGACTGCGTGATTGCCGGCACCGCCTGGGTCGACGCGGTGTTTCGCCAACTCGACCCGCGCGTGGCGGTGCATTGGCAGGTAGCCGATGGAGAACGCGCCACGGCCAACCAGGCGTTGTTCCACCTGGAAGGCCCGGCACGCTCGCTGCTCAGCGGTGAGCGCAGTGCGCTGAACTTCCTGCAGTTGCTGTCGGGGGTCGCCACCCGTGCCCGCTTCCTCGCCGACCTGGTGCAAGGCACCCAGGTCCGCCTGCTGGATACCCGCAAGACCTTGCCCGGCCTGCGCCTGGCGCAGAAGTATGCCGTCACCTGTGGCGGCTGCGACAACCACCGCATCGGCTTGTACGACGCCTTCCTGATCAAGGAAAACCACATTGCCGCCAGTGGCGGCGTGGCCGAGGCAGTGGCAGCCGCGCACCGTATTGCACCGGGCAAACCGGTGGAAATCGAAGTGGAAAGCCTGGACGAACTGCGCCAGGCGCTGGCCGCCGGTGCGGACATCATCATGCTCGACGAGCTGAACCTCGAGGAAATGCGCGAAGCAGTGCGCATTACTGCCGGCAAGGCCAAGCTCGAGGCCAGCGGCGGGGTCAACGAGCAGACGTTGCGCGTGATTGCCGAAACCGGGGTGGACTACATCTCGATTGGTGCCATGACCAAGGATGTGAAGGCGGTGGACCTGTCGATGCGACTGAGCCTGTAATCAAATTGCAGGCAATAAAAAAACCGGCCTCTGGCCGGTTTTTTATGCGACATCCGGGGCGTAGCCATTCTGTAGGAATGGCCTTGTGTCGCGATGGGCCGCAAAGCGGCCCAGGCATTCCCGGATCAGAACGAGGCGTTGGCCAGACCATCCAGGTAGCGCTCGACGTCCAGCGCCGCCATGCAACCGGCACCGGCCGAGGTGATGGCCTGACGGTAAACGTGGTCAGCCACGTCACCGGCGGCGAACACGCCCTCGACGTTGGTGGCGGTGGCGTTGCCTTCACGGCCACCGTTGACCACCAGGTAGCCGTCCTTCAGGGTCAGCTGGCCTTCGAACAGCGAGGTGTTCGGGGTGTGGCCGATGGCGATGAACACGCCGTCGACCTTGATTTCGTCGCTGCTGCCATCGTTGTTCTTCAGGCGCGCACCGGTCACACCCATGTTGTCACCCAGGACTTCATCCAAGGTGGCGTTGAGCTTGAGCTCGATCTTGCCTTCGGCAACACGTGCATGCAGCTTGTCGACCAGGATCTTCTCGGCACGGAAGGTATCGCGACGGTGCACCAGGGTCACCTTGCTGGCGATGTTGGCCAGGTACAGCGCCTCTTCTACGGCAGTGTTGCCGCCGCCAACCACGGCAACCGGCTTGTTGCGGTAGAAGAAGCCGTCGCAGGTGGCGCAGGCCGAAACACCTTTGCCCATGAACGCTTCTTCAGACGGCAGGCCCAGGTAGCGGGCGCTGGCGCCGGTGGCGATGATCAGCGCATCGCAGGTGTACTTGCCGCTGTCACCCTGCAGGGTGAAGGGCTTGTTGGCCAGGTCGACAGCGTTGATGTGGTCGAAGACGATCTCGGTTTCAAAACGCTCGGCGTGCTCCTGCATGCGCTGCATCAGTGCCGGGCCGGTCAGGCCATGGGGGTCGCCCGGCCAGTTGTCGACTTCGGTGGTGGTGGTCAGCTGGCCGCCGGCCTGCATGCCGGTGATCAGCAACGGCTTGAGGTTGGCCCGGGCGGCGTACACCGCGGCGCTGTAACCGGCAGGGCCGGAACCGAGAATGATGACGCGCGAATGACGTACTTCAGACATGTCGAACTCCTGTCGAGCGGGCCGCATGGGCCGGCATCTTGTGCGCCGGTTGCGCCAGCTGGAATTTAAAAAGGACCCACGCAGCACTTGGGGAAGGCTACAACGCGCAGGCCCGAAAAGCGGAAAGTTGAACGCACTGTAGCGAGGTGGCAAAGATTAAGGAAATATCCTTAGACAATCCACCTCATAGGCATCGCCTATCCACCGAATTGTTCGGATAGCCATGGGCTGGCCCTTTTGTTACACCCCGTTTCCCTGCCGCTGCCCGCCTTTCGTCGGCGCGGCAAACTCGGTAAGGTCATCGCGTTTACCTTCTCTGCGGAGTCTCCCGATGCAAGCCCCTGTCCTGTCCGGCCCCCAGTACCTGCGCGAAGGCCTGAAACTGGTGCTGAGCCCCAACCTGCGGTTGTTCGTACTGCTGCCACTGGCGGTCAACCTGCTGCTGTTCGGTGGCCTGATCTACTTCGCCGGCCATCAGTTCAGCCTGTGGGTGGACGCTTTGATGCCCACTCTGCCGAGCTGGCTGAGTTTCCTCACCTACATCCTCTGGCCGCTGTTCGTCGCCCTGGTGGTACTGATGGTGTTCTTCACCTTCACCCTGGTGGCCAACATCATTGCCGCGCCGTTCAATGGCTTCCTGGCGGAAAAGGTCGAGGTGGTGCTGCGCGGCCAGGACAACTTCCCGGCCTTCAGCTGGGGCGAGCTGGTCGCCATGGTGCCACGCACGTTCGGCCGCGAAATGCGCAAGCTGGGCTACTTCCTGCCACGGGCCATCGGCCTGTTCATCCTGTCGCTGGTCCCGGTGGTCAACGTGGTGGCCGCGCCGCTGTGGCTGATCTTCGGGGTCTGGATGATGGCGATCCAGTACATCGACTACCCGGCGGACAACAACAAGATGAGCTGGCAGGACATGCTCGCCTGGCTGCGGCAGAAGCGCTGGCAGTCGCTGGGCTTTGGCGGCATCACCTACCTGGCGCTGATGATCCCGCTGGTGAACGTGCTGATGATGCCGGCGGCGGTGGCCGGCGCCACGTTGTTCTGGGTGCGGGAGCGCAACTGATCACGATGTAACGCCGCCCTGTGGGAACGGCTTCTCCCGCTCCCACAGGCTTCACTGCCCCAACCGGCTGGAGAACTGCCCTACCACGTCCACCACCCGCTTCGCGCCTTCCTGGATCTCGACAATCACCCCCCCGGTTTCATCTGCCAGCGCCAGCCCCTGCTCGGCCTGGCGCTTGCTGGTATCGATGATGGCTACCGCCGCCTGGGCCAGCTGCTCGTTCTGCTGTACCACCCGGGCGATCTCCTCGGTGGCGGTGCTGGTGCGCGAAGCCAGCTGGCGTACTTCATCGGCGACCACGGCAAAGCCACGGCCCTGCTCGCCAGCGCGGGCCGCCTCGATGGCCGCGTTCAGCGCCAGCAGGTTGGTCTGCCCGGCAATGTCGCTGATGGTCTTGATGATCGAGCCGATCACCCGCGATTGAGTGTCCAGCGCCTGGATGCCTTCGGCCGCTTCTTGCATCGAGGCTTCCAGGCCGCGCATCACGCTGACGGTCTGGGTGACCACTTCGGTGGCCTTGCGCGCACTGGCGTCCGTGCCTACCGAGGTGTTGAAGGCCACGTCCGCCGCCTCGGCCACCGCCAGCTCCTGGTTGACCTGGTCAGTGATCACGGTGGCGAACTTGACCACTTTGTAAAGCACGTCGTGGGCGTCGAAGATCGGGTTGTACGAAGCTTCCAGCCAGATCACCCGCCCGTGGGCATCGATGCGCTTGAAGCGATCGGCAATGTACTCGCCGCGGCGCAGCTTTTCCCAGAAAGCCTGGTAGCCCGCCGAATTGACCTCCTCCGGCTCGCAGAACATGCGGTGATGCTTGCCACGGATCTGTTCCAGGCGATAGCCGACGGTGGCCAGGAACCGTTCGTTGGCCGTGAGGATGGTGCCATCGAGGTCGAACTCGATCACCGCGGTCGAGCGCATCAACGCCTTGATCAGGCTTTCATGCTCGCGCGAGGTCTCGATGGTACGGGTAAGGTCGCTGGAGTGCAGCGTGAAATACTTGATACGCCCGTCACTGTTCTTGACTGGCTGCAGGATCGAGCGCAACCAGGCTTCCTGGCCATTGCCACGCAGCAGACGGAAGGCGCCGTTGAGGTGTTCACCGCGGCCGATTGCGCCTTTCATGCGCTGGTAGAAATCCAGTGACTTCACGTGTGCCGGGACAATTTCCTCGATATTGCGACCAAGCAGTTGATCGGCACGGTAAAGCATTTCGCTTTCGAAATTGCCGTTGACCATCTCGATGCGCCCCTGGGGGTCGAGTTGCAGCACCAACATCTCGTTGTCGAGACTACTCTTGACCTGTTCGATGGACATCAGGTCTTCACGCAACTGGCGGATTTCTTGCTTGAGCTTGTTGTTGAACATCACCGCTCTCCCGGAGCGCATCAGGTCGTCGAATGCTTCTTCATCGGCTGCTCGTGAAGCCTTCTTGAGCGCCCTGAAAGGAAAATTTCACAAAGCGAAAGGCGTCAGCGAGCAGGCGTCATCTGGACGTCACGCAGCGGTCACATTGGCGCAACCTGGCAGGCGGAAACTTTTTGTCATGAATACACCCGCCCTACGCATTACCCTGGTCAGCGAAACCTTCCCACCCGAAATCAACGGCGTGGCCAACACCCTTGGCCGCCTCAGCGAGGGGCTGCGCCAGCGCGGCCACAAGGTCGAGGTGGTGCGCCCGCGCCAGGCCGGTGAAGGGCCGCTGTACGACGACCCTGAGCTGATGCTGTGCCGTGGCTGGCCACTGCCTGGCTACCCTGGCTTGCAGTGGGGCGAGGTATCGATGCACAAACTGTTGCGGCATTGGCGCCGGCAACGCCCGGACGTGCTGTACATCGCCACCGAGGGGCCGCTGGGGCTCAGCGCCCTGCGCGCCGCCCGCCGCCTTGGCGTGGCAGTGGTGAGCGGCTTTCATACCAATTTCCCGCAGTATTCCGGCCAGTACGGGCTGGGCCTGCTGACGCGCTTGCTCACCCATTACCTGCGCTGGTTCCATCGGCGTACAGCCATCACCCTGGTTCCCAGCCTCAGCCAACGCCTGGAGCTTGAACGCCGTGGTTTCGAACGCCTGGCGCTGTTGGCCCGCGGCGTTGATGCCTGCCTGTTCAACCCGGCGCGGCGCAGCCAGGCATTGCGCGACAGCTGGGGACTTGGCCCGGACGATATCGCCGTGCTGCATGTCGGCCGGTTGGCAGTGGAAAAGAACCTGGGCCTACTGCGCCCCTGCCTTGATGCCCTGCAGAAGGCTTATCCACACCAACGCCTGCGCCTGATACTGGTGGGCGATGGCCCGCAACGCACCGCCCTCCGCCAGCAGCTGCCCGAGGCCGTGTTCTGCGGCGCCCAGCGCGGCGAGCTGCTGGCCGAGCACTATGCCAGCGGTGACCTGTTCCTGTTCCCGAGCCTGACCGAGACCTTTGGCAATGTGGTGCTCGAAGCCATGGCCTCGGGGTTGGCGGTGGTCGCCTATGACGAGGCGGCCGCAGCGCAGCATATCCGCCATGGCCACAGCGGTGCACTGGCCATGCCGGGGGACCCGGCGGCATTCGTCGATGCCGCCTGCTGGCTGCTGGAAGAAGCGGAAACCTTGCGTCGGGTGCGCCTGAACGCGCGGCAGCACGCCAGCCGCCAGGGCTGGCCGGCGATTGTCGAGCAGTTCGAGGGGTATCTCCATGCAGCCCGGAACCAGGCTGCGAGTTCACCAGCTTCGAGGCTGGGCTCTACGCGATCCGTGTAGTAGCGGCCTTGTGTCGCGACCGGGCTGCAGAGCAGCCCCTCGCACTTTGCGGCCCGGTCACGACACAAGCCACCCTGCATGCATCGCGTCAGGCGCTTCAGGCCAAGGCTTTCTCGATGGCCTGCACCACTGCAGGGTCATCCGGTGCCGTGCGCGGCGAGAAGCGCGCCAGCACCCGACCGTCCTTGCCAACCAGGAATTTCTCGAAGTTCCAAGTGATGTCGCCGGGGAACTCGGCGCCCTCGCCGGCCAGCAGGCGATACAGCGAATGGCGATGTGGCCCGTTGACTTCCAGCTTGGCTCCCAGCGGGAAGCTCACACCATAGTTGAGGCTGCAGAACTCCTGGATTTCCTTTTCACTGCCCGGTTCCTGGCCGGCAAACTGGTTGCACGGCAGGCCAAGCACGTTGAAGCCCTTGTCCTTGTAGTCCTGGTAGAGGTTTTCCAAGGCTTTGTATTGCGGCGTCAGGCCACACTTGGAAGCAACATTGACCACCAGCACCACTTGGCCCTTGAAGGGTGCGAGAGGCAGCTCCCCGCCGTTCAGCGCGTCCAGTTTCAGGTCGTGAAATGCACTCATGATGAATCCCTCTCAGGTTGCCGGTTGCCGCGCAGGCGAATTCCGCCCACTAAAAAGGCGCTCGTCCAAGCCGTCCACCTCCCGAAGGAAGGCAAATCGGCTTGCCCGAGCGCCTGGCGACTTTCTGAGCTTAGCGCAGAAAATCAGTGGTGATGGCCACCTTCACCGTGGATGTGACGGTGAGCGATTTCTTCGTCGCTGGCGTCACGCACGTTGACTACCTTGACCTGGAAGGTCAGGCGCTGGCCGGCCAGCGGGTGGTTGCCGTCAACAGTGATGTCATCGCCGTCGATGTCGCGGATAGTGACGATCTGCATCTGGCCATCCGGCGCCGAAGCGTGGAACTGCATGCCCACTTCCAGCTCGTCGACGCCTTCGAACAGGCTGCGGTTCAGGGTGCTGACCAGCTCGGCCAGGTATTCACCGTAGGCATCTTCCGGCTCGACGGAAACGTTCAGCTCGTCACCGGCCTGCTTGCCTTCCAGGGCCTTTTCCAGGCCTGGGATGATGTTGCCGGCACCGTGCAGGTAAACCAGCGGCGCGCCACCGGCGGAGCTGTCGATGGTCTCCCCGGCGTCGTTGGTCAGGGTATAGTCGATGGAGACAGCCTTGTTGGCGGCGATCAGCATGGGGCAAGACCTTTTGCAAAAGAATGTAGAGCGGACAAGTGTAACCAAGCCATCGTCCGATTGCGACCGCACTGCGGATGAGCAGCGGCCCATCAGTCGGATCACCGGCTTCCACCAGGATGAGGAAGGCCACTGGGTGGCCGAACTGTCCTGCGGCCATACCCAGCATCTGCGCCACCAGCCGCCGTGGCAGGCACGCCCCTGGGTGCTGGACCCGGCCCAGCGCGCGCAACGCATCGGCCAGCCTTTCGCTTGCGGCTGGTGCGCACAGGGGGCCGATAGCGCTACCCTTGGCCGTTAATTTCTTGCACCGCTTATTTCGAGAAGCACGCATGCAGACATTTTTCATTGCGCCGACCGACTTCGGTGTCGGCCTGACCTCCATCAGCCTCGGCCTGGTACGCACCCTGGAACGCGCCGGCCTGAAGGTCGGCTTCTTCAAGCCGATCGCCCAGCCCCACCCCGGTGATACCGGCCCCGAACGCTCCACCGAACTGGTCGCCCGCACCCACGGCATCAAGCCCCCGGTACCGCTGAGCCTGGCCCACGTCGAGCGCATGCTCGGCGAAGGCCAGCTGGACGAACTGCTCGAGGAAATCATCCGTCTGTACCAGCAAGCTTGCATCGGCAACGACGTGGTAGTGGTCGAAGGCATGGTGCCTACGCGCCACGCCAGCTATGCGGCGCGGGTCAACCTGCACCTGGCCAAGAGCCTGGATGCCGAGGTGATTTTGGTCTCGGCGCCGGAAAACGAAGTACTCAGCGAGCTGTCTGGTCGGGTGGAACTGCAGGCGCAGCTGTTTGGCGGCCCGCGTGACCCGAAAGTGCTCGGGGTGGTCCTCAACAAGGTGCGCACCGACGAAAGCATGGCGGAGTTTTCCGCGCGCCTGCGCGAGCACTCGCCGCTACTGCGCGGCGACGACTTCCGCCTGCTCGGTTGCATCCCCTACCAACCGGAACTGAACGCCCCGCGCACCCGCGACGTGGCCGAACTGCTCGGTGCCCAGGTACTCAACGCCGGTGACTACGAGCAGCGGCGCATGAGCAAGATCATCATCTGCGCACGCACCGTGGCCAACACGGTGCCGCTGCTGACTTCGGGCACGCTGGTGGTGACCCCGGGCGACCGCGACGACATCATCCTCGCCGTCAGCCTCGCGGCGATCAACGGCGTACCGCTGGCCGGCCTGCTGCTGACCAGCGACAGCAAGCCTGACGCGCGCATCCTGGGCCTGTGTCGTGGCGCCCTGCAGGCCGGCCTGCCGATCCTGTCGGTCAGTACCGGTTCGTACGACACCGCCAACCAGCTCAACTCGCTGAACCGGGAAATCCCGGTGGACGACCGCGAGCGCGCCGAGTTCATCACCGATTTCGTCGCCAGCCACCTCGACGCAGCCTGGCTGCACCAGCGTTGCGGTACCCCGCGCGAACTACGCCTGTCACCGGCGGTGTTCCGCTACCAGCTGATCCAGCGCGCGCAGCAGGCCAACAAGCGTATCGTCCTGCCGGAAGGCGCCGAGCCGCTGCTGGTACAGGCGGCGGCCATCTGCCAGGCCCGAGGCATCGCCCGCTGCGTGCTGCTGGCCAAGCCCGAGGATGTCGACGCGGTCGCCCGCGCCCAGGGCATCGCCCTGCCACCGGGCCTGGAAGTCCTTGACCCCGAGCTGATTCGCGGGCGCTACGTGGAGCCGATGGTCGAGCTGCGCAGGAGCAAGAACCTCAACGCGCCGATGGCCGAGCAGCAGCTGGAAGACCCGGTGGTGATCGGTACCATGATGCTGGCGCTGGATGAAGTGGATGGCCTGGTATCCGGCCTGGTGCACTCCACCGCCAACACCATCCGCCCAGCCCTGCAGCTGATCAAGACTGCGCCGGGCTCGAGCCTGGTGTCGTCGGTGTTCTTCATGTTGTTCCCCGAACAGGTGCTGGTATACGGCGATTGCGTGATGAACCCGCACCCGAGCGCTGCCGAACTGGCCGAAATCGCCCGGCAGAGCGCCGAATCGGCGCAGGCCTTCGGTATCGCGCCGCGGGTGGCGATGATCAGTTATTCAAGCGATTCGGCCAGCGATGAAGAAGTCGAGAAAGTGCGCGAAGCGACTCGCCTGGCGCAGGCTGCGACAGAGACGCTGCTGATCGACGGGCCGTTGCAGTATGACGCCGCAGCCAACCCGGCGATTGCCCGGGAGCTGGCGCCAGACAGCCCGGTGGCCGGGCGTGCCACGGTATTCGTGTTCCCCGACCTGAATACCGGCAACACCACGCACAAGGCGGTGCAGCGCAGCACCGACGGCGTCAGCCTGGGGCCCATGCTGCAGGGGCTGCGCAAGCCGGTGAACGACTTGCCGCGTGGGGCCCAGGTAGACGATATCGTGCACACCATCGCCCTTACGGCGATTCAGGCCAGCGTGACGGGCTAGAAACCGGGGCTGTTCTGCAGCCCCTGTGGGAGCGGGTTCACCCGCGAACAACGCGACGCGGTGTTTGGCACCGGCTATCCGCTGTTCGCGGGTGAACCTGCTCTCCCAAAGTCACTCTGATCGATCAGGGATACTGCTGGACCTGGCCCTGCTGGTCATACTGCTGACCCGGAATCGGCTTCAGGTTCACTTCCACCCGACGGTTCTGTGCACGGCCATTGGCATCGGCGTTGCTGGCGATCGGCTGGTCCGGGCCCATGCCACGTACCGAAATACGCGAGGCGTCGACACCCTGCGAAGTCAGGTAGGTGCTGACCGCCTGCGCGCGACGCTGGGACAGGTCCATGTTGTGCTGGCGGCTGCCGGTGCTGTCGGTGAAGCCGACCACTTCGATGGTGTTCTGGTTGAACTGCTTGAACGAGCTGGCCAGGTTGTTCAGCGGCGAGTAGAAGCTTGGCGCGATGTTGGCCGAGTCGGTGGCGAAGGTGATGTTACCCGGCATGATCAGCTTGATCTGGTCACCCTGGCGCTGCACCTCCACACCGGTGTTGGCCATTTGCGCGCGCAGCTCGGCTTCCTGCTTGTCGGCGTAGTAGCCGTAACCGGCTGCAGCGGCACCCACGGCAGCGGCGCCGATCAGCGCACCCTTGCCGCGGTTGTTGTGGTCGATGGCGGCACCGGCAATGGCACCGGCCAGCGCACCCAGGCCGCCATATTTGGCCGTCTTGCTCATCCCTGTGGAGCCCTGCGCCTGGCCCTGGCTGTCATAAGGGTTCTGACCGGCACAGCCAGTCATCAGGGCAGCGGCGGTTGCGACGATAATCAGACGACGCATGGTGAACATGGACAAGCTCCTACTGAATTCATGAATGCGACAGATCACGAACGGATCTATGCCAGCCTTGGATTGCACAGGCAACGAAAAATTCCATGAAAGTGCCTTCATGTGCCATCACGCACGTACGAAGGGGTTTTCACGCATCTCGTCACCCAGCCGGGTATCGGGCCCATGGCCAGTCACCACGATGGCTTGTTCATCCAGCCGGTACAGCCGCTCCTTGATCGAACGCACGATAGCCCGCTGGTCGCCGCCCCACAAATCGGTGCGGCCGATGCCACGGCGGAACAGGGTATCCCCGGCGATCAGCAGCTTGGCATCGGCAAACCAGAAACTCATCGAGCCGGGGGTGTGGCCTGGTGTATGCAGGGCTACGCCACAACCGCAGGCCAGCTCTTCGTCGTCACCCAGCCAGCGGTCAGGCGCGGGTACCGGGGTGTAGGGCACGCCGAACATCTGGCATTGCATTTCCAGGTTGTCCCACAGCACCTGGTCGTCCTTGTGCAGGTGCAGGGTCGCGCCGGTCAGCTCCTTGAGCTTGCCGGACGCCAGGAAGTGATCGAAGTGCGCGTGGGTGTGAATGATGCTCACCAGGGTCAGGCCATGGGCCTGCAGGCGGGCAATAATCTTCTCCGGATCACCGCCCGGGTCGACGACGATGGCTTTCTTGCTCAGCGGGTCGCCAATCAGGGTGCAGTTACATTGCAAGGGGCCGACAGGGAAGGTTTCGCGAATAAGCGCTGACGATGGATTTTGCATGGGAGTATGAGGACCGGTTAGCCGAAGAGCGTTTGCACACGTGCCAGTGCATCGAGCATGACAAATTCGCAAGAACTTCGCACTGCAATCCTGCCCGTTTCAAGGCAAAAACAGTTTGAACAGCCCCCCTCCAAGCGCTCCGCCATTGGCGATCTCGATGCGCCCGCGCACCCCGCCACTTTCATGCAACGCCGCGATACGCGCGGCGAAATACAGGCCGAGGCCGGTGCTGCCGCTGTTCGAATCGATGCCCTGGATGAACTCTTCCTGGCGTTCGAGCATGCGCTGTGGATAACCGGGGCCGTCATCGTTGACACAAATGGCCAGCTGGTTGTCCGCTTCCTCGATGGTGATCAGCAAGGCATGCGCGGCAAAACGGGTGGCGTTGGTGATGACGTTGGCGACCACCGAGGCCACCAGTTCGCGGTCGAAGAAGCCCAGTGGGTTGTCAGTGTCGATGCGCCAGGTGGCGAGGATGTCCTTGTGCCTGAGCACTTCCTCGTGGGCAGCCAGCTGGGCCTCGATGAAGTCGTCCAGTTCGTGGTAGTCCGGGCACACCGGCAGCTGGTTGACACCCAGCTTGTACAGCCCCAGCAGCTGCACCAGCATGCCGTTGAGGTGGCGAAACTCATGCTCCATCACACCCTGCTCGGTCCCCCCGCGCAGCTCCTCGGGCAAGCGCTCCATCCACTGGTTGTGGGACTGGATCAGCGCTGACAGGGAATTCTTCAGGTCGTGCACGGTGGAGGCGATCACCGTGGAAAAATCCAGCCCCTGGTTGTCTTGATTCATGCGCCGAACACCCGGATATGCAATTTGCGGTAACGGTCGTAACGGTTGTCGCTGGCAGGGATACCGGCCACGCTGGTCAGGGCGTCGCGACACTCCTGCATGATTGCCGCCTGCGGGTTGTCACCGCCGATGCGCAGCAGCGCCTGGGCAGTATTCAGGGCGATGCTGATGTTCTTCGGCTGCAACCCCAGCGCCTTGCGGAACAGCTGCAGCGCCTCGCCGAGCTGCCCGCCCTGGTAACTGCGCACGCCCTGACGGTTGAGGGTGACCGCTTCGGTAATGGCATTGAGCACGCTCGGGTCGTCGGTCAGCTTGCCCACCTTCTCCATGACCTTGGGGTCGTCGCCGTAACTTTCCACACAGCCCCTCAGCACACCGATGGCGGCGGCTTCCTGCCCCATGGCCTGCAATTGCGCGGCGACGGTCAGGGCCGAATCGACCGAGAAGAACTGGTTCATCTTGTCCAGGCGCTGGATCGCCTGTTCGGTCAGCTTGGCCGCCGTTTCCGGGTCACCGGCCTGTTGCAGGCTGGCGGCCTTCATCATCCGCGCGCGCACTTGCAACCCCTGGTCTTCCGGGTTTTCCTTGGCCACCTCGCTGAGCGTGGCGTTGATCTCGACCCGGGTGCGCGCATCCAGGCCAAAACCGGCATTCTTGCTCATCAGCGCCTGCACCAGGCCGAGATTGTTCTCGGCATCCTTGTAGCGTGAACTCTGGCCCTGGCTGACGGCATGGCGAAACGCTTTCGAGGCGCTCTCGAAGTCTTCGTTTTCCAACGCCAGCTTGCCCAGCGTCGACTGGCGGCGCACCGACAACGGCGACAGCCGCACGGCTTCTTCCAGCATGTTCTGCGCACGCCTGGTTTCGCCCTGGGCCACCAGCACTTCGGCCATGCCATCGTACAGGCTCGGCATGATCGGGAAGGCCTTGAGCGCCTGCTCGTACACGCCTTGGGCCTGGGCATTCTGGCCACGCTTGTGCATCAGGCTGCCCAGTGCCGCGTACACCCATGGCTGTGGGCGGCTGGCGAGAATGGCCTTGAGAAACTTCTCCAGTTCCTCGAAGCGGCTGAGATTGCGCAAGGCATCGGCCCGATAGCGCAGGCACAGCGGCGCCAGGCGTGGGTCGCGCTTGCACAGCTCGGCGCAGGCCGCCAGCACTTCGGCCGGCCGATTGCGGTCCAGGGCCTGCAGGATCGGCTTCAGCAGGTTCTTGCGCTGGTACAGCTTCTCCACGCGCTGGGCTAGGCCAACCCGGTTGAAGGGCTTGGTCAGGTAGGCGTCGGGCTCGTGCTCGATGGCGCTGAGGACAATGGCCTGGCTGCTCTCGGCCGTGACCATGATGAATATGCACTCATGGCTGATGTGCTTGTCGAGGATCAGGTCTTCGAGCACCTGCTGGCCGTTCTTCTTGCCGTCGCCCAGGTGGAAATCCTGCAGAATCACGTCATAGCGCTTCTGCGCGCACATGCGCAACGCCTGCTCGCCGCTGTCGGCGGTGTCCACGTCACGCACACCCAGCTCACGCAACATGGAACGGGTCGACGTGCGAAAGTCGGTAAAGTCGTCGACGATCAGAAAGCTCTTTTGCCCGTACTGCAGCATCAACACGACCTGCCTTGGAATAATTGAAAAATCGCGCGAAGCGATGCCACCGCTAGCTGTATCGGCAGCTGGCCGGGAAAGATGAGGATAGAGCATTGGACGGCCGATAACCCGGGCCTCGGTCACGACTTTAGCGGGCAATACCCGACACGGCCAGTATCAGGCCAGCAGCCCCAGCGATTTGGCCTTGGCCACTGCCTGGGTGCGCCGTTCGACGCCGAGCTTGCTGTTGATATGACTGGCGTGGGTCTTCACCGTGTGCAGGGAAATGAACAACCGCTCGCTGATCTGCTGGTTGGAACAACCCTGGGCAATCAGTTCGAGCACCGCCAATTCGCGGCTGCTCAGCGCTTCGCTGCTGTTGTTCCCGGCGTTGGGCATCGGCGGCAGGCGCTTGAGCAGCTCGGCCTGTACCGGGCTGGCGGCGGTTGCCTGCAGCTGTTCGTGAAGCCATTGCGGATGTTGTTCCAACAGTGGCTGGAACGGTTGCAGCACGCCGCCGTGGGCGGCTTCCAGCAGCCTGGGCAGCAGCTGGGCGGCCTGCCCTTCGCGGCCTTCGCCCAGCAGCAAGGCAAGCCACTGGCACAGGGCATTGACGGTCAGCAGCATGCCGCCACTGGCCTGGCCGCGCTCGACCAGGCCGGCCAGGCGTTGCTCGGCTTCGTCGCGACGCGACTGGGTGCGGTCCAGCAACGCTTGTTGCAAGGCAATGTGCAACGGCAGCAACGGGTGGAACTCGGGCGCCGCCGCCGGCTGCTCGCCGCCATAGGTCTGGCCCAGGCGCAGCAGCCAGGACTCGGCCAGGTCCATGCGCCCCTGGGCCAGCCACAGCTCGCATTTGACCAGGGTGATCATGGCCAGGTAGTAGACCGGCGGCACATCCCAGATATGCATCAGCCGTTCGGCCTCGGCCAGTTCGGCAAAGGCCTCGGCAAACTGCCCGTCGCGGCCATCCAGCGTGGCAATCACGCAGTGGCCGATGAGCACGCTGATATCGCGACAGGCGCGCGCCTCGCCCAGCCCCGCACGCAAACGTGCACGGCCCTGGGCCGGCTGCAGGCGCGAGACAAGCAGGTAGCCCTCGTACAGCGTCAGGCGCGCGCGCACGGCATACAGGCGCTGCGCCGAGAGCCCTTGCAGGCGTTGCAGGCCCTGGCGCACCTCGTCCAGCGCACGCAGCACCTCGCCGCGGGCGTGCAGCACCCGTGCGCGGTCGTAGTGGGCCAGGGCTTCGAACAATGGGTTGCCGACGCGCTGCGCCAACTCCAGGGCCTCGCGGTTCCAGCCACGGGCGCGCCAGAAATCACCATCGGCGATCGCCAGGTTGGACAATGTCGACAGGCACACCAGGCGCTGACCATAACGCTTGCTCGGCAGGCTTTGCAGCGCCTCGCCGCAATAGGCCAGGGTGCGCTCACGGTCGCCACGGCCACGGGCGATCACGCCGCTGAGCGCCAGCCACTGCGCCAGCATGGACTTCTGCGCAGTCGCCGAAGGCGCGGGCAGGAAGCGGCTCAGGTAACCCGCCAGCTCCTCTGCCGCGTCCAATTGGCAGGCCAGGCCCAACGCCCAGCTGTACAGCACGATCAACCGCGGTGTGCTGATCAGCAGGCTGTCGGGCAGGTCCATTTTCCAGCGCAGCAGCATGCCGACGTTCTGTTCGGCCAGCAATTGCTCCTCGGACAGGCTCTGTACCAGGTTGGCGGCGACGTCGAGGTGGCCGGCCCGCAGCGCCTGTTCCACCGCCTCGTCCAGCAGGCCCTGGCTCTCGAACCAACGGCAGGCGCGCAACTGCAGCCCTGCCAGCGGCTCGCTGGCCTGGCGGCTGCGCAACAGGTCGGAGAACAGGTGATGGTAGCGAAACCAGTGGCCATGTTCGTCCAGCGGCACCAGGAACACCTGGTGCGCCTGCAGGAAGCGCAGGATTGCGGCACTGTCGTGACGACCACGCACGGCATCGCACAGCGGGGCACAGAAGCGTTCCTGGCAGGCCGTGTCGTACAGGAAGGCCTGCACGTCGGCCGGTAGCCTGTCGATGACTTCTTCCAGCAGGTAATCGCGGATCAAGCCTTCGCCGCCATGCAACGCCTGGGGCAAGGCCTGTTCCTCAGCCGACTCGCTGGCCGCCAACTGCCAGAAGCGCAACCCGGCCACCCAGCCGTCGCTGCGCTGGATCAGGTTGTCCAGCGCCTGGCCACGCAGGCCGGTGGGTTGGCGGCCGATCACCGCCAGTGACTCTTCGGCGGTCAGGCGCAGGTCCTGCTCATTGAGTTCGACCAGTTGCCGCGATAGGCGCAGGCGCGCCAGGTGCCAGTCCGGGCGCTGGCGGCTGGTGACCAGCAGCACCAGGCCGGGCGGCTGGTGATTGAGGAAGAACTGCAGGCAACGGTCGAGCACCGGCCCTTGGGCCAGGTGATAGTCATCCAGCACCAGCAACAACGGCGTATCGGTTTGCAGGTACAGCGCCAGCTCGTCGAGCAGGCCATCGAGCCATTCCTCGAAGGCGAACGGCTGGTGGCGCTGGCGCATCTTCAGCAGGCCCATGGCCTGGCCGCCCAGCGCCGGGCAATACTGCTGCAGGCCTTCGAGCAGGCGCTCGAGGAAGCGGCCAGGGTCGGCATCGCGTTGGCTCAGGCCCAGCCACAGGCTGCGCCAGTGCTCGGGTAGTGCTTCGCAGAATTCGATGGCCAGCGAGCTTTTGCCGAACCCCGCAGGCGCATTGACCAGCAGCAGCCGCCCGCCGAGGCCGGCTTGCAGCCGCTGGCACAGGCGCAGGCGCGGTACATGGCCGTCCGGCAAGGGCGGCCGGAAGAAACGCCCGTCCAGCAGGCCCAGGGCCTGGCTGGCGAATCCATGCGTACGGGACAGATCTGTCATGGCCGGCTCGTTCTGTTTGGAAGACTACGGCGGTATGGATGCTTGCGAGACTAGCCGGTAACGCTGCGCATTTGAAGATGATGGGCGCAGTTGGCTCGGAAAAGACTACGACAAAAAGCAACAAGGCTGATGGACATTGGCTGGGGCGGGGGTTTGGTGAGGTATTCAGCAGGTTTATTGCCGGTTTGCGGCTTGGCGAGCGTGCTCGCGAAGCCGCCGGGACCGCAAATGCAAACGCCCCGGACAAGCCGGGGCGTTTCGCGGTAGCACAATGCCTAGCGAATACCCGACTGGCGCAATGCCGCTGGCTGGAAGTCCGCCTTGCTGGCGCTGAAGCCGAAGTCGTAGGCGCGTTTCTCTTCGTTCTTCATGCCCAGGGCCAGGTAACGGCCGGACTGCAGGTCGTAGATCGCCTCCAGGGTGTACCACGGCACGTCCACGTTGTAGTACGGCTGGGCATGGGCCTCGGACACCCGCCACAGCTGGCCACGGCCGTCGTACTGGTCGATCACCGCTGCCTGCCAGGTGTCTTCGTCGATGTAGAAGTCACGCTTGGCGTAGATGTGCCGCTGGCCCGGCTTCAACGTCGCGACCACGTGCCATACGCGGCGCAGCTCGTAACGGGCCAGGTCCTGGTTGATGTGCCCGGCCTTGATGATGTCGGTGTACTTGAGCTTGGGGTCGTCCAGCTTGAAGGCGTTGGAAGCGATGTACAGCTCCTTCTTGCCTTCGAGCTTCCAGTCATAGCGGTCTGGCGCGCCGTTGAACATGTCCAGGTTGTCCGACGTACGCAGGCCGTCGGCGGCAGTACCCGGGCCGTCATACGACACCTGCGGCGCCTGACGCACGCGGCGCTGACCAGCGTTGTAGATCCACGCCTTGCGTGGTTCCTTCACCTGGTCGAGGGTTTCGTGCACCAGCAGCACGGTCCCGGCCAGGCGTGCAGGCGCGGTCACCTCCTGCTTGAAGTAGAACAGGATGTTGCCCGGGTTGTTCGGGTCGTAGTCCTTCATCCTTTCGCGGAAGACGAACTGGTCGGAGAAGTACACCGGGTTGAACGAGCCATTCTGCTGTGGGGTGGCCTGGGTCACCAGGCGGCTGACGCTGCCACCGCGGTAGCGGGTGATATGGTTCCAGATCACCTCCAGGCCGCTTTTCGGGATCGGGAACGGCACGGCGGTGCGGAAGTTGTTCAGGCCGTTGCCGCCTTCGACCAAGGTAGTCTTGGTGGCGTTTTCCTTGATGGCGGCGAACACGTCAGCCGGTACCGTGGAACCACGATGGGTCTTGTATACCGGGATCTTGAAGGTATCCGGGTAGCGCTTGAGCATGGCCAGCTGGCCCGGCGAGAGTTTGTCCTTGTACTGGTCGGCATTCTGCGCGGTGATGGTGAACAGCGGCTTTTCACTGCCGTACGGGTCGGACAGGAAGCCCCTGCCGTCAGCGCTGCCAGCGCTTTTCGACAACGGCTCCCATGGGCCGATCGAGCCATCGGCGTTGCCGGCCTTTTCGGCGCCCATCGGGGTCAGGGTGCTACCCAGCTTGGCCGCCTCGTCGGCGGATACCGCAGCCATGACGCTGGTCGCCAGCAGGGACAGGCCCAGTACACCGGCCTGCAGCAGACTTCTGGTCTTGTTCATGTCGTGTCGTCCTGGATCTGTGTGCTTAGAAGTTCACGCCGAAGCTGAGCGCGACGAAGTCGCGATCATCCACGGTGGTGTACTCGCCATCGAAGAAGTTGGTGTACGACAGGCTTGCCGTGTAGGTGTTCTGGTACTCGGCGTCGAGGCCCAGGCTGACCGCCTTGCGGCCTTCCTCAAAGTTGGCGCCAGGGCCCGGCGAGTAGCCGGAAACGTCATGCGACCAGGCCACGCTGGGTTTCAGGTTGACCCCGGCGAAAACGTCGTTGTAGTCCCAGATGACCCGAGCGCGGTAGCCCCAGGAGGTACTGGTGGTAAAGCCATCGTTCTCGCAGTTGCGCGACAGGTTGGCGGTAGAGGCTCCAGCGCCTGCGCCCGCGATGGTACTGGCATTGAGCGCCTGGCAAGTATTGGCACCACCGGTGGATGGCAGCGGGCCGGGGCCGAATACCGGGTCACGACCGTAGCGGGTATCGTGCGCGCTCTCCAGGCCGCCGACGTGAGTGACACCCACCTCACCGACCACCGTCATGCGGCTGGCGCCCATCACCTGGTCGAAGAAGTGCGTCAGGGTGGTCTGGAACTGGGTTATTTCCTTGCGCCGGTAGCCGTGCAGGTCCTGCCCTGGCGTACCGCTCAGCAACGATGCATTGCTCAAGGCGCCGCCAATCGGGCGGACCCCGGCGAACAGGATATCCGTCGTATTGAGCTGCACGGGTGCGTTGGGGCGGTAGCTGAGTTCGCCGCTCCAGGCGGTCCCGGTGGGCAAGGTGGTGGAGAAGCTCAAGCCATAAAGGCGAATATCTTCGGGATACTCGACGAAGTACTCGGAATTGCCGGCCACGATCAGTGGTGCCAGCGCACGCAGTTGTGCAGGCAAGGCGCTCAACCCGGCAAACACCGAAGGCGGTGCACCTGTGGCGCTGAAGATTGGCGCACGGCTGTGGTAGTTCATGAAATAAGCGCCGAATTCGGTGTCCAGCGGCTCGAACATGTAACGCATCGCTACGCCGAACTGGCCGCTGTCGCGGGCATCACGGTCAGCGCCACGGCGTACCATCACCCCCTCTTCGTTGATGTTCACGCCCCGGCTGGCCAGGAACTGCTGCGCCGCGCCCGGCACCGTGCGGCTGCTGTTGAGCACGCGCAGGTTGTCGGTACAGCCATCGGCAATGATGTCCGGCTGGGAGAAGAAGGTGCCGCAGTTGTCGACGACCGTCTGGTCCCATTCGATCTGGTAGAAGGCCTCGGCCGACAGGTTGTCGGTCAGGCTCTGCGAAATGTAGAACATGTTGACCGGGATCAGGCCTTCCTTGATCTCGGCCCCTGGACGGCGGAACGCCGACACGTCGATCGGGTTGATCGAGTTGATACCGCCACCGATGAAGGTACTTTCACCCCAGCTGACTACCTGCTTGCCCAGGCGTACCGAGCCCGGCTGGTCGCCGATCGAATAGTTGTGGTAGACGAAGGCGTCAAGCAGCTCGGCGCCGGACGACTTGGCGCCTTCCTTGCGGTTGGAGTCGCTGATGTCCTTGAACTCGCGGCCTTCGTCCTTCAGCTCGAAGTCGTACCAGTACTTGCCACGCACGAATACGCCGGTGTCGCCGTACTTGAGCTCCAGGTCATGGATGCCCTTGAAGATCTTGGAGAAGGTCTCGCCCTTCTTGAAGTTCAGGTGGCCATCGTCCGATGTCTGCGACAGGCCCTTGCCGCCGTTGTTCACCCCGATCAGGTTCTTGTTGGGATTGGCTGTCGACCAGCTGGCGCCGATGGAGAGCGACGAGTCGAACTGGCCTTCGATTTCACCAATGTTGAAGCTGACAGCGAAAGCAGGACTTGCGAGCGTGGAAGCAAGGCTGACGGCCAGGGGCAACTTGGCCCGGCGCCAGAACAGGTTTGCAGATTTCATCGACGCTACTCCATGTACTTTTTTTGTTATGGCAGTGAGTCCTTTCAAGAACGGCCGAGCGACCGGATGCAGGCTTGCGCCCGCGACGACATGGCTTGCGCATGCCGCGAACCCCCATTCCTGAAAATCCCCTGGCCCCGACTATAGCCAGCAAGGCACAGGCGCTTGATCCCTCTAAAGTGTGATTTGCGCTCCGTGCTGCCAACGCGCTGCAATCTGGTACCGGTAGCGGGCTGGCAGTGCTAAAGGATGGCGTATTTCCGCCATTTGGCAAGGTGCTGACCGCTCTAGAATGCGGGCCGCGTGCTGCGCAGCGCGGCCCGCGTTGCGGTTACAGCGTGGAAAGGAACGCGCTGTTGCTGGCCTGCCACTGGACGATGTCCTGGCGGATACGTTTCTTGTCGAGCTTGCCGACACTGGTCTTGGGAATTTCAGTAACAACGGCGATCTGGCTGGGAATCGCCCATTTGTTGATATGCCCTTGCTCGACGAACGGCTTGAGGTGCTCCTTGAGCGTCCTGGCGTCGATGACCTGACCTTCCCGCACCACCAGCAGGGCAAACGGCCGCTCGCCCCACTGCGGGTCGGCCACCCCGACCACCGCCACTTCGCGCACCGCCGGGTGGCGGCTGACCAGGTCTTCGAGGTCGAGTGAAGATATCCACTCGCCGCCAGTCTTGATCACATCCTTGATGCGGTCGCGGATGTCGATGTAGCCCATGCCGTCCAGCGTGGCGACGTCACCGGTGTGCAGCCAGCCCCCCTGCCACAGCTCCTCGCTCTTCTCCGGCTCCTTGAAATAGCCCTGGGTCAGCCACGGCGCACGCAGCACCAGCTCGCCCTGGGTTTCGCCATCGGCCGGCAGGAAGTTGCCATTGCCATCGACAATCGCCGCCTCGACCAGCGGTACCGGCACGCCAGCCTTGATGCGGTAGGTGACGCGCTCATCCTCGCTGCCGGCCTGCAGCTCGTCGTTCAGGTGCGCGGCAGAGATCAGCGGACAGGTCTCCGACATGCCATACGCCGCGGTCAGCTGGATGCCGCGTGCCAGGGCGGCCTGATACAGCGAACGGTTGAGCGCGCTGCCGCCGATGATGATTTTCCAGCCGCCAAAGTCCTGCCCCTGCGCGGTCGGGCAGTTGAGCAACATCTGCAGGATGGTCGGCACGCAATGGGAAAACGTGACTTTCTCCTCACGCCACAGCCTGACCAGCATCTCCGGCTCGTAGCGCCCGGGGTACACCTGCTTCATGCCGAGCATGGTCGCGGCGTAGGGGATACCCCAGGCATGCACGTGGAACATCGGGGTGATCGGCATGTACACGTCGTTGCTGCCCAGCAGGCGCACGCTGTCAATGCTGCCGGTCACCGACGCTTCGGCCAGGGTATGCAGCACCAGCTGCCGGTGGGTGAAGTAGACACCCTTGGGGTTGCCGGTGGTACCTGTGGTGTAGAAGGTAGTGGCCACCGAGTTTTCGTCGAAATCGGGGAAGTCGTAGCGCGGGCTGGCGGCGGCCAGCAACTGCTCATACTCACCAACCAGGCCAGGCAACTCGGCGGTCTTGTCCACGCCATCGGTCAGCAGCAAGGTCTTGTCGACCGTGGTCAACTGCCCGGCAATGGCCTGGTACAGGCCGACGAAATCGCTGTTGACCAGCACCAGGCGGTCTTCGGCGTGGTTCATGGTGTAGAGGATCTGCTCTGGCGACAGGCGCACGTTGATGGTGTGCACCACCGCACCGATCATCGGGATGGCGAACATGCATTCCAGGTAGCGGTGACTGTCCCAGTCCATCACGGCCACGGTGTCACCCGCCTTCACGCCGGCTTCGGTGAGCACGTTGGCCAGGCGCGCGATGCGTTCGTTGAGCTGTGGATAAGTCAGCCGCAACTGGTCGCGGTAGACGATCTCGCGGGTCTTTTCATAGCGGCTGCCGGACATCAGCAGGCGTTTGATCAGCAGCGGGTAGGCGTAGGCGCCCTCGGCGGGCTTGATGATGCGGGTCTGCAACATGGGTATCCCTTTTCGGAAAAGGCGGGCCGGAAAACTCTGGCGTTTACTGTAGTCCGTCAATGTGACGGCCAAATCAGCCGAAGGAATGATTTGCGCAGCACAGGTATGAGTGCCGGGCGTTGACGGGCGCTAACCGCGGGCTAGACACTGCGCCGAGCAGCTTCAAGATTTGTACTGGAGCAAAGGGCCTTTCGCGGGTAAACCCGCTCCCACAGGTTCACTCCAACCCGCAGGCGTGGTGACCCTGTGGGAGCGGGTTACCCGCGAAAGGCCACAACACCACTACCCCTGCCCTGCACCGGAGAGCCCCATGCCCAGCCCGCGTCGCGCCGTGTTTCTCGATCACCAGTCCCTGGACCTGGGCGATCTCGACCTCTCGCCCTTGAAGCAGCAGTTCGACGAATTCGAGCTCTACGCCGCAACCCGCCCGGACCAGGTCACCGAACGCCTGCAGGGCGCGGTGGCGGTAATCAGCAACAAGGTCGTGCTCGACGCCGCGACGCTGATCGCCAATCCGCAGCTGAAGCTGATCCTGGTCGCCGCCACCGGCACCAACAATGTCGACCTGGCGGCGGCCCGTGCCCAAGGCATCACCGTGTGCAACTGCCAGGGCTACGGCACACCGTCCGTGGCCCAGCACACCCTCGCCCTGCTGCTGGCCCTGGCCACCCGCCTGTGCGACTACAACCAGGCGGTAGCCGACGGCCAGTGGGCCAAGGCCAGCCAGTTCTGCCTGCTGGACTTCCCTATCGTCGAACTCGAAGGCAAGACCTTGGGCCTGCTCGGCCACGGCGAACTGGGCGGCGCGGTGGCGCGGCTGGCCGAAGCCTTTGGCATGCGCGTGCTGAGCGGGCATATCCCCGGCCGCCCGGAACGCCACGACCGGCTGCCGCTGGACGAACTGCTGCCGCAAGTCGATGCCCTGACTCTGCATTGCCCGCTGAACGAGCACACCCGGCACATGCTTGGTGCGCGCGAACTGGCGCTGCTCAAGCCCGGCGCACTGGTGGTCAACACGGCTCGCGGGGGCCTGATCGACGAGCAGGCGCTGGCCGACGCCCTGCGCAGCGGCCACCTGGGTGGCGCCGCCACCGACGTGCTGAGCGTAGAACCGCCGGTCAATGGCAACCCGTTGCTTGAACCCGGCATTCCGCGTCTGGTCATCACCCCGCACAGTGCCTGGGGCGCGGTGGAGTCGCGCCAGCGCATCGTCGGCCAGCTGAGCGAAAACGCCCAGGCCTTCTTCGCCGGGCAGCCGCGCCGCGTGGTCAGCTGAGCGCGGCGCCCGGCTCTGCTACACTGCGCCACTTTTTCAGGAGGCGTCGTCCATGGACCCGCGCAGTGAAGTGTTGCTCCGCCAGGCAGAGCTGTTCCAGGGGCCGCTGCTGATCGCCGGCGCCCCCGCCGACGACCTGCTCGGTCACTTGCCCCAGGCCCAGGCCTGGACCTGGCATGCGGGCGATCAGGGCATGCTGCAGAGCCGTTACGCCGGCCGCAGCCACTACGGGGTCGAACCCCCGGACGTGGCCTTCGGCAGTGCCGTGCTGTTCCTGCCCAAGTCGCGCGAGCTGGCTGGCTACCTGCTCAATGCACTGGCGTCGCGCCTGGCCGGCTGTGAACTGTACCTGGTCGGCGAGAAGCGCGGTGGCATCGAAGGTGCTGCCAAACAGCTGCAGGCCTTCGGCAAGCCACGCAAGCTCGACAGCGCCCGCCATTGCCAGCTTTGGCAAGTGACCATCGCACAGGCGCCTCAGGCAACCCCCCTGGAAAGCCTGGCCGAACGCTTCGAGCTTGCCCTGGAAGACGGCCCGCTGCAGGTGGTCAGCCTGCCGGGCGTGTTCAGCCATGGCCGCCTCGATCGCGGTACCGCCCTGCTGCTCAAGCACCTCGACGGCCTGCCGGGCGGGCATGTGCTGGACTTTGGCTGCGGTGCCGGGGTGCTCGGCGCCACGGTCAAACGCCGTTATCCACAGAGCCGGGTAAGCCTGCTGGACGTGGATGCCTTCGCGGTGGCCGCCAGCCGGCTGACCTTGGCCGCCAACGGCCTGGAAGGTGAAGTAATCAGCGGGGACGGCATCGACGCCGCCCCTACCGAGCTGAGCCTGATTCTGAGCAACCCGCCGTTCCATACGGGGGTTCATACGAATTATCAGGCATCGGAGAACTTGCTGAAAAAATCGGCGAACCACCTGCGAAAAGGCGGCGAAATGCGCCTGGTGGCCAACAGCTTCCTGCGTTACCAGCCGCTGATCGAAGGTGCGCTGGGCAACTGCCAAGTGCGTGACGAGGCCGATGGCTTCCGCATCTACCAGGCAACACGCGGATAAAAACAGCGCTTGCCGAAAGCGTTTTGCCTAGGCAGAATCCGCACCGTCCTAGGGGAGTAGTCTCCCGCGAGCGCCCAGCTCGCCCGGTACGCGTCAACATACTTGGTCCACAGACCATGGCGCGTGCGACCCACCATGCAGCCTGCATGGCGAGATCCGCAAAGACGGATCGAGGGTTTGACAAGACCTATGACACGCACACCTTACCCGGGGCGGGGAGGCTGTACGTGTCATAGCCGTGTCGACCCGCCCCCGTAGGAAACCTGATGCTGGAATCTCTGCTGGTCCCCACCGCAATCGTTGCGCTCGCCGAAATTGGCGACAAGACGCAACTGCTCGCGCTCATTCTCGCTGCCCGCTTCCGCAAGCCGTGGCCGATCATCGCCGGCATCATCGCCGCGACCCTGGCCAACCATGCGGCGGCTGGTGCCGTGGGGGCATGGGTCGGCAGCTTCTTCAGCGATTCGGCATTGCACTGGATCCTGGCCGCCAGCTTTACCGCCACCGCGTTGTGGACCCTGGTGCCAGACAAGATGGATGACGACGAGAGCCCGGCACGCCGCTTCGGGCCGTTCCTGACGACGCTGATCGCCTTCTTCCTGGCGGAAATCGGTGACAAGACCCAGGTCGCCACGGTGATGCTGGCGGCTCAGTATCCACACCTGATCATGGTCATCATCGGCACCACTCTGGGCATGCTGATTGCGAACGTGCCGGTGGTTCTGGCAGGTAACTTCGCAGCGGACAAACTGCCGCTGACGCTGATTCGTCGCCTGGCAGCGACGGCGTTCTTCGTGCTGGCGATCGTCGCCGTCTACTCAGCGATGAAGGCCAGTGGCTGGGTCGGATAACCACGCAAGCGGGGGCTGCTGCGCAGCCCATCGCGAAGAAGCAGCGGCCTTGTGTCGCGATAGGGCCGCGAAGCGGCCCCACGACAGCATTACTTTTTGGCCGCCTGATACAGCGGCATCACCTTCGGAATCGCTGCCTGCAATGAAGCGATACGGCTCGACGACGCCGGGTGGGTGCTCATGAACTCAGGCGGTGCACCTTCGGAAGCCTTGGTCATCTTGTTCCACAGGGTGATCGCGGCGTTCGGGTCGTAACCGGCACGTGCCGAGAGTTCCAGGCCAATCAGGTCGGCCTCGTTCTCGTTGGCCCGGCTGTTGGGCAGGGTCATGGCATAGTTCACCACAGTGTCGGCCAAGGCCATGCTGCTCTGGCCCAGGCCGAAGATGGCACCGGCACCCTGGCGGGCCATTTCCACGCCGTACGCCTTGGACATGGCTTCGCGGCTGTGTTCACGCAAGGCGTGGGCGATCTCGTGGCCGACCACCGCGGCGATTTCCGCATCGGTGAGCTGGAGCTGGTCGATCAGCCCGGTGTAGACGATGATCTTGCCGCCCGGGCCGCAGTTGGCGTTGAGCTCGTCGCTCTTGATCACGTTGACCTGCCAGTCCCACTGCGCGGCATCCGGGCGGAACTTGGGGGTCTGGGCGATCAGGCGGTTGGCGATGGCCTGCACACGCTTGGCATCGGCGCTGGACTTGTCGAGCACGCCTTTGCTGGAGGCCTCGCCAAGGGTCTGCTGGTACGACTGGGCGTACATCTTGTTGACTTCATCGGCCGAAAGCATGCTGAACATGTATTGCTGGCGTTCGACGCCGACAGCACCGCCGCTGGTGGTATTCACCGCCTGGCAGCCGGCCAGCAGGATGCCAGCACTCAAGAGGCTGACGACAAAAGACTTACGCATGAAAACACTCCCTTTCCTACATGCGCCGTATCCTAGGCTGACTGGCCTGTGGGCCGCCATAGCCGTAGAGAAGATTTCACACTGAAGCCGAAAACGCGGGGCCCGGACCGGCCCTCAGGCCGGGGTCAGGCACTCCGGTGCATCCAGCTTCGGGTCATTGACAAAGTTGGCCAGCGCCCGTTCACGCAACTGTGCCGACGGGCTGGCCAGCAGCTCGTGCAGGCGCGTCAGTGGCGTGTCCGGGTCAAGCCAGGCCGCCTGCCCTGCTTCATCCAGGATCAACGGCCGCCGCTGGTTCATGGCCGCCTGGGTCACCACCGCACAACTCAGCCACACCTGGTCCTGCACGGGGTAAGCCTCCCAGACAGCGGCGAAGTATAGCGACGCGCCCTCCCCCGGGGTCAACCAGTACGGGCGCTTGCGCACACTGCCACGCCATTCGTAGAAACCGTTGGCCGGCATCAGGCAGCGCCGCTGGCGGAACGCATCGCGAAACATCGGCTGTTCGGCCAGGGTCTCGGCGCGGGCATGGGCCGGGGTACGAGACAGGTCGGTGAGCCAGGCCGGGGTCAGCCCCCAGCGCGCCTTGGCCAATTGCAACTGGCCGTCCAGCTGCCGCTGGATCAGTACCGAAGCCCCTGGCGAGATGTTCCATTGGGCTGGTTGCCCGGCAGGAAAGCCCGGCAGGCAGGCCAGCGCCTGGGGCCAGCGAAACAGCGCGTAACGTCCACACATGGGCGAATTCAGAACCTAACAGATCAAGGTACCGGGAAAACTCTCCGGTTCGTCGCCAACCAGTGGCTGGGCGTCATTGTACGCATCGATCAGCTGTCGTGCGTATGCGGCGTGCTCATCAGCCACGGCCAGCCCCAGCAGGCCTTGCAGCGGCAGCTCGCCGGCGGCGCCGATCAGGTCGCGGCCGACCACGTGTACTTCAACGCCTTCGCTGGCCAGCATGCCTGCCAGCATTTCCGCCTCGAGCAGGCTTTCCGGTTCGTAGATTCGCTGCATCAGGCGTCATCCTCGCGGCGGACTTCGAGCATCCATTCGTCGCCATGCACCTGCAGAATGAACACCACAGGCTGGCAGCACACCTGGCAATCCTCGGTATAGACCTGGTCGCCAGCCGACAGATCGACGGTGGTTTCCACCCGTTCGCCACAATACGGGCAATCATAGAAGTCGGTTTCCAGCATCGCGGCCTCCGCAGTGACTTATGCGTATAATTGCCGGTCTGTTTACAGGGCCTGTGTGCGTCCGAGCCGTTTTTCGGAGCCCGTCCCTACCTTATTACCCTAGCCGTTTCCAACAAGAGAGCATGATGGGCGAATTCGATGCCATCCGACCGTACGACGACGCTGAGGTCCCTGCCGTTCTGGCACGCCTGCTCAGCGACCCGGCATTCCTCGATATCCTCACCCACTTCCGCTTCCCGCGTGCGGCCGGCGCCCTGGGCTGGTTGCTCAAGCCGTTGATCGCACGCCGCCTGCGCAAGGAATTCGCCGGCGTCAGCTGTGTCTCGACGTTGCAGGACAAAGTCGAATACTACGTCGACCAGACCATCGACCGCGCCACCGACGGCGTCACCTATTCTGGCGTCGAACAGCTCAAGGCCGGTACCGCCTACCTGTTCCTGGCCAACCACCGCGACATCGTCATGGACCCGGCCTTCGTCAACTACGCGGTTTACCACGCCGGCCTGCCCACGCCGCGCATCGCCATTGGTGACAACCTGCTGCAGAAACCCTTCGTCAGCGACATGATGCGCCTGAACAAGAGCTTCATCGTGCACCGTTCGCTCAGTGGGCGACGCGAGAAGCTGGCTGCCTACCAGTTGCTCTCGGCGTACATCAACCACTCGATCCGCAACGACGTGACATCGATCTGGATCGCCCAGGCCGAAGGCCGCGCCAAGGACGGTGACGACCGCACCGACTCGGCGATTCTCAAGATGTTCCACATGAGCCGCAAGGACGAACCGTTCGGCGCGGTGATCCAGAGCCTGAACCTGACGCCGGTGTCGATCAGCTACGAATACGACCCGTGCGACCAGGCCAAGGCCCGCGAGCTATACATCCGCGCCACCACCGGCACCTACAAGAAGGCGCCGGGTGAGGATGACAACAGCATCGCCAAGGGCATTACCGGCTACAAGGGCAGAGTGCATATCAACTTTGCCCCTCCGGTGACCGAATACTACGAGGATACCAAGCAACTGGCAGCGGAAATCGACCGGCAGATCCTCGGCGGCTACCGGTTGTTCCCGGTGCACTACCTGGCCTATGCGATGTGGGAAGGCAAGGATGAGTCCTTGCAGGTACCGAGCGCCGAGAAGATGTTCCCGGCCGATGAGCTGGCCCGAGCCAGAGAGGAATGGCAACGCCGCCTGGATGCCTGCCCTGAAGAGCAGCGGCCGTACCTGGTGTTGCAGTACGCGACGCCAGTGCGCAACCAGTATCAGGTCAGGCAGCAGGCACCGGTTGCCTGATGGAATCGGGGCTGCTTCGCAGCCTCGTTTTTTTTCAGACCCAGGTACTGAACCAGGACAGTAGCAACGCCATCGCCAGGCACGAAAAACCGAGAATGTAGAAGTAGCGCGGCACCCGCAGGTCGAATGCGTCCACTACCCCCTCGCCCATTGCCATGTACTCTCGGGTCTCGGCCTCGCGCCGCCGTGCACCGTGCAGCAGCAGCCCGCCCGGGCATGTCAGCAGCAGCGCCAGCAGATTGATCAGTTTGGTCGGGTGGGCGGCCAGGAACCCCCAGAGCACTTGCAAGGACATCACGCAACCTCGGTGTGAGCGACGAGGCCCGCATTCTACCCAAGTCAAGCCCTGATACCCGGCCCGGGCGACAAAGTGTCATTAAATTTCATCTGTCATGTGCTCGTCATCTGAACAGGCCACCCTGTCGGCCTTTCCATGATCCGGAGCTAGTTCATGCTGCACGCCGAAAACCAGGACCGCCTCTACCTCGTCGCCCAGAGCGACGAACAGCAGGCGCTGATCGATGGTTTTGCCATCAACGTGCAGGACCGCCAGTGGCTGGTGTATTGCGCGCTGGGCGGGCACGTACATGAGGATTTACCGGATATCGATACCCATACCGGCCTCAGCGTGCTGGATTTCCAGATACGAGCTGCATGAGCCTGGGCCGACCTCTTCGCGGTTTCACCCGCAAAAGGCCGCTACCGCCAACAAAAAACCCGCTGCCAGGAATACAGGCAGCGGGTTTTCTTCATGCCACGAAAAGGTTTTACTGCCCCAGTACCTGCCCGATGCTCGGGTCCTTGAACAGGCGGGTCAGGGCATCGCTCAGCACATCGCCCACCAGCTGGTTATTGGTTTCCTGGTTCGGCGCCATGCCGAAACGCTGGTCCAGCGAAGCGCCGTAACGGCCGCTGTAGGTACGGCCGCCGTTGGCAACGTCGGCACGGAAGGTAGCGCCGATGGTCGCCTCGGTGACGTACAGGTTGTCTTTCGGCGACTGGTACTTCAATTCGGCCAGGGTCACGGTCAACTGCGGCGCGTTATAGGCGTTGGGCGTCGGGGTGAAGCCGAGCAGACGCACGGCGGCTTCGGCCTGGGCCTGCAGCTTGGGCACGATGTCGTTACCGCTGACGCTGATGGTGCTGGTTTCAGGGTACATGCCACCGCGAGTGCCCAGGGACTGCGACGCCCGACCGTCAACGACCCGGACCACCACCGGCTGGCCATGGCCGACCGGGGCGAGCTGGGCCTTGAGCGTGGGTTGCGGGCTGAGTTGTTGCGGGCTGTGGGCACAACCGGCCAGACTGAGGCTGGCCACGGCGATCAAACCGAACAACAGACGTTGCAACATGCGCGTTACTCCAGAAAATACGGCGAAGGCCCACAGTATACCTAGCGACACACCGACCAGTCATCGGCCTGGCCCGGTTGTCACAATGGTTTCATCGCCGCGCCCTTATCCTTGCGCCAAGCCCTAACGCACAGGACCCGCTGCCATGGCCTCGCTCTGGACCCTGCTCTTCCAACGCCCGCGCCACCACGCCTATGCGCGCCTCGATGCCGATGGCAAATGCCTGGCCTTCAAGCGATGCAGCCACCCCCCCAGCGGCAGCGGCTGGGTCCGGATCGGGGAAATCCAGCTCGCCTGGTTGGGCCGCGAGCTGCCCGCCAGTGCCCGGGTTTGCGCACGCGCAAGCCGCCGCTGGCACCAGCGCATCCTCGCGGCCTGACAAACGCTGCAATAAAAACCACGAATGGCGACATTTCTGCGCGCGACCTCGCTATAATCTCCCCCCGATTATAAGGACGTCTCCTGATCGGGCCCCGCATCGCCGATTGACCCCGGCAACTTCACCGCTTCGCCCACAGAGAGCCTTCCACTCAGGTCTTGCATCGGCTGTCGTGCCTGCTTTTCCGGCCCTTCACACTGCATGAACCTGCGGGTTGCCATCGCGCAGTCCCCTTTTGAGGTTCACGTCTCCAAAAGAGCGTGAAAAAACGGTTTTCACAACTTCACAAGAGTGTGGCGAGCAAATGAACAGTCTGGCATGTGCAAAAGCGGCAGATGTGTCCCGAACAGCCCTGAACAGGCGGCAAATGCGCTCATCCCGGATGAGTATCTGAGCCGTTCCATAACGCACGCACGACACCTTGACCATAAGTCGAATTGCCGCACCCGTGGCAAACGGCGTTCAATAGCCGAACCCGAAGACTGATTGGCGGTGCCCGCGGAAGTTGCAAGAACTGCGAGAAGTCGGACATGGCGATCCTGGCGACCCCAGGTCCTATGCTGTCAATTAGGTAGCTGTAGATTGTGGAGACGCGTTAAATGGCGCAGAACGAATCGGTTGATGTGGTACTGGTAGGCGCGGGCATCATGAGTGCCACCCTGGCCGTACTGCTCAAGGAGCTCGACCCGGCCCTGAAACTCGAGGTGGTCGAGGCGATGGACTCCGGAGCCGCGGAAAGCTCCAACCCCTGGAACAATGCAGGTACCGGCCACGCCGGCCTGTGCGAGCTTAACTACACGCCGCAGGCCGCCGATGGCAGCATCGACATCAAGAAGGCCGTGCACATCAACACCCAGTTCGAGGTCTCGCGCCAGTTCTGGGCCTACCTGAGCAAGAAGGGCAACTTCGGCTCGGCGCGTGCTTTCATCAACCCTGTGCCGCACCTGAGCTATGTCGAGGGTGACAAGGGTATTGCCTTCCTCAAGAAGCGCTTCGAGCTGCTCAAGCAGCACCACGCCTTCGCCGAGATGGAATATACCGAAGACAAGGCGCTGATGAAGGAGTGGATGCCGCTGATGATGCCAGGCCGCCCGGCCGACCAGCGCATCGCCGCCACCCGCGTACTCAAGGGCACCGACGTCAACTTCGGCGCGCTGACCAACAAGCTGCTGAAGCTGCTAGGCGACACCGAGCACGCCCAGGTCAAGTACAGCAAGAAGGTCGTCGGCCTGCGCCGTAACGGCAGCGGCTGGACCGTGAGCATCAAGGACGTCAACAGCGGCGGCAGCCGCGAAGTGGACGCCCGCTTCGTCTTCCTCGGTGCCGGTGGCGCGGCCCTGCCGCTGCTGCAGATGTCTGGCATTCCGGAAAGCAAAGGCTTCGGCGGCTTCCCGGTCAGCGGCCAGTGGCTGCGTTGCGACAACCCGGAAATCGTCAAGCAGCACCAGGCCAAGGTCTACAGCCAGGCCGCGGTCGGTGCACCACCGATGTCGGTACCACACCTGGACACCCGCGTGGTCGACGGCAAGAAATCGCTGCTGTTCGGGCCGTACGCCGGCTTCACCACCAAGTTCCTCAAGCACGGTTCGCTGATGGACCTGCCGCTGTCGGTGCGCATGGGCAACATCGGCCCGATGCTGGCCGTGGCCCGCGACAACATGGACCTGACCAAGTACTTGGTCAGTGAAGTGATGCAGTCGATGGAGCAACGCCTGGAGGCCCTGCGTCGTTTCTATCCGCAGGCCAAGGCCGAAGACTGGCGCCTGGAAGTGGCCGGCCAGCGCGTACAGATCATCAAGAAGGACCCGAAGAAAGGCGGCGTGCTGCAGTTTGGTACCGAGCTGGTCTCGGCCCAGGACGGTAGCCTGGCGGCACTGCTCGGCGCATCGCCGGGTGCTTCGGTGACCGTGTCGATCATGCTGGAACTGATCGAGCGCTGCTTCCCCGAGCAGGCCAAAGGTGCCTGGGCCGCCAAGCTCAAGGAAATCTTCCCGGCGCGCGAGAAGACCCTGGCGACCGACGCTGCCCTGTATCACAAGATCAGTGCCGACAACGACGTGGCGCTGGACCTGGTGGAAAGCAGCCCGGCGGCCAAGCATTACGCTTGATCTGCAGCGGTAACGAAAAAACGCCCCTCGGGGCGTTTTTTTGTGCCTGGATCTTTATCAGCCGCGAGCGGCGGCGATGATCTCGATGTATTCGGCGGCATTGCGCTGGTCGGCAATCAGCTCGACGAAGGTCTTGCCATGCTCGTCCTTGCCATCCAGGTCCAGGCCCGCTTCGACGAAGAAGCCGACAAAGCGCGCGAAGTCGTCGACGCGCAGGCCCCGGTAGGCCTTGACCAGCTTGTGCAGCGAAGGCGAGGTCACCCCATCGGCCGGCTCGAATTGCAGGAACGTCTTGATGTAGTCGTCGCTGATCTCGTCGCCGATTACCTGTTTCTTGTCTTTACGCATTGCCGACTCCAACTGGACCATCACGGGATTTCGAAGGCCGGCAGTGTACCGCCCTCAGCCCGCGCGCCTCAACGCGTACGTACGGTGCCGGTGTGCAGGTCGGCCCAGATATGGCCGTTACCGTAGGTGAGGAACTGCACATACAGCGTTTCATTCCGCAGCAGGTCCATGATCACCCGGTAGTCGCTGACCGGGTAATTCAGGCTCAGGGTGCGGGTATTCTCGTCATACACGGGTTTTTTCAGGCTCTTGGCCGCTTCGCCGTCGAAGGTCAGCAGCACCTGGGCGATGGTCGCGCCCTTGCTCAGCGGCTTGCCCTTGAGACGCACCTGCAACGACGAGGTGATCGGGATCGGCTGCTGGTCGGACTGGCGCTGGGCGCCGACCACCACCGAATAATCGGTCACTTGCAACAATTGCTGGCCGGTCGGCGCTTCCTGGCGCAGGGACTGGTCGTCAGGTGGCAGGAACTGGCTGTGCAGCGGTGCGGCGGCAAGCGGCAGGCTGACCGCCAGCAGAAGGGGAAGAAACGCACGCATGTGAGGCTCCTTGTATGAAGAGGCACTCTAGCACGGCGTGCACGGCCTCTTGTAGGAGCGGCCTGGCATCAGTCGAACTGCGCAAGCATCCAGGCCTGGTACGCGGCGACCCCCTCTTCACCCTCGCGCGGTGCCCAGTGCGCGTGCTCACCCTCGCCCACCGGACGGTACGGCCCGGCCTTGCACTCGAACAGGATGCTGTCCGGCTCCAGCACTACCAGCCCGTGGTAGATGCCGGGCGCCAGGTCCACACCGAGGCAGTCACCGCCCGCCTGCAGCACCCGCTTGTCGGTTACCACGCCTTGTTCATCGAACAGCAGCAGGCCGAAGCGCCCTTTGAGGGCCAGCAGCGTTTCCGCCTTGTCGGCGCTGAGGTGGCGGTGCGGCGGGATGTAGGTACCCGGTTGCAGGCCGACAGCCATGCGGTGGCAGGGTTCTTCCATCTCATGGAAGGTGTGGTGCTGCCGCTGCCGCGGGTTGGCGGCAGCCTGCGCGGCCAGCCCGGCGAACAGCGATTGGTCGATGAACGCAGGCTGGCGCATGGTCACAGCCCCTTGACGGCGAAAATGCCGTTGGCGTTGCGCCAGTAGCCTTTGTAGTCCATGCCGTAGCCGAAGATGTAGCGGTCGACGCAGGGCAAGCCCACGTAGTCGGCCTTGAGGTCGGGGCTGGCCTTGCGCTCATGGTCCTTGTCGATCAGCACTGCGGTGTGCACCGAACGCGCACCGGCATGCTTGCAGAACTCGATGATGGCGCTGAGGGTGTGACCTTCATCGAGGATGTCATCGACGATCAAGACGTCACGGTCGATGAACGACACTTCCGGCTTGGCCTTCCAGAACAGCTCGCCGCCGCTGGTCTGGTTGCGGTAGCGGGTGGCGTGCAGGTAGCTGGCCTCCAGTGGGAACTGCAGGTGGGTCAGCAATTTGCCGGCAAAGATCAGGCCGCCGTTCATTACACAGAACACCACCGGATTCCTGTCGTGCAGGTCGTTGCAGATCTGCGCGCCGACTTTGGCGATGGCCGCTTCGACTTCGGCTTCGGTGTACAGGCAGTCAGCTTCACGCATGACTTGACGGATATGCTCGAGATCGGCGGACATGGCGCTCTCCGGGTGGCACTTTGGAAAAGCGGGCAAAGGTACGCATCCGCTCGTCACAGATCAAGCATTTATGGACTAACGTCCAAATGACCAGACGACAGCACAGGCTGAATAGATTAATCTAGCGCGGTTTTTTTGCCCGCCTTTCGGAGCCCCCTATGCCCACTCGTGAGATCCGCCATCCGCTGATCCGCCACAAGCTCGGCCTGATGCGCCGTGCCGATATCAGCACCAAGAATTTTCGCGAACTCGCCCAGGAAGTCGGCGCGCTCCTGACTTACGAAGCGACCCAGGACCTGCCGCTGGAAAGCTACGAGATCGACGGCTGGTGTGGCAAGGTGCAAGTTGAAAAGATCGCTGGCAAGAAGATTACCGTGGTGCCGATCCTGCGCGCCGGCATCGGCATGCTCGACGGTGTGCTCAGCCTGATCCCGGGGGCCAAGGTCAGCGCGGTGGGTGTTGCCCGCAACGAAGAAACCCTCGAAGCCCACACCTACCTGGAAAAGCTCGCGCCGGACATCAACCAGCGCCTGGCCCTGATCATCGACCCGATGCTGGCCACCGGCGGTTCGATGGTTGCCACCATCGACCTGCTGAAGAAGGCAGGCTGCAAGGAGATCCGTGCCATGGTCCTGGTGGCCGCGCCAGAAGGCATCGATGTGGTGGAAAAAGCCCACCCGGACGTGCAGATCTACACCGCTTCGATCGACCAGCACCTGAACGAACACGGCTACATCGTGCCAGGCCTGGGCGATGCCGGTGACAAGATCTTCGGCACCAAGCAAAAGGACGCCTGACCATGCAGGACGGCTTCAACGACCCGCTGTGGCGCCAGGTCGTTTCGGGCGCGCAGATGCTCTTCGTGGCATTCGGCGCGCTGGTGCTGATGCCACTGATCACCGGCCTCGACCCGAACGTCGCGCTGTTCACCGCCGGCATCGGCACCCTGCTGTTCCAGCTGGTCACCGGCCGCCAGGTACCGGTGTTCCTGGCCTCGAGCTTTGCCTTCATCACCCCGATCATCCTCGCCAAGGGCCAGTTCGGCCTGGCCGAGACCATGGGCGGCGTGATGGCCGCCGGCTTCGTCTACACCTTCATGGGCCTGATGGTGAAAATCAAAGGCACCGGTTTCATCGACCGCATGCTGCCGCCGGTGGTGATCGGCCCGGTGATCATTTCCATCGGCCTGGCCATGGCACCGATCGCGGCGAACATGGCGATGGGCAAGGCCGGGGACGGCAGCGTGCTGCTGCCGTACAAGACGGCGATGATGATCTCCATGCCCGCCCTGCTGACCACACTGATCGTCGCCGTGTTCGGCAAAGGCATCTTCCGCCTGGTGCCGATCATTGCCGGCGTGCTGGTCGGCTTTGCCCTGTCGTTCGCCTTTGGCGTGGTCGACACGGCCAGGATCGCCGCCGCACCGTGGCTGGAACTGCCCAACTTCACCGCGCCGGCATTCAACTGGCAGGCCATCCTGTTCATCGTCCCGGTTGCCCTGGCACCGGCGATCGAGCACATCGGCGGGGTGATTGCGGTGGGCAGCGTGACCGGCCGCGACTACTTGAAGAAGCCCGGCCTGCACCGCACCCTGCTGGGTGACGGCCTAGCCACTACCGCCGCCGGCCTGTTCGGCGGCCCGCCCAACACCACCTACGCCGAAGTGACCGGCGCGGTGATGCTGACCAAGAACTACAACCCGAAAATCATGACCTGGGCGGCAATCTTCGCCATCACCCTGGCCTTCATCGGCAAGTTCGGCGCGCTGCTGCAGAGCATTCCGGTGCCGGTGATGGGCGGCATCCTGTGCCTGCTGTTCGGCTCGATCGCAGCGGTGGGCATGAATACCATGATCCGCCACAAGATCGACCTGGCCGAAGCGCGCAACCTGGTGATCGTCTCGGTCACCCTGGTGTTCGGTATTGGCGGCGTGCTCATCGGCAGCGGCGACGGCCCGGATGACTGGGGCCTGAAAGGCATTGCCCTGTGTGCCATCGTGGCCATCGCCCTGAACCTGATTCTGCCGGGCAATGATGGCTGGAAGCACAAGAAGCTGGATGATCAGCCTTGATCTGATTCGGCCTCTTCACGGGCCTACCCGCGAAGAGGCCGGCACAGACAGACGCGCTGAGAATCAGGCCTTTTCGCACATATCAGCCAGCACCCTCACCCACTCCGGATGATCATTGAGGCACGGCACCAGCACCAGTTCTCGCCCCCCCGCCTCGACAAACTGCTCACTGCCACGCATGCCGATCTCTTCCAGCGTTTCGATGCAATCGGCGACGAACGCCGGGCACATCACCAGCAGCTTCTTCACCCCGGCCCTGGCCAGCTCGTCCAGGCGTGTCTCGGTATAGGGTTCGATCCACTTGTCCCGGCCCAACCGCGACTGGAACGATACCGACCATTTGCCATCGGCAATGCCCATTTTCCGCGCAAAAGCCTTGGCCGTGGCCAGGCATTGCCCACGGTAGCAGACCGCCCGCACTTCGGCGGGCGCAGCGTCACAGCAATCGGCAGCCCGCAGGTCGTGCTGGCTACCTTTCGGGAACAACTTCTTCAGGTGGCGTTCCGGCAGGCCGTGAAAGCTGAGCAGTACGTGGTCATAGGCCTGCTCCAGATAGGGACGGGCGCTGGCGGCCAGTGCCTCGACATAGTCCGGGTGTTCATAAAACGGCTGCAGCACGCGCATCTGCAACGGTAGCCGCTGCTCGGCAATGGTCTGCCTTGCCTGCTCCACTACCGTGGTTACCGTGCTATCGGCGAACTGTGGGTAGAGCGGTGCCAAGGTCACCTTGCGCACGCCTTGTTGCGCCAGCCGCCCCAGCACTTCAGGCAACGCCGGCTGGCCATAGCGCATGGCGATTTCCACCGGGCCGTGCGGCCAGTGCCCGACCATTGCCGCCTGCAGACGCCGGGTCAGCACCACCAGTGGCGACCCCTCGTCCCACCAGATAGAGGCATAGGCGTGCGCCGACTGCTCCGGGCGCTTGATCAGGATCAGCGACACCAGCAGGCGCCGCAGCGGCCAGGGCAGGTCGACCACATACGGGTCCATGAGAAACTGGTCGAGGTAGCGGCGCACATCGGCCACCGAAGTGGAGGCAGGGGAACCCAGGTTGACCAGCAGCAGGGCGTGATCGGTCATGCAGCGTCCTATGTCAGAGTTGGCCGGACAGGTTGTCCAGGGCCGATTGCAGATCGTTGAAGCGGAAGGTAAAGCCTGCCGCCAGCAAGCGTACCGGGCGGGCGCGCTGGCCGCCGAGCAGCAGGACCGACAGCTCGCCCAGACCGGCCTTGAGCAGCAGTGCCGGCAGCGGCAGCAGCGCCGGACGGTGCAAGGTGCGGCCCAGGCGCGTGGCGAATTCACGGTTGCGCACGGGCTCCGGGGCGCAGGCATTATAAGGACCGCTGGCGTCCTTGTGCTGCAAGAGAAAATCAATCAGGGCGACCTGGTCGTCTATATGGATCCAGGGCATCCACTGCCGCCCGTTGCCCAAGGGCCCGCCCAGCCCCAGCTTGAAGGGCATGCGCAGGCGCGACAAAAAGCCGCCCTCAGCGGCCAGCACCAGCCCGGTGCGTACCAACACCACGCGGATGCCCTGGGCCTGGGAACGCAGCGCGGTTTCCTCCCAGGCAATACACAGCTGGCTGGCGAAATCTTCCCGCACCGGTGGTGAAACCTCGCTCAGCTCGCGTTCGCCACCATCCCCGTACCAGCCTACAGCCGAACCGGAAATCAGCACTTCCGGGCGCTGCTCACGGGTGCCCAGCCAGCTCAGCAACTGCTCGGTAAGGGTGACTCGGCTGGCCCACAAGAGGTTGCGCCTGGCCGCCGTCCAGGGCCGGTCTGCAATCGGAGCGCCAGCCAGGTTGACCACCGCATCCAGTTGATCGTCCGCCTCCAGCTGCTCCAGCCGGGCGATACCGCGCACACCGGCCCCGCAGATTGCCGGCACCTGTTCAGGCCGCCGGCTCCACACCGTCAGTCGATGCCCCTGGCCAAGCCAGTACCGGCACAGGTGCCGGCCAATCAACCCGGTGCCGCCTGTCAGCAATATATGCATGGCTGTGTCCTCGCAGAATGCGGCGGTGGTCTATTTTTAACGACAAGGCACTTTTTTGACCCGACGCTCTCGGATAAACATAGGCCAAGCTGCCCGCCAAAGCGGTATAACCTTATACAAAATTTGTGCATTGTACAGGTTTGTCTGACAGCGTAGTCTGCTTACAGCAAGGTTTGAAGAGGCCATCATGACAGTACCAATCGCCATCATCGGGGCCGGTATCGCCGGCCTGTCTGCCGCCCAGGCCTTGCAGAAGGCCGGGCAATCCGTGCACTTGTTCGACAAAGGCCATGGCAGTGGCGGGCGCATGGCCAGCAAGCGCAGCGAGGCTGGCGCGCTGGATCTCGGTGCCCAGTACTTCACCGCCCGTGACCGGCGCTTCGTCGAGCAGGTGCAGCAATGGGTGGCCGCCGGCTGGGCCGAGCAATGGAAGCCACAGCTGTACAACTACCTCGATGGCGAACTCAGCCCCTCTCCGGACGAACAGACGCGCTGGGTCGGCGTGCCGCGCATGAGCGCCATTACCCGCGGCCTGCTCAAGGACGTGACGGTCAACTTCGGCTGCCGCATCGCCGAGGTGTTCCGCGGCAAGCAGTATTGGCACCTGCAGGATACCGAAGGCTGCAGTCACGGCCCCTTCAGTCGCGTGGTCATCGCCGTGCCGGCCCCGCAGGCCACGCCACTGCTGGCTGCTACTCCGAAGCTGGCCGCGGTGGCAGCGGGGGTGCAGATGGAGCCCACCTGGGCCGTGGCCGTGGCTTTCCAGCACCCCCTCGACACCCCCATGCAAGGCTGCTTCGTACAGGACAACCCGCTCGACTGGCTGGCCCGCAACCGGAGCAAACCGGGCCGTGACGAACAGCTCGATACCTGGGTGCTGCACGCCACCTCGACTTGGAGCCGACAACATATCGACCTGCCCAAGGAAGAGGTGATCGAGCAGCTGTGGGGCGAATTCGCCGAGCTGGTCGGCTGCGTGGTGCCGGCGCCGACCTTTGCCTTGGCCCACCGCTGGCTGTATGCCCGCCCGACCAGCAACCACGAGTGGGGTGCGCTGGCCGATGCCGACCAGGGTTTGTATGCGTGCGGCGACTGGTGCCTGTCCGGGCGTGTCGAGGGCGCCTGGCTGAGTGGCCAGGAAGCAGCACGGCGGCTGCTTGAACACCTTGAGTGACGAAGCTATACAAAAATACTAGTTTGCATAACTCCTCGGCTGTGCTGGAATAAACCTGTACAAGATTTTGTTCTCGTACAGGTTTATGGAGACAGCCATGCACGACCCCTCCACTCATCGCAAGCCGCGTATTGCCATCAGCGCCTGCCTGGTCGGCCACAGCGTGCGTTATAACGGTGGCCACAAGGCTTCCGACCTGTGTCGCACGCAGCTCGAGGAACACTTCGACTGGTTGCCGGTGTGCCCGGAGGTGGCCATCGGCCTCGGCACACCGCGCGACCCCATTCGCCTGGTCGGCGACCCCGAGCGACCGGAAGTGGTCGGCACCCGCAACCGCGACATCGACCTGACCGGCCCGCTGCGCAGCTACGGTGAGCAAATGGCTGCGGAACTCGATGAAATTTGTGGCTACATCTTCATGCAAAAGTCGCCGTCCTGCGGGCTGGAGCGGGTCAAGGTGTACCAGGACAATGGCCGCCCGGCCATCAATAGCGGGCGTGGCGCGTATGCCCAGGCGTTTTGTGCACAGCGCCCGGACCTGCCCGTGGAAGAGGAAGGCCGCCTGCACGATGCCGTGCTGCGCGAGAACTTCATCAGCCGCGTGTATGCCTATGCCGACTGGCAGCGCCTGCTGGCCGAGGGCCTGAGCCGCGGTGCGCTGGTGCAGTTCCATTCGCGCTACAAATACCTGCTGATGGCCAACAATCCCCAGGCCTACCGTACCCTGGGGCGCCTGCTCGGCAGCATGCGCCGCGACGACGATCCGCAAAGCATAGGCCCCCGCTACTTCAGCCAGCTGATGCAGGCGCTGCGCCGCTGCGCCAGCCGCGGCACTCATGGCAATGTCCTGCAGCACCTGAGTGGTTACTTCAAGGACGCCCTGACGCCACAGGACAAGGCCGAACTGCAGGCCATCATCGGCCAGTACCAGCAAGGCGTGGTACCACTGGTCGTGCCACTGACCTTGCTCAAGCACCATTTGCGCAAGCACCCCGATCCGTATCTGCTGCAACAGGCCTATCTGCAGCCGCACCCAGAGAGCCTGGGGCTGCGCAATGCTGTCTGAGATCCTCCTGCCCATCGGCGAGCTGGCCCGCCGTACCGGCGTCAACCCGGTTACCCTAAGGGCCTGGGAGCGGCGCTACGGCTTGCTCAAGCCTCAGCGCACGGCCAAGGGGCACCGCCTGTACCCACTGGACCAGGTCGAACGGGTGGAGGCGATCCTCGCCTGGCTGCAACGTGGCGCATCGGTCAGCCAGGTCGGCGAGCTACTCGACAAGCCCACCGCCACACCGCCCAAAGGGGACTGGCAAACCAGGCAGTTCCAGCTGATCGATGCCATCGCCAATCTTTCGCAACGTGCGCTCGACCAGCAGCTCAACCAGGCCATGGCGCTATACCCGGCGGTTACCCTGTGCAAACAATTGCTGCTGCCGCTGCTCGACATTCTCGAGCTGCGCTGGCGCAACTACTTCAATGCCGGGCTGGAGCAGATCTTCTTCAACACATGGCTGCGCAGCAAGCTTGGCGCCCGGGTCTATCACGACAACCAGTTGCTGCCAGGCCCGGCGGTGTTGCTGGCCGATGACTACCAGCGCGGCTTCAACCCCGAGCTGTGGTTATGCGCCTGGTTGCTGACCAACAATGGTATTGCGGTGGAAGTGCTGGAGCATCCCATCGGTGCTGCACAGCTCAGCCATGCCGCCACTTCCCTCAAGGTGCGCGCGGTCATCCTGCACCTTGGCCCGCGCATCGATGCCAAGGCGCTACAACGCATGCTGCGCAGCCTGCCAGTTCCCGCCCTGCTGGGCGGGTCGACACTGGCCATGCACGAAGTGCCGCTGGCCAGCCTCGATCATTGCGCCCTCTCCTTCTTCGATACCCCACAGGCAGCCCTGCGTTTGCTTCAGGGCACTGACAGGCCGCCCTCAGGACCGGACTCATCATGCACTTGACCTGGCTGCGCAGCGACCTGCGCATCGACGACAACACCGCTCTCAGTGCCGCCAGTGAACGTGGCCCGACCATCGCCCTGTGGCTAGTCAGCCCCGGGCAGTGGCGGGCTCACGACGACGCTGCCTGCAAGGTCGACTTCTGGCTGCGTAACCTGCGTGGCCTGAGGCAGTCGCTGGCGCGGCTGAACATCCCTTTGCTGATCCGCACGATCGACACCTGGGAGGAGGCGCCACAAGCGGTGCTCGAGGTATGCCGCCAGCATCGCGTACAAAGCGTGCACTGGAACGAGGAATACGGCATCAACGAGCAGCGCCGCGACGACGCCACCCGCGCCCTGCTGGAACGTTCAGCCATCCATGCCCACAGCCATCTCGACCAGCTGTTTTTCCGTCCCGGTACCATCCTCACCCGCAGTGGCGACTACTTCCAGGTTTTCAGCCAGTTCAAGAAGAGCTGCCTGGAGCAGCTGCACCACGGCCTGCCGGCCCTGGCCCGACGGGTGCAGCGCCAGGCACCGCTACAGGTCGCCAGCGACCCCATACCCGAGCAGCTGGATGGCTTTGAAAAGCCGGCCCACGCCCTGCGCGAACATTGGCCTGCCGGTGAGGCCGAGGCACAGGCGCGGCTGGCCCGCTTTATCGACGAAACCATCGACGATTACCAGCAACTGCGCGACCTGCCTGCCAAGCCCGGCACCAGCCAGCTGTCCCCTTACCTGGCCGCCGGGGTAATCTCGCCGCGCCAATGCCTGCATGCTGCCCTGGCCAGCAACCGGGGCGAATTCGACAGTGGCAGCAGCGGCGTGCAGACCTGGATCAACGAACTGCTCTGGCGCGAATTCTACAAACACATCCTGACCGGTTATCCACAGGTCTCGCGCCACCGCGCCTTCCGGGCCCAGACTGAGGCTTTGCCCTGGCGCGACGCACCGGCCGATTTTGAAGCCTGGGCACAAGGACGCACCGGCTACCCGATCATCGACGCCGCGATGCGCCAGTTGCTGCACACCGGGTGGATGCACAACCGCCTGCGCATGATCGTGGCCATGTTCCTCAGCAAGAACCTGTTGATCGACTGGCGCAAGGGCGAACGGCACTTCATGCGCCACCTGATCGATGGCGACCTCGCCGCCAACAACGGCGGCTGGCAATGGAGCGCGTCCACCGGCACGGACGCAGTACCCTATTTCCGCCTGTTCAACCCGGTCTCGCAGTCGCAGCGTTTCGACCCCAAGGGGCACTTTATCCGCAACTGGTTGCCGGAATTGCAGGGTCTGGATGAAAAATCCATTCATTTTCCGGTGAAGGAAGCCGATCTCTTTGCTAAACATTCGTATTACAGTCCGATTGTCGATCTCGACAGTAGTCGCCAGCGTGCACTGGAAGCATTCCGAAGCCTCCCGCACCGGCAGGATCAGAGGGCAGTATCGTGAATAACGTGCGTAGTATCTGGGTAACGGGCGCCGACAATGGACTGGGCCTGGCGCTAGTGGAAAGCTTGCTCGCCCAAGGACACCGGGTAGCGGCAAGCGGCAAGCATGGCGAGGCACTGGATGCCCTGGCGGCACGCCATGGGCGCCGGCTGCTGCTTCTGCCCTGGCAGTTGCATGAGGAACAGCAGGCGGCGCAGGCCGGCCAGCTGATCTGCCATGCCTGGTGCGCGCTGGATGGCCTGATCCTCAATGCGGGGACCTGCAACTACCTGCCGGCTGACGTGGCCGACAGCGAGCTGTTCGAGGCGATCGTCACCAGCAACCAGTTGGCCGGCGAACTTTGCCTGGCCAATGCGTTGCCCTTGCTGGCCAACGGCGACTCGCCGCAGGTAATGGCGGTTTTCAATCGTTATTCGGCGTTGCAGTTGTATGCACCGACGCAGCCGAGCGCAGGCTGGAACAACATGCCGAAGTGGCTGCGCGAGCAGCGCCAGGCATTGCAGGCCCAGGGGGTCGCGCTGACCGTGGTGGGGCCACACTCGCTCAAGACGCCTGTGACTTCGGCGCAAGCAATACCGGAGGCCTGGACACCGCAGAGCGCGGCAGAAGAGCTGTTGCGGCGGTGGCCGCAGAATGACCCGGAGCTGGTACTGGAAGCTCTGGACCCGGCCAGCCTGTGGCCGCTGCCCACTGGTAGATGAATCTGCCTGCGGGCAGCGGCCACAGGGCCGCTATTGCGGGCTTACAGCGCCATGCGGTAATGCAGGCTGTAGCTTTCCACCCCGTCGTTCGGCTGCTTGATGCCGGCGTTGGAATAGTGGATCGCCCGCACCCCGATCTCATGTCCACCGGCAAAACGCAAACCAAAGCCGATACGGTCTTCGAACTGGAACGACGAGCCTAGCTGGTTGTCTTCCAGCTCGGTGCTGGAGAACGCCGCCACGCCGATCCCCGCCTCGATGTAGGGTTTCACCGAGTCGCCGGCAAACTCATAGACGAATACCGGCGCGAACGAGAGGCTGTGGTTACTCGCGGTCTCGTCACCGTCCCAATAGCTGTAGGCCCCATCCCAGTACCCGGTCAGGCGACCGACACTGGTTTGCCACCAGCTCGCTTCCCAGTTCGATTGCAGCCCCAGCCGGTAGACCATGGTCGAGTCGCCGGTCTGCCCTACCGAAAACGAAACGTCGGCGGCCTGCGCCGACAGTGCGTGCCCCAGGGTCACGACGGCAGCCGCCGCCAAGCACAGCAGTTTCTTCATGAGAAACATCCTTCTTCCTGATGCTGTTGTTAGTGTCCGCCTCATGTCAGGCAAAGGGTAGAAAGCGGCATTAGTACGATAGTTCAGCTCGATTTCACGTTTTTTTCACAACGCAAAGCTTTGCACACTGTCGGGCTTATGCCACAGCAAAGGTAGGATTTTTCTCATTAACTGCGGATCAGCGCTGGTCCAGAAGCGGGTGGCACCCGCTGGCCCTTCGGCTAGCAGGTCATGGGCGCCCAGCAAGCGCTGCAACTGACGGGCGACTGCGGCGCCCGTGTCGATGATCGCCACATCGGCTGGCACCAGGTCGGCCAGCAGGGGGCGCAGGAAGGGATAATGGGTGCAGCCGAGGATCAAGGTATCGCAGCCCGCCGCCAGCAAAGGCTGTACGTAGCCTCGCAACAACTGGCGCAATGCCGGGCTGGCCAGGTCGCCTGCTTCGATCCGCTCTACCAGCCCGGGGCAAGGCTGGGTCACGACCTGAACATCGCTGGCGAAACGGTCGAGCAAGGCGGCGAACTTGGCGCTCTGCAGGGTACCGGTGGTCGCCAGCACACCCACCACCCCCGAGCGCGTGGCAGCCGCAGCGGGCTTCACCGCCGGCTCCATGCCGACCAGCGGCCAGGTCGGGTACAATTCTCGCAAATCGGCCACCGCCGCCACTGTCGCCGTGTTGCAGGCCAGCACCATGGCCTTGGCGCCTTGTTCATGAAAGAACCCGGCAATTCGTCGGCAGCGCTCGCGGATATAGTCCGGGGTCTTTTCGCCATACGGCACATGACCGCAATCGGCCACGTACAGCAGCGTCTCGCCAGGCAGCAGGCGCTGGATCTCGGCGAGCACCGACAAGCCACCGACCCCCGAATCCATCACGCCGATCGGCGCCGAGCGCTCAGCCATCGCGCTTGCCGCACACTGCACAGGCGGGATCACGCTTGACCCGCAATTCACGGATGCGGGTGCCGAGGGCATCGATCAGCAGCAGGCGCCCGACCAGCGGCTCGCCAAAGCCAGCCAGCAGCTTCATGGCCTCCAACGCCTGCAGGCTGCCCACCAGGCCAACGAGGGGCCCAATCACGCCGGCTTCGCTGCAAGTCAGTTCGGCTTCGCTGCCATGGCCGTACAGGCAGTGGTAGCAAGGACTGTAGTCACGCCGTGGGTCGAATACGGAAAGCTGCCCTTCCAGGCGGATCGCCGCACCGCTGACCAGCGGCTTGAGCGCCGCGACACAGGCGGCATTGACCGCCTCGCGGGTGCTGAAGTTGTCCGAGCAATCCAGCACCAGGTCGACTGCCGCCACGGCAGCGGCCAGCGAGTCCTCGTCCAAGGCCTGGCGATGGGCGACCAGGCTGATTTCCGGGTTGATCGCCTGCAAGCGCTGCAGGGCTGAATCGACCTTGCTCATGCCGACGCTGGCATTGTCATGAATCACCTGGCGTTGCAGGTTGGTCAGGTCGACGGTATCGAAGTCGGCCAGGTGCAGCTCACCCACACCGGCGGCGGCCAGGTACAAGGCGACCGGCGACCCCAGCCCACCGAGCCCGACGATCAGCGCCTTGCTCCGCTTGAGGCGCAACTGGCCGTCAATGTCGATCTGGGCCAGCAATACCTGCCGGCTGTAACGCAGCAGTTCCTGATCACTCAGCATGGCAGGCGCCCCAGGGTAATGCGTTCATGGCCGCCCAGGTCGGTGCGACTGGCGACCTCGATGAAGCCTTGTTCAGCCAGCAAGGCGCGTACTGCCGCTGCCTGATCGTAGCCGTGTTCCAGCAGCAGCCAGCCGCCCGCTACCAGGTGGGCCGGGGCCTGGGCGGCGATGACGCGCAGATCGTCCAGGCCATCGGCGCCGGCCACCAGGGCGCTGCTGGGCTCGAAACGTACGTCGCCGGCGACCAGGTGCGGGTCGGCGGCGGCGATATAGGGCGGGTTGCTGACAATCAGGTCGAAACGCTCGCCGGCCAAGCCGTCGAACCAGTGGCTGACCCGCACCTGGGCGTTTGCCAGGCCCAGCCGCTGGCGGTTGCGCTCGGCCAGGGCCGCAGCCTCCTCCACCCGGTCGACTGCGGTTACCTGCCAGGCCGGGCGATCGCTGGCCAGGGCCAGGGCAATCGCGCCGGTGCCGGTGCCCAGGTCAAGGACCCTGGCCGGCGTGGCGGGTTGCAGTTCAAGGGCGGTTTCGACCAGCAGCTCGGTATCCGGCCGCGGGATCAAGGTGTGAGGAGCCACTTCCAGGTCGAGCGTCCAGAAACCCTGCTGCCCGAGGATGTAGGCGACCGGCTCGCCGTCGCGCCGGCGCTGCAGGTAACTGGCATAGGTCTCGGCATCTTCGCTGCTGACGATCCGCTCGGGCCAGGTGTGCAGGTAGCTGCGCGACTTGCCGATGGCGGCAGCCAGCAGCAGCTCGGCATCCAGCCGCTCGGTGGGCGATTCTGGCAACTGCGCATTGCGCAGCAGGCTGGCGATGATGGTCATCAGTCCCCCAGCGCGGCCAGCTGATCGGCCTGGTATTCGGCCAACAGCGGTTCGATGACGGCCTCCACGCCACCGGCGAGGATGTCGTCCAGCGAGTACAGGGTCAGGTTGATACGGTGGTCGGTCACCCGGCCCTGTGGATAGTTGTACGTGCGGATGCGCTCGGAACGGTCGCCCGAACCGACCAGCAGCTTGCGCTCGCTGGCGATGGCGTTCTGCGCGGCGCTGGTCTGCATGTCGTTGAGCTTGGCCGACAGCCAGGACATGGCACGGGCACGGTTCTTGTGCTGCGAACGCTCTTCCTGGCACTCGACCACGATGCCGGTCGGCAAGTGGGTGATGCGGATCGCCGAGTCGGTCTTGTTGACGTGCTGGCCGCCGGCACCGGATGCGCGGTAGGTGTCCACACGCAGGTCGGCCGGGTTGATTTCGATGGCGGCCTGTTCGTCCGGTTCGGGCAGTACCGCCACGGTGCACGCCGACGTGTGGATACGGCCCTGGGACTCGGTCTCGGGCACGCGCTGTACACGGTGCGCGCCGGACTCGAACTTGAGCTTGCCGTATACATTGTCACCCTCGACGCGGGCGATGATTTCCTTGTAGCCGCCGTGCTCGCCTTCGTTCTCGGAGAGGATTTCCAGGCGCCAGCCGCGCTTTTCGGCGTAGCGCGAATACATGCGGAACAGGTCGCCGGAGAAGATCGCCGCCTCGTCGCCACCGGTACCGGCACGGATCTCGAGGAACACGTTGCGGCCGTCGTTGGGGTCTTTGGGCAGCAGCATGCGTTGCAGCTGCGCCTCCAGCGTCAGCAGTTGTTCCTTGGCTTCACGCACTTCTTCCACGGCCATTTCGCGCAGGTCCGGGTCACTGTCCTTGAGCAGCGCCTGGGCGCCTTCGAGGTCGTCCTGGACTTTGCGCCACTCTTTATATGCAGCGTAGACCGGCTCGACTTCGGCGTATTCACGGGAATAGGCGCGGAAGCGCGTCTGGTCGGAAATGACCTCGGCATCACCGAGCAATGCGGTGAGTTCTTCGAAGCGGTCCTGGAGGATTTCCAGTTTGTTCAGCAGCGACGCTTTCATTGCGGGGATTTGTCCGTCGAGCCCTCGTTGAGGGCAAAGAGTTCCTGGGCCATGGCCAGCGCATCGAGGCGGCCCTCGGCCGAGAGCCTTTTCAGTTGCACGCTGGGCGCGTGCAGGAGTTTGTTGGTCAGCCCCCGGGCCAACTGGGCCAGCACGTCTTCGGGGTTGCCGCCGTTGGCCAGCAGACGCAGGGCTTTTTGCAGTTCTTCGTCGCGCAGGCGCTCGCTTTGCTGGCGATAGGCCTTGAGCACGTCCACTGCGGCCAGCTCGCGCAGGCGCAGCATGAAATCTTCCGCCCCGACTGCCACCAGCTCTTCGGCGGCCTGGGCTGCGCCCTGGCGGCTCTTGAGGTTTTCCGCCACTACATCGTGCAGGTCATCGACAGTGTACAGGTAGACATCGTCCAGCTCACCGACTTCGGTTTCGATGTCGCGTGGCACGGCGATGTCGACCATGAAGATTGGCTTGTGCCGGCGCTGCTTCAGCGCGCTCTCTACCGCGCCCTTGCCGAGGATTGGCAACTGGCTAGCGGTGGAGCTGATGACGATGTCACTGTTGGCCAGTTCCTGGGGGATGTCGGCCAGCAGCACGGCATGCGCGCCGAACTGTTCAGCAAGGATGCTGGCCCGCTCCAGGGTGCGGTTGGCGACGACGATACGACGCACGCCCTGCTCGTGCAGGTGGCGGGCAACCAGGGTGATGGTTTCACCGGCACCGATCAGCAGGGCCTGGCTGCGGCCCAGGTCGCTGAAGATCTGCTTGGCCAGGCTGACTGCGGCAAACGCCACCGACACCGGGTTTTCACCAATGGCGGTGTCGGTACGCACCTGCTTGGCGGCGCTGAAGGTGGCCTGGAACAGGCGCCCGAGCAGCGGGCCGACGGTGCCGGCCTCACGCGCCACGGCGTAGGCGGACTTCATCTGGCCGAGGATCTGCGGCTCGCCGAGCACCAGCGAATCCAGGCCCGAGGCCACGCGCATCATGTGCTTCACCGCCTCGTGTTCTTCGTGCACGTAGGCGCTGGCGCGCAGCTCGTCCAGGCTGAGCCGGTGATAGTCGGCCAGCCATTGCAGCACGGCATCGGCGGAAAGGTGATCCTGCTCTATATAAAGCTCGCTGCGGTTGCAGGTCGACAGGATCGCCGCTTCACGGCTGGATGTCAGCCGGCAGAGCTGCTGCAGGGCGTCTACCAGCTGCTCTGGGGTAAACGCCACGCGCTCGCGTACGTCTACCGAGGCAGTCTTATGGTTGATACCAAGTGCAAGAAAGGCCATGCAAGGTCGCTGGTTGTGACGGGAAGCCGATAATTGTCCTCTTTCGCAGGTTTCAGGACAACCACCGTTCGCTATTGCGCTGGTAGCGTTACGGCTATCGCCGCCTCCAGGTCTGCACAAGCAGCAATTTCAGCATGCCCCGCTCTTGCTCTGCTCTGCTCTTGCTCTGCTCTGCTCTTGCTCTTGCTCTGCTCTTGCTCTTGCTCTTGCTTTTGATCTTGATCTTGATCTTGATCTTGATCTTCGCGACTTCAGGAGGCCTGCGCTCGGCCTCCTGAAGTCGCATTCGGCGGCGCCTGAACTATCGCGCGCTTAGAAGCAAAAGCAAAAGCAAGAGCAAGAGCAAGAGCAAGAGCCGAAGCAAGAGCAAAAACAACAGTCCAGGTACCATCGTGACTGGCTCTGGGACGAACCACCCATGCATGGCGCGGTCTTCATGAGCGAAGCGATAGCTTCATACCTTCGCAGGTGGGTTTGCCCCCGCGCTTGTGTCATCATGCTCCGACCGCCGGTGAGTCTTTCTAAAGCCTTTTATGAACAAACCATACGCATTGCTGCTTGCCTTCGCCCTGCTCCAGGGCTGCCAGAGCCTGGCCCCCCAAAAGGCCGAGCCTCCCACTGCCGAGGCCGCCAAGCGCGAGGCGGAAAAGCCCGTGGTGTATGGCTCGTTCAAGCAGGAAACACTCTATAGCCTGCTGGTGGCGGAGCTGGCAGGCCAGCGCAACCGCTTCGACATCGCCCTGGCCAACTACACCGACCAAGCCGCAAAAACCCAGGACCCCGCAGTTTCCGAGCGCGCCTACCGCATTGCCGAATACCTCGGCGCCGACGAACCGGCCCTGGACAACGCGCTGGTCTGGGCCCGCAACGACCCGCAGAACCTTGACGCCCAACGCGCCGCCGCTATCCAGCTGGCCCGCGCCGGCCGCTATGACGAGTCCATGGCGTACATGGAAAAGGTCCTGCAAGGCCAGGGCGACACCCATTTCGACTTCCTCGCCCTGTCCGCGGCAGAAACCGACCAGAGCACCCGCGACGGTCTGTTGCAAAGCTTCGAGCGGCTGCTGGTCAAGTACCCGCAGAACAGCCAACTGGTGTTCGGCAAGGCCCTGCTGCTGAACCAGGATGGCAAGGCCGAAGAAGCCCTAGAGCTGCTCGAGTCGCACCCGCCGCAAAACGGCGAGGTCGCCCCCGTTTTACTCCGCGCCCGCCTGCTGCAGGCCTTGGACCGCGGCCCGGAGGCCCTGCCACTGCTGCGCGGGGCTATTCGCGACAACCCGGATGACAAACGCCTGCGCCTGACCTACGCCCGCACACTGGTCGAACAGGACCGCATCGCCGATGCCAAGGGCGAATTTCTCAGCCTGGTGCAGCAATACCCCGACGACGACGAACTGCGCTATTCGCTGGCCCTGGTATGCCTGGAAAACAAAGACTGGGATGAAGCCGAGGGCTACCTGCAGGAGCTGATCGAGCGCGACAGCAATGTCGACGCCGCGCACCTGAACCTGGGCCGCATCCGCGAGGAACGCCACGACCCAGCCGGCGCCCTGCGTGAATACGCCCTGGTCGGCCCCGGCCCCGACTACCTGCCGGCGCAACTGCGCCAGGCTGACATCCTGATTGCCAACGGCCGCGGCAGCGAAGCCTCGCGCCTGCTCGCCGAGGCCCGCGAAGCGCAGCCGGACTACGCCATCCAGCTGTACCTGATCGAGTCGGAAAGCTACAGCAACAACAACAAGGACACCCAGGCCAGCCAGGTCCTGCAGCAAGCCATCCAGCGCTACCCGGACGACCTCAACCTGCTGTACACCCGCGCCATGCTGGCGGAAAAGCGTGACGACCTGCCGCAGATGGAAAAGGACCTGCGCGCGATCATCGCCCGCGAGCCGGAAAATGCCATGGCCCTGAATGCCCTCGGTTATACCCTGGCCGATCGCACCACCCGCTACAGCGAAGCCAAGGCGCTGATCGACAAGGCCCACCAGCTGACCCCGGACGACCCGGCCATACTCGACAGCCTGGGCTGGGTCAACTACCGCCTGGGCAACCTCGACGAGGCTGAGTCGTACCTGCGCCGGGCTTTCGCCAGCTTCCCCGACCATGAAGTGGCCGCCCACCTGGGCGAAGTACTGTGGGCCAACGGCAAGCGCCGCGAAGCCCGCCAGGTCTGGGCCAAGGGCTTCGATGCCCAAGCCGACAGCCCCATCCTGCGCAAGACCCTCCTGCGCCTGACCGGATCCGAGACTCTTTAACGCCATGTTCCTGCGCCATTGCATTACCTTCACCCTGATCGCCCTGCTGGCCGGCTGTGCCGGCTTCGGTAGCCGCGAGGCCCTGGAGGGCCACGGCAACCCGCAGCAGTGGCGTGCCCATAAAGAGCAGTTGAGCAGCCTCGATGGCTGGCAGATCAACGGCAAGGTCGGCATCCGTGCCCCGCGTGATTCCGGCAGCGGCACGCTGTTCTGGCTGCAACGCCAGGATTACTACGACATTCGCCTGGCCGGCCCGTTGGGCCGTGGCGCCGCGCGCCTGACCGGCCGCCCCGGCGGCGTGGTGCTGGAAGTGGCCAACCAGGGCCGCTACGAGGCCAGCAGCCCCGAGGCACTGCTGGAAGAGCAGTTGGGCTGGCAACTGCCGGTCTCGCACCTGGTCTGGTGGGTCCGCGGCCTGCCCGCCCCCGACAGCAAAAGCAAACTGACCCTGGACGGCGACAGCCGCCTGGCCAGCCTCGACCAGGATGGCTGGCAGGTGCAGTACCTGAGCTACACCGAACAGAACGGCTACTGGCTGCCCGAACGCCTGAAGCTGCACGGCAAGGACCTCGACGTTACCCTGGTGGTCAAGGACTGGCAGCCGCGCCAGCTGGGGCACTGACACATGCGCACGCTCACCCTGCCCGCCCCGGCCAAGCTCAACCTGTGGCTGCATATCATCGGCCGCCGCGCTGACGGCTACCACGAGCTGGAAACCGTGTTCCAGTTTCTCGACCACGCCGACGAGCTGCGTTTCACCGTGCGTGACGACGGCGTGATCCGCCTGCACACCGAGATCGAGGCAGTACCGCACGACAGCAACCTGATCGTCCGTGCCGCGCGCATGCTGCAGGCACAATCCGGCACGACACTGGGCGCCGACATCTGGCTGACCAAGGTATTGCCCATGGGCGGCGGCATCGGCGGTGGCAGCTCGGATGCCGCCACCACCCTGCTGGCCCTCGCCCACCTGTGGCAACTGGGCTGGGACGAAGACCGCCTGGCCGCCCTGGGCCTGAGCCTGGGTGCCGATGTACCGGTGTTTGTGCGCGGCCATGCTGCCTTCGCCCAGGGCGTGGGCGAACAACTGACCCCGGTCGACCCGGTCGAGCCCTGGTATGTCGTGCTGGTGCCGCAAGTGTCTGTCAGCACAGCAGAAATTTTTTCACATCCGCAGTTGACACGTGATTCACTGCCCCTTAAGATGCGCCCCGTTCCCGAGGGAAACAGTCGAAATGACTGCCAACCGGTGGTAGAGCAGAGTTACCCGGAAGTTCGCAATGCGTTGAATTCTTTGGGCAAATTCACTGAAGCTCGGCTAACCGGAACTGGAAGTTGTGTGTTTGGGGCCTTCCCAAGCAAAGCCGAAGCTGATAAAGTTCTGGCCCTTCTTTCAGCGACCCAAACAGGGTTTGTGGCGAAAGGAAGCAATATTTCGATGTTGCATCGCAAGCTGCAAAGTCTGATCAAGAAGTCGAGCGCATAAGCGTTCGCAGCAACAGATACAGGGGCGTCGCCAAGCGGTAAGGCAGCAGGTTTTGATCCTGCCATGCGTTGGTTCGAATCCAGCCGCCCCTGCCATTTTCCTTATACTCATCCAGGTTACCCTCAGCCTCCAGGTACTGCGCGTGTCCAAGATGATGGTCTTTACGGGGAATGCCAACCCCGATCTGGCTCGGCGTGTAGTACGTCAGCTGCATATCCCTCTCGGTGACGTCTCTGTCGGTAAATTCTCCGACGGCGAGATTAGCACTGAGATCAATGAAAACGTTCGTGGTAAAGACGTTTTCATTATTCAGCCGACCTGTGCCCCGACCAACGATAACCTGATGGAACTGGTAGTGATGGCCGACGCCTTCCGCCGCTCCTCAGCATCCCGAATCACCGCCGTGATTCCTTACTTCGGATACGCCCGCCAGGACCGCCGTCCGCGTTCGGCACGTGTAGCCATCAGCGCCAAAGTCGTCGCTGACATGCTCACTGTCGTCGGTATCGACCGTGTACTCACCGTCGACCTGCACGCTGACCAGATCCAGGGTTTCTTTGATATCCCGGTCGACAACATCTACGGCTCGCCCGTACTGGTCGACGATATCGAAGACCAGCGTTTCGAGAACCTGATGATCGTTTCCCCGGACATCGGTGGTGTCGTGCGCGCACGTGCCGTCGCCAAGTCCCTGGGTGTCGACCTGGGTATCATCGACAAACGCCGCGAGAAGGCTAACCACTCCGAAGTGATGCACATCATCGGCGACGTCGAAGGGCGCACCTGCATCCTGGTAGACGACATGGTCGACACCGCCGGCACCCTGTGCCACGCGGCCAAGGCCCTGAAAGAGCACGGCGCTGCCAAGGTTTACGCCTACTGCACGCACCCTGTCCTGTCGGGCCGCGCGATCGAGAACATCGAGAAGTCGGTACTGGACGAGCTGGTGGTGACCAACACCGTTCCGCTGTCCGCCGCTGCTCAAGCCTGTGACCGTATCCGCCAGCTGGATATCGCACCGGTTGTGGCTGAAGCGGTACGCCGCATCAGCAACGAAGAATCGATCAGCGCGATGTTCCGCTAAGCGGAACACACGCTGACGAAAAGCGCCCCGCCCCAACACTGGTTGTTGGGGCGGGGCTTTTTTGCCATCCCCGTTGGCGCTGGTCGCAAACGCCCTCGGGGGGCTATTTTGGAGAAACAAAATGACCGAATTCACCCTGAACGCCCAAGCGCGTACTGACCTGGGGAAAGGTGCGAGCCGCCGCCTGCGTCACTCCGCGAACATCCCAGCCGTTGTCTACGGTGGTAACCAGGACGCTCAGTCCCTGACCATCCTGGCCAAGGAAATCACCAAGCTGTTCGAAAACGAGGCTGCCTTCAGCCACGTTCTGGAACTGAACGTCGACGGCGCCAAGCAGAACGTCGTGGTCAAGGCCCTGCAGCGTCACCCGGCCAAAGGCTTCATCATGCACGCCGACTTCGTTCGCGTCGTTGCTGGCCAGAAACTGACCGCCAAGGTACCGGTTCACTTCATCAACGAAGAAGCCCCGGTCAAGAAAGGCGGCGAGATCTCCCACGTAGAAGCCGAGATCGAAGTTTCCTGCGAAGCCAAGGACCTGCCTGAGTTCATCGAAGTCGACCTGGCCAACGCTGAAATCGGCACCATCATCCACCTGTCGGACCTGAAAGCTCCGAAAGGCGTAGAGTTCGTTGCTCTGGCCCACGGTGATGACAAGGCTGTTGCCAACGTTCACGCTCCACGCGTTGCTCCAGAAGCAGAAGGCGCTGCCGAGTAATCCACTCGCGCGCCGGCGTTGATCGGGTTACAGTGCCGCGCGCACTGTAACCCACCAACTCCAAGGAAGAGCCCCTGACGTGACCGCCATCCAGTTGATCGTCGGCCTGGGTAACCCCGGCCCCGAATACGAACAGACCCGGCATAACGCAGGGGCTCTTTTCGTTGAACGCATTGCCAGCGCCCAGCGCGTCTCGTTGACCGCTGACCGCAAATATTTCGGCCTGACGGCTAAGTTCAGCCATCAGGGCAACGACGTTCGCTTGCTCATCCCCACCACCTACATGAACCGCAGCGGCCAGGCCGTGGCGGCCTTGGCCAATTTCTTCCGCATCAAGCCGGAAGCGATCCTGGTGGCGCATGACGAACTCGACCTGCCTCCGGGCGTCGCCAAGCTCAAGCGCGGCGGTGGCCATGGTGGGCACAACGGCCTGCGCGACATCATCGCGCAGCTCGGCAACCAGAACGACTTCCACCGCCTGCGGCTTGGCATCGGCCACCCGGGTGACGCCAAACTGGTCTCCAACTTCGTCCTGGGCCGCGCGCCGCGCGCCGAGCAGGAGAAGCTCGACGCCAGCATCGATTTTGCCCTCGGCGTGCTGCCGGACGTGCTTGCCGGCGACTTCGCCAAGGCGATGCGCGAGCTGCACAGCCAGAAGGCCTGATTTCCTTTAGAGAGGGGAATACCCATGGGTTTCAATTGCGGCATCGTCGGCCTGCCCAACGTCGGCAAGTCCACCCTGTTCAACGCCCTGACCAAGTCTGGCATCGCGGCGGAGAACTTCCCTTTCTGCACCATCGAGCCAAACAGCGGCATCGTGCCGATGCCCGATGCGCGTCTGAATGCGCTGGCTGAAATCGTCAAGCCCAACCGCATCCTGCCAACCACCATGGAATTCGTCGACATCGCCGGCCTGGTGGCCGGTGCGTCGAAGGGCGAAGGCCTGGGCAACAAGTTCCTCGCCAACATCCGCGAGACCGACGCCATTGCCCACGTGGTGCGCTGCTTCGAAGACGAGAACGTGATCCACGTTTCCAACAGCGTCGACCCCAAGCGTGACATCGAGATCATCGACCTCGAGCTGATTTTCGCCGACCTCGACAGCTGCGAGAAGCAGCTACAGAAGGTTGCCCGTAACGCCAAGGGCGGCGACAAGGACGCCCTGGCACAGAAGGCCATTCTCGAACAGCTGATCCCGCACTTCACCGAAGGCAAGCCAGCGCGCAGCCTGATGAAGAACATGAGCGCCGAAGACAAGGCGGTCATTCGCGGCTTCCACCTGCTGACCAGCAAGCCGGTGATGTACATCGCCAACGTGGCCGAAGACGGCTTCGAGAACAACCCGCACCTGGACGTGGTCAAGGCCATCGCCGAGGAAGAAGGCGCGGTCGTGGTACCGGTGTGCAACAAGATCGAAGCGGAAATCGCCGAGCTGGAAGACGGTGAAGAGAAGGACATGTTCCTCGAGGCCCTGGGCCTGGAAGAGCCTGGCCTGAACCGTGTGATCCGCGCCGGTTACGAACTGCTGAACCTGCAAACCTACTTCACTGCCGGCGTGCAGGAAGTACGCGCCTGGACCGTGCGCGTCGGTGCCACCGCGCCGCAGGCGGCCGGGGTTATCCACACCGACTTCGAAAAAGGCTTCATCCGCGCTGAAGTGGTGGCCTATGACGACTTCATCCAGTTCAAGGGTGAAAGCGGTGCCAAGGAAGCCGGTAAATGGCGCCTGGAAGGCAAGGACTACATCGTCAAGGATGGCGACGTGATGCACTTCCGCTTCAACGTATAGTGAGCGCTCATTGACAACCAACCATCATGAGCCAAGCTATGGACACGATGGTTGGCTGTCAATCTGTAAAGTGCTAGTTCGAGCTCATCTCGGGCTGCTCTTCAGAGGGGGCTCACATGGCTTATCTGGAGTACGTTCACCTTTCTCGTCTCCTCCACCACCTCCTGTGGTCCCTCCACCTTTGCCCCGCATCTACGCCTACCTGACATCAAACGCCTACCGCAAATTTTCTGGGATACAGGTGCGAGCTGGTCAGAGGTAAATCTGTGGGCTTTAGACAAAATCCAGACTCAGCATCGAGATGTTGAAACGGTAAACGCTCCACTTAAATACCTCCACGCCTATGCCTCTTACCCTAGAATGGCGCAGTGACTTTCTAAACGACTTCCATGGCCAACCATTGATCCGCCCCGGCTACGCCTACAGCAAAGCGGAGGTGCTGCTGACGGATTTGCGCCAGCGTGGGGAGTTCATAGGCGACCTATTCGCGGCCTCACCTGGCGCTGATCAGCTGATAGCTGTAGTCGACCGCATCAGCGCCCGCGAGGGCAGAGGAACAGTGCGGTTCGGTCGCATCCCCGCCGCCCTTGAGTGGGCAATGGGCTGCGAAGCGGCCCCGGATACAGATGTCTGTATTGGGTCGAAAGCAGCCGGCCACAACTGACCGCAATCGACCCGGGGATACACTTTTGCCTCGACCGCGCATAGCGCTAGCTCGGGGGCGGGAGGGCTACCTATCCGCTCTGATATTCTCCGAATTGACTAGGCTGGTGCCATCAACTATCTGCTTAGCAGAATCAGCAATCATTAACACGCTTCCTGCCAGCATCAACACATCCTTCAAGACCAGCCGTCCAGCTCCAGAAAGGTATGGGAACCCGAATTGAGCATCTCCTAGATTCGCCACCCACGCTTCAGGCGTTGTGATCAGGAACGACAGCGTCACGATGGGTGTGAGGAAAGCGAGCACAGCTCCCGCGAGTCCTAGCTTCGGTGAGATGAGATAAGCCAATACCAACAGCCCTATGCTGATCTCGACCACGCCCAGTCCATTGGAGAAGGCATAGGTATGGTTTGCAACTTGCCAAGCACGCTGCGCCAGATCGAGCTGGCCTTCATGCGTGAAGTGCTCCCGATAGGCCTCTGGATGTGCGTAGAGGAACGAGAAGAATGGGCTGTTTGCCACAAATGGAGTGATGCTGTCAGCCTCGTAGGGCACGAATTTCAACGCACCAATCCACAGGAAAACAATGGCCACGCCGAAGCGTACGAGATGAATTCCAAGCTTATCCAGGCGGCTTGCAGTGACCAGCAGTTGATAGGGACTCATGATGGGATTCCTTGTGGTTTCAAGATGAGTCCATCCTAAGAAGATGCCGCCTCGCGCTTTTGCCGGATACGCTCCGCCTTTTTGCCAATCGTCTCAAATCATCGCCTCTGGCGACTGCGCTTTCCCTTGGGTTGGTTTAAATTGCGCCCGGATAGCCTTCTGAAGAGATGACCATGACGACGTTGGACAAACTCATCACGCTTGCCGATGTGCGCGGCAGCATGGATATGCGTTGCCATTTTGCGGGACGTTGGTCGATTGACCATCAGCCGGATGAGCTCGGTACTGCTCGCTACCACATCGTCCTCTCAGGCCGCTGCCAATTACGCTTGCCTGACCACAGCCTTATTGAGCTGAACGCAGGCGACATCCTGTTGCTCCCACACGGAACCGACCACTTGCTTCAAAGTGATTTAGGTGTCGATCAGACAAATCGTCCTGTAATCGTTCGCGAGGGGCTTTTACCTACGCATCGGTTACAAGGCGAAGGCGAGCCCTTGGATTTGCTATGCGGCAGGTTTCTCTACCAGCCAGGTTCATCACTTTTTGAAGCGCTTCCTGAGTACATCCATGTCAGCTTGAGTTCGACACAGACCGCTGCAGCGCTCTCTGCAATGATTGGGTTGATTCGTAGCGAAGCCGAAGCCAACCATCACGGAGCTCGTTCCATAGTCGATGCCCTCACCACCGCTCTGTTCACAATGGTTCTACGGTCATGGCTGGATACCAGCCCTCCTGTTGAAAGTAGCATTGGTCTTCTGGCCGACCGCCGTCTTTCCAAGGTATGGCATGCGTTGTTAGAGGATCCCTCAGATGCCTGGACCGTTGAGCGCATGGCAGAAATGGCCAACATGTCGCGAGCCAGCTTTATGAGGGCCTTTACGCGCATAGCAGGTTGTCCGCCAGGTACCTTACTGGTCCGAATCAGGATGGAAATTGCCTGTTTGCTGTTGGCAAAGACGGACTCTGGTTTGAGCGATATCGCTTTGGAGGTGGGTTACCAAACGCAGGCGTCATTCAGCAAAGTATTCAAGGATGTTCTGGGACAGACACCAGGACAATATCGGCGAGAGCGAAAGCTGGGTGAAGTGGAGGCTAGGATGGCCAAGGATGTGGGTTGACTTCGCGGTGGGCCCGGCGCATTGCGCCGAGCCAGTCACCAAATCGTATATCAGCTATCTTGATGCGTTTCAGCGACGCGTTTGTAGTAAAGGTCGTGCTCTACCCCCCTGTGATCACGGTACACCAGCTTCACCGTTTCCAGCGCTTGTGAAGGTTCGGACGGAACCACAACGTCTTGCGAGATAACTTTATCCACGTCAATCACGTCACCGTATTGGTACTGGTGAGCGTCCGCGTCGGAGTTATTGTCCTGTGCCACCGCGAAAGCGGCCGGGGTTACTAAGGCGAGTGCAACAATGAATTTTTTCATGATCATCTCCAATTTGCATTGAGCGGCTTATCGCTCATTTGGTGGCGGGATCTATTCGATTCCCTTGATGACCATGCTATTGGCAAAGGTGCAGGAGCTCTTTCGCTTTCGGCTCAGGTTCTTGTCCAATCATCTCAGCTACGTCAGCACACCGCTTTGTCGATAATCCAACCTACCGGGTGTCTGAAAACATGACCATTTTTTGTCATTTTTGGATCAGGATATGAGCGGCACGATGTCGGCTCTTTTTGACGCAGTTAAATTGAGACTACCTAGCCATGCATAGACGATTCATTGAAGTAGACGGTGCCAAGATGAGCTACGTTGACCTAGGCCAAGGTTTTCCGGTCGTGCTCGGCCATAGCTTTCTCTGGTCTGCTGACATGTGGCGGCCACAGGTCGAGGCTCTTTCCCAACATTTTGGGTGATCGTCCCGGAGCTCTGGGGACACGGCTACTCGGACGCTCCTCCTACTCAAACAGTAGACATGAGCTCTTTGGTTCGTCAGCACGTCGCCCTGCTTGATGCCCTAGATATCGAACAATGTCACCTTGTTGGCTTGTCAGTCGGTGGCATGTGGGGCGCTCAGTTGGCCCTTGAAAATCCCGAGCGCGTCGACCGCCTGGTGATGGATACCTTTCTTGGTGCAGAGCCCGAAGAAACTCGATTGAAATACTTCGGATTGCTGGATGCTGCCAGTGCGGCGGGTGTCTTTCCCGACTCCTTGCTAGATGTTGTTTTACCGCTCTTCTTCCACGCAGGCGGAGAGACGGTGCCGGATGTTCGCGAGGATTTTCGGGCATCCCTGAGGGCCAGCAGCGCCGAGCGCATTCGCGATAGCCTTGATCCAATGGGACGAGTAATTTTCGGACGGCCAGATCTTCTATCGGCAATTGCCAACCTGGCGAGCGATCGAACGATCGTCCTTTGTGGCGATCAAGACATACCTCGTCCGCCAGAAGAATCAAATCTCATGGCGCGCATCATCAGTTGCTTAGCAGCACAAATACCTGGCGCCGGCCACATCTCCAGCCTGGAGAATCCACAAGTAGTCACTGATTTTCTCCTCAACTGGCTGCCGACCAAGCATTAAGCCGCTAGGGCTGCTATGCAGCCCTTTACCGACCTGCGTTTCAATGATCTGCTGACGGTTGAGTTGGTGGGGCGATTTTGCGCATCAGTGGTACGAGAGCGACCGCGACAATGAAGCAAAACATGATTGCCAAGAACGCGTCGGCGTATGACATCGTTTGGGCTTCACGCCATGTCAGCGCCCAGAGCTGGTGCAGTACGTACGGGTTGGCATCAAAGCTGTTCTGGCCATAAGCCTGGGCATTTTCCTGAAGCTGTTCCAGCCAGATGTTCAAGTTTTCATTGCGTACGTTCAGGTGCTCCGCAAGACGCAGGACGTGAAGATTCGTACGGTCGTTGAGAATGGTAGCGCAGGCCGCAATGCCAATTGCGCCTCCCAGATTTCTCATCAGATTGAATAGTCCTGCGGCGAGCTTAAGCCGTGCGGGGGGCAGCGCTCCAAGCGTCAACGTTACGGTGGGCGGCACGGTCATTTGCTGAGCGAAGCCGCGAATGGCTTGCGGTAGCATTAGTTCCTTCGCCCCCCAATCGTGAGTGATGGGTGAGAAGTCCCACATTGATATGGCGAAAAGCGCGAGCCCCAGCATCATTACCCAACGAAGGTCAATTCGATTAGCCAGGAAGGCGTACACGGGGATAGCCAGTAGCTGAAACACGCCTGTGGAAAAAATTGCCAGTCCGATATCCAGCGCACCATAACCGCGGACCCGTCCAAGGAACAAAGGGGTCAGATAGACCGTAGCGAAAATCCCTATCCCTGTGATGAAGGAGAACAAGCACCCCAAAGCGAAGTTGCGATCCCGTAGCGCTCGCAGGTCAACGATTGGAGCCTGGATTGTCAGGCAACGCCACACAAACAAGGCACCGCTGATGCAAGCAATCCAAGACGTTAACAGAATGGTGCGATCACTAAACCAATTCCATCGCGCGCCTTCTTCGAGCGTGTACTCGAGGCATCCGAGGAACAGTGCCATCAACACAATTCCCACATAATCGGCGCCTTTCAACAAGCTTGGATTGGGGCGGTCCACATTGACCAGCAACGGAACGGCGATGGTGACGAAGATGCCCGGAAGCAAATTTAGGTAGAAGAGCCAATGCCACGAGAGGGCGTCGGTAATCCAGCCTCCCACCGCAGGCCCGAGCGTGGGAGCCAATGATGCCACCGCTCCAATCACTGAGGCGGCGATCACCCGCTGCTTCCCTGTGAAGTAAATGAACGCCGTGGTGAATACCAGCGGGATCATCGAACCGCCCAAAAAACCTTGCAGGGCTCTAAAAACGATCATGCTTTGGATGTCCCAAGCCAGAGCGCACAAAAGGCTGGTAATCGTGAAACCGGCGGCCGAGGCGGCGAACAGCCACCGTGTGCTCATCACTTGAGACAACCACCCTGACAGCGGGATGACGATGATCTCCGCGATCAGGTAAGCCGTCTGTAACCACGCCGTGTCATCCGCACCTGCCGATAGGCCTCCGCCAATATCCTTGAGCGAGGCCGAGACTATCTGGATGTCAATCAAGGCAATGAACATACCTACGCACATGCACGCAAAGGCGGCGACCTTTTGTGGCGTGCTTAACGCTGGCAGCCCGCTGCTCACAGGGAGCCTACTGATTCGCGTCCGGAATCAGCCGCCGTAGGTGCGAATTTGTTGGCATTGGTGTCGACTTCGGTTATCACCGACAAACCGGGACGGAGTACACCGAACTCTGCATCGCTATCCTGAAGAAGAATTCTTACCGGTACACGTTGAACGATTTTGGTGAAGTTGCCAGTCGCGTTTTCTGGTGGAAGGATGCTGAACTGCGCCCCAGTGGCGGGTGCAATGCTTTCAATACGTCCATGGAACACTCGCCCAGGTAAAATATCGGCTTGGATACGTGCCGGCTGTCCCACGCGCAAGCTTGAGAGCTGATCTTCCTTGAAATTGGCATCCACCCACAAACCTCGGGCAGGTACCACCGATACCACCTGGCTGCCGGCTGCGGCATAGGCCCCCACTTTGGCCCTGCGATTGCCGATGTAACCATCTACAGGCGAGCGTAATTCGGTGTAGCCAACATCCAGTTGGGCCTGCTCGCGGGCCGCCTCAGCCTGTACCAGAGCAGCTCTGGCCTGCTCACGTTGGGTCTCGATGACAATGAGTTGCTGCTGCGCAGCCACTACGCCAGCTGCGGCATGGTTCTGCTCGGCCTGGGCTGTCTTCCAGATGGCATCAGCATGCTGAGCATTCTCCAGTGAAACCGCATGGCTGTTCAGCAGGACTTGAGCCCGGGCTTTGTCCTGCAGAGCTCGTTCAGTTTCCGCCTGGCGCGCCTGAAGCTGCGCCTTGGCTTGGCTGATCAATGAGTGCTGGAGCTGTTCCGTGGCATTCAAATTGGCCAGGCTGGCACGCTGTGCTGCAACTGCACCGTCGGCCTTTGCCAGTGCAGCTCTGAAATCACTGGCATCGATACGCGCCAGCAGATCGCCGGCTTTGACGAATTGGTTGTCCGCCACAGCTACGTCCTTGATGTAGCCCGGTACCTTTGCACTGATCACTGTCACGTCCGCGCCGACGTAGGCATCGTCCGTGCTTTGAAGGAAGCGGCCTATCGTCCACCAATGGAACAAGTACGCTATTGCTACAGCAATGACAAACAGCAAGGCGGCCAGCTTAAGCAGCTTTTTGCTGAGTTTTGGTCTCACGCGAGTGGGGGCCGCGGCCTGCGCGCTCTCGATAGGGGAATCGACGGAAGCGTTCATTGCTGTTCGCTCCTGGTCGAGTTTGGTTGCGGGAAAGGGCTGACCCAAAGCTTCTCGTGTCGATAACCTTCACCGGCCTCCACGCGCCAATGAGTCAAGGGATCTGCATCCGGCGCGATATGCAGACGGTGGTCCTCCACGGTTATCGACTTACCCGTGTTGCTGTCCATCAACGTCAGAGCGACAGGCTCGCCAGTTTCTACATCGGCGAGATAGACCTTTTTCGAACCCTCGGCATGTTTGGCACCCCACATCATCAAGGTCAGGATTACCGGGCGAAGATCGCGCCCCGCTTCCGTTAGAAGGTACTCAAAGCGGGGTGGATTGTTTTGATAAGGCCGGCGCTCCATCAAGCCCGCGGCGACCAGATCGTTCAGTCGTCGGGTTAGCGTGTTGCTGGCAATTCCCAGGCTGTGCTGGAACTCGTCGAAGCGACGCAATCCGTAAAACGCGTCCCTGAGCACCAACAGGCTCCAACCATCGCCGATGAGTTCGAGTGCGCGTGCCACTGGGCATGGCATCGACTGGAAGCTGGCTTTTTTCATGTTTCGCCCCGAGCGTGACCGGATGGATGAAATCACTATTTCACTGTAGCTTTCATTATGCAAGTCACTTTGATTGAAATGTGAGCCGGCTTTCGTGCCTCTGGGCTTAGGAACCTGCGACTACAGCGGCACAGAGCCGCTTTCGCCCGTAGGGAACGCCAATTTTCACTGCTCTAGAGCGGCCATGGCGATTCTGATGTCATGCTCAGGCGTGTCGCCGCTAACGCCGATAGCACCCACGACGACTCCATTGGATTTAACGGGTAGACCCCCCTTCATCATGACGAAACCTGAGGTGATCGCTGCCGCCCGGCCGCTATTCACACTGGTTTCCAAGTCATCTGAAGAGCGCCTGAAGATTGCCGCTGTCTTTGCCTTTCCTTGGGCCAGTTCTATCCCGGCTACTACTGGTGCACCATCCATTCTTGCGGCGAGGATCGGCCATCCACCGTCGTCAACGATTGCGATGGAACACGGCCATCCATGCTAGGCGGCATAGGCCTGGGCCGCAGCAGATAGCTGCTTGGCTTCCGCTAAGCTAAGAGTCGGTTTTGTAGAAGGGGCTGTGGTCGGTTCTGCAAGCACGCCGAAAGCTGCAAGAGCTGCAGCAACCACGGTCAGTCTCCGGAACATTTTTGATAGGCCTTTTGCTCTTGGTCGAGGATTCATCTGTCGGAGCAGATGATTGGAATCAGTGGTTAGGTTTCATGTTCAGAGTTGGCATGGCGCCAGACTTTGGTAGCGGCCGGCGTAGGTAGATGCCAACGATCAACGCAGCAAACATTCCCAGAACTCCGGCCACGAATAGCATCTGGGAAAAGCCTTGCATGAAAGCAAGTTCAGCAGCGCCGCGGACAACTGCCTTGGATGCTTCCGGGATGGTTTCCAAGGCACTGTGCAGATCACCCGCTGCGGTGCTCAACGCAAGCCTTTCTGCTTCAAAGGACAGTTGAGGGGCTATCGTTCTGAGCGAGTCATGGAGTGCATCCCTCGTGAACACTACGAGCAGTGCGCCATAGACCCCAATGGCAAGACTGATGGCCGAGAATCGCATTGTTGTGCTCATGCCTGAACCCATGCCTAGGCGGTCTGGAGGGATACAAGCCATAATGTTTTTCTGAGTGTCGCCGTTCAACAACCCAGCACCGGCACCAAGAACCGTGCTTGCCATCGCGAAGAGCAGATAGCTACCAGAGGTGGCTACCATGGCGCAAAGAACGTTACCCAGGCCCACCAGCAGCAGGCCTATGCTCATGATCGTGGCGGGGTGAATGTTCTTCGGCAAATAGGCACCTACCCGCGGCATCAGGAACATGGCCAGAGCAAATGGAAGCATCCCGAGACCCGAGTTTATGGCCGAAAATCCTAGGCCAGCCTGCAGGTAAAATGGCAGGAGGGTCATCATGACTTGCGCGCACGCGGCATACGAAAACATGCCCAGCAGCGCAGCGTTAAACCGGGCGTGCTTCATCAGGTCGAAGTCGACCATGGGGCGTGGATGACGCTTCTCGAACATTACGAACAGCACCATCAGCAGTAGCCCCGCAGCCAAGCGCAGGGTAGTTGCTGTTGATTGCCACCCCGCGTGGTTGGCTTCAATGAGGCCCCACATGATGCAAGCCAAGGAGGCGCTGAACAGCAAGGCTCCGACTGGATCAAGTCGGGACGCCTGTTTGTTGCCAGACTCTGGGATCAGGCGATGCACTGCACACATGAGCAACAAGCTCACCGGAACGTTCAGCCAGAAAATCCATCGCCATCCAATCGTGGTGGTGATAAGTCCACCAAGGAGCGGAGCGCTAGTAATGACGATCCCCATTGTGGTTCCCCAAAATGCCCAGGCTTTGGCACGAGCTGGTTCGTTGGGAAAGCAATGGCCGATGCTTGCCAGTGCAGACGTTAGGAGTAGGGCTGCTCCTACACCATTGAAAGCGCGGGCTACATCCAGGAGCAACAATGTCGGAGCAGCTGCACAGGCAGCCGATGCCGCGGCGAAAAATGTCAGACCAATCTGAAGCGTTCGTTTTCGACCGAACCTGTCGGCCAGGCTTCCTGCAGGCAGCAAAAGAGCTGCGAAGTTCAGTAAGTACGCGCTTACCACCCACTCAATATCGGTTAGGGTGGCATTCAGCTCGCGAGCAATGGTCGGTAAGCTCACTGCGACAATGTTCGTGTCGAGGATGATAAGCGCACAAACCGCGGATGCCGTTGCGAGGATCAAGCCTGGATGTTTGTAGGTCAGTTCGCTAGCCAATTTTCGCATTCCTGGAGTGGCGGCCCTCGATTTTATCTTGCAGTAATCGATCAAGATCGATCATCCATGAACGATTTCGTTAGCTAAAAACTAACGTGCCTGTGATGGTTGTGCGCCGGCCCGCGCTAGAGCGGTTTCCGGGACTTTCGTCAGTTTGTTGAAACTGTTTCACTATCCTTTGGGTTTTACGTACCAATGGAAGTGATCAAGCTAGGGCATCAACCATCTGAGTGCTCGCCATGACCAGTACGATTACCGTTGTAGCGCATATCACCGCAGATCCATCATCAGTAGCAGAGGTTCACAGCGCCCTGCTAACAGCTGTCGACGCGACGCAGTCAGAGCACGGATGTCTTCATTATCGTCTGTTTGAAAACATGGACACTCAAGGCCACTGGACCATGCTTGAGCTGTGGGAAAATGATGATGCGCTGACTCAACATACACTCGGCGAGGCGTTTAAAGACTTGAGCGCAGCTATCGATGGCAAAGCGAGTGTTCAGGTTTTCCGCTTGGCTCCAGCTGCTTCTACTGTACAGGTAGAGTCTGTTGTAAACCCAAACTTCTGGCTGGGGAACGGTTTGCCATGAGCTTTAAGCTAACGTAATGACTAAGTTTGGTTTCGAACTTGTTCGGTTTTTAGGCGAGACACAAAGTAGTGGAAATCAGACATTTTAAGTATTTTTTGGCGGTCGCTGAAGCCAATCATTTTACTAGGGCCGCATTTCGCCTGAATATTGCCGTCCCGACGTTGAGTCGACAGATCAAGGAAATGGAGGAAGAGCTAGGGGTTCAACTTTTCGTTCGAGCACAGCGTCAAGCAACTTTAACCGAAGCGGGTAAAGCATTGCTTACAGAGGCGCGTGATGTTGTCTATCGATTTGATATCGCTCAAGAACAAGCTCAACGCGCCGGGCGGGGTGAAAATGGGCATATTGAAATAGGTTATGTTGCCTCGGCAGTGTTCAACGGAGCATTGCAGAGGCATACGACAACGTTCAAGAAGGCCTTCCCGGGTGTGCAGTTGTCCCTGCGCGAATATCCTATGGTAGAGCTCCCTCGGCTAGTGGCGGAGGGGCGTATTGATCTCGCCTACGTGCGTGCGCCCATGGTACTTCCGGCTGAGTTGAAGGTCGCGCATCTAGATGAAGAAGGTTATGTCCTTGCGTTACCTTACTCGCATCCGCTCAACTCTCGTCATTGCATCGATCCTGGTGATCTGGGGGATGAGTTGTTCATACTGCCAGAGCAGGTCTCTGGGACAATCACAGCCGGCAGTTTGGGCGGGTTCGTCCCCAAGCTTGGGCCCCAGCCAGGGAGCTTAGTCGCGGTATTGGCTCTGGTAGCACTGGGCCAGGGTGTCTCCATCGTGCCGAAATCGGCAGCGGCCGCCGTGAGCCTACCTGGTGTTACCTTCCGACCCGTCAATGGTTTGGAGGAAGTGTCTTGGCTAGGCTTGGTGAGCAGGCGGCACGAGCAAGCTCAGCCAATCAGAAACTTCCTTTCACTCCTCAGTTGAGGAGTGAAGTTAATGATGACTATCAGCTGTTGCCTCCCGAAGCGCGCCCTCTCAAATGATTCGTGGGCAGCGCAGTCGTATATTTAACTTGGCTAAGTGCGAAACTTGACTTGATGCTTGCCACAACGGGTATCGTGGTTAAGCAGTCAAGCAGTAGTGCCTGATACTTTGTCAGGTCTTCGCTTACCACTCTCAACATGAAATCCGCCTCGCCGCTCATCAAATAGCACTCCATCACCTCTGGGCGCTCCCTGATTGCGTTAGTAAATACTTCTAGAGACTGCTTGTCCTGGAGCTTGAGCGAAACGTGTACAAACACGTTTATTGCAAGGCCGAGCGCTGCGGGATCAACTAGCGTTACGGCGCCTCGTAAGACCCCACTTTCCTTCATCTCCGATACTCGCCGCCAGCATGGCGAAGTTGAAAGCCCTACAATGTCAGCCAGTTCGGCATTGCTCAACTCGGCATTTTCTTGGAGTGCATCAAGGATACGCAGGCTAGCGTCATCGAGCTTCGAGCGGCTCATGGTAAATTTTTCCTCTGCATGAGAGCTTTTCAATGAAATGTACCGGTATTTCTACTTCTGAGGAAGAGATAGGTACGTTTTTTCGCTTCCCCAAAAATATCATGGTGCTACGTAACTAGATTGCAACGAGGTGGCACCATGAGCGCTTCAACTCAGCAAGTGTTTAAAAGTCGCACCAAAAACTTTGGAATATCTTCGACTTACGTTTGGCTTGGTGTCATGGTGCTTCTGTGGGGAAGTAGCTGGCCGGTCACTAAGCTTGCATTGCAGGGCGTGCCTCCGCTCTGGCTGGCTACCATCCGTTTCGCCAGTGCCGCGGTCTGTCTTTTTGCCTATTTGGTCGCGAGAGGACAGCTCAAGCTTCCCGTTAGAGAGGATGTGCCAATCATCGCGAGCGTGGGTTTGCTGCAGATGATGGCTTTTACTGGTCTCGGTATGGTGGCGATGGTTCATGTCGACACCAGCCGCGCTGTTCTCTTGGCATACACAACGCCGCTGTGGTGTGTAGTTGTAGCCTGGGTCATGTTTCGCGAAATGCCCTCCAGGTTGCAGATCGCAGGGCTTGTCGTAGGGATGTCGGGGGTCGCGGCTGTGTGCTCACCAGGAGAGCTCGAATGGACGAGTCAAGACACGGTGTTCGGAGCAATCTTCCTGCTCCTTGCAGCGGTCAGCTGGGCGATTGTTATTCTTCATGTGAAGCGTCATCGGTGGGTGACCCCGCCCCTGGCCCTCGCTCCCTGGCAGATGCTCTTGGCCACCATACCGTTGGCGATTGCAGCCTATGTCAGCGAAGGCTCGCCGACATCCATTGTCCTGGATAGGAAACTCGCGGAGGAATTGTTCTTCATTGGTCCGGTTGCGACATCGGCCTGCTTTGTGATTTCTGCGGAGTACGGACGGCGAATTTCGACCTTTGGCATGTCAAATTTCACCCTTGGGGTACCCCTGGTTGGGACAGTTTTTTCTTGCTTAGCTTTTGGTGCGAGCGTTTCCACCGTGTTCATCGCCGGGCTGAGCCTGGTGATTTTGGGAGTCGTGGTCTCTGCGTTAGCTTCGCGGTCCCGCCGGACCTAAACCAAGAAGGTTGGCGGAGACTTTTCGATAACCCGTTTCAGAGCACGCAATAGACAAAGCATTAGCTCTGAAACGGGTGTAATGAGGTTACTTAGGGTCTAGGCGATAGACGCTCAGTGGTCGCTCGACCTTCGATGCGCCATCGTTGAACAAGCCTACTCGATCGACTTGCGCTGCCGGCAAGTACAATCTGCCCTGGTTGTCGAACGCAGGTGCATCGACCCAGTGCAGGCGAGTGTCCTTTGCAATGGTCTGAATGGTGCCGTCAGTGGCGATTCGCTTGACGCTATCTTCAGCTAGGTCACTGAAGTAGAAATTTCCCTTGCTGTCCATGACTGTCCCACCGACCGGCGGCAGATCTCGCCAGAACTCGACATGTTTGATGAGCTCAACTTCACGCAAGTTGGCATCATCCAGCCAGCGCGTTTCAATCTTGTGCCAAGGGCCTTCCAATGGTGCGAAGTAGAGCCATTTCCCGTCCGGGGATACCTCAAGGGGATCGGAATGCACCCTCAATGCTGTCCCATCTGGCGCTCTCACTACTTTGCCGCTCAGGATAATGTCGCGGTTCTCGGGCGCGCGTACTGCAGGACTGGTCGTTAAGACGCGCCGGGCTTTGTTGGTTTCGAAGTCCAAGACAACGATGCCAGGAACGCCAGCGTCCGTCAGGTAGGCATGCTTGCCATTGAGGCGGATATCGTCGATGTAGCTATGTTCTTGAGCGATGCTGCTGTCGAATGGGATGACCTTGATCACTTCGCCGCTTTTTAGGTCAACGACCACGACCTTTGCACCACCTGGAATGACTTTGCCGCCGAAGTCAGTTACGCCTGCATCGACAATCCACAGCCGGCTATTGTCATCAACGCGCATGGCATTGACATTGACGAAGCGCTGTTCGGCTGGAATGGTCGCGTCATTGCTATTCCATTGCTCATTTGGAAACGGATGGGCCTGGCCAGCTTGATCTAGCTTGGATACGGATGGCCCCGCCGAGCCAGTCCATTTCGGGCCCGATACGTACAGGCTTCCGGCGCTGTCCACGGCCACCGCATTCCATACAGCATTGGCCGATTGGGCTACCACGTGAAGGGTTGGTGGCACCTCGGCGTGAGCTACACCGATAAAGCCTGCCATCAGAGCTGTTAGTACAAAGCGTTTAGGGAAGGTCATTGCAAGTTCCTGTTTGAAGGGCTGGGCAATGATGATTTTTCCCATTACGCTGAAAAACCTCGCCATCAAGTAAAGAATTTCGTCAAAGTGAAGAAAATCATACGAATCGATGATCTGCAGGTCTTCGTATCGACGGCTGCTGCGGGTAGCTTCTCCGCCGCGGCGCGCTTGCTCGACATCTCGCCCGCCTTGGCGAGCGGTGCCATTCAGCGGCTGGAAAGCAACTTGGGCGCGAGATTGTTTGTACGCTCAACGCGTCGGTTGAGATTATCCGATGATGGCGAGCGCTACTTGCCGCACGCGCGGCAAGCCTTGGAAGCGCTTGATAATGGCGAGGTAGCGCTGACCCAGGGCCGTGACGAGATCGCTGGCACTATTCGCTTGTCGATGCCATCTGATATCGGCAGGAATGTGTTGCTCCCATGGCTTGATGAGTTTCAGCAAACGCATCCCCTGATACGCATGCAATTGCGGGTTAGTGATCAGGTGGCCGATCTGGTGGGGGAACATCTGGACGCTAGTATCAGGTACGGACAGTTGAGTGATTCGGGACTGGTGTCCTTAGCACTTGCGCCGATGAACCGCAGAACAGTCTGTGCCTCGCCGGCGTATCTCGCGCGTCATGGTATGCCGGAATCTCCTGAAGCGTTGAGCGGGCATAATTGCCTGAGATATGTGATGGGCGAGCAAACCTACGAGCGTTGGAGCTTCAATTTCCCACTGGGAGTACGGACGGTTCAGGTGACAGGTGATCGAATCAGCGATGATGCAGATATTGTTCGACGCTGGGCTGTCGCCGGATTGGGGATCGTCTACAAGTCCAGGCTCGATGTTGCTGAGGATATTCGCAGCGGCCGCCTGGTTGAGCTATTCCCGGAAAGTTATGGGCAGCCGGCACCGCTTCAGCTGGTGTGCGCCCATCGCACATCGCTCACGCCGGCCATCCAATCGCTTAGAGCTTTTCTAGCAAAGCGTTTCGAAAGCTAGTCAGGGCTCAGTGGCGGGGCACGGGGCCCCGCTACTGATTCAAGCTTCCGCCAGTGCCGACTGACGTGAGAGCCAAATATCTGCAGCTTCCAAAGCAGAAAGCTTTTTGTGACGGATAAGAAAATCAAGCTCGCTGATCGCGGCATTGCCAGGTTGCAGCGAGGCTAGGTCCTCAATCAGTTCTTTCGGCATCTCCTCCACAACGTCACTGGCGGCAATGAGGGTTGCTTGGTCCTCACCACCCAACAACCCGAGCGGTTCATCCAGAGCTCGGATTTTGTAGGCATGGTGCAAATATTGAGGATGCCACAGTGGCACCACGAACCATTCCTGCTCTGCATAGGATTGTTCAAACCGATTGAAGCAATCAGCTTCGGTGCCTTGTGCAAAAACGTAGCCTTCGGCATCCAACTCGTATTGCGTGACCATGGCTTTCGAGAAGCGACTGATGCCCGCACCAGGGTTGATACCTTGAATGCGACGGCTCATCCGCTGGGCAACATCAGGCTTCAGCAGGTCCGCAATCGTAGCGACCTGATCCTCCGGTACATAATCAGGCACACCCCAAATGCAGTATGGGTTGTAAAGAACTCCAAGGGAGGTGCTCGGCTTCTTGCAAGCTGAGAGGTAGGCTCCATGGCTGGCTGGCAGCCATGCTGATACAAGCATCTCTACCTGTCCTTCGCTGTACAACCGGAACATTTCCTCGTGAGGAGCTGTGCTGACTTCCACCAGGTAACCATGTTGCTCTAGTGTGCGCTGCACAAGCGCGGCGCTAGCGGCATGGAAGCTGAGGTCGATGTAGCCCAAGCGAATGTGCTTTTGCATGTCATTTCCTTATCAATGCGTTGGCGCAGGCTTGGCGTCGATCTTGACGCGCATCAGGCTGTAAGGCTTCACCCGTTTGTCTTGGCCATCGTTGAAGCCAGGAGAGCGGTGCAGCTGGTTGGCAGTGAAATACAGATACCCGTCTGGGCCGATCGACAAGGTATCCGGCCAAAGGACCCGCGAATCCTCAACCACGGTTTGCCAAGTGCCATCGGCAAGTCGTTTACGGATGGAGTTGTGCTCATAATCCCCCGCATAGACTGCACCGTTAGCATCAGCCTCAAGACCGTCGGAAGCGCCTTTTTCACCGAGGTCTACAACCGCTTGTTCAAGCTCGGCTTCGCTTACATTGGGGTCTCGCAATAAAGCCGTTGGAACCGAATACAGGTGTCGACTCGAAAGCGGGCAGAAGTACAGCGTCTTACCATCGCTCGACAGGGCGATGCCGTCCGAGGCTACGGTCAGTAGGCCTGATTTACCTTGCGCGTCGCGGGTGATCAGTGCTGGTTTCCCTTCGATCACTGGCCGGAACTCAGGGTCCACGGAAGTTGATTTGGCTCCGCTAAGGCGGCGCGTTGCGGTACCGCTGGCCAGGTCCAGGACGATGATTCCGCCTGGCCCTATTACCGACGAATCGGTGACGTAAGCGGTGCCTTCTTTGCCTACGCGAAAATCAAAACGTACGTCATTCACATAGGTAGTTGGCAGAATCACGTCACGCGGGAACACAACTGTTTTCACGATCTTGTTGGTGTTCAAGTCGATTGCGATCAGCTTGGCTCCACCTGCCTTGGGCTCGGAGAAAGCGGGCGCGGCTGTATCCAATACCCAGACACGCCCTTGACCGTCAGCTACGACGCTCTGCACGCTGATGAACCCGGCGGCAGGATCCTTGGCGTTTTCCACATTCGTTTTCAGGTCTGGATACGGAACCAAGTGGCCCTGTTTGATCTCTGCCACGGTGTAGGGAACGTCATCTCCCCAACGAGGGAAGTTGATGAAGATCCGACCAGTTTCGGTGACGGTCACGCCTGTAGGCATGGCGCCATTGAAAGCGAAAACACGTTCAGGGTTGCTACCTGTGCCCGTGGCTGTATCGGCCATAGCCATTGCGCTAAGCGAGACCGCGACAGCCAGGCCAGTGGCTTGGAAGAAAGCTTTCATATGCTTGTCCTTGAGCGTATCTGCGGGTTAGAAGCCTTCGAGAACGATCTTGCCTTTGGCTTTACCACTCTCGATGAGCGCATGGGCGCGCTTCAGGTTATCTGAGCCGATTTTGCCGAAGTGTTCCCCAATGGTGGTCTTGATGACGCCGTTATCGACCAACTCGGAAATTCTGTTCAGCAACTCATGCTGTTTGATCATGTCGGCGGTTTGATACAGAGAACGCGTAAACATCAGTTCCCAATGCAGCGAAAGCGATTTGCGCTTGAGGGGCATGACGTCCAGTTGTGCTGGGTCATCAATCAGCGCCAGTTTGCCTTGGGGGCGAAGCACTTCAACGATCTGGGGCAGGTAGGTTTCGGTATGGGTCAGGCTGATAACGTAGTCGACCGGGTTGAGTTTCAGATTTTCGAGCTGCAGCGGGATCGAGGCGGAATGATCAATCACATGGTGGGCGCCCAGTTCTTTTACCCAGGACTGAGTCTCTGGCCGCGACGCTGTACCGATGACGGTGAGTTGGGTCAGTTTGCGGGCCAGCTGGACCAGGATCGAGCCAACCCCACCACCGGCGCCGATGACCAGCAGGCTTTGTCCTTTACCACCGTTTTCCTGAACGCCCAGTCGATCGAACAACAGCTCCCAGGCAGTAATGGAGGTCAGCGGCAAGGCTGCGGCACTGGCATTGTCCAGGCTACGTGGCTTTTGGCCGACGATGCGCTCATCCACCAAGTGAAATTCACTGTAGCTACCAGGGCGATCGATCGCGCCGGCGTAAAATACTTCGTCACCAACTTTGAACAATGAAACGTCACTGCCTACTTCACGGACGATACCCACGGTATCCCAACCCAGCACTTGGATCTCTTGGCTGGTACTGCGAGCTCGCACCTTCGTATCTACCGGATTCACCGCAATCGCCTTCACTTCGACAAGCAGATCTCGAGCGCCTGGCGTGGGCTTCGGCAGGTCGGTTTCGAACAGGGAACGAGCGTTTTGGATTGGCAAACCAGCTTCTTGGAAAACTACGGCTTTCATGTGAGGTTGTCCTTTACAGGTCAGAGAGTGATGTCAGGCTAACTCCCTTCGTGAGCCTCAAAAACTAGCTAACCCGAGGAAGACTTTCGCCGTTTCGCTGAAGGTTGAGGCGATCAGCCATTCAAGGAATGGCTGATCGCCTAAGGAGGAGCGCACACGTCGCTCAAGTTAGGCGTCGAATCAGATCGCTTTCGGTGGGAAGTCGATGTCTGTTTTCGCCACGTTGTTCAGGTAGTTCGTCAAGGTCAGCAGCGAGACCTGCGCGATAACGTCGACGATTTTTGCATCGTCCAACCCTGCTTCCCGTGCGATTGAGAGATGCTCGTCACTCACTTGGCCGCGGCTGAGCGTGACAGCCCGAGCCAGTGCAGCGACTCCGTTTAGCGTGCCGGCGCGCGCTGCCAGCAGATCATCAGCGTTCAGTCCGGTCTTCCCACCGAAGAAGCTGTGAGCCGCGACGCAATAATCGCATCCGTTAACTTCAGAGGCAGCCAGTGCCGCCACTTCACGTTCGGCAGGTGTCAGGCTGTTCTTGCTCAGCGCCTGTGACAGAGCGAGATATCCTCCCAGGGCTGCTGGAGAGTGGGCCAGAGTAGCGAAAGCGTTAGGGATAAAACCCAAGCCTTTTTCAATGCCCTGAAGGGCAGTGCGCGCAGCGTCTGGAGCTTGGTCAATCGTCAAAGCAGCAATTCGGGTCATGATTTTGCTTCCTTCTAGGCTGTCCAATGCGTTTCTGTTCAGGCGACAGGGATGGGGTTTTCGGCCAGAGCCTCGTTGAACTGGTTGATCAGTTCATGCTCGTTTGCCCCTTGGTTGGCGCGCACTGGGACGACGCGATCAACCAGGACTTCAGTTGTCGCTGTCTCCAGTTTTTCCAGGGTTTCCTGGATGAATTCGTCCAGCGGCATGGCGCGTTCATCACCACTTTTGTGAATCAGATCGGTGTCGACCCATGGCGGTGCGATTTCCAGTACCTTGACGCTGGTATCGCGCAGGGCAAAACGTTGCGACAGCGAGTAGGAGTGGATCGCGGCTTTGGTCGCCGAGTAGAGGGCTGTCGCGGCCAGTGGCAGATAGGCCAGTACCGAGCTGTTGTTGATGATGTAGGCATCAGGTTGGCGCTTGAGGTGTTCTACAAACGCTGCGCTAACACGCACCGGGCCCAGCAGGTTGGTCTGCAGCAGCCCTACAGCCTGCTCATCGTCATAATCGCCAGAGCCTGGGTTGTCGAAAGGCATGATGCCGGCATTGTTGATGATGACGTTCAGCGAGGGATGGCGACGGATAACCTCTTGTGCAACATCCTTGATCTGCTGGTGATCATTGATATCAAGCTGAACGGTATCGATGCCGGGATTGGAGCTGGCGATTTCATCCAGCAGCGATTGGCGTCGGCCCGCGATGATGACCTTGTTTCCACGCTGGTGGAACGCTTCGGCCAGAGCGCGGCCGATGCCGGAGGTACCGCCAGTAATGAAGATGGTGTTTGCGCTAGTTTTCATGATTTGTATCCTTTCAATTGATTGATTAAACGTCGTAACGCGGGGCGAGCTTGTTGCTGGAGAGATGTCCGAACAGCGCCTTGCGGCTGCTTTCGTACAGCTCGAAATGCTGTATGTCCTGCATGGATGGGATGGAGATCAGGACACCGTTGTCGAAGTCTTGAAGGGCGCCATCTACCAGGTCGCTTGCTGACATCACGATGTTGGGATCAAGGTTCTCGACGGGCAGCCCCCCGATCTCCCAGAAATCGGTAGCCGTAGCTCCTGGCAGCACCGCCTGAACCTTGATGCCCTGTTCTGCCAGCTCTTTGTGCAGCGACTGAGTGAAGGCCGTGACGTAGGCTTTGCTTCCGCCGTACACGCCATTCAGAATTTCCGGTGCCAGGCTGACGATTGATGAGATATTGATGATTGCGCCCTGTTGGCGAGCGATGAAGCCTGGAACCGCGGCGTAGGTCAGTCGAGTGAGTGCAGTGACGTTGAGGCTAATCATCTCGGCCATTCGCTCAACGTCGCTGTCCAGCAAACTGGTGTGAGTGCCGATGCCTGCGTTGTTGACCAACAGATTGATGCTGGCGTCTTCGCGCAATTTACGTTCCACTCGCGCCAGGTCCGCTGCGTTGGCCAGGTCTGCGGGGAAGACTTCAACGCTCTGCTGAGTTTCGTTGGTGATGCGGCTAGCAAGAGCGTTCAGGCGATCACGATTGCGGGCGACCAGTATCAGGTCATAGCCACGTTGAGCCAGGCGGTCTGCGAAGATTGCGCCGATGCCGGTGGATGCGCCTGTGATCAGGGCGGTGCCTTTGTATTCCTGAGTCATGGTCCAGCTCCGTTGTTTGGGTGTGGAGCCATGATGCAAAAAAACAGATTTGTCTTAAACGACGCTTATGGTCGTGTTTTAGGACATCACAATTGGAGCAGGGTTATGCATCGAATCGGCTACTTGGTCACAGACGGATTTCAGGTGATGTCACTGGCCACCCAGGCGGTTTTTGAATTCGCGAACATGGTCGCGGGCGAGCCTGTGTACCGGATTCAGAACTACTCGGTGTTAGGAGGGACCATTCGATCATCGCTGGGTATGCACATCGACACGCTGGCATTGGATGATCCAGGGCTTGCAGATAGCTGGATGATCACAGGGACACTCACTCCGCTTACGCCTCCCGCTGCTGAGGTTCTGTCCAGCGTGCAGGGATTTGCCCAGAGTTCAAGGCGCATCGCAGGCATCTGCACAGGAGCGTTCGTCTTAGCTCAAGCGGGTGTCCTCGATAACCGGCGTGCGACTACTCACTGGGCATATGCCAAGACTCTTCGGAGCATGCACCCGAGCATTGAGGTGGAAGAGGATCGAATCTTCATTGTGGACGGCCCTGTTTGGACCTCTGCGGGAATGACCGCAGGCCTCGACATGGCATTGGGGATGGTGGAGAAGGATTTGGGAACGGAGCTTGCCAAATCGGTTGCTCATAAGCTCGTCATGCACCAACGCCGATCGGGAGGGCAGTCTCAGCACTCTGAGTTGCTTGCTCTGGCGCCCAAGTCTGATCGCATTCAGAGCGCTTTGGATTATGCGCGTAAGCATTTGAACAGGGCATTGAGTGTTGAAGAGCTCGCGGAGGTTGTTCATCTGAGCCCAAGGCAATTCACGCGCGTCTTCACTGCCGAAACCGGTCAATCACCTGCTAAAGCGGTGGAGAGCCTACGACTAGAGGCAGCTCGGCTAATGATTGAGCAGAGTCGCCATAGCCTGGACACGGTAGCAAGAGAAACCGGGTTCAGGGATCGTCGACACATGCGCGAGGTATTCATCCGAGGTTTTGGGGTTCCCCCGCAAGCAGTTCGCCGCGATGCGAGGCGAGTCGGGTAGAAATCGCTTTCCTATTAAACCGAACGGTTCGATACTGGGATCATGTCGATCGTTTAGGTACCGAAAATGGGACGCCCTCGCAAATTCAATCGTGAGACGGTTCTGGAGAAGGCACTGCCCGTGTTTTGGCAGTACGGCTACTCCGGCACCTCTCTTCATCATCTTGAGCAGGCTACGGGCGTAAATAAGTCAGGCCTGTATTCAGAATTCAAGGATAAGGATGATCTGTTTCTGAGCGCTTTGGCGTATTACTACGCAAACCGCGGAGCACCAGAAATCCTGACTGCTCAGCCGCAAGGATGGGCAAACATCGAGCGTTTTCTTCGGCTTGGCGACCCTCAAGATAACGGGTGTATGGGCTGTTTTTCGGTCAATGCGCTACGTGAGTTTCCCGTGCTTTCCGACCAGGTCCGTCAACTGCTCGTGGATTGTCATCGCCGCTTGCTCCCGGAAATCGCTGACAACGTAAGGGCTGAGAAAACCCGACTGGCACCAGAGGTTGTTGCGGACATCATCATGGTGTTTTTCTCTGGCGTGTGCGTTGAAAGCTGCTTGCCTGCTGATGGGACTGGCGATCGGGTCAACCATTTCATGGAAGCGCTGCGGGCTCTCTGAGCAACATCCATCACTTTTTTGAACCGAATGGTTTTTTTCTCTTGCACCTGAGCTTGGGTCGCCCTATATTGAACCGATCGGTTCTTAACGAGACAGGGCAAGACGGCATTTACCCGTCCTGATCCTCTGTCTTAACCCAAGCGTCGCCTGCAAGGAGAATCACCATGGCACTGAAGATCCATCCAATTAACCTCGGAAACATGCAGATGGATTCGAGTGGTCTGGTCATGTTCCGGAACCCCGGCGAGCAAGTCACCATACCAGTTCTGGGTTTTCTTATTACTGGAGGGGAGGAACCGATCCTGGTCGATACGGGGTCACGCAATGCCCAGCAGTATGAAGAATATGGACTGACGTACGAAGTGACGCCGCAAATGACGCTTGAATATCATCTGGCGCAGCATGGGTTGCGGATGAAAGACATCCAGCACATCGTCCACACGCATGCTCATATCGATCACGTCGGCATGACTGATCTCTTCCCGATGGCGACTACTGTCGGCATCTCCCGTCGTGAACTGGAGTTCGCTGCATCCGGCATCATGGGACCGCTCATGTACACCGCGGCTGATACCAAGCATTTGATTGATCGTCTCCACACTCGAGGCGCAATTCGCCTGTTCGATGTCGACGGCACGTTCGAAGAAGAGGTTATCCCTGGCGTAGCAGTTCGACTGTCAGGGGGACACACGCCAGGCTCGATATCGGTCTTGGTCGAAACTGACGAAGGAATGGCGAATATCTGCGGCGACATCGCCTATGACATCCACGATCAATTGATTGAGCCCATTCTCGATCAAGCGTCCCATGAGCCGACGATCACAGCGAACCGGGCCATGTCCACACTGGATGAAAAGAAATCTCTCAAAAGGGCGCTTGCAGATAGCAAATTTCTGCTTCCAAGTCACGACGCGCCTGCCTTGATCAAGGGCGGAAAAGTCGTAGGGCGTATGCTCGATGCCATTTCTAATCCACAAGCTGACGTTACAAAAGCAATTAACTATTCGCTTTTGGCCTCAGTGTGACGCATGGCTTTCATAACCTTTGCACGTGCTCGCCCTTGGCGAGCCTTGCGCTTCGGGACTGGAACACTGGTATTTGCGATGGGCGTATGCCTGTTGATCAACCGCTTACTGTGAGCACAAGTCATGAACCAGATTCTGATAACCCCTGGAGTAAGCGTTGCCAATGACGACAAGCAGCGTCTTGGCCCGCGGACTCGTTTTGGGCTGCTTGCCTCCATCACAGTGACTTTCCTGGCTGGATCCAGCGTACCTACACCGTTGTATCCGATATATCAGGACCAGTGGCATTTCACTGCGATGGGCATCAGCTTTATTTTCAGTATTTATGCCATATCAGTACTCGCCGGACTGCTAGTGTTTGGACGGCTGTCCGACTATGTCGGTCGTCGATCAGTACTATTGTGGACGACTGTTTTGCAATTGGTGGCTATGTACATGCTGGGTGTAGCTGATGGCTTCACGGATCTAGTGCTTGGCAGGCTGATTCAAGGCGTGTCGACAGGGGCTGCAGTTCCAGCGGTAGGCGCAGCCTTGATTGACCTCAACCACAAGCGCGGCGCGGTCGTGAATGCCCTCACTCCCGCCATCGGCAGCGCTGTTGGCGCTCTGATGGGTAGCGTATTCGCACAGGCATTGCCGTACCCCACTCATACCGTGTTCGCGGCGCTAGCTTTTATTTTGGTCATTCAGGGCGTTGGTCTGCTCATCATGAGGGATGTCCGCGCAAGAATACCTGGGGCTGCCCGGTCACTGATGCCTCAATTCCGCATACCCGTGCATGTGCGCGGACCAATGATCATTGCATCGTCCCTATTCGTTGCTGGCTGGGCTGTCGCCGGTTTTTTTGCTTCGATGGGACCACGGTTAATTGAGCAGCTCTTTGCGCTACCCGCGTCATGGGCAGGAGGATTGGTGTTGGCGGCTTTCGCTGGAAGTGGGGTAGCTGCGATCGGGACATTCGTTAATCGGTCAATGCATACCCTCTCCTGGATTGGAGCGCTGGGGCTGTTGACCGGTATGGCTACGGTCTTAGCCTCATTGATCACCGGTTCGCTCACACCCTTTTTCTTTGGCGTTGTGATTTCAGGAGCTGGCTTTGGTGCTGGTTTTCAAGGTGGCATCCGGCTGGTTTTATCCAAGTCACGCGTCGAAGAGGTCGCGGGTGTGTTGTCCGTTGCCTTCCTCTGTTGCTACCTCGGTATGGGTGTTCCGGCGATGATCGCTGGGTACGCGGTAGCTAGCGGATACGGCATCTTCGATACCGCAATAGTTTTTGCCGTTCTGGTAATGAGTCTTTCATTCGTAGCGGTTTACAGGATGATGAGCGGTGGCAGTAAGGTATGACGCTAGTAGAAAAGTAGAAAAGGCCACATAAAATGGCCTTTTCTGTGTGCGGCTTCTGGTCAGCTACTCCGCGACGAATGCCCCGATGTGCCGGGCAGTGGCGATGGGGTATTGCATGTGAGGGCCATGCCCGGCATCCGGCAAGCTGAGTTGAGTCAGCGATGGAAGTTGCTGGGTCAGCGCCTGCCAGTTCTCTACAGGGAATACGATGTCGTGATCGCCGCCTATGTGAAGAACTGGGATGTTGGTGGTCTTGAGGACCTGCAGTACCGCTTCTACGGGGAATACCGGGTTCTTGGGAGCGTCGCCGAGTTGCTGTGCAGCCCATGCAACTGGCACCTGCGAACTACGATTTTGGGTTCTCGACGCCAGTCGCGACCAGGCGAGCTCAGCCGCTGTTCGACTCCGATCTGAGGTTGGCTCGAAGAACAGTTTCACAAAATCTTCGAAGTCGTTTTCACGTCGGGCAAGCTCATAAAACAGCGGCTCGCCCGTTTTCACCAACTGGCCAGGAGGCGTTGTGCCCAGCAATACCGCGTGGCTCACCAGCTGTGGGGCTTGCGCCAGAACAATTTGTGCAGCAATGCCTCCAAGCGACCATCCTCCAATTACGACGCGGCCCAAGCCCAGGGCATGGAACAACTCGATGGCATCCTTTGCCAGAGAGCCTGGGTTATAGCTCGGCTCACCTGTTGACTGGCCCAGACCGCTGTAGTCGAAGACTGTTACCTGGAAGCCTTGCGTGACCAGATTATCGAGGAACAGAGGTTCCCAATCATCCATGGTACCTCTGTAGCGAACCAGCAAAACCAGTGGCTTTCCGTCGCCGATGGTACGGTACCGCCTTGCGGGTTCTGTCATGCAGCCTTTGGCTTTCCGGGCCGCTCTACAAAGGACAAAGGCTTGTGCTTGTCTGAGTAGCCTGTACCGTGTTCGCAATCGCTATCGCCAGCGCTGCCCGCCATGCGGCGAGTCAACTCCAGGAGGAACCATGAAAGAACACCAGTACGAGGTCCAGGTGACCTGGACCGGCAACAATGGCAATGGCACGTCCAGCTATACCGCTTACACCCGCGACTTCAGTGTCGAAGCCCCGGGCAAGGCGACTCTGGAAGGTTCGGCCGACCCAGCTTTTCGCGGTAACCCCGTGCGCTGGAACCCGGAAGACCTGCTGGTGGCCTCACTTTCGGCGTGCCACAAGCTCTGGTACCTGCACTTGTGCGCGGTAAATGGCGTGAATGTGCTGGCCTATGTCGACCAGCCCCTGGGTCGCATGGTGGAAGGCGACGCTCAGGGCAAAGGCCGCTTCACCCATGTGCTGCTGCGCCCGCAGGTGACCATCAGCGCCGGCTCGAACCGTGAGCTTGCCTTGCGTTTGCATGAGGAGGCCCACCATGAGTGCTTCATTGCCAATTCGGTCAATTTCCCGGTCGAGTGCGCGGCGCTGGTGACGCTGGCTTAGAGGCCCGGGGCTAACGCTCCCTTTGCAGGCATGGCTTGGTGTCGCGATGGCACGTAGATTCAAAAATCGCTCGCCAAAGCCATCGCGCCCAGCAGCAGGCAAATGCTCGCCACGGTGGTCAGCTGCAATCGCATCGGCAGGTACCAGCCTGGCATGACCTGCAGCAACTTCCGATCTTGCCAATAATGAAGAGCAAAACCGCCAAGCAACAGCAGACAACCCAGGGAAGCAGGCAGCAAAGTGCTGACCCAACCGAGCAGAGCCGGCACGACGCTCCACATGAGCCGTTCGCGACGCTGCTCGGCGGGTAACTCCGGCAGGGCCATCGCGAAGCCCCAGTGCAAGGCGCCGACGAAACTCAAAATGACGGCCCCATAGTTCACCAGCATCTTCGCCGACAATGATCGGTACTCGGGAGAAAAAACCACCAGCAGCATCAAGCCAACAAACGGCAGCAAGCCGCCATAACCGAGGATGGCAAAGCGCCTTGGCAATAACGTGGTAGACCCGCTCATCTGAACGCCTGTCATTTGTTTCGGCCAATCAGTTGAAGGAACTCCTGGCGCGTCGTCGCCGAGTCGCGAAACACACCCAGCATCACGGATGACACCATCACCGAGTTCTGCTTTTCGACACCTCTCATCATCATGCACATATGCTTTGCTTCGATGACCACAGCCACCCCTGCCGCATCGGTGATGTCTTGTATGGCACAGGCAATTTGCCGGGTGAGGTTTTCCTGAATCTGCAGGCGGCGGGCGAAGACATCGACCACGCGCGCGACCTTGGACAACCCCAGAACCCTGCCAGTGGGCAGGTAGGCAACATGAGCCTTGCCGATAAAGGGCAGCATGTGGTGCTCACACAATGAATAAAGCTCGATATCGCGCACGACGATCATTTCGTCGTTCTGGGACTCGAACAGCGCTCCGTTGATGACCTCTTCGAGATTCAGCTTGTAGCCGTTGCACAAGTACTGCATGGCCTTGGCCGCGCGTTGGGGAGTGTCCAACAGCCCTTCTCGCTGCGGGTCTTCGCCTACTTCAAGCAGAATTTCGCGATAGTTTGCAGCTAACGAATGGGACATTTGGACTCCTCACCGCTACGGCGACGACCAGGGAAATATGTACAAGATTGAATTCTTGTATAGGTTTTGTACAATTTAGCCGAACGCCAGCAATAAGCAATAGCCGCTCCGGCCTCGAGCATGAAATGTCGCCATCAGCTTTTGCCGGCCCGGACGCGGCCGAGCGGAGAGCGTCATCGCACCTCAACGTGAAGGTGATCAGGGGATCCACACCAGATGAACAGATTCAATCCGCGCAAGCTGGGGTCGTCCAAGTGGACGGCGTGTCAGCCTGTAAACCGGGAAAAACACTTCATGGTGACCGAACTGATTTGCGACGAAGACGGCACGCCTCTGCAGATTGAACTGGAGGCCGTCCACAGCCGACGCAAGCAGTTGCTCGACTGGCGAGAACTCAGGGATAGTGAACGCTGGAAATTCGGCTGGTGTTGAATACCCAGGGCGCCATGCCAGCTGGCAGCGAATGACGATACGCAACAGGCAGCCTCGTGCTGCTTTCTCGACACGGCAGCGTTTGCCAGCGGGCAGAAAAAACAGCATCTAAGCTGTGATTCAGCACTGTTCCCGCGGAGCGCACCATGGCGGAAAAGAACCGCTTCGACTGGCAACGCTGGTTACCCGGCCTGGTCACCCTGCTCCATTACCAACCCGCCTGGCTGCCCAAGGACATCGCCGCCGGCCTGGTGCTCACCACCATGCTGGTACCGGTGGGCATCGCCTACGCCGAGGCCTCCGGGGTACCAGGCATCTACGGCTTGTACGCCACCATCATCCCGCTGCTGGCCTACGCCCTGTTCGGCCCCAGCCGCATCCTGGTGCTGGGCCCGGACTCGGCGCTGGCCGCACCGATCCTGGCGGTGGTGGTGCAATACGCCGCCAGCGACCCGCAGCGGGCGATCGCCATCGCCAGCCTGATGGCCCTGGTAGCCGGGGCCTTCTGCGTGATTGCCGGGCTGTTGCGCCTGGGCTTCATCACCGAACTGCTGTCCAAGCCGATCCGCTATGGCTACATGAACGGCATTGCCCTCACCGTGTTGATCAGTCAGTTGCCCAAGCTGTTCGGCATCAAGGTCGATAGCCAGGGGCCGCTGCGCGACCTTTGGCAACTGGGCGAAGCCCTGCTTGCCGGCCAAGGGCACTGGCCCAGCTTCATCGTCGGGGCCGGCAGCCTGCTGCTGATCCTGCTGCTCAAACCCTTCAAGCGCCTGCCAGGAATCCTGATCGCCGTGGTGCTGGCAACGCTGGCAGTCAGTCTGCTCGACCTCGAGCAGATGGGTGTCAAGGTACTCGGTCAACTGCCCCAAGGCCTGCCCAGTTTCGTGTTCCCCTGGGTCTCCAACATCGACCTGGTCGAAGTGGTACTGGGCGGCATTGCCGTGGCGCTGGTGTCGTTCGCCGACACCAGCGTGCTGTCGCGCTCCTATGCCGCGCGCATGAAGATGCCGGTCAACCCGAACCAGGAAATGTTTGGCCTGGGCGTGGCCAACCTGGCCTCCGGGCTGTTCCAGGGCATCCCCATCAGCAGCAGTTCGTCACGCACCCCCGTGGCAGAAGCGGCCGGCTCGCAGACCCAGCTCACCGGCATCATCGGTGCGCTGGCGGTGACCCTGTTGCTACTGGTCGCGCCCAACCTGCTGCAATACCTGCCCAACAGCGCCTTGGCAGCAGTGGTAATAGCAGCCGCACTGGGGCTGTTCGAGTTCGCCGACCTCAGGCGTATCTTCCGTATGCAGCAGTGGGAGTTCTGGTTGTCCATCACCTGCTTTGTCGGGGTCGCGGTGTTCGGTGCGATCCCCGGTATCGGCATTGCCGTGGTGATTTCAGTGATCGAGTTCCTGTGGGACGGCTGGCGGCCGCACCATGCAGTGCTGGGCCGGGTGGATGGCACCCGCGGTTACCATGACGTGCAGCGTTATCCACAGGCCCGGCGCATTCCGGGGCTGGTGCTGCTGCGGTGGGATGCGCCGCTGTTCTTTGCCAATGCCGAGCAGTTCCAGAGCACGGTGATGGCGGCGCTGGACGCATCGCCTACCCCGGTGCAACGGCTGGTGATCGCGGCAGAACCGGTGACCAGTATCGATGTCACCTCGGCGGACATGCTCGCCGAGCTGGACCGGACGCTGGAGGCGCGCGGGGTGGAGTTGCAGTTTGCCGAGATGAAGGACCCGGTGAAGGACAAGATGCGGCGGTTCGAGTTGTTCGAGCACATGGGGGAGAC
>NZ_JATAAG010000066.1:590809-636487 GCF_030341915.1 Pseudomonas sp. BCRC 81390 | reverse complement strand
GCCTTGTGTCGCGAAAGGGCTGCAAAGCAGCCCCAGGTTTTCAGCGCAGATGCACAAATTGCTGGGGCTGCTACGCAGCCCTTTCGCGACACAAGGCCGCTCCTACAACGTTTGAGCTGCGTCAGCGGGTTACCCGCGAAGCAGGCCACGCCGTAGCCGAAGCCGGTCGATCCAGATGAGCATGGCACTGGCATACACCGACACCGCCACAAACAGCGCCATGCGCACGGCAAAGGCGCGGTAGACATCCTGCCCACCGGCACTGTCCTGCACCGACTGCCCCAGCAAGATCAGCATGGTCATCAGGCAGCTCAGCCAATAGGCCGGGCCCTGCCGGTTCGGCACGGCCTGGTACATCCGCCGCCCCTGCCAAAGTGTGAACAGCAGCACCCACAGGAAGAACATCCACAGGTGCACGAACAGGCTCAGCGCCCCCCATATCAGGATCGCCAGCAAGCCGGCCAGCAAGGTCGAGCCGATCAGCTCCCGGCTGGCATGTCGGGCGCGAGTCTCGCCAGCCTGTTGCCCCAGGCTTACCGCCTTCATGATCAGTGGCATGTACTGGTCCGGGGCGATCAACGCCAGCAGGAACGCCGGCATCACGATCAGCGTGGCACGCAGCGCCACCCAGCTGACCTGCTCACTGTCCAGCAACGGCGGCGCTGGTTGCGCCGGTGCATCGGCAGGTTCGGGAAACAGCACATGGGCCAAGGCCGTGCCCAGTACTGCCAGCAGCATGCCCTTGGCCAACGCTTCGACCACCGAGAGTGCCAGGGTGAAGTCGCTGGTACCGGCGGCAGCGATCATGGTCAGGCCGACCACCAGCAAGTTCGCCAGCAAGCCATTGCCGCCCTTCAGGGCGTAGCGCAAGGTCAGGAAAACCCCCACGCCCACCAGCAACACCCCGCTCACCGGCGCATGACGCAGCAGCGGAATCAGCAACAGCCCGCTGCCGCAACTGAGCAGCACCAGCAGCGCCAGGGCCGGCGCCGCACGCAGCGGCAGGGGCTGGCTGCGCATGGCCAGCAACAGTACCGCGAACACCGGCGCCAGGATCGGCACCGGCAGGCCGACGCCAAAACTCACCACCAGGCACAGTGCCACGCCCCAGGCCAGGCGCAGGGCGCGAAGGCGGCGCAGTTCAATAGGCATACGACAGCCAGCTCATCAGCCACATGAACAGCCGGCCCAGCAGGTTCAACGGGTTACCTTCGCTGGGCAGGGCCATGACCTCGGCCTGCCCGCCAACCCGCAGCCCGCTCTTGTCCTGCAACTGGTCACGCTCGAGTTCGACAATAACCGGGAAGCGTTGCGCCGAACGCAGCCACTCGCGGCTGTTCTGCACGGTCGGCAGCGTGCCCGGCGGGGTGCTCTGGCCCACGCTCACACCGTAGCCGATGCTGCGAACGTGCTCCTTCAACACCGTGCCGGGCAGTGCGTCGAGCACCACCAGCACCGGGGTACCGGGGCGCAGGCGGCCGAGGTTGTTCTCGGTCATGTCGGCACTTATCCACACGTCATGGATGGCGATCAGGGTCATCATCGGGCTGCCGGCGCCGACATAGTGGCCGACGTCGGTACGCAGGTCGGTGATCAGGCCGTTCGCATCGGCACGCACCACCGTGCGTGCCAGGTCCAGGCGGGCCTTTTCCACATTGGCGGCGGCACTGCGCAACTGGGCGTTGTCGTCCTGCGCCCCACCCTGCTGCTCCCGCGCCCGCTCCACTTCGGCACGGGCTGCCGCCACCTGGCTGACAGCCTGGTCGCGAGTGGCCTGGGCGCCTTCCAGGCGGCGCACCGACACCGTCCCCGGGTCTTCGTCGATCAGGCGCTTGAGCCGTTCGGCGTCCTGCCGCGCCTTGCGCTCGTTGGCCTGCGCCGCGAGCAACGCCGCCTGTGCCGAGTCGATGCCAGCCGTGTGCGCACCGATCTGCCGGCGCACCGCGTCCAGGTCGGCCTCGGCACGCGCCAGGGCAATGCGGTACTGCTCCTGGTCCAGCTCGAACAGCACATCGCCCCGGCGCACTTCCTGGTTGTTGCCCACCGCCACACGCTTCACCTGGCCGGCCACCTCGGCACTGACCGGTATCACATAGGCTTGCAGGCGGGCCTGCTGGGTGTAGGGCGTGAAGCGGTCGGCCAGCAGGTACCAGAGCAGGCTCACGGCAATCAGCAGCAATACCCAGCGCATGCCGCGATCGGGGGCGGCTGGGGGCGGCGGCGGAGCTGGGTCACTCATTTCGTTTCACCTTGTGCATGGGCGCTGGGGGCTGGCTCGTCGAGCAGCTCGCCCCAGTCGGTTCGTTGCTGCATCTGCTGGCGCGTGGCCGCGTCGATCGGCGCGCGGTTGGCATCCCAACCGCCGCCCAGGGCCTTGTACAAGGTCACCAGGCTACTCACCGCGTTGCCGCGGCTGACCAGGTAACCGTCCTGTTGCTGCAACAGCAATTGCTGGGCGTCGAGCACCCGCTGGAAGTCGGCGAAACCTTCGCGGTACTGCGAGCTGGCCAGGCTCAACGAGCGTTGCGCGGCCTGCGAGGCCTGGTCGCGAATACGCGCGCTCTGCAGCGAGCGCACCAGCCCGCTGGCGGCATCGTCCGCCTCGCGCGCGGCTTCGCGTACACCCAAGTGGTACAGCTCGATCAGCTGCTGCAGGCGGGCATCCTCCACGCGCACGGCGTTCTTGCGCCGGCCGTAGTCGAACGGGTTCCAGATCAGGCTGGGGCCGGCGGCAAGTTCAAAGGTGTCGGGCAGGTGGCTGGCCGTGACGAAGCTCCAGCCAATGCTGCCCAGCAGGCTCAGCTGGGGATAGAGATCGGCCTCGGCCACCCCGACCAGCGCCGATTGCGCGGCCACTGCCTGCTCGGCGGCGCGGATGTCCGGGCGGCGCTGCAGCAGGTTGGCGGGTACGTCCTGCAGTACGGCACGGTCCGGCAATGGCAGCTGGCCGTGGCCTGCGTCCAGCTGCGGCAACGGCCCGGGTGGCCGGCCGAGCAGCGCACACAATACGTTGCGCAGGGCATTGAGCTGGTTCTGGAACTCAGGGATGGTGGCTTGGGTGGCCAGGTATTGGGTACGCGCCTGTTGCCAGTCGAGTTCGTCGTTTTCACCATGACGGAACAGCCGTTCGGTAATTTCCAGGCTGCGCGCCTGGCGCCGGGCGTTTTCTTCGGCGATATCCAGCCGCGCCTCGGCAGTGCGCAGGGCAAAGTAGGTGTCAGCCACCTGCGCCCGCAACAGCAGCATGGCATCGGCGTAATTGGCCTGGGAGGCAAAATAGGCAGCATCGGCACTTTCGATGGCGCGGCTGAAGCGCCCCCAGAAGTCGATTTCCCAGCCGATGTCGAAGCCTGCGCTGGACTGCCAGAACACCGAATCGCGGGCGTTGGCGCTGCCGGACTGGTCCTGCTTCAGGTACAAGCTCTGGGCACGCAGTTGCTGCAGCTGTGGATAACGCCCGGTCTGCACGATGGCCAGCTGGGCGCGCGCTTCGGCGATGCGCAAACCGGCCACGCGCAGGTTGGTGTTGTTGGCGTCGGCCTCGGCAATCAGGGCGTCCAGTGCCGGGTCGGCGAACACCGCCCACCACTGGCGCAGGTCGGGCGCGGTAGCCTGCTGGCCGGCCTGCTTCAGCAAAGGCGTATCCCACGTGTGCAGCCAGGGGTCCTGCAGCGGCTGGAAATCCGGGCCGACCTGGGTGCAACCGGCCAACACGGCAATCAGGCTCAGTGCACAACCATAGACGCGTCCGGGCATGGCAATCCTTGGCTCAGGCGCTCGGCTCTGCGGGGTTTTCCGGCACCTGCAGCGCCACCCATTGCCAGAACAGCACATAGGTGACGCCGAGGATCACCGGGCCGATGAACAGGCCGATGATGCCTTTGACCACCATGCCACCGAGCGCGCCGATCAGTACCACCGGCATCGGCACATCCACCCCGCGCCCCAGCAGCAACGGCTTGAGCACGTTGTCGGCCAGCCCGGCGACGAAGGTGTAGACGGCGAACACGATGGTGGCCACGGTGAAGCCTTCGGCATTGAAGACGTAGATGATCACCGGCACGGTGACCAGCGTGGCGGGTGCCTGGGCAATCCCCAGCATGAGGATGACGATGGCCAGCATCCCGGCACCTGGCACGCCCTTGATGACGAAGCCGACCCCAATCAGCAACATCTGGATGAAGGCAATGCCGATAACCCCCTGGGCCACGGCACGAATGGTGGCGGTGCACAGTTTGGCCAGCGGCTTGCCGCGCTCCTCGCCCGATACCCGCATGGCGATGCGTTGCGCCGCGATTTCGCCACGGTCACCGAAGGCCATGATGATGCCCGAGACGATGATCGCCGCGATGAACAGCAGGAACGCGCCCCCGGCGCTGGCAGCAGCCCCCAGCACCGTGCGCCCGGCGCCCTTGAGTTGCGGCATCCACTGGTTCAGCACACCGGCCATGTTTTCCGAAGCCGCCAGCCACAGGGCATGGACTTTCGGCCCGATCAGCGGCCAGGCCGCCACCGACTCAGGGGGTGGCGGCACACTCCAGGCGCCGCTCTTGAGCAAGGTCACCAGGCTGTCCACCGATTCGCCGATGGACATCACCACCAGGTAGATCGGCACCAGCAGCACGACCAGTACCAGCACCACGACCAGGGTCGCCGAGAGCCCGTCCTTGAGCCCGGTGCGGCGCTGGATACGGCAATACAGCGGATACAGGGTCACGGCCAGGATCACCGACCACAGCATCAGTTCCAGGAACGGCTGGAACGTCTGGAAGGCAAACATCACTAGGGCGGCTATCAGGCCAGCCTTGATGAGCACATCAAGCAAGCCCCGCGACAGGCTGCTGTCCAGCTTGATACCTGGTTGCATGCTTCACCTCCCAACTTCAGCTACGCCGTGCGGCGCGATTCAGTGGCTCGTTTCAGCGCTAGCCTGGGCGGAGCTGTCGTCACGCAGTTGCCGCGCCAGGGCCATCATTATCAGAGGCACCACTGCCATCGACAGGGTGATGGCCAGTACCAGCAGGTCGTGCACCTGCTGCGCCAGCACCTGGTGCTCCAGCGCCAGCTTGAACACCACGAAGGCAAACTCGCCGCCAGAGGCCAGCACCACGCCGAGGCACAGCGCCTGCGCCTGGTCGAGGCCACCGGCCGTACGCCCCAGGCCATACAGCAGCGGCAGCTTGATGGCCACCAGCAACAGTGTCAGCCCCAGCACCAGCAGTGGCAGGTCGAACAGCAGGCGCAGGTCGGCACTCATGCCAACGCCGACGAAGAACAGCCCCAGCAGCAGGCCCTTGAGCGGTTCGATCTGGGTCTCCAGTTCATGCCGGAAAGGCGACTCGGCCATCAGCACACCGGCGAGAAAGGCCCCCAGGGCCATCGACACGCCTACATGCTCCATCACCCAGGCCGTGCCCAGCACCACCAGCAAGGCAGTAGCGGTCGACAGCTCCGGCAAGCCGGAACCGACCGTCCACTTGAACACCGGGCTCAACAGATAGCGGCCAAAGACGATCAACGTGCCAAGGCCGAGCGCCACCGCCAGCAGCGGCCAGGCGCCTTCGTCGGCAGTGCTGACGTTGCCGCCCAGCAGGGGCACCACGGCGATCAGTGGAATGGCAGCGATGTCCTGGAACAGCAGGATGGCCACGGCCAGGCGCCCGTGTGGCTTGGCAAGGTCCTTGCGCTCGGCGAGCACCTGCAGGCCGAAGGCCGTCGACGACAACGCCAACCCGAGGCCGAGCACGATGGCGGCCGCCTTCGACTGGCCGAATGCGAAATACGCCAGCAGGCCCAGCACGACGGCGGTCAGCCCTACCTGCAGCGAACCGACGCCAAACAACGCCCGGCGCATGGTCCACAGGCGCTGCGGTGACAGCTCCAGGCCGATGACGAACAACAGCATGACCACGCCCATTTCCGACAACCGCGCTACGTTCTCGGGGTTGTCGAGCAGCCCGAGCACGGAGGGGCCGATGAGGATGCCGGCCAGCAGGTAGCCCGGCACCGCACCCATTTTCAGACGCTGCGCCAGCGGTACCAGAAGCACCACGGCCAGCAGGAACACTACCGTCGCCTGTAGCAGGCTGCCGTCATGTGGCATAGGCTTGCACCCTCGCTGCTCCCCGCAGGGAAGGGATCAGAAACGCTCTTCGACCACTTTGAACGGGTAGGCAACGGCCTTGTACTTGCCGATCTTGCCGCGCTTGGGCAGCTTCACCGCCTGCTCCTGAGTGATGTCCTTGTAGGGGATGCGGCCGAGCATGTGGTTGATGATGTTCAGACGGGCCCGCCGCTTGTCGTTGGAATGGGCCATGAACCAGGGCGCCCAGGCGGTATCCGACGCGGCAAACATCTCATCACGGGCCTTGGTGTAGTCATCCCAGCGGGTGTACGACTTGAGGTCCATGGGCGACAGCTTCCACAGCTTGCGGCCGTCATTGATGCGGTCCTGCAGGCGCCGGGTCTGCTCCTCGGCGCTGACCTCGAGCCAGTACTTGATGAGAATGATGCCCGACTCGACCATGACCTTTTCGAACAGCGGCACGCCAGCGAGGAACCGGTCGGCCTGTTCGTTCGAGCAGAAGCCCATCACCCGTTCGACCCCGGCACGGTTGTACCAGCTGCGATCGAAGATCACTACCTCGCCTGCGGCAGGCAGATGGCCGACATAGCGCTGCAGGTACATCTGGGTCTTTTCCCGCTCGGTCGGTGCCGGCAGCGCCACCACACGGAATACCCGCGGGCTGACGCGCTCGGTGATGGCCTTGATGGTGCCGCCCTTGCCAGCGCCGTCGCGGCCTTCGAAGACAATACATACCTTCAGGCCCTTGGCCACCACCCATTCCTGCAGTTTTACCAGCTCCACATGCAGGCGCTTGAGTTCCTTCTCGTAGGCCTTGCTGCCCAGTTTTTCCGGTTGTTCGAGTGTGGTCTTGTTCCTGGACGGCTTCGACATGGCGCTCTCCTGCTGCAATTGAGGAGTCAGTATGGTCGATCCATGGCGATTTGCCGCTTCGCTTGTTGTGATCTCAGGTTTTGCGTCCAGCCGATTGATTGGATGGGTGTTGGGCTGATTGTGAGAGCGGGTTTAGCCGTTCTCACAGAGTAGGGTTTGGCCTCGAGGCCGGCTTACTTGGCCAGCTTGTTGTAGCTGGTCATCAGGTTGCGGTAGTCCGGAATATGGTTGGAGAACAAGGTGCCCAGGCCTTCGATGTCGTTGCGCCAGTCGCGATGCAGCTCGCAGGCCACGCCGAACCAGGTCATCAACTGCGCCCCGGCTGCCTCCATGCGCCGCCAGGCCGAGTCACGGGTCAGTTCGTTGAAGGTTCCGGAGGCGTCGGTGACGACGAACACCTCGAAGCCCTCCGCCAGCGCCGACAGTGCCGGGAAGGCCACGCACACTTCGGTGACCACGCCGGCGATCAGCAACTGCTTCTTGCCGGTGGCCTTGACCGCCTTGACGAAGTCCTCGTTGTCCCAGGCATTGATGTTGCCGGGCCGGGCAATGTACGGGGCGTCAGGGAACTGTTCTTTCAATTCGGGCGCCAGCGGGCCGTTGGGGCCGGTTTCGAAACTGGTGGTGAGGATGGTCGGCAGCTTGAAGTACTTGGCCAGGTCCGACAGGGCCAGCACATTGTTCTTGAAACGGTCGGGGTCGATATCCCTCACCAGCGAGAGCAGGCCGGTCTGGTGATCGACCAGCAGCACGGCAGCGTTGTTCTTGTCCAGACGCTTGTATTGGAAGGCCATGACGGATCTCCTTGCTTCGGCAGGTTGGGAATATCAGCGTAGGCAAGGTCCAGCCGCAGGGAGTACCGCCAGTCGGTTCGCCCGGGGCCGGTAGCACGAGGCGCGAAACGACCAGCGCCCCCAAGCCAGGCAAACAAAGCTTCAGCCATGGATTCACAAACGGTGTTGCATCAGCAGCCTGATCGGCTGCCGCCAACGCAGCGTAGTAGGCATCCTGCTGCTCACGAATAACGGTTTCTCATCAGGCGTCAACTTAATCCACTGCGCGCGCAAGGGTAAAGGTAACGCAACCATCACTTCACGAATTCCTGAACTGATTATTTGCAGATAGCGATTTTTCTGCCCGCCGACCGCCACCAGAATCGCTTCACCATAATCACAAGAACCGTGAGGCCACTTCCGTGGACCAGACACTCCAGGTACGCCAAGCCGCCGCCGAGCTTGTTGCCGCATTCGCCAGCAACGACACAGCCCGTTATTTCGCCTGCTTCAGCGAAGACGCCACCTTCCTCTTCCACACCTTGCCACAGCCCCTGCTGTCACGCCGTGCCTACGAAGAACTGTGGGCGCAGTGGCAGGCCGACGGCTTTGCCGTGCTCGCCTGCGAATCAGCCAATGCCCAGGTCAGCCTGCAAGGCGATGTGGCGATCTTCATGCATGACGTGGCCACGCACATCCGCAGTGCCGGCGAGAAGCACCAACTGAGCGAACGCGAGACCATCGTCTTCCGCCGCCACGGTGACCAATGGCTGGCCTGCCACGAGCACCTGTCGGTCATGTCCCCGGGCTGACCTGCGTTTTTCCTGCGGCCTTGCCGCCCTGCCATCGCACCCACAAGATGGCCCGCGCACCGCGCCGGCCCACAACAACCGCGCTGGAGCATCACCATGAGCCACTCGACCGCTATCGAGACCAACGGCGTCGAACAGATCCCTGACGATCAACGCGACGCCTCCCCGCTGGACCTGTTCCGCCTGATCTTCGGCGGTGCCAATACCTTTGCCACAGCGGTGCTGGGGAGCTTCCCGGTACTGTTCGGGCTGTCGTTCCAGGCCGGGGTATGGGCGATCCTGCTTGGCGTCGGCGTGGGCGCCCTGATCCTCGCACCGATGGGCCTGTTCGGTGCACTCAACGGCACCAACAACGCGGTGTCGTCGGGCGCGCATTTTGGCGTGCACGGGCGCATCGTCGGCTCGTTCCTGTCGCTGCTCACGGCGGTGGCGTTCTTCTCGCTGTCGGTATGGAGTTCGGGCGACGCCCTGGTGGGCGGCGCCAAGCGCCTGGCCGGCCTGCCGGAAACCGACCTGACCCTGGGCCTGGCCTATGGCCTGTTCGCGGTACTGGTGCTGGTGGTGTGCATCTTCGGCTTCCGCTTCATGCTATGGGTCAACAAGGTGGCCGTGTGGGCTTCGAGCCTGCTGTTCCTGCTCGGCATCGTCGCCTTTGCCGGGCCGTTCGATGCCGCTTACGCCGGCAGCGTCAACCTTGGCCAGGCGGGCTTCTGGGCGGCGTTCGTCGGCGCGGCGATCCTGGCCATGAGCAACCCGGTGTCGTTCGGTGCGTTCCTCGGCGACTGGTCGCGCTACATCCCGCGAGAAACGCCCAAGACACGTATCATGCTGGCGGTGATCGCGGCCCAGGGCGCGACACTGATCCCGTTCCTGTTCGGCCTGTGCACGGCCACGCTGGTAGCGACCCAGGCACCCGACTACATCGCTGCCAACAACTACGTCGGTGGCTTGCTGGCAGTGGCGCCCAGCTGGTTCTTCCTGCCGGTGTGCCTGATTGCCGTGATCGGCGGCATGTCCACCGGCACCACCGCGCTGTATGGCACCGGCCTGGACATGTCCAGCGTATTCCCGCGCCTGCTCAGCCGCGCCGGCGCCACCCTGCTGATCGGGGTGCTGGCGATCGGCTTCATCTTCATCGGCCGCTTCACCTTCAACCTGGTGCAGAGCGTGTCGACCTTTGCCGTGCTGATCATCACCTGCACCAGCCCGTGGATGGTGATCATGATCCTTGGCCTGGTCACCCGCCGCGGCTTCTACCATGCCGATGACCTGCAAGTGTTCACCCGCGGCCAGCGCGGCGGCCACTACTGGTTCCTGCATGGCTGGAACTGGCGCGGCATGGGGGCGTGGATCCCCAGCGCGGCAGTCGGCCTGTGCTTCGTCAACTTGCCGGGGCAGTTCGTCGGCCCGCTGGGTGACCTGGCTGGCGGCATCGACCTGAGCCTGCCGGTCACCCTGGGCCTGGCCGGCGTGCTGTACCTGGTACTGCTCAACCTGTTCCCCGAACCTGCTGGCGTGTATGGCCCCCAGGGCCCGCGTTGGGTGCGTTGCAAAAGCGCCGCGCATACGCCGGTAACCACTGCCGAAATGGCCTGACTGGAAACCGACCATGACCACTTCCCACTATATCGCCGGCCGCTGGGTCGAAGGCCAGGGCAGCGACTGCATCAGCGTCAACGACCCTGCGCTGGGGCAACCGTTCGCCGAACTGATGGCAGCCAGCGCAGCCCAGGTTGACCAGGCCGTGGCGGCCGCCCGCAGTGCCCTGCCCGCCTGGAAAGCCACCAGCGCCAGCGAGCGTGCTGGCTACCTGCGCGGCTTTGCCGAGCAACTGGGCCAGCGCCGCGAAGCGCTGATCAGCATGCAGATGCGCAACAACGGCAAGCCGCGCCACGAGGCGGAAATCGACCTGGATGATGCCATTGCCACGTTCAACTACTATGCCGAGCTGGCCGCGCAACTGCCGTCGAAAAACCGTGAGGTACCCCTGGCCGCCCCCGGCTTCACCGCGCGCACCCGCCTGGAGCCGGTGGGTGTGGTCGGCCTGATCGTGCCGTGGAATTTCCCGCTGGTAACCAGCGCCTGGAAGCTCGCCCCGGCTTTGGCAGCGGGCTGCACGGTGGTGCTAAAGCCCTCGGAAGTCACCCCGCTGGTCGAACAGGCCTACGGCCAGATCGCCGATGCCCTGGACCTGCCCGCCGGGGTGCTGAACATCGTCAACGGCAAGGCCGAGACCGGCGCCGCCCTGAGCAACCACACTGGCCTGGACAAGCTGTCCTTCACCGGCAGCAACAGCGTCGGTAGCCAGGTGATGCGCAGCGCGTCGGCGCAATGCCGGCCAGTGACGCTGGAGCTGGGCGGCAAGTCGGCGATCGTGGTGTTCGAGGATTGCGATGTCGACCAGGCGGTGCAATGGATCGTCGCCGGCATCACCTGGAACGCCGGGCAGATGTGTTCGGCCACGTCGCGGCTGCTGGTGCAGAACGGTATTGCCGATGCGCTGTTGCCACGCTTGCAGGCGGCACTGGAAAACCTGCGGGTAGGCAACCCGCTGATCGAAGAAGTCGACATGGGGCCGCTGACCAGCCAGGCGCAATGGCTGAAGGTGGCCAGCTACTTTGCCACGGCGCGGGAAGAAGGTTTGCAGTGCCTGGCCGGTGGCAAGGCGCTGGACCGGGACGGCTGGTTCGTCAGCCCGACGTTGTATGCCGATGTGCCGAAGGACAGCCGCTTGTGGACCGAGGAGATTTTTGGCCCGGTGCTGTGCGCGCGTCGCTTCGCTACCGAGGAACAGGCGATTGCCGAAGCCAACGACAGCCGTTTCGGGCTGGTGGCGACGGTGTGCTCTGCCGACCTGGCGCGCGCCGAGCGGGTGGCCGATGCGCTGGAGGTTGGTCATGTGTGGATCAACTCGGTGCAGGCGGTGTTCGTCGAGACTTCGTGGGGCGGCACCAAGGGCAGCGGGATCGGCCGCGAACTCGGGCCGTGGGGGTTGTCGGCGTACCAGTCGGTGAAGCATGTAACGCGCTGCCTGGGCTGATAGCGCAAGGGGCCGTCATGCGGCCCATTCGCCGGCAAGCCAGCTTGCGTCTTGGTGCGGCCCCAGGGCATCAGGATCTTACCCGCGAAGAAGACACCGCGGTGGATGGCACGGGCTTCGCCCGCGTTCGCGGGCAAGCCCGCTCCCACAGGGACCGCGCCAGCTTTCAGAAATTGAGCAAGACAGTTGCTCCTACCCCGACCGCACCGGCCTCAAGCCATGCGCTATGTCTGGGAGAGCTGGCTTGCCGGCGATTCGCTCCCACAGGAACGGTGCCGCCAGTGATTGCTGTGCAGTACCTGTGGGAGCGGCCTTGCGCCGCGATGGGCTGCACAGCAGCCCTCGGCACTCACGCCGTTGCGTCAGCCGACCGCGCGCTTTCTTGCAGCAGTACCAGGATCTTACCCGCGAAGAAGACACCGCGGTGGAGGGCAAGGACTTCGCCCGCGTTCGCGGGGCAAGCCCGCTCCCACAGGGACCGCGCCAGCTTTTAGAAATTGAGCAAGACAGTTGCTCCTACCCCGACCGCACCGGCCTCAAGCCATGCGCTATGTCTGGGAGAGCTGGCTTGCCGGCGATTCGCTCCCACAGGAACGGTGCCGCCAGTGAATGCTGTGCAATACCTGTGGGAGCGGCCTTGCGCCGCGATGGGCTGCACAGCAGCCCTCGACATTCACACCGTTGGGTCAGCCGACCGCGCGCTTTCTTGCAGCAGTACCAGGATCTTACCCGCGAAGAAGACACCGCGGTGGATGGCACGGGCTTCGCCCGTGTTCGCGGGCAAGCCCGCTCCCACAGGGACCGCGCCAGCTTTTAGAAATTGTGAGCAAGACCGTTGCTCCTACCCCGACCGCACTGGCCTCAAGCCATGCGCTATGTCTGGGAGAGCTGGCTTGCCGCGATTCGCTCCCACAGGAACGGTGCCGCCAGTGATTGCTGTGCAGTACCTGTGGGAGCGGCCTTACGCCGCGATGGGCTGCACAGCAGCCCTCGGCATTCACGCCGTTGCGTCAGCCGACCGCGCGCTTTCTTGCAGCAGTACCATGCTCTGCGGTGAAGACAGGGCAATGCCCTCGTCACGCAAGCGCCCAAGGATGGTGAACAGCAGGTCGCTGCGGGTACCCGACACCTGCCGCGGCCCCGCCACGTAACCACTCACGCCAATCACCATGCCACTGCTGGTCAGATCCTTGAACGATACGGAAGTGGCCGGTGCGTCGAGAATCGCCTCATGCTCCTGGTACGCCGCCAACAACAGCTCACGCACGCGGTTGGCATCGGTCTCCAGCGGCAAGGTCAGGGTGATGCCGACCACGCCCAGCGCATTGCCCATGGTCACATTGCGCACGTTCTGGGAAATGAACTGCGAGTTGGGCACGATCACCGTCGAACGGTCGGACATCTGGATCTCGGTAGCGCGCACGTTGATCCGGCGAATGTCGCCTTCGACCCCTGCCAGGCTGACCCAGTCGCCCACCTTCACCGGGCGCTCGGTCAGCAGGATCAGGCCGGAGATGAAGTTCTGCACGATCTGCTGCAGGCCGAAACCGATACCCACCGACAGGGCACTGACCACCCAGGTCAGGCTGGTGAGGTTGATGCGCAAGGTCGACATCACCAGCATGGCCAGGAAGATGAAGCCCAGGTAACCCACCAGGGTGACCAACGAGGCACGCATGCCGGCGTCCATGTCGGTTTCCGGCAGCAGGCGCTCACTCAGCCAGCGCTTGACCACGCGGATGGCGAACAGCCCGCCGAAGAAAATCACCAACGCCAGCAGGATATCCTGGGGCACGATGTTCAGGTTGCCGAGCACTTTGCCGCCGGTGCCGTCCCAGTCAGCCAGGCTGAGCAGCAGCTCACTCGGGCTGGTGCCCGACGGCATCAGCGCCAGCAGCAGCGCCAGGAACAGCACCACGGTGCGGCCGATACCGGCAAGGATGGTGCTGGCCTGGGCCTGGTGACGAGGCGCCAGGCCCAGGGTCGAGGCCAGCGCCAGGCCGCCAGGCTGGCGCGGCGACAACAGGGTTTCGCACAGGTCGCCAAGGAAGGTGGTGAGCAGGTAGGCACAGGTGATGACCAGGCTGACCCACAGCAACTTGCCGGTAAGGAAGTAGGCGAGCGTCAGGTAGCCGGCAAGCAGCGCCAGCAGGATCAGCGTCAGCCAGATCACCATCACGAACGGAATCAGCCCGGCCAGGCCTTTGGGGCGCTCCAGGTCATGCTTGCGCAAGGTACGGCGGTAACGCAGCAGCGCTCCGGCGAAAGTGAACGCCACCACCAGCGCGGTCAGGCCGTTGACGGCCACGGTCAATGCCAGGCTGACGCCGATTACGCTATTGATGCGCTCCATGGTCATCATGACCATCAGCGCCAGCGCCAGGACCTTGGGGAACCAGCCCAGCGCGCTGGCCACTTCGTCATGGATCGGCGGCAGGCGCCAGGACGGGCGCTGCAGCATCAGCATGGCGCGGCCCAGGCCAGTGATGAAGGCACTGAACACCACCAGGGCGAGCACATGGTTGGCCAGGCTGGCGATATCGGAGCCCAGTTCGGCGCTGCTCTCCAGCCCCCAGCGCAGCAGCGAGACCGACCCGGCGATGGTACCCAGGGTCGCCAGGCTGACGCCAAGCGCCAACGAGCTACGGCGCAGGCGGCCTTCGGGCAGCCAGTGGACCATGGCGCTGGCCAACAGGCGCTCGAGCACGCGGCGCACCAAGGTCCAGACCAGGATGGCAGCAATCAGGCTGGTGATGAACAGCCAGCGGTGCTCGGCGCTGAAGGCGCTGCCAATGGCATCGGCCGCCTCGGCACGCAGGTCCCGCAGGCGCGCCACGTCGTCCTGGGTAGGACGAATGATGCTCTGCCAGAAAGCCGGGCTGAGCGGCGACGCCGCGCGGCTGGTGATTTGCGAGTTGAACTGGCTGCGGCGCAGGTTGACGATCTGCGTGGACAGGTCGCGGGCCGACTGGGTCAGCTTGATGGCCTGGTCCTGCTGCGCCACCAGTGCCTTTTTCTCAGCTTCCAGCTCTTTGCGCTGCTGGGTCAGGGCTGCCGCCTCGTCCGGCTGGCGCGGGCCGATGACTCTGAGCTGGTCGTCGAGTTTCTCCACCTCCGCAGTGCGCAAGGCACTCAACGCATCGGCCTGGCGTTGCACCTGTACGGCGCCCAGGCGCAGTTGCGACAGCAGGTCATCGTTGGCTTCGCTGGTAACGCCCTGGCGGATCTGGTCCAGGCGCTCGCTCAGTTGCTCGATGCTGGCGTTTTCGTCCAGCACTGGCGCTTCGGCGACTGCCAGGTTGGATAACGGCGTGGCCGGGGCCGACCAGGCGGGGCTGGCAACCACCAGCAAAAAGGCCATCAGGACCATCAGTCCTGGGCAGTAACGGGCAAGGCTGACACGCCTCATCGAATATTCCTCTTGCAATTCGATTTGGCGGGGGATTCTACGCGGCTTCAGGCGATCAGGAGAGTGCCGTTTCTCGCTTGAGCAGTTGCGCTTTGCGCGCCACCCCCCAACGGTAGCCGCTGAGGTCGCCGTCGCGGCGCACCACCCGATGACAAGGGATCGCCACGGCAATGTGGTTGGCCGCGCAGGCCATCGCCACCGCACGTACCGCCTTGGGCGCACCGATGCGCTCGGCGATCTCGGTATAGCTCACCCGACTACCGGCCGGCACCTCGCGCAAGGCCTGCCAAACCCGCTCCTGGAAGGCAGTACCCTGCACATCCAGCGGCAGGGCCAGACCCAATGACGGCGCTTCGACGAAGCCCACCACTTCGGCAACCAGCTGTTCGTAGGCGCTATCGCCGCCGATCAGCCGGGCCTTGGGAAACTGGTCCTGCAGCTCGCGCAACAGGGCTTCGGGGTCGTCGCCCAGCAAAATTGCGCAGATGCCCTTCTCACTCTGGGCCACCAGGATCGCGCCCAGGGAACATTGGCCAAGGGCGAAGTGAATGGTCGCCCCGGCGCCACCGGCGCGGTATTGCCGCGGGCGCATGCCCAGGCGCTGCTCGGCGCTTTCATAAAACCGGCTGTTGGAGTTGTAGCCGGCGTCGTAGATGGCATCGGTGACCGAACGCTGGCCATCCACCAGATGCGCCCGCAGGCGCCGGGCGCGGAAGGCGGTGGCGTAGGCCTTGGGAGTAAGGCCGGTTTCGGCCTTGAACAGCCGGTGCAGGTGGAACGGGCTGATGGCCAGCTCGGCGCTGAGCTGGTCCAGGCTGGGCGCGGGTTCGCAGGCTTCGATCAGGCGGCAGGCGCGGGTGACCAGCTGGCTGTGGCGAGTGGGGCTGGTGGTCGCGCTGCAACGTTTGCAGGCGCGGTAACCGGCCGCTTCGGCAGCGGCCGGGGTATCGTAGAACGCGACATTGCTGCGCTTGGCCAAGCGTGACTTGCAGCCGGGCTGGCAATAGATGCCGGTGGTGCGTACGGCGTAGACGAAGTGGCCGCTGGCGGCGCTGTCACGGGATTCCACGGCTTGCCAGCGTTGCTCCGGGGTGGTGTAGCGGTTCATTGTTCAGTGTCCAGATAGGTTGTTGCCTGTGCAGGCGCTGCGTCAGGCCCGCCACAGGTACCAGGCCGCCACGGTACGGTACGGCCGCCAGCCGCCCCCCAACGAGCGCATCTGCGCCGGTGTCGGCGCCTTGTCCAGCCCCTTCAGCCGCCGGTATCCCTCGCGCACGCCGAAATCGTCCACTGGCAGCACATCCGCACGTGCCAGGCTGTAGATCAGCAACATTTCCACGGTCCACCGCCCCACCCCGCGCAGCGCCACCAGCCGCTCGATCAACGCCTCGTCGGGCATGGCCATGGCTTCTTCCCGGGTCGGCACCAGGCCCTCCAGCCGGCCCCGGGCGATGCCCTGAACCGTGGCCACCTTGGTTGCCGAAAAGCCACAGGCGCGCATGGTTTCCGGGGCAACCGCCAACAACTGCTCGGGCTCGGGGAAGGCGTTGTCCGGAAACAGCGCCAGCAACCTCCCGATAATCGCTTCGGCGGCACGCGCATGCAGCTGCTGGTAGGCAATGGCCCGCACCAGCACTTCATAGGGTTCACGCCCCGGGGTGGCCTGGTGCAGGCAAGGCCCGGTAGCGGCGATGTGCCGCGCCCAGTCCGGGTCGAGCGCCGCCAGGTAGTCGGTGGCGGCATCAGGCGAAAGGTCGGCGAGGATCATGGCACCTCCATCAGGTCGAGTGCAGGTCCAGCTTAGCGCAGCCGAGCCACGGGCAAACGCCGATTCTTGCGCGGTAATTGCTCGCAGAACGTTGCTCAGCAGCACCGTCCCCGCATAGAATTGAGAACCATTCACAATCGCATGCACACGGGACCGGGCCTTCACCACGATGCAGACCAACGACATGCTCCAGCCCGCCGAGGTCGCTCTGCTCTATCAGGCCCACCACTCCTGGCTTCGCCGCTGGCTGCGCAGCCGGGTCGGTTGCAGCGAACAGGCCGCCGACCTGGCCCAGGATACCTTCGTGCGGTTGTTGCGGGCGCGCCAGGTATCGCCGCTGAAGGAGCCGCGCGCCTATCTCAGCAGCATCGCCCGCGGCCTGATGATCGACCAGTTCCGCCGCCGCGCGCTGGAGCGGGCCTTCCAGGAAAGCCTGGCCCAGCTGCCGGAAGCCGACGTGCCCAGCGAAGAAGATCGACTGCTGATACTCGATACCCTGGCACGCCTCGACCAAGCCTTGTATCAGCTCAAGCCGCGTGCTCGGCAGGCATTCCTGCTGGCCCAGCTCGACGGGTTGAGCATCGTGCGCATTGCCCAACGGCTGAACGTGTCGCGGGCCACGGTCGAGCGCGACCTGGCCAAGGCCCTGGGCGCCTGCTACCGGTTGCGCTATGCCGACGCCTGACAGCACGCCCGCGCAGGCGCATATCGACCAGGCAATCGATTGGCTGGTGAAGCTGCGCTTCGACCGCCCCAGCCCGCGTCTGCAGCGGCAGTTCCAGCAATGGCTGGCCAGCCATCCGCATAACCCCCTGGCCTGGCAGCGGGTCAGCCGCCTCGGTGATGAGCTCGCCGGGCTGCCCAACGACCTGAGCCGGCGCACCCTGGATACCTGCCAGCGGCAGCGCAGCAGCCGTCGCGATCACCTCAAGCTATTGGCCGTGCTGGCCGTGGGCGGCAGCCTGGGCTGGGCCGCGCGCGAACCGTTGGGCCTGCCTCAGCTGCTGGCCGACAGCAGTACTGCCACCGGCGAGCGCCGCCAACTGCAAGGCAAAGATGGCAGCCGCATCCAGCTCAACACCGCCAGCGCCATCGACCTGCATTACGACGCCGGGCAACGCCGGCTGCATCTGCTGCGCGGCGAGGCAAGCCTGGACAGCAACCCCAACGACAACCGCCCATTCCGCATCGATACTCGCGTCGGCGCGATGACCACCGTCGATGGCCAACTGCTGCTGCGCGAGAACGACCACGGCTTGTTGCTGGCGGTGCGTCGGGGCGATGTCACGCTGTTCCCCGCCTCGGCTTCGCCACGCCGGGTGCTGCCTGGGGAGACCTTGCAGGTCTGGCCCAGCGGCAGCTTCCAGGCGGTGACGCTGCGCAGCGACCCGTGGGGCTGGACCGACGGCGTACTCAGCGTGCAACAAATGCCGTTGGGCGAGTTCATTGCCGAACTGGCCCGCTACCGCCCGGGCCTGCTGCGCTGCGCCCCAGAGGTAGCCGGGCTGGCTGTGACCGGCACCTACCAGCTGAACGACACCGGGCAGATCCTGCAGTTGCTCACCCGCAGCCTGCCGGTGCGGGTCGATTACCACACACGCTATTGGGTGAGCATCGGCGCGGCCTGAACAGCCTCAGTCCGCCAACGCGCGCAAACGCCCCGCGCGCCGATACGACTGCCGGGCAAAGCACACGAACAAGCCGGCCATCAGTGCCAGCGCCATTGGCAGGCCATGCGGCGCCACGTCCATCGCCGCGCCGCTCAGCAGCGGCCCGACCAGGCTGCCGACACCCCACAGCAAGCCCACGCTGGCGTTGGCGGTAACCAGGTCCTGGCCCTTGAAGCGCTGCCCGATCAGCACCAGCGCCAAGGTATAGATGCCCCCGGCCACGGCACCCAGCAGCACCAGCAGCGGCCAAAGCAGCCAGGTCATGTTCAGCAGCCAGGGCAAGCCGATACCGATCGCCATCGCCACCAGCCCGCAGGCCAGGTGCAGCCCGGTACGCTCGACCCGGTCGGCCAACCAGCCCAGCGGTAGCTGGAACAGCATGTCGCCGGCAAACACCACCGTCACCATCAGCGCCGCCACGCCGACGGCGAAGCCATGGCTGCTGGCATAGACCGGCAGCAGCGACAGCACCACTGCATCGAAGAACGAGAAGAACAGCACCGCTACGCACAACGCCGGCGCCACGCGGAAGAAGCCGGCCAGGCCGAAGCTTTTCTCGCCTTCTTCATGTTCGACATAGTCGTCAGGCACAGTCAGCACGATGCATAGCAATGCCAGGCCATAGCAGGCCGTGACCACGGCGATGATCCAGGGGCTGTCGGCACCCAGCACGGCCAGCATGGCCGGGCCGAGCACCTGGAAGCCGGTGAAGCTGGTGGCGTACAGGGCCATGATCTTGCCGCGGTTATGTTCCGCGCACAGCTCGTTGACCCATGATTCGCCGAGAATGATGGCGATACCCATGCCCAGCCCCAGGCCCAGGCGTAGCAGCGCCAGCAGCCACAGGGAAGCGAACGCCGATTCGAGCAGGGCGATGCTGACCGTGCACAGGCTGAAGCACAGCAGATAAAGGGTGCGCCGGGTGAAATGGCGGCAGCAGATATCGACCAGAAACGCCGAGAGCATCATGCCCGCAGCTGGGATAGCCGAAAGGATGCCGATCTCCAGCGTGCTCGCCCCCGCTTCATGCAGGCGCAACGACACCAGCGGCAGGCTGGCCCCCAGGCTGAAACCCACCACCGAGACGGCGAACAACAGGCCCGCCAGCAAACGCATGTTCATGTACCACTCCTTGCAAACCGAAAAGACGTGCAGACACAGGTGCGCACGCCAGGGCGGCGCGCGACGCGAAAGCGCAGATCAGGTCAGGCGAGGTGTGGCGAGAAGGTGAAGGCAAACAGCACGCTGCGGCGACGCTTGAGCACCGTGTCGCTCGGCCACGCACGGCGCAGGGCCCGGAGGGCAGGCTGGCGGGTGTGTGGCAGGGATTGGGTACGGCGCATTGCGGTGGCTACTACGCAGGTGATTGGGGAAAAGAGGCGGAACTCTAGGCCAAGGGGGTCAGGTCGTCAATCGTCGGGGCCGCTGCGTGCCCCGCCAATATCAGCGCTTACCGGTACTCGGCAAGAACACCGCCAACAGCCCGAACAGTGGCAGGAACGAGCACAGCCCATACACATATTCGATGCCGCGCAAGTCCGCCACATACCCCAGCAGTGCCGCGCCAATGCCGCCGAAACCGAACATCAACCCGAAGAAGATCCCGGCAATCATGCCGACGCTGCCCGGTACCAGCTCCTGCGCATAGACCACGATGGCGGAAAACGCCGAAGCCAGGATGAAACCGATCACCACGCTCAGTACCGTGGTCCAGAACAGGTCGGCATAAGGCAGTGCCAGGGTGAACGGCGCCGCGCCCAGGATCGAGAACCAGATCACCGCCTTGCGCCCGATGCGGTCACCGATCGGCCCACCAAAGAACGTACCCGCCGCCACCGCACCGAGGAACAGGAACAGGTGCAGCTGCGAGCTGGCCACCGACACCTCGAACTTCTCGATCAGGTAGAAGGTGAAGTAGCTGGTGAAGCTGGCCATGTAGAAGTACTTGGAGAACACCAGCAAGCCCAGCACGATCAACGCTGCGATCACCCGCGTGCGGGAAATGCCGTGGGTTGCCTGGACTGCCTTGCGCGCCTTGGCCTGGTTGAGGTGGTCCTTGTACCAGCGGCGCAGCATCAGGGTAACGCAGAGGAAGAACAGCGCGGCCAGGCCGAACCAGGCGACGTGGCTCTGGCCGAACGGAATGACGATGGCTGCCGCCAGCAGCGGGCCCAGTGCCGAACCGGTGTTGCCACCCACCTGGAAAGTCGACTGGGCCAGGCCGAAACGGCCGCCCGAAGCCAGGCGGGCGATGCGTGAAGTCTCGGGGTGGAAGGTCGAGGAGCCGATGCCTACCAGCGCCGAAGCCAGCAAGATCATGGGGAAGCTGCCGACGAAAGCCAGCATCACGATGCCGACCAAGGTGCACAGCGTGCCGAGCGGCAGCAGGTTGGGTGCGGGCCGGCGGTCGGTGAAGAAGCCGACCCAGGGCTGCAGCAACGAGGCGGTGATCTGGAAGGTCAGGGTAATCATGCCGATCTGGGCGAAACTCAGGTCGTAGTTGGCCTTGAGCATCGGGTAGATCGCCGGCAGTACCGACTGGATCAGGTCATTGATCAGGTGCGCCAGCGCGCAGAAACCGATGATGCGCATCACCAGCGGCGTGGCTTGGCTCGCCGCCGCAGTGGTGGATGCTGTGGGGGCGCTACTGATAGCCATGTCCCTGAGTCTCCGTCCGCAGTTTGGGATCCGATTATCAGGAAATAGATAGCTACCTAGCTACCATTTTTACCACCCAGTCGCGCTTTTCCTGCAAACATCCCCGCCAGCGTTGGGCGAAATGCCCGCTGTCGCGGCAGAGTGACCCCGCCAGGCCAGGCAGAAACCCAGCCTGGCCGCTAAGTTTTTGAAAGCGTGCAAATTTTTTTGAAATGAGTGTTGACAGGGGGGCCGTTCAAGAGAATAATGCGCGCCATCGGCTACATAGCTCAGTTGGTTAGAGCATAGCATTCATAATGCTGGGGTCCGGGGTTCAAGTCCCTGTGTAGCCACCAAACAAAGACGAAGGGCTTACCGCAAGGTAAGCCCTTTTTCTTTGCCTGCAGAAAAGCCGTCCGCCCTCACTTCACCCCGGCGAACGCCACGGCCAGGCCCAGGCCGATCAGCGCGACGCCGATCATCCGGTCGACCAGTTGCTGCCTTGCCAGCATCGCCTCGCGCAGTACCGCATTGGAAAAGAACACCGCGACCAGGCTGAACCAGGCCCAATGAGCGAAAGACATGAACCCACCATAGGCGAAGTCCAGTGCCAGCGAGCTACCGGGCTGAACCACCTGGGTATAGGCACTGATCACGAACAGCATGGTCTTTAGGTTGAGGGCGTTGGTCAGGAAACCGGTACGCAGTGCAACCAGCAAGCCCGCCTGGCCCGCCTCCCCGTTCACGCTTAGTTGGCTGCGACGGGTCAGCAGCCGGTAACCCAGGTAGATAAGGTAACCCGCCCCGAGTGCTTTCATGCCCAGGAACAACGTCGGGCTGTGGCTGATGACCAGGGCAATCCCCAGCACGGTGTACAGCACGTGCACCTGTACGCCCAGCGCAATGCCCACGGCGGCAGCCAGCCCGGCCTTGCGGCCCTGTGCGTAACTGCTGCGGGTGACCATGGCGAAATCCGCGCCGGGGCTGATGACAGCCAGCAGGGTGAACAGGGCGATGGCAATGAGTTCGGTCATGACGGGGCTCTCGATAGGCGATGAAAATGCACGGATACGCTGATTATCGAGTGCTTCTGTACGCGACAAAATCGATTTATCGTGGGGTAAATCTGCTAGTTTTTCTCACTGATGCTAAGAACCTGTGCCGGCGTCTTCGCGGGTGCAGGCAAACAGGGACGCCATGAAACTGCCGCTGCTGAACGCCTTCCGCTACTTCGACATCGCCGCACGCACCGAAAGCTTCGTGCGCGCCGCCGCGCACCTGCATGTCACCCATGGTGCGGTCAGCCGCCAGGTGCGCCTGCTCGAAAAAAGCCTTGGCGTGGAACTGTTCGAGCGCCGCAACCGGGCCATTTTCCTGACCCCGGCCGGCCGCACCTTGTACAACACCACCCAGGCGATTTTCGAGCAGCTCGAAGGCGCAGTGCAGCGCCTGCAACAACAGGACCGCGAAAACGTACTGGTGCTGTCCTGCGAGCCCACCATCGCCATGCGCTGGCTGATCCCGCGCCTGCCGCGCTTCCATGCCGCCCACCCCGACCTGCAGCTGCACCTGGTGGCTGCCGGCGGGCCGCTGGACTTCACCCGCAGCGGTGTCGACCTGGCAATCCGCCGCGACGACTTCCATTGGGGCAACCAGCTGCACAGCGTGAAGATCTGTGACGAATGGATCGGCCCGGTGTGCCACCCCACCGCCAGCGCCAGTCTCGACGGCCAGCGCCTGCTGCACAGCAGCACCCGCCCCGCTGCCTGGCCCACCTGGCTGCGCCTGAGCGGGCAGCAGGCCCGGCATGCCGAGCGCAGCGACTACGAGCATTTCTACCTGTCGATCCAGGCCGCCAGCGCTGGCCTGGGCCTGGCCATGGCTTCGGCCCTGATGGTGCTCGACGAACTCGCCAACAGGCAGTTGCAAGCCCCCTTCGGCTTCGTGCGTGATGGCTCGGCCTACCACCTGCTCAGCCCACTACCTTGGCACGACGGTGACAAGCGCCAGCGCTTCGCCGCCTGGGTGACGGACGAATGCCGCAGCGGCCTGGATCAGCTGGGCCTGGTGCAGAACGACGAACCCGAACGGCCGTCACCGCCCCAGGTGCGATAACCAGCGGTATCGATGTGGATGCGCCCGCTCGGGTAACGCCCAAGCCCCATGTTCCAGGCCTGCCCGGATTGCTGCCAGAAACGGCATAGCGGGTTGGGATCGGCCCACGCCGGCAGCAGGATATCCACCGCAAAGGCGCGCGTATGGGCGCTACCCACGGCACCACCCGCGCAGCGGTTGAGGCCAGGGTCACGGTAGGCCGATACCACCTCGAACTGGCGCAGGATGCCTTGTTGGTCGAGCACCTTCAGTAGCGCCAGCGTCGCACGCACCGCCGGCCAGTTGCTCGCAGGCGGCAGCGCAAAAGGCGAAGCCCGGCACAGCCGCCAGTCCGAGGCCGAACGCAGCAACTGGTGGATGGGCACCACGCCATACAGCCGGGCGTCCACCAGCATCTGGCGGAATGGCCGGGTCTGATGGTCCCCGGCCCATTGCGCGAACATCCACAGATCACGCTCATCAGCGTGCGCCGCAGCACCCAGCATGCCCAGCGCCAGCAGAAGCCATCTTGCCCCTTTCATCCCTGCTCCCCCTGCCCCAGTATGTGCACGCTGCCAAACACGGCGGCGCACGACAAGGAGTTAAGCATGCACAAGATTGCCTTACCGGGCCTCGTCGCCCTCGCCTTCAGCGGCCTGGCCGCGGCCGATGCGCGCATCGACCTGGGCGACGCCCAGCGCGTTACCCGCCTGTTCGCCTTCCCCAACAACTGCCACGTCATTTGTTATCGCGACTGGACCCTGGAACAGACCGTCGAACACTACCTGACCCAGAGCGTACGGCGCGATGGCCATGCCGATGCCCAGGTAAAGGTGAGCCGCGACAACGACCGCCTGCAGGCGACCATCAGCGGGGTACCCGCCAGCTATGCCAAGCCCCTGCGCAAGCTGCTCGACACCGGCGAACTGGCCTACCAGGGTGCCACCCAACTGAACAAGGACGGCAAATGGTCCTACGACTGGTACCTGTTCCTGCCACTGGGCATGGCCTTGCAGAACCGCCGCAGCATCGAGCTGCTGCACTTCCCGCCGGACTATTCGCTGACGCAGGCCCAGGACTACCTGCGCTCCAACACCACCGATCGCTGGGCCGAACTGCTGACCTTCAACGGTGTCGACGCCAGCCAGACCCCGGCGTACCAGACCATCATCGACATCGCCCCCATCGCCGCGCCTGCCAGCGCCGGTGAAACGCTGAAGGACACCTACAGCTACTTCAAGGACTACCAGGTGCGCATGGTCAGCGAGATGACCCTGCAGAACCCCGCCAAACCGCTGCCGATGGTTGCCTTCGGCGCGCCGGTGCGCAGCTGGATCCAGCAGCAATATGGCCCGCAGCTGAATGTGCTGGGCCTGGTCACCATCAGCCCGCAGGCCGGGGCCAAGGTGCCGGTACTGGGCGCCAACCACCCCAGTGCCATCTGGTATGCAGCGGACAAGGACAGCCACGGTGGCGATCAGGATGCGGCCGATGCCGCCGGGCTGAAAATGATGGGACAGGACCTGACAGCGGCCTGCTGGCAGGCGGGGATGGGGCGCAATCAACGCGCCGATGCCAAGCTGACGCTGGATGCCTGCGCGACCAAGTGGCAGGTGACACAGAAAAAGCAGACCTGTGAACTGTTCTTCCGCACTGTGCGCAAATACACGCCAGAGCAGGCTGCAGCAAAATGCAATACCGCCAGCGTGACCCGCAGCCTGCGCGAGCTGGACAAGCCGGTCGAGGCCCAGCCGCAGGGCTTGTGACCCGGCATACCGCCTATCCCGAGCACGCTCGCTCCCACGGTGAACCTCAGGCCACAGGCCTGGCCCTCCAACTCTGGGAGCGGGCATGCCCGCGATGAGGCGCTGCAGGCCCGCTCAGTCTTCGAGCAGGGTACAGGCCATCACCAGCGCATCCTCACGGCCGCCAGCGATAGGGTAATAGTCGCGACGGCGGCCGATCTCATTGAAGCCATAGCGCTCGTACAGGCGATAGGCCGACTGGTTGCTGGCACGCACCTCCAGGAAGCACTCACGGCCATTGAGCTGGTAAGCCCGGGCCATCAGGTGCTCAAGTAGCCGCAGGCCCAGGCCGCGGCCCTGGTTTTCCGGCTTGACCGTGATGTTGAGCAGGTGCGCCTCATCGATGATCACGTTGATCACGCCATGCCCTACCTGCTGCTGGCCGTCGAACACCAGCCAGACTTCATAGGATTTGAGCGCATCCTGAAAGATCCCACGGGTCCAGGGATGACTGAACGCGGCATATTCGATTTTAAGTACGGCATCCAGATCCGCCTCGGTCATCCGGCGGAAGCTGATCGAGTCACTCATTCAACGCTCTTCCAGCGCGCCATCAGCTGGCGCATGGCTTTCCAGACGTCCGCCTTGCGCTGCGGCTCGTCCATCAACAGTTCAAGGCCCGGCAAGGCCCAGGCGTCGCCCAGGCCGTCGAGCGTCAGGGTTTGGTAGTAGGCGTCGCTGTCGGCATTGGCGGCAAAGCGCAGCGCCGGCAGGCCGACCAGCCACAGGCAGGCGCACGGGGCGTCTTCCAGGCGTGCCTGGACAAAGCCGCGGACAAAATCGCCCGCGGCTTCCGGGCCCTGGTCCAGGTTGCCGCGCACCAGCAGCGGCCAGCGCACCGGTTCGCCGATGATCTGCGGGGCATCCGGCAGGCCGGCGGCACGCAGCATGTCCTTGAGCAGCAGGTAGGACGGATCGCGGCTCTGGAACGGCTGGCCGGTGGCCAATTCCACCAGCAGCAAACAGCTGCCGGCACGCAGCAGCTGCAGCGAGAAGCGCGGGGGCGGTACGGGTGCCGGGCGCGCAGCTGCGACCGGCTCCTCGGCCTCGGCGGCTTTGGCGGCCGGCTTGGGCACACTGGCCGGGCGCGGTATCTCGATCTTCGGGCGCTCGCCGGCGCGCGCCTGCGGGGCGGCGGGCACTTCGTTGGCGGCGGGGGCGGGCCTGGCTTCGAAATCCAGGTCTTCGACCGGTGCCACCGGCAGCAGCAGCTCGGGCCGTGACGGTGCGGCGAACGGCAGTTCGGCGCGCGGCAGCCAGTGCACCACTTGCATGGCGGAAAGGTAGGCGCGGCGACGGGGTTCGGTGAGCAAGGTGCGGGGTCCCGAGGGGTGAAGACAATGGCGCATTCTAACGCTGTTGGCATTCGAGTGCCGCAACTGGTCGGCGGATTTTTGATGCCTGTGCCGGCGCATTCGCGGGCGCGCCCGCGAAGAGGTCAGTGAATCCCTTATGGAAGCAAAGGTTATCTCGCATTACAGACCAAGGGGTGAAAACCTCCCCTCCGGATGCAGTACAATCGCCCCCTTTTTCTTGGCAACGAGTCGAAGCCAATGATCGAACCCAAGCGCGTCCTGCGCGCCCTAGCCGAACACTGGGCCCTGATCGAGCCGCTGTGCGAGCGTTTCGACCAGGGCACCCTGAGCCTGGTCGAACTGCGCCAGCATGTCGCCCGCCAGCAGGTCGAGAGCACCCCGCAGGACATCACCCAGCTGCTCGACGTGTGGATCCGCCTGGACATCCTGGTCCCGGTGGCGAAGAGCCCGAACCGTTTCGAGCTCAATGCGCAGATCCACGACTTCCTCGCCTACCTGCGCCGCGAACACCGGCTGGGCCTGTGCCTGGAGATCGAAGCCTACCTGCGCCACCTGGAGCGCCTGGCCGGGCATATCCAGGATGCCTTCGACAACCGCGACAGCGACGACCTGGCGCGCCAACTGCGCCTGCTCGACATGCGCGTGCGCGATGTGCTGAAAAAACTCGACAATGACGAGCAGGCACTGGTCGCCGTGGCCGAACGGGCCAAGACCAGTAACCGCCAGATCCCGCTGCGCCAGCGTTATGCCGAAGTCCTCGCCACCTGGGACGAATACGTCGAGCCGATGATCCAGCTGGTCAACGCCGACGGCGCCTTCGAGCAGGGCGTGCGCAAGGTCGAGACGGTGCTGTTGAAACTGCTCGGCGAACAGGCGCGCCTGGGCCACCTGGTCGACGACGACATGCTGCTGCGCACCCACGCGCGCATCCTGGAAATGCAGACCAGCGCCCAGCTGACCCTGCGCCATGCCCGCGAACTGCTGCTGCCGCTGCGTGAAGAAGCCCGCCGCCACAACGCCGTGACCCGCGGCGCGGCGCTGGCCCTGTCGGTGATCCGGCGCAAGGGCATCGACGCCGTGCCGCAGGCCGCCATGCCGCTGTTCACCCGCCCGCAAAGCACCTTCCTCGGCAGTGCCAGCCAGGTTGAAGCCTACGTCTACGCCCTGGCGCGCTTCGAGCCCAAGCCGGCGCGCTTCCCCAAGGCCCACAAGACCCAGTCCGGTGCCCTGCCCCGTGCACCGCGCACGGTCAAGGAAATGGCCGAACGCTGCGAACAGGCCCTGCCGCTGCCCGACCTGATGGTCTGGCTGCTGGAGCAGGAGCCGGAAAGCGCCACCGACGAGCTGCTGTACTGGTTCTCGCGCCTGTCGCGGGAAAAGCGCTTCAAGCGCGAGCGCCTCGACCGCCGCGAGTACACCACCCAGGAACACCTGGTCAGCCTGCGCTCGTTCGCCCTGACCTCCAGCCGCGAAGACGCCACTGCGCCTACCGAAACCAACGCGAGCCCAGCCCATGCATCTTGATCTTTCCGAACTGTCCCAGCTCGCGCCGATCTTCCGCGAGCTGTTCAAAGGCTTCCACGTCAGCCGCCGCGACCCCGAGCTGTACGCCCAGCTGTCCAACTTCCAGGACCAGTACCGCACCTTGTTCAAGGCCCTGGGCTTCGAACTGGTATGCGATACCCGTGGCTTCTACTACTTCGTGCCGGACATGAGCGCCGCGCAGGTCAACAAGACCGCGCAGCGCCTGTCGCTGTTCACCTTCATCCTGGTCGAGCACCTGGCCGACCAGGGCCGCGACCCGATGGCCGTGCTCGATGGCGGCAGCATCGGCCGCGACGAACTGCCGTCGCTGCTGGACAAGTACCGCGACCTGTTCCTGCAGGCCGAAGTGCAGACCGTGGACGAGCTGGAAGAAAAAATCCTGCGGCGCATGACCCAGCTTGGTTTCGCCTTCGAGGAGGGCGGTATCTACCGCTTCCTGCCGCCGATGCACCGGTTCCTCGACGTGTGCCTGGCCGTGCAGCAGGACCGCGACCTGGCGGCCACCCTGCACAGCGACCTGCCGCTGCCGACCCCGGTGCTGGTCGAGGAAGAAAGCCCCGAAGAACTCAACCGCACCGACGACCCGCTCGACCTCAGCCCCTTCGAGGGCGAGGAAAGCGAAGAGGAAGCCCTGGCCCGGGCGATCCGCGAAGAGCAACAGGAGATTGACGCATGAGCCAGGAACGCTACGGTATCCGCCGCTTCGCACTGCTCAACACTGCCGGCTACAGCCTTGGCCTGTTCCCGCTGGAACAGCCGCTGTCGGTCTACGGTGCCAACAACCTGGGGAAATCGGCGTCGATCAACGCCCTGCAGTTCCCGATCCTGGCACGCATGTCGGACATGAGCTTCGGCAAGTACAGCCTGGAGCAGTCGCGCCGCTTCTACTTCGCCAGCGACACCTCGTACATCCTCTGCGAGCTGAGCCTGCCCCACGGCCCGCACGTGATAGGCGTGGTCGGGCGTGGCCCGGGCGGCGGTTTCGGCCACCAGTTCTTCGCCTACAAGGGCGAGCTGGACCTGGCCCACTACCAGAAGAACGACACCTGCCTGCGCCAGAAAGAGCTGTTCACCAACCTCGAGCGCCTGGGCATCAAGGCCTATGAAGTGAAGCCGGACGAGCTGCGCCGGCTGCTGGTCGGCGGCCACACCTCGGTGCCGCTGGACCTGACCATGATCCCGCTGCGCTCGACCAGCGAGCAAAGCCTGAAAACCTTCCGTGCGCTGTTCATCAACCTGCTGCACATGCGCGAGATCACCGCCGCCAAGCTCAAGCAGCTGTTCCTCGACGCCTTCGAGCACAGCCTGCGCTCCGGCAGTGTCGACTACATCGCCGCTTGCGAAGAGGCCTTCCGCGACGTACGCCGCATGGAACAGGACTACAACGCCCTGGTCGCCGCCGGCCCACTGGTCGAGGCCCTGGCCGGTGGTGTGGCGCAGCGCGACATCCTGCGCGGCAAGCTGCACCGCATTTCACCAGTGCTCGATACCCTGCTGGCGACCTGGCAGGAATACGCCATGGCGCGCAAGGAAGAGCTGGTGATCCAGGCTGAGCACTACCGTGGCGAGCAGGACCGCCTGCAGAACGACCAGCGTGGCGGCACCCAGGAACTGATGCGCCTGGAGCGGGAAATCACCGGCATCCAGCGCTGGCTGGGCGAGCTGTCGGTGCTCAAGCACCGCTTTGCCCTGGTCGATGACGTCAAAGTCCTCGAGCAGCAGTTGCTGGCGGCCAAGGACGCCCACGACGAACTGGCCGGCGCCCTGGCCCAATCGCGGCAGTTCAGCGCCGAGGACCTGGACGAACGCGTGCGCGACCTGGAGAAACGCCTGAAGCAGGTGCGCCAGCAGCTCGACCACGCCGACAACAACAGCTACGCGCGCCTGCGCGAAGAGTTTTCGCAGCAGGACGTCGACCGCCTGATGCGCCTGTTCAACGGGGCCCTGTTCAGCCTGCCGCTGGGTGACCGCGGTATCGAACTGGACGACAGCGAGCTGTGGGTAAAATCGCTGGAAGCGGTGCTCGACGGCTTCAAGGGCGAGCGTTTCGAGGCGCCCGGCCTGTCCATCGACCTGTCGCACATCGACCCGCCGGCGCTGCAGGCCCTGGCCGACCGCGCTGCCCTGCGCGACCAGAAGGAGCGCCTGGAAAAAGAGCTCAAGCAGCTCAAGACCCAGCAGGCCGTCGCCGCCGACCGCTCTGCGTCCAAGGCGCAGACTGAAGCCCTGTACCAGCAGGTGCTGGACGCGCAGAAAGCGCTGGAAGACTTCCGCCGCAGCGAAACCCTGGCCGCCGAAGAGCCCGAGAAACTGGAACAGCTGGCGCAGCTGGAAGCCGCCCAGGACGAACTCAAGCGCTCCAGCGATGCCTTCACCGAGCGCGTCCAGCAGCTGTCGGCCAAGCTGCAGCTGGTCGGCCGCCAGATCGGCGACCTCGAGGCCAAGCAGCGCACCCTGGAGGACGCCCTGCGCCGTCGCCAGCTGCTGCCGGCCGACCTGCCCTTCGGCACGCCGTACATGGAGGCCATCGACGACTCGATGGACAACCTGCTGCCGCTGCTCAACGACTACCAGGACAGTTGGCAGAGCCTGCAGCGGGTGGACAACCAGATCGAGGCGCTGTACGCCCAGGTGCGCCTGAAGGGCGTGGCCAAGTTCGACAGCGAAGACGACATGGAGCGCCGCCTGCAGTTGCTGGTGAACGCCTATGCGCACCGCACCGACGAGGCCCTGACCCTGGCCAAGGCCCGCCGCGCCGCGGTCACCGACATTGCCCGGACCTTGCGCAACATCCGCAGCGACTACGACAGCCTCGAGCATCAGCTGGCCCTGTTCAACCGCGAGATCAACCGGCGCCAGGTGTCCAACCTGGAGAGCTTCCGGGTGGTGCTGGCACCGAACAAGGAGGCGCTCAAGCACATCGACCAGATCATCCACAGCGCCGGCCAGTACGAAGAGGGCGAGACCCTTTCGGTGTTCGACCTGACCCAGAGCGCCGAGCAGGACAACAAGAACGAAGAGGCCAAGGAGTACCTGGCACGCCTGGTGGCAGCCAACCACAACCAGCTGGGCCTCAAGGACCTGTTCGAACTGGCGTTCGAGATCACCAAGGTCAACGGCCAGCCGGTGATCCACGCCGACATCGACGGCGCGGCATCCAACGGCACCACCATGACCATCAAGGCGCTGACCAACATGTACCTGTTGCTGCACCTGATGGACCGTGACCTGGCCGGGCGCATCCGCCTGCCGTACTACCTGGACGAAGCGGCGGACATCGACGAACGCAACCAGGCCGCGCTGCTGGAGACCAGCCTGCAGCTGGGCTTCGTGCCGATTCTGGCGAGCGTGAAGCCGCAGGTGTCGGCGCGCGTGGCAATCGACCTGGAAGGTGGCAGCGGGCCGAACGGCATCTACATCGACGAGGCGGACTGGAAATACATCAGCCGTCGGGATGAGGTGAAGGCGGTCGTGCGTGAGGATCAGGCCGAGGAGTTGGCCTGACAGAGAGCATGGGGCCGCTTTGCGGCCCATTCGCGGGAAAACCGCTCCCACAGGTGTTGTGCAAGCCTCAAGGGCAGTACAGTACCTGAGGGAGCGGGTTTACCCGCGAATGGAGGCCAAAGGCCTCCCGGCGATCTGGCAGACTGTCAGTGAGCCCAAGGCAGGATCGGTATCGCCGTCACCGCATTCTGCGGGCTGCCTTCGATCATGCGGTCGCTGTACACCAGGTACACCAGGGTATTGCGCTTCTTGTCGAGGAAGCGCACCACCTGCATGGTCTTGAACACCAACGAGGTGCGTTCCTTGAACACCTCCTCGCCGTCCTTCAGCTCACCCTTGAAGTTGATCGGCCCCACCTGGCGGCAGGCAATCGATGCCTCGGCCCGGTCTTCCGCCAGCCCCAGCCCGCCCTTCACGCCGCCGGTCTTGGCCCGCGACAGGTAGCAGGTCACGCCCTCGACCTTGGGGTCGTCGAACGCCTCGACGACAATCCGATCGTTCGGCCCGAGGAACTTGAACACGGTGGACACCTGGCCGATTTCCTCGGCCCCGGCCAGCATCGGCAAGGCCAGTGCCGCCACGGCAATCATCCTTTTCAGCACGTACGCGTCCTCAGACCAGAACCAGGTTGTCGCGGTGCACCAGCTCGGGCTCTGCGATGTAGCCGAGGATACCTTCGATGGCATCCGATGGCTGGCCGATGATCTTCTGCGCCTCCAGGGCACTGTAGTTGGCCAGGCCGCGCGCCACTTCATGGCCGTCCGGACCAACACAGACCACCATCTCGCCGCGGCGGAAGCTGCCTTGCACGGTCTTCACGCCGACCGGCAACAGGCTCTTGTTGGCCTGGCGCAGGGCCTGCACCGCACCGGCGTCCAGCACCAGGGTGCCACGGGTCTGCAAGTGGCCAGCCAGCCACTGCTTGCGCGCCGCGAGCATGCCGCGCTCTGGCGACAGCAGGGTACCCAGGCGCTCGCCGGCCTTGAGCCGGTCCAGCACGCGCTCGATGCGGCCACCGATGATGATGGTGTGAGCACCGGAACGGGCCGCCAGGCGTGCGGCGCGCAGCTTGGTCTGCATGCCGCCGCGGCCCAGGGCACCACCGGTGCCGCCGGCCACCGCATCCAGCGCCGGGTCGTCGGCGCGGGCTTCGTAGATCAACTGGGCTTCGGGGTTGTTGCGCGGGTCGGCGTCGAACATGCCATCGCGGTCGGTGAGGATCACCAGCAGGTCGGCTTCGACCAGGTTGGCCACCAGCGCCGCCAGGGTATCGTTGTCGCCGAAGCGGATCTCGTCGGTGACCACGGTGTCGTTTTCGTTGATTACCGGCACCACGCCCAGGTCGACCAGTGTGCGCAGGGTGCTGCGGGCGTTCAGGTAGCGCTTGCGGTCGGACAGGTCGTCATGGGTCAGCAGAATCTGCGCAGTGTGCTTGCCGTGCTCGCCGAAGCTCGACTCCCAGGCCTGCACCAGGCGCATCTGGCCAATCGAGGCGGCCGCCTGCAGCTCGTTCATCGCACTCGGTCGCGAAGTCCAGCCCAGCTGGCTCATGCCGGCAGCCACGGCCCCGGAGGAGACCAGAACCAACTCCACGCCTGCCTCACGCAGCGCGACCATCTGCTTGACCCAAACGGCCATGGCACCGCGGTCGAGGCCCTTGCCATCGGCGGTCAGCAGAGCACTGCCAATCTTCACGACCCAGCGCCTGGCGCCCGTCACCTTGCTTCGCATCTTCTTCCAACCTATGTCGAATCTGTAGATACCGTGGATACAAAAACGCCGCTCCCGAGAGCGGCGTTTAGTGTACTGCAACCGGTCAGTCGCGCACGTAAATGATTTCCGGGCCGTCTTCGTCGTCCTCGAAATCATCGTCCCAACCGTCATCGTCGCCGATGTCGTGCACGCTCTTGACGCCAGTACGACGCAAGGTGCGGGCGTCGTCCAGGGCCTGCAGCTGGGCACGCGCCTCGTCTTCGATGCGCTGGTCGAGGTCGGCCAGCTCTTCGGCGTAGGCCGGGTCATTGGCCAGGCGGTCGGCGCGGTCTTCGAGGTAGCGCATCAGGTCGTGGCTGAGCTTCTCGGTGCCCTGCTTGGCGATGGCCGAAATCACGTAGACCGGGCCTTCCCACTGCAGGCGCTCGACCACTTCCTTGACGCGCTCGTCGCGCTCGTCATCCATGACCATGTCGGCCTTGTTCAGCACCAGCCAGCGCTCGCGCTCGGCCAGCGACGGGCTGAACTGGGTCAGCTCGTTGATGATGACTTCGGCAGCATCGGCCGGGCTGCTGCCGTCCAGCGGCGCCATGTCCACCAGGTGCAACAGCACGCGGGTGCGCGCCAGGTGCTTGAGGAAGCGGATACCCAGGCCGGCGCCTTCGGAAGCGCCTTCGATCAGGCCGGGAATGTCAGCGATGACGAAGCTCTTCCAACGGTCGACGCTGACCACGCCCAGGTTTGGTACCAGGGTGGTGAACGGGTAGTCGGCCACTTTCGGCTTGGCCGCCGAAACCGAGCGAATGAAGGTGCTCTTGCCGGCGTTTGGCAGGCCCAGCAGGCCGACGTCGGCCAGCACTTTCATTTCCATCTTCAGGTCGCGCTGTTCACCCGGCTTGCCTGGGGTGGTCTGGCGCGGCGCACGGTTGGTGCTGGACTTGAAACGGGTGTTGCCCAGGCCGTGCCAGCCGCCCTGGGCGACCATCAGCTTCTGCCCCGGGGTAACCAGGTCACCGATCACTTCCTGGGTGGAAGCGTCGATCACGGTGGTGCCGACCGGTACGCGCAGGAACAGGTCGTCACCCTTCTTGCCGGTGCAATCGGTGCTGCCACCGTTGGCGCCACGCTGGGCCTCGTGGTGACGGGTGTAGCGATAGTCGACCAGGGTGTTGAGGTTTTCGTCGGCGACCATGTACACCGAGCCGCCGTCGCCACCGTCACCGCCGTTGGGACCACCGTTCTCGATGAACTTCTCGCGACGGAAGCTCATGCAACCGTTGCCACCGTCACCGGCCTTGACCCGAATGGATACTTCGTCAACAAACTTCATTCAAAACCGCCTCTCGCCTTCCGACGAGCTGAATACTGATAAACCTGAGGCTCTTGCAAAAATGAGCGCGGCGGCCCCGTACGACCGTAGAAACCCACGCCGGCAGCCCATACAAACAGCTTTGCAAGAGGCTCACCACAAACGAAAAAGCCCCGTCGCATGACGGGGCTTCTGGAGCGACGTCGCGATTAAGCTGCGACGATGCTCACGTAACGGCGGTTGAACTCGCCTTTCTTCTCGAACTTGATCACGCCTTCGATCTTGGCGAACAGGGTGTGATCCTTGCCCATACCAACACCGTAGCCGGCGTGGAATTCGGTGCCGCGCTGACGGACGATGATGTTGCCTGGCTTGATAACCTGGCCGCCATACATCTTCACGCCAAGGCGTTTCGATTCTGAGTCGCGACCGTTACGAGTACTACCACCAGCCTTCTTGTGAGCCATGGTTCAATTCTCCAAATAAATTCAGGGGATCTAGGGGATTAAGCCTGGATACCGGTGATTTTGATCTCGGTGAACCACTGGCGGTGGCCCATGCGCTTCATGTGGTGCTTACGACGACGGAACTTGATGATGCGAACCTTGTCGTGGCGGCCTTGCGAAACGACTTCGGCCACTACTTTAGCGCCAGCAACAACTGGAGCACCGATGGTGACTTCTTCACCGTTGGCGACCAGCAGAACGCGATCGAAGGTCACGGATTCGCCGGTGGCGACTTCCAGTTTTTCGATCTTGAGGAATTCACCTTCAGCGACTTTGTATTGCTTGCCGCCGGTAACGATTACTGCGTAAGACATGGTATTTCTCCGATAATCCTGCTCACCCAGCGCTTTATATGATGAGTATTGGCTGGCATGGCTGCACAGGGCTGGAACGGCCCGGCGCAATTGCGTAAGGCAGGTGCTGCCCAGGAAGTTAGGGTGCGCGATTGTACGCAACCGCGGTTTTGCTTGCAAGTCCCGCCCCCGGGCAGGCGGCACCGTGCCTTGACACACCGGGACCCGCGACCTAGCATGCCGCGCAACCTCACTGGAGCAGCCGATGCAACCCCAAGCCTTCTACCGAGCGGTGGCTGATGATTTCAGCGCCGTCGACGAGATCATCAAGAAGCAGCTGACCTCGCGCGTGCCGCTGGTATCGAAGATCGGCGACTATATCACGTCCGCCGGTGGCAAGCGCCTGCGTCCGCTGCTGGTCCTGCTGTGCGGCAAGGCCCTGGGCCGCGAAGGCGATGACCTGCGCCTGCTGGCCGCCACCATCGAGTTCCTGCACACCGCCACCCTGCTGCACGACGACGTGGTCGACATGTCCGGCATGCGCCGTGGCCGCTCCACCGCCAATGCGCTGTGGGGCAACGCGCCGAGCGTGCTGGTGGGCGACTTCCTCTATTCGCGCTCGTTCGAGATGATGGTCGAGCTCGGCTCGATGCCGGTCATGCAGATCCTGTCCAAGGCCACTCGGGTAATTGCCGAGGGTGAAGTGCTGCAACTGTCGCGGGTACGCGACGCCAGCACCACCGAGGAAGTCTACATGGAGGTCATCCGCGGCAAGACCGCGATGCTGTTCGAGGCCTCGACCCACAGCGCCGCCGCGCTGGCCGATGCCAGCGACGAGCAGCGCGAAGCCCTGCGCACCTTCGGCGACCACCTGGGCGTTGCCTTCCAGCTGGTCGACGACCTGCTGGACTACAAGGGCGACTCGCAGACCCTGGGCAAGAACGTCGGCGACGACCTGGCCGAAGGCAAGCCTACCCTGCCGCTGATCTACACCATGCGCGAAGGCACCGCCGAACAGGCTGCGCTGGTGCGCCAGGCGATCCAGAAGGGTGGCCTGGAAGACCTCGAGCAGATTCGCGTGGCGGTCGAGGCATCGGGTGCCCTGAACTACACCGCCGAGCTGGCGCGTGACTACGTCAAGCGTGCCATCCAGTGCCTGGAAGTGCTGCCGGCCAGCGAATACCGCGATGCGCTGGTCGAGCTGAGCGAGTTCGCTGTCGCACGTACTCACTGATAGACCGAGTCGCTTTCATTCGCGGGTAAACCCGCTGCCACAGGTACAACATAGGCCCAGAGGTCTGTGATATCCCTGTGGGAGCGGGTTTACCCGCGAAGCTTTTGTCCGGACATAATCCCTTCTGGGAAAATACCTCTTACAATGTCGGGCTTTTACCGCCTGTCTGTTTGAGGAAACGAAGTGAGCACTCTGCCACCCTGCCCGAAATGCAACTCCGAATACACCTATGAGGATGGCAGTCAGCTGATCTGCCCTGAATGCGCCCACGAATGGTCGGCCAGCGGCGATGCCGAGGCAACCAGCGACGAGGTGGTGAAGAAGGACTCGGTCGGCAACATCCTGCAGGACGGCGATACCGTTACCGTGATCAAGGACCTCAAGGTCAAGGGTTCGTCCCTGGTGGTCAAGGTCGGTACCAAGGTCAAGAACATCCGCCTGTGCGATGGCGACCACGACATCGACTGCAAGATCGACGGCATCGGCGCCATGAAGCTGAAGTCCGAGTTCGTGCGTAAAGTCTGATACCGCAAAAACCGCCAATTGGCGCTTGCTATTTAGATAATAAGAATTATTCTCATTGGAGCCGCTATCCAAGGAGAATAGCCATGACTTATCTGATCGACGCCTGGCTGGACCGCCCACACCCCTACCTGCGCATCCTTCATCGGGAAACCGGCGAAGTGTGCGCGGTGCTTGAACAAGACGCGCTCGACGAGCTGCGCGACCAGGGCGACCTGGACATGAGCGGGCTGAATTCGAGTGAACCGGGAGTGCTCAAGGAGCTGGTGCGCAACCTGTTTCTGTTCTGCTATGCGCGGGCATTGCGCCCTGGGGGAACAGACTGGAATTGAGGCTGGCAGGGCCGGCCTTTTCCCGGGTGAACCCGCTCCCACAGGGCCTCCACAGCATTCGAACCCTGTGTTGTACCTGTGGGAGCGGGCTTGCCCGCGAATGGGCCGCAAAGCGGCCCCGAGGGCATTACAGAACGTCAAGCAGCTCGACGTCGAACACCAGCACGCTGTGCGGCGGGATGCTGCCAACGCCCTGGGCGCCGTAAGCCAGCTCGCTCGGTACGTACAGGCGCCATTTGCTGCCGGCGTTCATCAGTTGCAGGGCCTCGGTCCAGCCAGCGATCACGCCACCCACCGGGAATTCGGCCGGCTGGCCACGATCGTAGGAGCTGTCGAACACAGTGCCGTCGATCAGGGTGCCGTGGTAGTGGGTGCGAACGTTGCTTTCGCGGGTCGGCTTGGCGCCTTCACCTGCGGTCAGCACTTCGAACTGCAGGCCCGAGGCCAGCGTGGTGATGCCTTCGCGCTTGGCGTTTTCAGCCAGGAATTCCTTGCCAGCGGCAGCAGCAGCTTCGGCCTTGGCGGCCGCTTCGGCTTGCATCACTTCGCGGATGACCTTGAAGCTGGCCGACAGGTCGGCTTCGCTGACGCGGCTGTCGGCACCGTTGAAGGCGTCGGTCAGGCCGGCCAGGATGGCTTCCAGGCTCACGCCTGGTGGCGGGTTGTCACGCAGCTGGCCGCCCAGCTGACGGCCAATGCCGTAGCTGACGCGGGTTTCGTCGGTGGACAGGTTGAGTTCGGACATTGTCATGCTCCACTGCAGGGCGCAGTGAAGCCGCGCCCTTGATGAAAAGGGCGAGCAGCCTAGCACACTGGGGCGCTACGAGCAGCTACCAGGCCGAGCGCTGGGAAATCGGCACCTTCAGGTCTTCTTCCGGGTGCGTGCCCATGCCACACATTTCGTCCTGCACCGACCAGTGCACCAGGTTCATCGAGACCATGGGAATGGTTTGCAGCAGCTTGCGCGCATCCTCCACCGAGTGCACGCGCAAGCGCTGGCCATGGGCGTCCGAGAGGGGATGGGCGTGGCCTTTGACCCGGGCCTCGAGCAGGTAGTCACCGCCTTCGATGGCGATCAGGTTCAGTTCGTCGACATGGCCAGACCTGGCCTCGGTGTTGAGCTGATGCAGGTTCATGAGAGCACCTCGGGACGGGAACCACGCATGAAAGCTCATTTTTTGTACAGAACCGGAGAATACACAAGGCACGACTGACGCCGCTCGTCAGTTGCCAGCGCCGAGCAGCGCAATTCCTGCAGGAGCGGCCTTGTGTCGCTCCCGCACGAACCGCGGGCTCAATGCTTGGTGAGCTTGTCCAGGTAGCCCATGCAGAACGCCGAAACCACGAAGGTCATGTGGATGATCACGTACCACATCAGGTAATCAGTGGAGATGTTCTGCGCATCCATGAACACCCGCAGCAGATGGATTGACGAAATGGCCACGATCGACGCCGCGACTTTCATCTTCAGCGACGAGGAATCCATCTTGCCCAGCCAGTTGAGCTTTTCCTTGCTCTCGTCGATATCCAGCTGCGAGACGAAGTTCTCGTAGCCGGAAATCATCACCATCACCAGCAGGCCGCCGACCAGCGACATGTCGATCAACGACAGGATCACCAGGATCAGGTCGGCTTCGCTCAGGGCAAAGACGTTGGGCAGGACGTGGACCACTTCCTGGAAGAATTTCAGCGCCAGGGCCAGCAGGCCGAGGGACAGGCCGAAGTAGATCGGTGCGAGCAGCCAGCGCGAGGCATACATCGCGTTTTCGAGGATACGTTCCATGGAGGATTGGGACTCATCAGGTGACTAAAAAGCGACGGCGAGTATAGCCAGCCACCTGTTACAGCAAAAGCCCGGTGAACCGGGCTGCGCTGCAGCCCCGGCAATACGTTCAGGTTTCAGGATGAAACTGGAAATCCCCGAGGTTGCGGCAGCGGTCGCCATTGATCCGCCGCAGCTGCGCCTGCAGATGCAAACACCAGATCTGCGGGTCCTCGGCTACCTGGTAGCCATGCAAAGTCAGGCTGTCGACTATGGCATTCAATACCGACTCGGCCACCAGCGGCCCATGAAACGGCCCCTGGGCCTTGATCGCGGAGGGCTGTTCACCGGCCATTCCGGCAGCGAACAGCAACGTCCACATACCGTTGTCCCCGGCCAGCGGTCGGATGCAACATTCGATACGGGTCACCAGGCCCAGGCACTGGCGTGTGAGGCTGAGGTTGCGCATGGCCGCGTCCCCTCCAAAGAGCCTTGTTCAGCCTGGACTCAGGCTGTTTCCATCCTGAACGCTGATACCGTCCTTAAGTTCCAGCATAGAAGAACGGCATGCAAAGTTGGAAAACTGGCGCTGAACGGTAGCACTTGGCCGTCAGCGCCGGTTTATTGACTCAGGCCGGCTTGGCCTGGGCGATCACCTCTTCCAGGCGCTCCTTTTCCGCCTTCTCGACTTCTTCCTCACCGATCATCTCGGCAATCTCGCGCAGGCGCTCAACCACCCGGGCGTTCACGCTGCCTTCGGTGAACTGGCCCTTGTCATCCAGCACCCCGGCCTCCTCGCCCACCAGCAGGCTCAACGCCTCGTCGGCCTGGCTCACCGCGTAGACGTGGAACATGCCGTTCTCCACGGCCTGCAGCACACGCTCGTCGAGCATCAGCGTGGCGACGTTGGCGCGCGGGATGATCACCCCCTGCTCGCCGGTCAGGCCACGCGCCTCGCACAGGCGGAAGAAGCCTTCGATCTTCTCGTTGACCCCACCCACCGCCTGCACTTCACCAAACTGGTTGATCGAACCGGTGATGGCGAAGCATTGCTTGAGCGGCGTGCGCGACAAGGCCGAGATCAGCGTGCAGGCCTCGCCCAGCGAGGCGCTGTCACCGTCGACGTAGCCGTAGGATTGTTCCAGGGCAATGCTCGCCGAGATCGCCAGCGGGAATTCCTGGGCATAACGGCTGCCCAGGTAACCCGTGAGGATCATCACGCCCTTGGAGTGGATTGGCTGGCCGAGGTTGACCTCGCGCTCGATGTCGACGATGCCGCTGCCGCCTGGGTACACGGTGGCGGAGATACGCGCCGGCATGCCGAACGCCGAATCGCCCACTTCCAGCACGGTCAGGCCGTTGCACTTGCCGATGGCCGCGCCTTCGGTGTCGATCAGGATGATGCCGGCCAGCATGTCGTCCAGCACCCGTTGCGAAACACGCCCGGTACGCGTGGCCTTGGCCTTGAGTGCACGTTCGATATGGCCGGCGTCGGTCATCTCGTCACTGGCCAGCTGGCGAATGAAATCGGCTTCGCTGACCAACTGGAACAGGTCGCCGATACGCGCCGAAAGGCGCGACTGGTTCTCTGCCAGGCGGGCACTGTAGGTGGCCAGGCGCGCCACGGCATCACTGGTCAGCGGCGCCATGCCCTCTTCATTGGTGCGGGTGCGCAGCAACTGGGCGAACTGTTCGAGGTTCTCGTCAACCATGGGCATGTCTTCGTCGAAGTCCACCAGCACCCGGAACATTTCCTGGAAGTCCGGGTCGTGGTCCTGCAACGCGTAGTACAGCTGGCGCGAACCGATGATGATCAGCTTGACGTTCAGCGGGATCATCTGCGGCGTCAGGCTGACAGTGGCCACGCGGCCCAGCTCGCCCAGCGGCGACTCCATCTTCAGCTTGCGCGATTGCAGGGCACGCTTGAGCGCGTCCCATACGAAGGGCTCGCCGAGCATCTTCTCGGCTTCGAGAATCAGGAAACCACCGTTGGCGCGGTGCAACGCACCCGGACGCAACTGGCGGTACGAGGTATACAGCGCGCCCTGGTCGGTGCTGTATTCGATACGGCCGAAAAGGTTGTCGTAGGTCGGGTGTGGCTCGAACACCACGGGTGCGCCGCCGTCAGCGTGATGGCCAACCACCAGGCTGGGGGCATATTGCTCTTCGAGCAGCTTGCGTGCGACGGCGTCGGTCTTGCTGTCGTCCACCAGTTGCTCGACCACGGTCCGCAGCAGGTTCAACTGCACCGACTGCAGGTAGGCACAGACCGCCGCGTTTTCCGCGTATTTTTCCGACAACGGTGCCAGCAACGGCTGCAGGGCCAGGGTGATGGTTTCCTCGTTGAGCTGGCGCAGCTGGTTGTTCGACTCGCGCTTCCATTGCGGCAGGCTGGCCAGTTCTTCGTTCAGGCGCTCCTCGAGCAGGGCGATGTCTTCGTGGAACTGCTCGCGTACTTCTTCCGGCAACTGGGCGAATTCGGCCTCATCCAAGGCCTTGCCGTCGGCCATCGGGGTGAAGGCGACGTTGCTGGCGTCGCGGTACAGAGCAACGTCCTTTTCCAGCGAGGCGCGCTCGATCACATCCAGGGCGCGGTCGTAACGCTGGTTGAAGGCGCGGTCGATGGCGCCTTTCTTCTGCTGGTAGGACGGGTGTTCGAACACCGCCGGGAAGGTCGCCAACAGGTTGTCGATCAGCCCGTTCATGTCGGCAATGAACGCCCCGGCGCTGCCGGACGGCAACTCCAGCGCGCGCGGCTCGCGGGTGTCGTCGAAGTGGTTGACATAGACCCAGTCGGCCGGGGTCTGCTGGCGCTTGCCCTCGGCCTTGAGGTAGCGCTTGACGAACGAGAAACGGCCGGTGCCGGGCTCGCCCATCACATACACGTTGTAACCGGGGCGCGGCATAGCCACGCCGAACTGCAGGGCCTCGACAGCACGTTCCTGGCCCAGGACTCCGCGAAACGGCTCCAGATCGTCGGTGTTGGTAAAGGCAAACTGCTCGGGGGAGAAACGCCGGGTCAGGGCTTCAGGCGCGAGACGCAGGCGCGCAGCGACAGGATCGGGCATTGGGTTTCCTTACTTCGGCGGGGCAGATACGCAGCATTCTGGCGCTGCCCGCGCGCGCCTTGCAAGGCTCCACAGGACTTTATCTCGCAGCCGCAACGGGTCATCCGACAGCAAATTTTTCGCAATCAGCAACGCAACCTTTAGATCGTGCCTAAACTCCAAGCTGCGCGGGTGGGTGAAAAGCTTTCCCGACCTGGCAACCGAGTTGCCAGAAACCCTGACCCTTGGTTAAGTCAAATAGAGAACAAATGCTATGAAACGGATTCTTCTGGGTACTCTGTTCACCGTGGTTTCGCTAAACGCCATGGCCGAAGCGCCAGGCGGCCCGAACTGCGGCTGGGGCAACATGCTGTTCGAAGGCCAGCGCGGCACTCCGGCACACTTCCTGGCTTCCACCACCAACGGCACCTCCGGTAACGCCACGTTCGGCATGACGTCCGGCACCAACGGTTGCTCGACCAAGGCTTCGCTGACCTACGGCGGCAAGTCCTGGTTCGCCATGAACGGCATGATGAACGAGCTGTCCGAAGACATGGCCATGGGCCAGGGCGAAGCACTGACCACCTATGCCGTGGTACTTGGCGTGGCCCCGGAAGACCGCGGCTACTTCGCAGCCGTCACCCACCAGCACTTCAACCAGATCTTCAGCAGTGCCGACGTCACTGCCGAAACGGTCCACAGCAACACCCTGGCTGTTCTGAAGAACGATCCACGCCTGGCCAAATACGCTACCGAGGCCTAAGCGCAGCTGCCCCCGCCCCGGCTACGGGGCGGGTTTCGCCTTTTTTCGGCATCGTTGAGAAGTAGTTGCCCGACATGCTCAAACGCCTCGTTTCCCTGGCGCTGTGTGCCTGCGCCCCTGTACATGCTGCACCTGTGCTGGACCAAGACCGTCTCCAGCAACTGGCCAACACCCCCTACTGGATTGCGCTGGGCCATTACGAAACCGCCAAGCTCGGTGGCTGGCGCAGCTATGTGGACGATGACGCGTTCTTCCTCGCCAAGGACGGCGCGCAGCATCCCGACCAGGAGCTGCAAGCCACGGTCGAAGCGCTGTATGCCCCGGCCAGCCTCGGCGACCAGCACGCCCAGTGCCGGTTCCCGGCGCGCACCCGCTGGCTGCGCGAACAGCTCGACCTGCAAGGCTTGCCACAGCCGGCCTGTCAGGAGTTCACCACCTGGTACCAGGCGATCGACCCGCACAGCGCCGCGCTGATCTTCCCGGCGGCGTACCTGAACAGCCCGTCCTCGATGTTCGGCCATACCTTGCTGCGCATCGACCAGTCGAAAACCCGTAGCGACGACACCACGCTGCTGAGCTACGCGATCAACTTCGGCGCCTATATCGAAGGCAGCGACAACAGTATCCTGTATGCCTGGAAAGGCCTCATGGGCGGCTATCCGGGGCTGTTCGCGCTGATGCCCTACCAGGAAAAACTTTCCGAGTACCGCAGCCTGGAGAACCGCGACCTGTGGGAGTACCAGCTGGACCTGACGCCAGCAGAGACCGGGCGCATGGTCGAGCATGTGTGGGAGCTGAAGCAGATCCAGTTCGACTACTTCTTCTTCGACGAAAACTGCTCGTATCGCCTGCTGGAGTTGCTGCAGGTCGCCCGGCCGAGCCTGGACCTGACCTCACAGTTCCCGCTGACCGCCATCCCTACCGACACGGTGAAGGCCGTGAAGCAATCCGGCCTGGTCGCCAGCGAGACGTACCGTCCCTCCCGCGAACGTGAACTGCTGGCCCGGGCCGAGCCGCTCGATCACGACGAAAAGCGCCAGGTGCTGGCTGTAAGCGCCGACACCGCGCAACTGCAGAGCCGCGAATTCAAGGCCCTGCCCCGCCAGCGCCAAGCGCTGGTGCAGGATGCCGCGTACCGCCTGGAGCGTTACCGCGCCAATGGCCAGGAGCGCGACCCTGGGCAGGCCAAGCGCAGTTTCGAACTGCTGCGGGCGATCAACAGCAACCCGCCACCGCCGCTACAGATCGAGCGCCCGGGCCTGCCCGAGGACGGCCACGACTCGCGCACCTGGCAGCTGGGCGTGGGCACCCGCGAAGACCGCGCCTACGCCGAATACGGCCTGCGCATGGCCTACCACGACCTGAACGACAACGCCTACGGCTTCCCGTTGGGGGCGCAGATCGAGATCCTGCAGCTGAAAGTGCGCCAGTACGAAGGCAACGACTGGCAGGTACAGCGCCTGGACCTGGCCACCATCCGCTCGCTGACCCCACGCAACGCGTTGCTCCAGCCGTGGTCGTGGCAGGTGGCCGGCGGGCTGGAACGGGTACCGGGCAAGCATGATGACGAAGTGCTGGTGAGCCATGTGAACGGCGGAGCGGGCGGCACCTGGCAGCTGGCGGACGGGCTGCTGGGGTTTGCCCTGGGCACGCTGCGGGTCGAGCACCACAACGACTTTGCCCAGTTCATCGCGCCAGGGGCGGGGTTCAACAGCGGGCTGCTGTGGCGCAACGGGCTGGGCAACATGACGCTCGAAGCCAAGGGAGATTACTTCACCAATGGCGAGGTGCGCCGCAGCGTGAGCCTGAACCAGCAGTGGGAAATCAGCCAGAACCTGGGGCTGCGCCTGAGCGCCTCGCGCGAGTTCAGCCACCTGGCAACGGCGCAGAACGAGGTGATGCTGGAACTGAAGTGGTACCACTACTGAGTGTGAACCAACCGACTCTTTGACACTGTTTTGACAGCTCCCCGACAAATCGCCACCTAGACTTTCCGGTATCTCTCCGAAGGTCCAGGTGGTCATGTCGCGGTATTGGTCGGGCTTGTGCATTGCCTTGTTGCTGGCGGGTTGCGAAACGACCCATGAACAGATGGTCAACCGCGGTTATCCCCCGGCGTTCGCCGACGGCTATGCGGATGGCTGCAGCAGCGGCCGCCAGGCGGCCGGGCTGATGGTCGGTGACTTTCGCAAGGATGTGCAACGCTACCTGCATGAGCGCCAGTACGAAGCGGGTTGGGACGACGGCTTCCGCCAGTGCCAGGCGATGCAGAACAGTGAAGAACAGCGCCAGTACCACGAGCGTTTCTGGGACAAGCGCGACCGCGACTGGGAACAGGAAAAGGATCGCGGCGCAGCCAAGGCTTATCGCCACGACTGAGTCGTAATCGGACATCCACGGAAACCCGTAGCCTGCCATGATGGTCTCCTGCACAAGGAGGTACCCATGAGCCGAGCATTCGTCAACGAAGACCAGGCCGCCGCCCAGGCCGACCAGCCTGTCGAGCGACGGGTCAGCGAACAGCCCAACTACGTGACCGCCAGTGGCCTGCGCCAGTTGCAGGACCGCGTGGCCGAGCTGAATGCCCTGCGCAGCGAGCTGCAGGTACAAGGCGAGCGTGGCGACAAGCAGCGCCTGGCCGATACCGAGCGGGACCTGCGCTATTTCAACGCGCGGCTGCAGAGCGCCCAAGTGGTAGCGGCGGCGACGTCGCGGAGCAAGGTGCAGATCGGTAGCCGGGTGCGGTTTGTCGATGCCCAGGACCGGGAGCATGTGGTGCGGCTGGTGGGTGAGGATGAGGCGGATGCGGGGCGCGGGCTGATCAACTGGGGCTCGCCGCTGGGGCGGGCATTGCTCGGGGCCGGGC
>NZ_JATAAG010000066.1:517302-590594 GCF_030341915.1 Pseudomonas sp. BCRC 81390 | reverse complement strand
CGCAAGGCCGCTCCCACAGCAGACCGCGACAAGCTGATTGACCGCGGCGCTTGTAGGAGCGGCCTTGCGCCGCGAAAGGGCCGCGAGGCGGCCCCGGCACGTTGGAATCAGACCACGCCTTGCGCCAGCATCGCATCCGCCACTTTCACGAAGCCGGCGATGTTCGCACCCTTCACATAGTTGATCCGGCCATCGGCCTCTTCGCCGTAGTGCACGCACGCATGGTGTATCGACTGCATGATGTTGTGCAGCTTGCTGTCCACCTCGCCGGCGGTCCACAACAAGCGCATGGCATTCTGCGACATCTCCAGCCCCGACACGGCGACGCCGCCGGCGTTGGAGGCCTTGCCCGGGGCATAAAGGATGCCGGCTTCGAGGAATATATCCACAGCCGCCAGGGTAGTAGGCATGTTGGCGCCCTCGGCCACACAGACACAGCCATTGTGCAGCAGGGTGCGCGCGTCTTCGGCGTCCAGCTCGTTCTGCGTGGCGCATGGCAGGGCGATATCGCACGGCAGGCTCCACGGGGTCTGGCCCTTGCGGAACTCCAGGCCGAACTGGGCGGCCAGCTCGCTGATGCGGCCACGCTTGACGTTCTTCAGTTGCATGACCGCATCCCACTGGGCGTCGGTCAGGCCGGCTTCGGCATACAGGGTGCCTTCGGAATCGGACAGCGAGATGACCTTGCCGCCCAGGTCCATGACCTTGCGCGCCGCATACTGGGCCACGTTGCCCGAGCCGGAAATCGCCACGCGGCAACCGTCGATGCGCTTGTCCTGGCGCTTGAGCATTTCTTCGGCGAAGTACACGCAGCCGTAGCCGGTGGCTTCCGGGCGGATCAGGCTGCCGCCGTAGGTCATGCCCTTGCCGGTCAGCACCGAGGTGAACTGGTTGGCCAGGCGTTTGTACTGGCCGAACATGAAGCCGATTTCGCGGGCCCCCACGCCAATGTCACCGGCAGGCACGTCCAGGTCGGCGCCGATGTGGCGGTACAGTTCGCTCATGAACGCCTGGCAGAAGCGCATCACTTCGGCGTCGCTCTTGCCTTTCGGGTCGAAGTCCGAGCCGCCTTTGCCGCCGCCCATGGGCAGCGAGGTGAGGGAGTTCTTGAACACCTGCTCGAACGCCAGGAACTTGAGCACGCCGAGGTTGACCGACGGGTGGAAGCGCAGGCCGCCCTTGTACGGGCCGATGGCACTGCTCATCTGGATGCGGTAGCCGCGGTTGACCTGCACCTTGCCCTGGTCATCGACCCAGGACACACGGAACAGCACGGCGCGCTCCGGCTCGACCATGCGCTCCAGAATGCCGGCTTGCAGGTAATGGGGATTGGCTTCGAGGAACGGCCACAGGCTGCGCAGTACTTCTTCCACCGCCTGGTGGAATTCAGGCTGGGCCGGGTCGCGTTGCTTCAGGCGTGCGAGGAAATTGTCGACAGATTCGATCATGGTAGACATCTCACCAAGAGGATTGGACTTTTTGGTTTTTTCAGGAATGTACCAAGAAGCAATCGCACCGGAACAGGGCAAAATGTCGTTTTTTTGAAATTATTTGGTGCGTTTTCTATAACTGTATACAACCCAACCATCAGTGCTGGCTTTTTCGCGGGTAACCCCGCTCCCATAGGGGGGCTGCATAAGCCCCAAGGCTGTGGGTTCTCTGTGGGAGCGGGTTTACCCGCGAAGAAGCCAGCACCACTTTCCAGCCAGGCACAAAAATGGGGCCACCAAGGGCCCCATTGTTGTGCAGCAGAATCCGGCTTACTGGGCCAGCTTCTTGTGCCGTACACGGTGCGGCTGGGCAGCAGCATCGCCCAGGCGCTTCTTGCGGTCGGCTTCGTACTCGGTGTAGTTGCCTTCGAAGAACACCACGTTCGAGTCGTCTTCGTACGCCAGGATATGGGTGGCCACACGGTCCAGGAACCAACGGTCGTGGGAAATCACGATCGCGGCACCTGGGAAGTCCAGCAGGGCTTCTTCCAGCGAACGCAGGGTTTCGACGTCGAGGTCGTTGGACGGTTCGTCGAGCAGCAGGACGTTACCGCCCTCCTTCAGGGTCAGGGCCAGGTGCAGGCGGCCACGCTCACCACCGGACAGGTCCTTGACGAACTTCTGCTGGTCGCCACCCTTGAAGTTGAAGCGGCCCACATAGGTACGCGACGGGATCTCGTAGTTGCCGATGCGGATCACGTCGGAACCATCGGAAATCTGCTGGAACACGGTCTTGCTGCCGTCCAGGTCTTCACGGCTCTGGTCGACGCAGGCCAGCTGCACGGTTTCACCGATCTCGATGCTGCCCGAGTCCGGCTGCTCCTTGCCCATCAGCATGCGGAACAGGGTCGACTTACCGGCACCGTTACCACCAATCACGCCGACGATGGCGCCTTTCGGCATGGAGAACGACAGGTTGTCGATCAGCACGCGGTCACCGTAGCCCTTGGTGACGTTCTTGAACTCGATGACCTTGTCGCCCAGGCGCGGACCGGCCGGGATGTAGATCTCGTTGGTTTCGCTGCGCTTCTGGAATTCCTGCGATTGCATTTCCTCGAAGCGCTGCAGACGGGCCTTGGACTTGGACTGGCGGGCCTTGGCGCCTTTGCGCACCCACTCCAGTTCCTCTTTCATGGCCTTTTCATGGGCGCTCTGCTGCTTCGATTCCTGCGCCAGGCGCTCGGACTTGGCTTCCAGCCAGCCCGAGTAGTTGCCTTCGTACGGGATGCCGGCGCCGCGGTCCAGTTCCAGGATCCAGCCGGCGACGTTGTCGAGGAAGTAACGGTCGTGGGTAATCGCTACCACGGTGCCCGGGAAGTCGTGCAGGAAACGCTCCAGCCAGGCCACCGAGTCGGCGTCCAGGTGGTTGGTCGGTTCGTCCAGCAGCAGCATGTCGGGGGCCGACAGCAACAGGCGGCACAGTGCCACACGGCGCTTTTCACCACCGGACAGGTGCTCGATGCGCGCATCCCAGGCCGGCAGGCGCAGGGCGTCGGCGGCAACGTCCAGCTGGCGCTCCAGGTTGTGGCCGTCGGCGGCCTGCAGGATGGCTTCGAGCTTGGCCTGCTCGGCGGCCAGCTTGTCGAAGTCGGCATCGGGTTCGGCATAGGCCGCGTAGACCTCGTCCAGGCGTGCCTGGGCGTCCTTGATCACGCTGACCGCTTCCTCGACCACTTCGCGCACCGACTTGTTCGGGTCCAGTTGCGGTTCCTGCGGCAGGTAGCCAACGTTGATGTCGGGCATCGGACGGGCTTCGCCGTCGAATTCCTTGTCGACGCCCGCCATGATCCGCAGCAGGGTCGATTTACCGGCGCCGTTCAGGCCGAGCACGCCGATCTTGGCGCCCGGGAAGAACGACAGGGAAATATTCTTGAGAATTTCCCGCTTCGGCGGCACGACCTTGCTCAGCCGATGCATGGTGTAGACGTATTGAGCCAAAACCAAGCCCTCTAATCAGATAGGTAAAGACATCGACGATCGCCCCGGCGCGCTGGCCAGGGGGATGTGTTTACGGGGTGTCATTGAACAAAGTCGACCATTCTACGCCAACGCGCAGCGTTGCATAGCAGGGGCGGATGGTGGGGGGGGATCGGGGGAACCTATTGCCTGTACCGGCCTCTTCGCGGCTAAAGCCGCTCCCACAGGTACTGCACAGTTCTCGAAGGCAGTGATGATCCCGGTGGGAACGGCTTTAGCCGCGAAAGGGCCGGTACAGCTGCAGATGACTCAGACGTGACGCTGCTTGGCCTTGCCGCGTGGCAGCCGGCAACGCTCGCCCTGCTCTGCCAGGCGCGCGGCCCAGGCTGCCTTGACACTGAAGCCACCGGCACGGGCCGGCTGTTGCGCCACCTTGGCCAGCTGGGCAGCAGGCACGTTGACCACCTTGGCGGCCGGCTTGCTGGCCGCGGCTACGGCAACTGCCGGTTCTGCTGCCGCCTTGGCGGTCTTGCGCAGTTCAGCCAGCGACGGGCTCTTGCTCTTGGCGGCGGTGGCCACCTCGGGTTTGCTCAGCGAACGCTGGCAGGACTTGCACGATACGTCCTCGGTCACGGCAGTGCTGACAAGGGTCTGACTGCTGCGCCCGCAGGCGGAATCGAGGCCATTGGTGGAAAAGTGAGTAACCAAAACCGAACATCTCCGATGCGTTGTCATGTGAAGCGGGCGCTATTCTCGCACAGGTCGCAGGGGCTTGCCGAACCAGCGGGCCGGCACCATCGGTCATATCGGCTGGCACTTTGCCATAATCCTAGGCATGCTAGCCCGTTTCGGGTGTCCGGCCTTATAGTGCGCCACTGCGGTCTGGCAACCAGACACCGGCACATACCGTGCATCATTAACCCCTGCCATCGCCAGCCCAATCGCAGGATCAACGCTTGACCAATCTTACTCATCCGCCGTCATTGCGTTCCGCGCCACAAGCGCCTGCGGGCTCCCTGCGCGGGTCGATCAAGGGTGCGCTGGCGCTACTGGCCCTGATCCTGCTGGGGCTGCTGGTGTGGCAACTGTTCGCCCAGTTCAGCCATACCCAGGCCGACCTGCGCAAGAAAACCCTGGAAGGCACCGCCGAACTGGCCGACCACTTGGGCCTGAACCTGGCGTTCAAGGCGCAGCAGGCCGTGAATGTGCTACAGCCCTACGCCAATGTACCGGCGCCGAAAGCCTTGCCCGGCGTGCTGGCCAGCCTGCGCGGGCACCTGCCGGACCTGCAGAGCCTGGCCTGGCTGGACGCTGCCGGGCAGGTGCAGGCCGACAGCCTGTCCGGCAGCCCTGACCGCCAGTTGATTGACGAGTTGCTCAATCTGAGCCAGGGCCACCCGTATTTGTTCAGCAACTCGCCCGACAACAGCTCCGTCTACCTGATACTGCGCCAGGCCGACGACGACGGTGGCTCCTGGTTGTTGCGCCTGGCGCCAGCGTACTACCGGCCCCTCGTCACCTACCTGGATGGCCCTAGCCGGCCGTTATGGCTGCTGGAAAACAGCCGCAGCGGCGAGATACTGCAACGCCATGCGCCAACCCCGACCAGCAACGCGCCACTGCAGAGCGTGATGCTGGCCTTCGTCGACAACAGCACCTGGCAACTTCGCGGGTTATTCGACGCCAAGCTGGCGCGCCAGACGCTGCTGCCCGCGTTGCTGGGCAAATGCCTGCTGGTGCTGCTCTGCGCAATGCTGCCGGTTCTGGCGCTGATCAACATGCGCCGTCGCCAACGGGCGCTGCAGGAAGACCGCCGGCGCTACCAGGAAATTTTCGAGGGCACCGGCGTGGCCTTGTGTGTGCTCGACCTGTCCAGCCTGCCCGGTCAACTCGACCGCTACCACCTGCGCAACCGCGCCGCGCTCAAGCACAGCCTGGCCCTCGACCCGAGCCTGCGCCGCTCCCTGCTGCTGGAGCTGAAGATCACCGAGATCAACCAGGTGGCACGCCAGTTGTTGAACATCGAGTGCCATGAAGGGGCCTGGCAGCGCCTGATCGAAGGCACCGGCGACGGGCGCGACAGCGTGGGCATGCAGCTGATCGATGCGCTGATCGAGCAACGCCCGTCGCTGGAGCTGGAAGTGCGCCTGCCGGCCCCGCTGGGCGGCGAGCTGCACCTGTGGCTGATGGCCCGTCTGCCGCAACAGCGCCGTGATTACCAGGCAGTGATCCTCAGCATCAGCGATATCACCAGCCGCAAGCAGGTGGAGCTGTCGCTGCTGGAGCGTGAAAGCTTCTGGTCGGACGTGGTGCGCACCGTGCCTGACCAGCTGTACGTGCAGGACGTGCTCAGCCAGCGGATGATCTTCAGCAACCGCCATCTCGGCCAGACCCTGGGCTACGACCGTACCGAGCTGGCGCAGATGGGCGACCGATTCTGGGAGCTGCTGCTGCACCCCGAAGACGCCACGCACTACCAGGCCCTGCGCCAGCAACAGCGCGACAGCGGCCATGACCAGCCGCTGCACTGCCAGCTGCGCTTCCGCCACCGCGATGGCGGCTGGCGCTGCTACGACATTCGCGAACAGGTGCTGACCCGTGACGCCGATGGCCAAGTCACACGCATCATCGGCGTGGGCAAGGACGTGACGGTGCAGATCGAGGCCAGCCAGTCGCTGCGCGACAGCGAGCAGCGCTACCGCATGCTCGCCGAAAGCATCAGCGACGTGATCTTCTCCACCGACAACCTGCTCCAGCTCAACTACGTCAGCCCCTCGGTGCAGAGCGTGCTGGGCTACCAGGCCGACTGGATCTTCAGCAACGGCTGGCAGTCGATCATCGCCAACCCGGCACAGCTCACCGGCATCTACAGCCTGATGGAGCGTGTCAGCAAGGCCATGGGCGATCCCGCGCAGCTGGCCCTGCTGCGCAGCCAGCTGCCGACCCAGCTGTTCCTGTTCGACTGCCTGCGCGCCGATGGCCGCAAGATCCCCATCGAACTGCGCCTGGTGCTGGTGTGGGACGATGACCAGCACTTCGAAGGCGTACTCGGGGTGGGCCGCGACATCAGCCAGCAACGCCGCGCCGAAAAAGACCTGCGCATGGCTGCGACGGTATTCGAGCATTCGACCTCGGCGATTCTCATCACTGACCCGGCCGGCTATATCGTGCAGGCCAACGAGGCGTTCAGTCGCGTCAGTGGCTACGCCGTCAGCGAGGTGCTCGACCAGTTGCCGGGCATGCTCACCGTCGACGAGCAGCAGGAAGGCCACCTGCGCTATGTGGTCAAGCAGTTGCACCAGCGCGGCAGCTGGGAAGGTGAAGTGTGGCTCAAGCGCCGCGACGGCGACCATTACCCGGCCTGGGTCGGCATCACTGCGGTGCTGGATGACGAAGGCGACCTCGCCAGCTACGTGTGCTTCTTCACCGACATCAGCGAGCGCAAGGCCAGCGAACAGCGCATTCACCGCCTGGCCTACTACGATGCCCTCACCCACCTGCCCAACCGCACGCTGTTCCAGGACCGCCTGTACAACGCCCTGCAGCAGGCCGAACGGCAGAAGGCCTGGGTGGTGCTGATGTTCCTCGACCTGGACCGTTTCAAGCCGATCAACGATTCCCTCGGCCACGCCGCCGGCGACCGCATGCTCAAGGACATGGCCCAGCGCCTGCTGGCCTGCGTGGACGACGACGATACCGTGGCGCGCATGGGCGGCGACGAGTTCACCCTGCTGCTGCAACCACGCGCTACCCGCGAGATGGCGCTCAACCGCGCGATTCATGTGGCCGAGAACATCCTCGCCAGCCTGGTGCGGCCGTTCGTGCTGGAGAACCGCGAGTTCTTCGTCACCGCTAGTATCGGCATCGCCCTCAGCCCGCAGGACGGCAGCGAACTGAGCCAGCTGATGAAAAACGCCGACACCGCCATGTACCACGCCAAGGAACGCGGCAAGAACAACTTCCAGTTCTACCAGGCCGAGATGAACGCCAGCGCCCTGGAGCGCCTGGAACTGGAAAGCGACCTGCGCCACGCCATGGAGCAGAACGAGTTCATCCTCTACTACCAACCGCAGTTCAGCGGCGACGGCAAGCGCCTGACCGGCGCCGAAGCCCTGCTGCGCTGGCGCCACCCGACCCGCGGCCTGGTGCCGCCGGGCGACTTCATCCCGGTGATCGAGGAACTGGGCCTGGTGGTCGACGTGGGCGACTGGGTGCTGCGCGAGGCCAGCCGCCAGCTCAAGGCCTGGCACAAGGCCAAGGTGCGTGTGCCGAAGGTTTCGGTGAACATCTCCGCACGGCAGTTTTCCGACGGCCAGCTGGGCACGCGCATCGCCAGGGTCCTGGAAGAAACCGGCCTGCCACCGGCGTGCCTGGAGCTGGAACTGACCGAAAGCATCCTGATGCGCGAGGTGAACGAAGCATTGCAGATTCTGGCCGGCCTGAAAAACCTTGGCTTGAGCATCGCGGTGGACGACTTCGGCACCGGCTATTCGTCGCTGAACTACCTCAAGCAGTTCCCCATCGACGTGCTGAAGATCGACCGCACCTTCGTCGACGGCCTGCCGGAAGGCGAGCAGGATGCGCAGATTGCCCGGGCGATCATCGCCATGGCCCACAGCCTCAACCTGGCGGTGATCGCCGAAGGCGTGGAAACCCACGAGCAACTGGAATTCCTCCGCGAGCATGGCTGCGACGAAGTGCAAGGCTACCTGTTCGGGCGGCCGATGCCGGCACATCAGTTCGAGGCGCAATTCGCCAACGAGACCTTGTTCATGTTCAATTGAGCCTGCCCGCTCCTGGCATACGCGGACGCTTGTAGGAGCGGATTTGTCCGTGATGCAGGCGACGCGGCGGCTGGCACCGGCTTGCCGGTGATCGCGGTTGAAGCCGCTCCTGCAGAAGCCCGTGGCGGGGCCTGGGCCCCATGCCTGGAAAACGGACCTCAGAGTCAACTCCGATCCCCGCCCAGCCCAGACACGGCGCGGGATGCAACATGAAGCCCATTGGTCCGCGACTTGATGCCAGTTCATATGCCAGCGGCGAATCAATCGGTTAGAATGCCCCCCCAATTCACCCCGATCCTTGAGGACCGCCATGTTCAGCCGTGATTTGACCATTGCCAAGTACGACGCCGAGCTCTTCGAAGCCATGCAGCAAGAAGCTCTGCGCCAGGAAGAGCATATCGAGCTGATCGCTTCGGAAAACTACACCAGCCCGGCAGTCATGGAAGCCCAGGGCTCGGTCCTGACCAACAAGTACGCCGAAGGCTACCCGGGCAAGCGCTACTACGGTGGTTGCGAGTACGTCGACGTCGTCGAGCAACTGGCCATCGACCGTGCCAAGCAGCTGTTCGGCGCCGACTACGCCAACGTCCAGCCGCACGCCGGCTCCCAGGCCAACGCCGCTGTGTACCTGGCCCTGCTGTCGGCCGGTGACACCATCCTGGGCATGAGCCTGGCCCACGGTGGCCACCTGACCCACGGCGCTTCGGTCAGCTCTTCGGGCAAACTGTACAACGCCATCCAGTACGGCATCGATGCCAACGGCCTGATCGACTACGACGAAGTCGAGCGCCTGGCGGTCGAGCACAAGCCGAAGATGATCGTTGCCGGCTTCTCGGCCTACTCGCAGGTTCTGGACTTCGCCCGCTTCCGCGCCATCGCCGACAAGGTCGGTGCCTACCTGTTCGTCGACATGGCCCACGTTGCCGGCCTGGTTGCCGCTGGCGTGTACCCGAACCCGGTGCCGTTCGCCGACGTGGTCACCACCACCACCCACAAGACCCTGCGCGGCCCGCGCGGCGGCCTGATCCTCGCTCGCAAGAACGAAGAGATCGAGAAGAAGCTGAACTCCGCCGTCTTCCCGGGCGCCCAGGGTGGCCCGCTGGAGCACGTCATCGCGGCCAAGGCCATCTGCTTCAAGGAAGCCCTGCAGCCTGAGTTCAAGGCTTACCAGCAGCAGGTGGTGAAGAACGCCCAGGCCATGGCCGCCGTGTTCATCGAGCGTGGTTTCGACGTAGTTTCCGGTGGCACCCAGAACCACCTGTTCCTGCTGTCGCTGATCAAGCAGGAAATCTCCGGTAAGGATGCTGACGCTGCACTGGGCAAAGCCTTCATCACCGTCAACAAGAACTCGGTACCGAACGACCCACGTTCCCCGTTCGTCACCTCGGGCCTGCGTTTCGGCACCCCGGCCGTGACCACCCGTGGTTTCAAGGAAGCCGAGTGCCGCGAGCTGGCTGGCTGGATCTGCGACATCCTGGCTGACCTGAACAACGAAGCGGTCATTGACGCCGTACGTGAGAAGGTCAAGGCTATCTGCAAGAAGCTGCCGGTCTACGGCAACTGATTGGCGATTGCCTGACAGGAAAAAGCCCGGCCCAGTGCCGGGCTTTTTCGTTTCGGGCCTGCCGCGCCTGCAAAAAATCGCGACACCCTGCTGATAGTGCGTATTACCCTGTGTGCCTTTTCAGCCAGCAAGCACAGGCCGCACCTTGACCAGAGAGCAACTCGAAACCCGGCAGATCCCGATCTATTTCGCCGTCGTACTCGCCGCCGTCGCCTTCGGCCTGCTGGCCAGCGATAGCGCGCGCCTGTTGCAAGCCCTGATCACGCCCGCCATCGCCGTGCTGATGTACGCGATGTTCCTGCAGATTCCCTTCCTCGACCTGCGCCAAGGCCTGGGTAACCGCCGCTTCATCGCCGCCCTGCTGCTGGCCAACTTCATTCTTGTGCCGCTGCTGGTCTGGGCCATCACCCGTGGGCTGGGCGACCACCCGGCCATCCTCGTCGGCGCACTGCTGGTGCTGCTGACCCCGTGCATCGACTATGTGGTGGTGTTCACCCATATCGGCAAAGGCGATGCGCGCCTGACCCTGGCCGCCACACCTGTGCTGTTGCTGGCGCAACTGGCGTTGCTGCCGCTATACCTGGCGCTGATGCTGGGTGACAACGTGCCGCTCGCCATCACCCCGTTCGTGGAAGCCTTCGTGCTGCTGATCGTGCTGCCGCTGGCCCTGGCCGTGCTCACCAGCGCCGGCGCCCGTCGCTCACGCAGGGTTTCAGCGTGGAACAGCGCCTGGGCATGGCTGCCGGTACCAGCGATGGCTCTGGTGCTGATGGTAGTGATCGCTTCGCAGATCACCGTGGTATTCGATGACTTCGAGCGTTTGCTGCCGGTGATTCCGGTATACCTGGGCTTCATGCTTGCGGCACCACTGCTCGGCATGCTCGCGGCGCGCCTGCTGCGCCTGCCGGCCAGCGAAGCACGCGCGGTAACCTTCAGCGCCGCCACGCGCAACTCGCTGGTAGTGCTGCCGCTGGCGCTGGCGTTACCGGACGAGGTGCGCGGGCTGGCGGCGGCCGCCGTGATCACCCAGACATTGGTCGAGCTGCTGAGCGAACTCGTCTACGTACGGGTGATACAACGGCTGGTGCGCTGACCCGCAGGCATATGCCATCGCCGGTCAGGGGCGCTCGCCACACACGGCAAACACCTGCACCTCGACCAGGTAGCCCTCCCCCAGGTCGGCACCGACGCAGGCCCGTGCCGGTTTGGCACAGCCCTGCAACCAGGCGTCATACACCTCGTTCACCAGGTCGAAGTGCCGGTAGTCGGCGATCCATAGCTGAACTCGGGTCAACTGGTCCTTGCCCACCCTGGCCTCAGCCATCAGCCTGTCGATGGTATTCAGCGCCTGGCGCAATTGCCCCTGCACATCCTGCTGCAGGTCGTCGGCAACCACGCCAGCGGTTTCGAACAGGCCCCTGTAGCTGACCGCCAACGACATCCGCTGGCCGACCCCATATCGCTCGATCATAGGCTTCCCCTCTCAGCCCATCTGGTTGATGCACACGACCTTGGGTTGGGTCATGTCCTCGTAGGCGAACCGCACCCCCTCGCGGCCCAGGCTCCCATACTTGGAACCACCGAATGGCATGGCGTCGAAGCGGTAGTCGGACGAGTCGTTGATCATCACGCCGCCTGCCTCGATGCGCTTCGCCAGGCTCAGTGCCAAGGACAAGTCACGGGTAAACACCCCGGCATGCAAGCTGTACTCAGGGGCATTGGCCAAGGCGACGGCCTGTTCGATGTCCTCGAAGGGCGCCAGCATTACCACCGGGGCGAATACCTCTTCACGCCACAGCCGGCTGGCGTGGTCGACGCCTTCCAGTACTGTCGGCGCATAGCTGGCCCCCTGCCGCTTATGGCCACAGAGCAGGCGGGCGCCACCCTGCAGGGCCTGGTTGACGCGCTCTTCGATGTGCCGTGCAGCGGCCTCGCTGATCATCGGCCCCATGTCGGTTTCACGCCGCCCCGGGTCACCCAGCACCATGGCCTGGGTCAGGGCGACGAAGCGCTGGCGAAACGCGTCATAGATCGAGGCGTCGACCAGGATGCGCTGGGTGCCGATGCAGTTCTGCCCGGCGGCCCAGAAGGCGCCCGATACGCACGACTCGACAGTGGCTTCGAGGTCGCAGTCCTTGAGCACCAGCACCGGGGCGTTACCGCCCAGGTCCATGGCGAGCTTTTTCAGGCCCGCGCCCTGGGCAATCTGCTCGCCCGTGGCGAAGCCGCCGGTAAAGGAAACCATGCGCACATCACGCACGGCCACCAGCGCCTTGCCCAGTTCGGCGCCGCCGGTGGCAACGCTGACAACGGCTTCCGGCAGCCCTGCGTCGGTGAGGTACTGCACCAGCTTGAGCGCCGATAACGGGGCCAGCTCGGAAGGCTTGAGGATAACGGCATTGCCGCCAGCAATGGCCGGCCCCAGCTTGTGTGCCACCAGGTTGAGCGGGTCGTTGTACGGGGTGATGGCCAGGATCAGCCCCAGCGGCTCGCGGGTGAACCAGCCCTGGCGCGATTCGGAGCCTTCATAGGCATCGAAGGGCACCACTTCCCCGGCGTTGCGCCGCGCTTCCTCGGCGGACAGCTTGAGCGTGTTGATGCAGCGCTTTACCTCCTTTTCGGCCTGGCGCAGGGTCTTGCCCGCTTCATCGACAATCAGCCCGGCAAAATCGGCAGCGTCGCGTTCGATGAGGCGGGCGGCCTGCTCAAGAATGCTGGCGCGACGGTGCCGGGGCAGCGCGGCACTTTCGCGTACACCCTGGCGAGCACGCGCCAGCAGGCCCGGCACCGCGTCGGCAGTGAGGTTGGCGACGCTGCCGACCAGGCTGCCATCGTAGGGACTGTACACATCAATCAGGGCGGGTTGCTGGAAGGCTACCCGGGACACGGAAGTCAGGCTCATGAACGTAGCTCCTCAGGCCGAACGGCCAGCGGTGTGGATGGCGACGATATCCGACAGCAGGGCAAAGGCCGTTTCGACACGCCCCGCACCCGGGCCAGACACGGTCACCGCGCCCAGCAACTCGGTGTCGAACGCCACTGCATTGGTTGCGCCAGTGATGCCGGCCAGGGGGTGGTTACCCGGCAACAGGCGCGCTTCGACACTGGCGCGCACCGAGCCATCGGCCTGCCGGCTGGCACTGCCGATCAGCTTCCAACGCTGGCCCGCCGCCTGCGCCTGCTGGATCGCCGCGCTGTCGATGCCACTGATACCGCTGCAGGTGACATCGCTCACCTGCAGGCAGGCACCGAGCAGCTCGTTGGCAAGGATGACCACTTTCAGGCGCACGTCATGCCCCTCCACATCGGCCGTCGGGTCTGCCTCGGCGTAGCCAAGCGCTTGTGCCTGCGCCACTGCATCGGCAAAGCCAAGCCCTTGTTCCATGCGCGTCAGTACGTAGTTCGAAGTACCGTTGAGGATGCCCTCGAAGCCGACCAGGCCGGCGCCGGCCAGCGTCTGCCGGGCCATGCGCAGCACGGGTGTACCGCTCATCACTGCGCCTTCGTATTCGAACGATACGCCGTTGGCCTTGGCCAGGTTTTTCAGCGCCTGGGCATGCAAGGCGATCGGCCCCTTGTTGGTGGTGACCACATGCTTGCCCGCTTCCAGTGCCCAACGGCAGAAGGTTGCTGCCGGCTCGCCATCCTTGGGGTTGGTGAAGGTGGCTTCGGCGATGATGTCAGCGCCGGACTGCTTGATCACCGCCTCGTTGAATGCCTCTGCCGAACCCTGCGGGAACTGCGCCAGGGCGCCCTTCTCGGCGGGCAAGGCCACCAGCCTGGCCGCATCCAGGCCATCGCGGTCGATCACCGAACCGAGGAACAGGTCGGTGACACCGACGATCTTCAAGGTAAAGCCCAGTTCTTGCTGCCAGCGTGCGTTGCGTTCGGCGATGAGTTGGGCCAAGGCACGGTTCACGCCGCCAAAGCCAACGAGTGCGATCTTGTATTCGGTCATGGTTTGCTGTCCTTTCCAGGCGATGGGTCGATGAGGACAAGCCTATGAGCCGGGCAATGCCAGTTGAATATGGCAATCCGCTGTATTTATTGGCCAATCTGGCCAGTGCCCGAACCGCGTTCCAACGGCACCCGGAATGCACAACGCCGCCAGGGCGCAAGCCCGGGCGGCGTTGTGGTATCGCGGGTTGGGGGCAACGGGGCGGTTCAGATAACCGTGGCCAGGACGAACGAGGTCACCGTGTTCTCGACCCCGGGCATGGCGGCAATTTCCTTCCACACATGATGCACCCGCTCCGGGCTGGAGGCCTCGACGCGCAGCAGCAGGTCGAATTCGCCGCTGAGCACTTCACACTGGATCACCTCGGGGATCTGGCGCAGGGCATCGAGCACCGCTTCCCCGCGCATACGGTCGTAGCGGTAGACGAAGATCACCGCGTTGATCAACGAGGTCGGCCGGCGCCCCTCGCCAATGCGCAAGGTGTAGCCCTGGATGGCCCCGTCACGCTCCAGGCGTTCGATGCGCTGGCGAACCGCATTGCGCGACAGGTTCACTTTCAGCCCCAGCTCGGCATGGGCGATGCGCGCATTGGCGGTGAGCTCGGCGAGAATGCGCTCGTCCAGGGGGTCGAGAATGCGCTTCATCGCCGTGCCTGCAACTGGGCCAGCAGTTCATGAACCCCCGCCAGGTCCTCGGGCGCCAGCAGCGGCCCGCTGCCTGCGGCATCCGCGACGCTGGCTGGCAGCTCGCCGTGCCAGGCCCCCAGTTCCGCCAGCAGCGCGGCGGACTTTTCCGGGGCGAATTGCCCCAGGGTAACGATCGGCGCGCCAATGTTGCGCCGGTGCAGGCGCCCGGCGAATGCCCCGGTAGCCGCATGCGGGTCTACCGCAGTGCCGGTTTCCTGGAACAGCGTGACGATTTCCTCGCGGATCCGCGCGTCGTCCACGGCATACGAGTCGAACAGCATGCGCGCATGCAGCCACTGGCGGTTGCCGATGCTCAGCTCACCACAATCCTCGAAGTGCTCCATCAGCGCCCGCGTCGCCGCGCCGTCGCGGTCATACAGCTCCCAGACGAAGCGCTCCAGGTTGGAGAACAGCGAGAAGTCCATGACCGGCGACAAGGTCTGGCTGGTTGAGCCACGGCTGTAACGATTGCAGTGGATGAAGCGGTGCAAGGCATCGTTGCGGTTGGTGGAAACAATGATCTGGTTGATCGGCAGGCCCATCTTCTGGGCGAGGAAACCCGCGTAGATCTCGGCAAAACTGGCCGTGGGAATGCTGAAACCGACCGGCCGGATGCCCCCGCCCAACTGCAGCGCCGCATGGAAATAGAACACGATCTGCGCCAACACGCCGACCCAGTTGGTCGAATTGAAGCTGACCGGAATCAGCTCGGGGCACGGCCATGCGCGCAGCAGCGCCGACACCAGCGACTGGCAATCATCGAAGCTGCCAGCCACGGCCACGCAGCTGACGCTTTCGCCCGCGGCATTGCGCATCACCGCGGCCCGGTCGGGCGGCGTTCCGGCGTTGGGATACAACGCCAGCAGGCGTGCCGTCGGGCAATGACGCAAGGCGTCGATGGCCGCCACCGCGGTGTCGCCGTTGCTGGCCCCGACCAACATCACCCGCTCGCAATCGGCGCCGAGGAAATGGCGGATGAGCCGCGCCTGCAACTGCGCGGCAAAGTCCTTGGAGGAGCGGGTCGGCCCGTGAAACAGCTGCAGGATCCATTCGTTATGGCCAATCTGCTGCAACGGCGCAATGCCACGGTGTTTGAACCCGCGATAGCTGTCGCTGACCAGCGCCCTGAGGGTGGGCTCGTCGAGGGTATCGCCGACAAACGGTGCCATCACCCGCCAGGCCAGTTCATCGAACGGCAGCCAGGACCAGCTGGCGATTTCCTGCTGGCTGAAGGTTGGCACCGCAGTCGGCACGTACAGCCCGCCATCGTCGGCCAGGCCGGAAAGCAGCGCCGCGCGGAAATCAACCCGTATCTCGTTGCCACGCGTGGATGTGTACTGCATCGGTGCTCCAGGTATGTATTGATTAACGGTGAGCCATCGCCACCAACCAGTGGCTAAAGGCCTGGGCATCGCTGGACAGCGCCTCACCCAGGCCGCGTACCAGGTAGAACGATTCGCTCGCCTCGATACGCTGGGTAAAAGGCGCTACCAGCCGCCCTTCCTGCAGCAAGTCCTCGACCAGCGACGAACGCGCCAGCGCCACCCCAAGCCCCAACTCCGCCATGCGCAAGGTCGACACCAGGGTGTCGAACTGCAGGCCGCTGGAGGAATCGACCTGATCGGCGCCAACCCGCTCCAGCCAGTAGCCCCAGCCCTCCTCGTAACCCAGCACATGCAGCAACGGCACGCCTGCCAGGTCGCGTGGCTCGCGTAACGGCGAACCTGCGACCAGCGCAGGCGAGCAGACCGGCACCAGCAGGTCGCGGGTCAGCCGCTGCGCCTCCACTCCCTGCCACTGGCCGCTACCCCAGCGGATTTCCAGGTCGTCTTCGGCATCCAGTTCCTTGACCCACAGGTTGCTGATGTAGCGGATATCCACCTGCGGGTGGGCACGGCGGAAATCGGCCAGCCGGGGGGCCAGCCAGAAGTGCAGGAACGACAGGCTGCCGCGCACTTTCAGCGGCCGCCGCTGGCGTTGCCCGAAGATTTCATTGGTGCCCACCGCCAGGCGGCTGATCGCGTCCTGCACCACCGGCAGGTAGGACTGCCCTTCTTCGGTCAACCCCAGCCCCCGGGGCAGACGCTTGAACAGCGCCACCCCCAGCTGGCTTTCCAGATGCCGAATCTGCTGGCTCACCGCCCCTTGGGTAAGGTGCAGCTCTTCCGCAGCATGGGTGAAGTTGAGGTAACGCGCCGACACTTCGAAGGCTCTCAGCCAGTTCAACGGGGGCAGGGTTTTCTGGGTCATCGGCGGTTTCTCGTGGCAACGTTCCGGTGGCCTAGTATCACTCTGCTCAGGCAGGCTCGGAACCCGGCGTCACGGCTTGCAGCGGCAGCGGATGCTGCGCGCGGAACCTGCGGGTCAGCCAGTACGCCAGGTAGCACCAGGCAATGAACGGCAGGCCGAAGTACAGGGCCACGCGCTGGGCCGGGTCGAAGGCGATGCCCACGCAGGCCAGGACGCAGCAGAAAATCGCCGCCAGCGGTACGAACGGGTAGCCGCGCACGCGGAACTTGAGGTCTTCGAGCTTGCCGCCATGGGCCAGGTAATGGCGACGGAAGGCCATCTGGCTGGCCGCGATGCTGATCCATACCACCACCACCGCCAGCCCGGAAATCGACACCAGCGCCAGGTAGATGGTGTCGGGCGCGAACACGCTGCTAAGCAGCGACGCCATGCCGCCGGCCATGCTCAGGACGATGGCATTGAACGGCGTGCCACGGCGGGACAGCGCGGCATAGCGGCGTGGCATGTTGCCTTGGTCGCTGAGGGTCCAGAGCATGCGCGCGGCGGCATAGAGCCCGGAGTTGGCTGCGGACAGCAGCGCAGTGATGATGACGAAGTTCATGATGTCTGCCGCGTAGGGGATGCCGATCATTTCAAAGGCCATCACGAACGGGCTTTCCACCACGCCGGCCTGCTCGCGCGGCAACAAGGTGGCGAGGACGAAAATGGTACCGACGAAGAACAGCGCCAGGCGCAGCACCGTGGTGCGGATGGCCTTGGGTACGTTCTTTTCCGGGTCACGGGTTTCGCCGGCGGCAATGCCGATCAGCTCGGTGCCGGAGAAGGCGAAGGCCACCGCCAGCAGGGTCATGGCAATCGACCAGAAGCCGGTGGGGAACAGCCCTTCGCGGGTGAAGTTGCCCAGCCCGACACTGTGCGCCTGGGTGATCTCGAACACGCCGAGGATCGCGCCGCCGCCCACCACCAGGAAGGCAACCACCGCCAGCACCTTGATCAGTGACAGCCAGAATTCGGTCTCGGCAAACGAGCGCACCGAAATGATATTGCTGATGAACACTGCCAGGCCGAACAGGGCACTCCACAGCCACACCGGCGTATCGGGGAACCAGCGCACCATGAGGATGCCGGCGGCGGTGAATTCCGAGCCAATGGCCACGGTCCAGGTCAGCCAGTACATCCACGCCACCATGTAGCCGGTACCCGGCCCGATGTAGCGCGTGGCGTAACTGCTGAACGAGCCGACCTCGGGCATGTGCACCGCCAGTTCGCCCAGGCACATCATCACCAGGTAGACCATGATCGCGCCGAGGATATAGGCGATGACCGCACCCAGGGGCCCCGCCTGGTTGACCGTGTAGCCCGATGTCAGGAACAGGCCGGTACCGATGACACCGCCCAGCGCCAGCATGACGATATGGCGGGTTTGCATATCCTGCTTGAAGCCATGCGCAGAAGCATTTGTCGTTGTAGTTGTCTGCAGGGACATTGTGGTTTTCTCATGAAAGTTGGCGGGCAAGGACGTTGCAACGACCTCGTCTTGGCAGAGCGAAGCGAATTGCCTTGCATATTGTTTTTGTTCGACTTCATGAACTGGCACCCACCGCAAGGAACGGGTGCCACGCGCCTGCCTCAGGCCTGTACTGCGGCCAGGCCGGCGTACGCGTCACCGTGCAAGTCCTTTGCTGCGGCCAACTCCTGGCGGACCGCTGCACACGCCTGTGCCAGGTCTGCCAGCAGGTCCTCGGTGTCTTCGATGCCCACCGAAATGCGCACCAGCCCCTCGGAAATGCCCAGGGCCAGGCGTTCTTCGAGGGTGTTTTCCACATGGCTGGTGGTTCGCGCCGGGCCGTAGATGGTTTCCACCGCGCCCAGGTTGCCGGCCCGGTGGGCGTATTTCAGGCGCGGCAGCAGCTGCGCCACGGTGGGCATGCCGCCCTTGAGCACGAAGCTGACAATGGCCCCGAAGCCGCGCATCTGCGCCTTGGCGATCGCATGGCCCGGGTGCTCCGGCAACCCTGGGTAGTTGACCGCTTCGACCAGCGGTTCGCTGCTCAGGTACTGGGCCAGGGCCTGGGCGCTGGCCTGTTGCTGACGCAGGCGCAAGACCAGGGTCTTGATCCCGCGGATGATCAGATAGGCGGAAAACGGGTCCAGCGCTGCACCGTTGATCTCACGGTAGTGCCGCACCTGCGCCATCAGCGGCTCGGCACCGCAAACCACCCCGCCCAGCACGTCACCGTGCCCGGACAGGAACTTGGTGGCGCTGTGCACCACCACGTCCACGCCCAGGGCCAGCGGGTTCTGGTTCAGCGGGGTGGCGAAGGTGTTGTCGGCCACTACCAGCGCGCCGACCCGGCGGGCGGCCGCACACAGGCGCTGGATGTCCAGTACCTTCAAGGTCGGGTTGGTCGGGGTTTCCAGGTACAGCACGTCGCAGCCGGCGGCAATTTCGCGCTCCAGCGCCTCGCTGTCGAGGGTGTCGCACAGGCACACCTGCACGCCCATGCGCGGCAGGAATTCTTCGAAGATCTTGTTGGTGCCACCGTAGCTGTCGCGGGTCGACACCACGCGCTTGCCGGTGCAGAGGAAGGTATGCAGCACCGCGCTGATGGCCGCCATGCCACTGCTGAAGGCCACGGCCGACTCGGCCTGCTCCAGCTCGCACAGCTTGGCTTCCAGGGTGGCGACCGTCGGGTTGCTCATGCGGCTGTAGATGTAGCCCGGCAGTTTGCCCTGGGCCACGTCGTACCAGGCGTCGATATCGTTGTAGCCGTAGGCGGCGCTGACCACGATCGGGGGCTGGGTGGCGTTGTACGGGTGCTGCACCTGCTCGCCGCCCCACACCACGCGCGTACCGACACCGGCCGCTGCATTGCCCTCGAATTTTTCGTTGTTGTTCATATCCGGTTCCCGCACGGCTGAATTGTGTATGCCGATCAAGCATCGGCTTTCAGCGGACTATAGGGACATGGCGGGGGACTGAAAAACGATGGAATCCGGGTCTGAGTGGCGTTTTTTTTAATGGCTGGGGGCTGGGCGGGTGCGGCAGCCGCCCAGCCCCCTGATAGCCTTACGCCAGATTGCGTTTCAGCTCGGCGATGTGCTCCGGGCCGATGCCACAGCAGCCGCCGACCATGCTGGCGCCACGCTTGCGCCAGTCAGCGGCCCAGGCCAGGTAACCCGGCGGGTCAAGGTCTTCGCGCAGCTCATCCAGGCCATCATTGGCGGTGGCTTCCTTCGGCTGCGGCGGGAAGGCGTTGGCATAGGCACCGATGGCAACGTCAGCGTCGTGTCGCTCGATCACCGAGCGCGCCACATCCAGCGCAGCGCCGATGACCTCGGGCTGGCTGCAGTTGAACAGCACGGCCGCCGCACCCAGGCCGACCACCGCCTCGATGGCCTCGGCCACCGGTTCGCCGGAGCGCAGGCGCGGGGTGTCGTCCACGTCTTCGTCCTGCAAGGTAAACGACACCCAGAACGGCTTGCCGTCTTCCGGCAGGTGGGCGTGGATCGCCCGTACTTCGGCAACCGAGCTCTGGGTTTCGGCCAGCCACAGGTCGACATGCGGCGCCAGGCCCTGCAACAGCGGCGACAGCACTTCCTCGACGCGCTCGGGCTGGAACAGGTCCGGGCGGTAGGAGCCGAACAGCGGCGGCAGCGAGCCCGCCACCTTGACCGGGTGCGCGCCGACATCGGCCGCGTGCCGCGCCAGCTGCCCTGCGATATTGGCCAGTTGGCGGCCTTCCTTGGCAAAACGCTCTTCGCCAATGTGGAAAGGCACCACCGCATAACTGTTGCTGGTGATGACCTGGGCACCGGCGGCGATGAACGCAGCGTGTACGCCAACCACCGCTTCGGGCGCCTCGCTCAGCGCCAGCGCCGACCATTCAGGCTGGCGAAACGGCGCGCCACTGCGCTGCAGTTCACGGCCCATGCCACCGTCGAGAATCACCATCGCTCGCTGTTTCATATAACTACTCTGCAGGTTCTTATGAATTAAATTCATTATGTGAGTTTGGTTTATAACTATTAAATACACTTTCTCCCCATTGGCCAACATTTCAGGTATGTACATGCGTTTTCCTACTGTGCTCGGTGCGGGCCTCGTGCTGCTCGCGACTGCTTCCCAGGCCTTTGCTGGCGCCACGCTCGAGCGGGTTGAATCGCGCAAGGAACTGGTCAACGTGCTGATGGAAAGCTACCCGCCGTTCTCCTTCGTCAACGAGCAGAACCAGTTGGCTGGTTTCGACGTGGATGTGGCCAAGGCCGTGGCAGACAAGCTGGGCGTCAAGCTGCGCCTGGAAACCCCGTCTTGGGACGTGATCGCCGCGGGCCGCTGGAGTGGCCGCTATGACATCTGCATCTGCTCGATGACCCCGAGCAAGGCCCGCGCCGAGGTGTTCGACTTCCCGGTGGAATACTACGCCTCGCCTGCGGTGATCGTGGTCAACGCCAAGGATGAGCGCATCCATGGCGCGAAAGACCTGGACGGCCGCAAGGTCGGCCTGACCAGTGCATCGAGCTACGAGAGCTACCTGAACAAGAACCTGGTGATCGAAGGCAAGGAAGAGCAGAAGATCGACTACCCCTTCGACTTCGTGCAGATCGCGCCGTACGACACCGACAACGTCGCCTTCCAGGACCTGGGCCTGGGCGCTGGCGTGCGCCTGGACGCCATCCTCACCAACCTGGTGACCGCGCAGCCGCGCCTGGACCAGGACAAGCGCTTCAAGCTGGCCGGCGCCCCGCTGTACGAGGAGCCGAACTCGGTGGCCATCGAAAAAGGCGACCCCGAGTGGGATGCCAAGGTACGCCAGGTGTTTGCCGAGCTGAAGGCTGATGGCACCCTGGCCAAGCTGTCGCAGAAATGGATCGGCGCCGATATCAGCAAATGAGCACCTTCCCCCCGTCCCTCAAGCCCGTGGTGAAAACCACGGGTGCCAGCCTGTTCGGCTTTCGTACCCGCCTGCTGCTGACCTGGCTGGCGCTATTCGGCCTGTTCGTCGCGTTTTTCCTCAGCTTCGACCTGAAGTTCTCGATCATCCTGGAGAAGTTCCCCAACCTCGCCGGCTTCAAGCTGGAGCCCAACGGCTTTCTGCAAGGTGCGGCGCTGACCCTGTTCCTGTGCCTGTGTTCGATGCTGGTGTCGGTGCTGTTCGGCTTTGCCGCGGCCTTGGCGCGCTTGTCGAACAGTGCAGTGCTGGTGGGCATCGCCAGCTTCTACACCTCGTTCTTCCGCGGCACGCCGCTGCTGATCCAGATCCTGCTGATCTACCTGGGCCTGCCACAGCTGGGCCTGGTGCCGGGCGCCATCAGTGCCGGCATCATCGCCCTGTCGTTGAACTATGGCGCCTACCTGAGCGAGATCTTCCGCGCCGGCATCCTCGGTGTCGCCCGTGGGCAGCGTGAAGCGGCGCTGGCACTGGGCATGCGCACGCCGCAGATCTTCTGGCACATCGTCCTGCCCCAGGCCATGCGCGTGATCATTCCACCGACGGCCAACCAGTTCATCTCGATGCTCAAGGACTCGTCGCTGATCTCGGTAATGGGCGTCTGGGAGGTGATGTTCCTGGCGCAGTCGTACGGGCGCTCGAGCTATCGCTACCTGGAAATGCTGACCACGGCGGCAATCATCTACTGGGTGCTGTCGATTCTGCTGGAGCTGGTGCAGGCGCGGCTGGAGCGGCATTTTGGCCGGGCTTACCAGCGCTGAGGGCCAGGCTCGGTAGGCAGCTCTCGGTGGGAGCGGATGTACCCGCTCCCACAGACAGTCAAAGTGCTTTCATTTCGGCAATATCCCGCGCCACCTGATCGGCCGACTGGTCGAACATCGCCTGCTCCTGCGCATCCAGCGGCAGCTCGATCACCCGCGCCAGCCCCTCCTCGGCCAGTACGCAAGGCACGCCCATGGCGATATCCTTGCGCCCATACTCGCCCTCCAGAATCGCTACCGCTGGCAAGATGCGGTTCCGCCCGTTGGCGATCGCATCCACCATCTGCGCAATGGCCACACCCGGCGCATCGCAGGCGCTACCCAGCTTCTTCAAACCAAGGATCTCGCCGCCACCTTTGCGCGTCCGCTCGACGATCTGCTTGATCTGCTCACTGGACAGGAAGTGCGACAACGGCACCGAGCCGATCTGGCAGTAGCGCATCAGCGGCACCATGCTGTCGCCATGCCCGCCCAGCACCAGCGCGGTGATATCACGGGCCGAGAAACCGGTCTGTTCGGCGATGAAGCATTTCATTCGCGCGGTATCCAGCACCCCTGCCTGGCCGAACACCTTGTTGCGCCCCTGCCCGCTGAGGCTCCAGGCGCGGTAGGTGAGCACATCGACCGGGTTGGACACTACCAGCACTGTGGCCGCCGGCGCGTGTTGCTTGATGTCCGCCATGATGCCGTCGAGGATGGGCAGGTTGGTCGCGAGGACATCCTGACGCGACTGGCCCGGCTTGCGCGGCACGCCTGCGGTGATCACCACCAGCTCGGAGCCCTGCAGCAACTCGGCGTTGCCGCCGCCATGCACGCGGGTATCGGAACCTGATTCGACGGCGGCTTGCCACACGTCCAGCGCCTTGCCCTTGGCCATTTCACCCTGCACGTCCATCAGCACCAGTTCACGGCACAGCTCGTCCCGGGCAATGATCTGGGCCGCCGCCTCGCCGACGATGCCGGCGCCTACGATTGACAGTTTGTTCATCTGACACCTCCCAGCGGCGCGCGCCACCAGGAACACGCCTGCGTATAGAGATGAAGTATTGTCCGTTGGGGCTGAATGACCAGTCGCAGGTCGATGCACGGTAGCCATGCGACTACCGTCGATACGCTCGAGGACGCGGCGCGGTCCGTCCATGAGCGCGGGTCCCCTCGCGTACATGGACGAAGCCCGTGCCATGCACCCCGCCACCGACCCTCACTGCCACAGGTTTCGAGGTGATCGGGCGCGGCAGCCCACAGGACCTTGTCGATGCCCAGCTTGATGTCCGCGAGCTGCTGCGGGCCCAGGACCGGACCGAGTGGGTGATCATCTCGACGGGCATGTTCACCAGCTTCCTGTTCGAACCGGTCTTTGAAGTGGTCGATTTAAAAAACGCCACCGTCAATGCACTTGGCAAGGCATGACGTGATGGGCGCTACGGCCGTTGGCGAATGCCCGACAACGCCAGCAAGTGACCCGGGCAGGACCAGTAGTTCCACTTGATCAAGCCCTGGCGGGTGTGCCGCGCTGCCACCGGGCAGACGGGGTCCGGCGTCATGGCATGCTGCCGAGCACCACAAGCGTCAGCGCCAGGTAACGCCCGCCCTTGGCCAGGATGACCAGCAGCAGGAACCGCCAGAACGGCTCGCGCATGACCCCGGCCACCAGGGTGATCGGATCGCCGATCAGCGGCACCCAGCTCAGCAGCAGTGACCAGTATCCGTAGCGCCGGTACATGACCTGCGCCTTCTCCAGCTTGGCCTCGCTGACCGGGAACCAGCGCCTGTGGCGGAACCGTTCGATGCCTCGGCCAAGCCCCCAGTTCGCCACTGAGCCGAGCACGTTGCCGGCGGTGGCCACCGCGACGAGCGTCACTGGCAGGTAGTGCCCGGACAGGAGCATCGCGACCAGCGCCGCTTCCGATTGCATGGGTAACAAGGTCGCCGCTGCAAACGCGGCCAGGAACAGCCCGAGGTAGCTGGTGAGTTCGAACAAGGCGCTACAGGTACCTGGTGATTTGCTTGCATTTGAGGGCGGCCGATGGTTGTGGGGGATCGGCCAGCGAAACGTTTCGTTGGCGATGCTAGCCGCCCTCGGGGAGAGGGTCAACGCGACGTGGCCGCTACTTGCTTGAATGTAAGAGGCAACCAACCTTCCGAGACGTCGGGTATAGAGCGTATCCTCGCAAGCTTGTGAGAAAGCAATGGCAATCACAACCAACTGACTACAGTTGCCGGGGCATCTTCGATGGGCTGCTGACGGCTTTCGCAAGTGAGGAAATCGAAAATGGTTGATACCCCCTCCGCCGTGAGCGAACAGTCAAAGCCGCACGCTGCCCTGCGGCCGGTCGGCCTGTTCGAGGCCTTCCTGTTCTGGCTCAAGCTGGGTTTCATCAGCTTTGGTGGGCCTGCCGGGCAGATTTCGATCATGCACCAGGAGCTGGTCGAGCGCCGTCGGTGGATCAGCGAGAAGCGTTTCCTGCATGCACTGAACTACTGCATGCTGCTGCCCGGCCCCGAGGCCCAGCAGCTCGCCACTTACATCGGCTGGTTGATGCACCGCTCGTGGGGCGGCGTCATTGCCGGCGCGCTGTTCGTGCTGCCTTCGCTGTTCATCCTGATTGGCTTGTCCTGGGTCTACCTTGCCTTTGGCGATGTGCCGGTGGTCGCCGGCATCTTCTATGGCATCAAGCCGGCGGTCACCGCCATCGTCGTTCATGCGGCCCACCGGATCGGCTCGCGGGCGCTGAAGAACGGCTGGTTGTGGGCCATGGCTGCGGCCTCGTTCGTGGCTATCTTCGCGCTCAACGTGCCGTTCCCGCTGATCGTGCTGGCCGCCGCGCTGATCGGCTATGCGGGTGGCCGCTTCGCCCCGGACAAGTTCGTGATCGGTGGTGGCCATGGGGCTGCGAAGAACAGCTATGGCCCGGCGCTGATCGATGACGACACCCCGACGCCCGAACATGCCCGTTTCAGCTGGGGTCACCTGCTGCGCCTGCTGCTGGCCGGTGCTGCGCTGTGGTGCCTGCCCATGGCACTGCTGACCCTGGCGTTTGGCTGGGGTGCGACCCTGACCCAGATGGGCTGGTTCTTTACCAAGGCGGCGCTGTTGACCTTTGGCGGGGCCTACGCCGTGTTGCCCTATGTCTACCAGGGCGCTGTCGGGCATTACGGCTGGCTGTCACCGGCGCAGATGATCGACGGGCTCGCCCTGGGTGAAACCACGCCAGGGCCACTGATCATGGTGGTGGCCTTTGTCGGCTTCGTTGGGGGTTACCTGCACCCGATGTTTGGCACGGAACACCCGTTCCTCGCTGGCGCGGTCGCGGCCAGCCTGGTCACCTGGTTCACCTTCCTGCCGTCGTTCCTGTTCATTCTCGGCGGTGGGCCGTTGGTGGAGTCGACGCATAACGAGGTGAAGTTCACTGCACCGCTGACCGGGATTACGGCGGCGGTGGTAGGGGTGATCCTGAACCTGGCGATGTTCTTCGGTTATCACGTGCTTTGGCCGAAGGGGTTCGCTGGCGCGTTCGACTGGCCTTCGGCGGTGATTGCGGTTGCGGCGGCGGTGGCCTTGTTCCGCTTCAAGCGGGGGGTGATTCAGGTGCTGTTTGGCTGTGCCGTGCTTGGCCTGGTGGTGCATTTGCTGCGGGCTTGAAACCAGGGGCGATTCACAATGGGAATCGCCGCAGCAACGCGACACCCGGGTCATTCTGCAACCTGCCGAATCGATCCGGCAGTTTTCACCTTCAACAGTCTAATATGATGTCACTTGCAGGTACTGCTGCGCATAAGTAGGCATAGCCATCATTTGTCACTGGTGAATCAGTGAGATTCTGAATTTTTCCCTCCAACACCGCGCACCCGCAGGTTTGACATAACCCGGCACGGCAATGGGCCGGTAGTACGAGCCCTTTGGCTTCTGCGAAGCTGAGAAGGGGGCCGTCCGAAGGATGCCAAGTCGCCGAAAGCCCTGTTCTGCTAAAAGTGACGGTGAATGGACCACATTCAGGAATTTTGCGCATCTCAACTGGACTATCGGGGGTTGCGAAGCTGTCCATGTGCAGCCGATCGGCAGCGTCCGCCTGAATGACGCTGTTCTGTACCTGCCTCTGAAAGCCTTCAGGCCCGCAAACATGGATGGCAGCTCCACTATCGGCAGCATCGGTAACCAACGCGGATAGGTCCGGCCTGTATTTGATCGCGCCTTCAATGCCCCTCTTCCCCTGGGTCACATGCAAAGCGATAGAACCTTGGCTCAGTTGCCCAACCAGCTTGGTAACCTCATTCCACAGCGCTAAATCGTCGCTGCATTTCACGGTATGCACGACACGCACAGGATGCGGGTAGCCCGCTTCCACGAGTGCTCTAAGCTTGGTGATCGTAGGGGTTATGCCTATCCCCGCGGTAAGAAAGAGATTAGCTGGAGCGTCCAGACTGAAGGCATCTGGGCCGCAAGGCCCTGTCAGATGTAGACGCTGCCCTGTTTCTAAAGCATGGATAGCTTGGGAGCCGGCACCACTCCCCTGCTTCACCGTGATTCGCAACCGATCATCCTCGATGCCTGACACGGTGTAGCGACGCCACGTGCCATCTACTGCCAGGTGATGAACTGCAACATGCTGCCCAGCCACAAAGCGGTCCAGCGAGCCAAGCACGGCCAGGGGATCTCGGAGCCATACTGAGCGAATGCCCGGCGCTTCCTCAAAAATCTCAACCACTTCGGCAGGACGCGGCCAGGAAACCAACGCAGGTGCCCTGGGAACCTTGGCAGCTATTGCCAGCCGTTCGCTGTAATGCGCCTGCGTCGCTGCAATCCTATCGTCAGGTAATAGCGTTCCTGCTTGCTCGACCTGTGCATAGACACCGCAATACATGTGACCGAAATGTCGGTTCAGTTGGGCGGGAATGTTCATGTCCAGATCGCCCGTCTGCGGGTTTACCGAGGTCGCGCGACAGCGCTTGATTGGCCGGATAATCGAGAGACGGGACTGACCAAAATCTACACCTTTGCCAAGCCATCCGAATTCCGAGAAGGGTTCCGCATCGATATAGATGTTGCCGCGAAAACGCATGGGGTCGATCGTTACGCCCATTAGCGTAGACAGCGCCTGTACTGTCCTGACATTGATGATGGACAGTGCCGAGTCATCAAAATCCCAATGGCCGAGACAATCGTTTCGATCAACGACGCGTGCTTGTGCACCAAAGAATTCGGCCAGTAGTGCTGGATCAGTCAGCAAGTCTCCACGAGGCACCGGCTGCCTTTCATGGAGCGTCGCTGCGCCGAGGCTTTTGCCAGGTAGAAAATGAACAAGCGCCGGATTGGTCGTGAGCTGCTGATAGGGGGCGGCGCCAGCAGCCGCTCCACTTCGTGTAATGGCTACCGCACGGTCGCCTGGAAAACCTTTACCGTATTCCAGCGAGACACTGTCGAGCTTTTCACCCGCGAAGCCCTTTATTGGATAGCGGAACAGCGAAACGACGTGAGCCATCTGACATGCCCTATTCACAAGTTCGTAGGAATTACTTGAAGCCCTGCGTGACCTGACGGCGCCGAATCGCTGGATGCATGCAATGCCGGTCATCCATTCGCTCGCCACTGATGCAAAAAAAAGCCACTGCCCGGAGGGGCAGTGGCCGGGTCCGCACCGAACTCCGTCAGAACAGCGCGGGATCAGGACGCAGGCCATTGCACCACCCGCGTCCCACCAGTCACGAAGCGTTGATCCAGATGGTCTTCAGCTCCGTGTACTGATCATGGGCCCAGATGGACTTGTCGCGCCCACCAAAGCCAGACTCTTTGTAGCCACCGAACGGCGTGGAGACATCACCTTCACCGAAGCAGTTGACCGTCACCACACCGGCGCGGATTTCGCGCGACAGGCGCAGCGCATTGCGCAGGCTGCCGGTATAGGCCGAAGCGGCCAGGCCATAGACGGTGTCGTTGGCCAGTTCGATTGCCTCGTCGATGGTCTCGAAGCTGGTCACGCTCAGCACCGGGCCAAAGATTTCCTCGACAAACAGCTTGTTGTCGCGATCAACGTTGTCGACGATGGTCGGCTGCACGAACACGCCTTCCTCGGTTTCGCCGCCCTGAACGATGCTGAGTTTCTGCTCGGCAGCGTATTCCAGGTACGACTTCACCTTCTCGAAGTGCGACTTGCTGACCATGGCGCCCAGGCGGTTGTCCGGGTCGAGCGGGTCGCCCAGCTTCCAGTCCTTCAGGTGCTTGGCGATCAGACCCAGCAGCTGGTCCTTTACGTCCTTGTGCACGATCAGGCGCGAGGAAGCAGAGCAGTTCTCACCCATGTTCCAAAATGCACCGGCGGTGACGTACTGGGCCACTTCGTCGAGGTCTTCGCAGTCGTTCATGACCACGGCTGGGTTCTTGCCCCCCAGTTCCAGGACGATGCGCTTGAGGTTGGACTCGGCGGCATACTTGAGGAACAGGCGGCCGGTGTCGGTCGAGCCAGTAAAGCTGACCATCGGGATGTCCATGTGGCGGCCGATGGCCTCGCCCACTTCACGGCCACCGCCTGGTACCAGGTTGAATACGCCTGCGGGAATACCAGCCTCGTGGGCCAGTTCCGCCACGCGCAGGGCGCTGAGGGTGGTTTCCTTCGCTGGTTTGACCACGATCGAGCAACCGGCGGCCAGCGACGGGGCGATCTTCCAGGCCAGCATCAGCAGTGGGAAGTTCCACGGCAGCACCAGGCCGACCACGCCGATGGCTTCACGCACCACCATGGTCACAGCGGCATTGCCGGTTGGGGCAGTGGCGTCGTAGATCTTGTCGATCAGCTCGGCATGCCAGCGGATAGTGTGAATGGTTTCCGGCACGTCGACGGTTTGGCACTCGCTGACCGGCTTGCCGCTGTCCAGCGCTTCCAGTACCGCCAGCTCGTGGGCGTTGTCTTCGAGCAGTTGGGCGAACTTCTGCAGCACGTGCTTGCGGTCGTTCGGCTGCATCTTCGACCAGGTGCCCGCTTCGAAAACACGTTTGGCTGCAGCCACGGCAACGTTGACGTCGTTGACGTCGCAGGCGGCGACCTCAGCCAGCTGCTTGCCGGTGGCCGGGTTGGTGGTGACGAAGGTGCGGCCTGAGATGGCATCGCGGAATTCACCGTCGATGAACGCCTGGTTGCGCAATTGCAGGTCGGCGGCGATGGCCGCGTATTGTTCCTTGCTCAGCAATTCAGCCATTTTCACAACCTCCTTATTTGATCTGGGCGATGGTGGCCTTCAGTTCACTGACCACGCGCTGCAGTTCCTGCTTCTCGGCAGCGTCGAGGTCGTACAGCGGCTTGCGTACGCCGCCGGTGCTCAGGCCATTGAGGGCGCAGCCGTACTTGATCGACTGGACGAACTTGCCACCTTCGAGGAAGTCCATCAGCGGCATCATGGCGGCCATGATCTTGCGGCCTTTGTCGAAGTTCTTCTCGACCACGCAGGCCTCGTACAGGGCCACGTGCTCGCGCGGGATGAAGTTGGAGCCGGCGCAAACCCAGCTCTTGGCGCCCCAGGCGAAGAACTCCAGGGCCTGATCGTCCCAGCCGCACGACAGCTGGATGTACGGGCGCTTGATGGCCAGGCGATGGAGCTGGGCCATGTCACCGGAGCTTTCCTTGATGGCAACGATGTTCTTCACGTCGGCGACGGCGTCGAAGAACTCCTCGCCCATGCTCACGCTCATGCGGCCTGGGTAGTTGTAGAGCATGATCGGCAGGCCGGCGGCAGCGTCGACTGCTTTGACGTGCAGAGCAATTTCCTGCTGGGTCGGCAGCGCATACGGCGGGGTACCGACCAGCAGCGCATCGGCCTTGATTTCCTTGGCATGCTTGGCGAAGGCCACGGCGTCTTCGGTGCGAATGCCACCGGTACCAACGATCAGCGGCAGGCGGCCATTGAGCACGTCCTTGGCCTGGGCGGCCAGTTCGATGCGCTCTTGAGTGGTGTGAGCATAGTATTCACCGGTCGAGCCGCCGATGATCACACCGTGAATCTTCGACTCGACCAGATACTCGAGCACTTCGGCGAAGGCCGCTTTGTCGATCGAGCCGTCCGCTGCCAATGGAGTGATTGCCGGGGTGTAGATGCCTTCAAATTTCACGGTAGGTTCTCCAGGGATACAAGTGAAAGCCGCGACGCTGCGCGCCGCGACAGTTGTGGTTCAAATCAGGCGAGCGAGGCGGCCTGTTGCAGATTCATCGATCGGGTTTCGGGTGCCAGCGCGAAGGAGAACGCCAGGCCGACGAAGGTCACTGCCGCGGCGGCATACATGGTTGCGCCGATTCCGTAGGTATCGAGGGCAATCGGCACCAACCAGGTACCGACCGCAGCGCCGACGCGCGACATGGAGGTGCCCACACCCACCGCGCCGGCGCGGACTTCGGTAGGGAAAAGTTCATTGGGGTAAACAAGCTGCAGCACTTGGGCACCGCCAATGAACAGTGCATAGGCGCCGAACAAGGCCAGGATCAGCATTTCCGAACCGTTACTGAATGCGCCCAGGCCCAGCAGCGCCAGCCCCGACCACAGGAAGCTGTGCAGCAGCGTGGTACGCCGGCCAAGGCCGTTGATCAGGCGTGTAGCAACGATGCAGCCGACCACGAACAGGCAAGTGATTGCGACGGAGCCGATCGACGCCCACTCGCCTTTGAGGTTGAGCGCGCCGAGCACCTTCGGGGCGAAGGCATAGACGGCGAACACTGGAATGACCGAGCACGTCCAGAACATGGTGACGAACAACATGCGCTTGCCGTAGCCGGAATGCAGCAGGCTGAGGAATGACAGTTTTCGCGTTTTTGGCTCTTCTGGCAGGTTGCGCAGCGAGAAATCATTGCCATATACACGCTTGATAACCTGCTCAGCCTCGGCGCTGCGGCCCTTGCTGATAAGCCAGCGTGGCGACTCAGGGGTACCCAGGCGCAACATGAACAACACGCTACCAACTACTGCTGCGCTGGCCAGGACCATGCGCCATGCATCATCACCGCCGTGGTGAAGAATCGCTTCCCCGACCATGTAGGCCATGGCCGCACCTGCGAACCACAGCACAGTGAGGGTGGCCAGGCGGGGCCCCCGGTTCTTCTTGGGCAGGAACTCTACCAGCAGCGAAGTGGCTACCGGATATTCGATGCCGACCGCGATGCCAATGGCAAAGCGCAACAAGAACAGTGCTAGCGCCGATTCGACCCAGAACTGCGCGACGGATGACAGAACGAACAGGGTGGGGCCGACGAAGAAAACGCGTTTGCGACCAAAACGATCGGTCAACCACCCGCCGAAGAAGCCGCCGAAAAAAATGCCGATCAACGCCGAGGCGGCGATCATGCCCTGCCAGAAACTGGACAGGCCAAGCCCGACGGACATTTGCGCCATGGCCACGCCAATGATGCTAAGCACATAACCGTCAACGAACGATCCACCGCCAGAGCGTACCGTCAGAAACTGATGAAACCGATTAATAGGGACGTCTTCGATTGATACATTGGAATTTGTCATTGTTTTCTCCTGCCATGACCAAAGTGCAGCCTGTTTGAGGACGAACGACTCCGCGAAGCTGAAAATCACATTCAGCTCCGTGTTGTCGAAGTGCGCTTCGACCCTAAACAGCACGCAATAGAAACCGCAGGCCAGGCACATCGTTGCCTGGCAAATATCAATAAGTTATTTAGCTTTGAACCAACTTAACTTTCTTTTCCGGCGCGGTACTGTCCCCATTTCAAATTCACATTCAAACCCAGCGACACCAAGGGCGCCGGTGGGTTCGCGCACGGTCCCGGTGCCTGCCGAACAAAATCGATCAGTTCATTCTTTTCACCGGCGAGCCAGTCAGCCAGCAGTTTGCCGGTCGCGGTGCCGCGGGTAACACCCAAGCCGTTGCAGCAAAGGGCACCGTAAACGTTGGGCGCCAACTCGCCGAAATAACCCATGTGGTTGCGCGACATGGCCAGTGCACCGCCCCAGGTGTATTCGAAGGGCATGTCTGGCAGCATCGGAAAACGACGTTCGAAGGCGTCACGATGACGAACCACGAAACGTTCGAGGTATTTGCGATTGGCCCGGCCGTCGGGGTTGAAGCTGAAACTGTTACGGATCAACAAACGGTTATCCGGCGTGCGACGCACAGTCGTACCGAATGGATCAGCGGGGATTACGCCCCAGTAGGGTTTGCCGCCCAGCCTCGCCTGCTCTTCTTCGCTCATCGGCCGGGTCAGGCTGGCATAAGTGAACACGGGCAGCATGCGGCCTTTGAGGAAACCGAAACTCATACCGAAGGCGTTGGTGGTAAGCACCAGCTTGTCAGCCGTGATCGAGCCATTGGCATGCTTGAGCACGGTCTTTGCGCCGTACTCGACTTCGGTGATCGGCGTCCGTTCGTACAGCGTGACATTTGGCGGAAGATTATCGGCGAGCCCTTTTACCAATGCCGAGGGTTGAATCAGGGAAGTACCCGGAGTGAACAGGGCCTTACGGTAGAAATGGGTGCCGATATGGTCTGGGAGCTGATCGGCGTCGATCATCTCGTAAGGCTGATCGAGTTTGTCCAAGCCGCGCCGGTAGGCATCCAGGACGGCGATGCCGCGCGGCTCTACGGCTGCCTGGTACTTGCCGCAATGCTTCATCTGGCAATCGATCTGGTAGCGCTCCACCAGTTCCTTCAGGAAGGACTGTCCGCTGAGATTGAGCTTGAGCGTGGTCCTGGCGATGGCAATATCACCAATGTAATCATCGGCGCCGATGTCGTGGGGCAGGTCGATGGCAAAACCGGCATTGCGCCCCGACGAGCCAAACCCCACTTCCTGGGCCTCCAGCAGCACGACCTGGTCATCCGGAAAATTCAACGCCAACTGGCGGGCAGCGGCCAGCCCGGTAAAGCCGGCGCCGACGACAACCCAGCGAGCGGCGGTGTGCCCACGGTGTGGAGCTTTGATCTGCCGTCCTTTGCTCAGGTGATACCAGCCACACGTAGTGTCGTCAGCCGGCAACGAGGTGATCTTTGTCATTTCAGGAACCAGATATTGTTGTTAGCGTCTGTTCCTCATCACGCCTCGCCATACCCGGCATCCTGCAGGGTATTGGCGTGCGGTGAGCATTACTTCATAAGGCCAGTGCCACTTCCATCCCTTGGGGCGCCGCGTATTCGGCCATGCGGCGACGGGACAACTCGAAGTGCTCGCGCACCAGTTGTCCGGCAGTTTCAGGATCTCGACGCTCGATCGCCTCGATCATTTGATCGTGCTGCTGGCAGGCGACTTCCAAGTCGCGCTGCATGTCATCGGTGGTCGGATGACGGTAGAAAATCTTGCCCAGCCGTGTGTGGTCGATCAGTAGGCGCCGCAGGCTGGGCAACAAGTAGTCGTTATGCGCCATCCGGCCGATCTCGAGATGGAAGGCATCGTTGTAGAGCACACGGTTTTCCACGTCGCGCTCTTCAATGGCCTGGCGAAACATCGCCTGAATAACCTTGAGCCCCTCGATCTCACGCGCGGTCGCGTGTGTTGCCGCCAGCTGGGTAGTGGCGATGTAGATCAACGGCGCGGCCAAGAAAAAGCTATGCAGGGAATCATGGTTCATCGCAGCCACGCGAGGTGCCCGATTAGCTTCCAACTCGATGTAGCCCTCTGCAGCGATTTGTCTGAGCAACTCGCGAACCGGCGGGCGGGACAGGCCGAACTCTTCACTCAAGGCCAGCTCATCGACCACCGCGCCAGGTGCCAGCTCCATGCTCAGGATGCGCCGGCGCAAGGCATCAGCGAGGACACCCTTGCGGTCCAGCGGCACGTCACCAATCAGTGGATGAGCCTCAGCAATGGCTTTCATGGCGGCTTTCTTGGTTTTCATATTGGTGTGTCTACAATTTGTATAATGAATATAGGGGTCGTTAGACAATGTGTCTACTGGTTTTTCGACCATCGGTAAAGCGTGATCACGATGGCGTGAAGCGCACATTTCCATCCGCGACAATATCATGCCAACCCACGACCAAAGCGGAGCGCAACGCGCCCGGCGCAAACCCGGATGATCACTGGGCTCGCGGGTATTCTTTCGAAATTATCTTGGTATACACAAAGAATACAATTGCATTGACGGGGTTCTGATCCCGTGCCAGTCTGCTTGAAACAGTGATCACTCCGGGTTTTGGTGAACGGTGGGGGGTTCCATGAGAGGCGGCAAGAACGAGCTGTACGATGATCTGAAAAGCCAGATTCTGACCATGGAGCTCAGCCCCGACCAATTGCTGGACGAGCTGGGGCTAAGCGAACGTTACGGGCTCTCGCGAACCCCGGTCAGGGAAGTCTTTCGTCGCTTGGCGGGCGAAGGCTATCTGGACATACAGGAACATCGTGGCGCCCGAGTCGCACCGATGAACCACAACACCCTGCGCAACTTTTTTCTGGTCGCGCCCATGGTGTATGCCGCCATTGGGCGGCTCGCAGTTCAAAACTACAAACCCGCTCAGCTGCGCGACCTGCACGCCACCCAGGAGCGCTTTCGCACGGCGAGCCAAGTTCGCGACCCTCGGGCAATGGTCGTTGAGAACAACCGCTTCCACGAGATCATGGGCGAGATGTCGGGCAACCCTTATCTCGAACCCAGTTTGGGTCGCCTACTGATCGACCACGCGCGTATCGGCCACACTTTTTTCCGTCCGCGCAACAGCGAAATGGAGCGCCACCTCTGCTTGGCCGTCGAGCATCACGACAGTTTCATTGAAGCTTTCAGCCGGCATGACGAAGGCGCTGTCGTCGATTTGGTGTTTGAACACTGGGAGCTTTCGCGCTGCAACATGCAGCTGTTTATCGCCCCGCAAAGCCTGGTTGAAGACGTGGCACGCGATATCAACAGCGGCTGACAGGCGCCCGTAAGACAGTATTGCAGTACCGCCATGGACGGACATTGACCGACCACGGATGCACGCAGGTGAAATTCAACAAAAACAGGGCACAACGCCCAGCCACCACAATGCAGGAGTTCAACATGAATCGTATCCGCAAGGCACTGTGCGCTATCGCAATGATCGGTTTAGGGCTGTGTCAGGCCCATGCCGAAGAAAAGGTCATCAATATGGGCACCCTGTCCTGGGAAGACCTCACGCCCATCACCGGAATCACCAAGAAAGTGCTGGAAGACGCCGGCTACACCGTCAAGGTGACTTCGTTTTCCGAGTGGGGCATCGCTTACGCGGCCCTGAGCAAGGGTGATGTGCAGATCCTCGCCTCGCAGATCGATTACGTGGCCCAGGACTTCTGGAACCGCAACAAGAACCGCCTGGAAAAAATCTCGCCGGTTTCCCACGGGCTGTACCAGGCGATTGCCGTGCCCAAGTACGTGCCAATCGACTCGATCGAGCAGCTCAACGAAAACGCTGACAAGTTCGGCAACAAGATCGTCGGGATTGAACCCGGGTCGGGCCTGATGAGTGATGCAGCCAAAGCGGTCAAGGCTTATGACCTGAAACTCAACCTGCTCGAAGGCAGCACCGCGGCCATGACCGCCGCGCTGAAATCGGCGGTCGATCGCAAGGAATGGGTAGCCGTGACGCTCTGGGAGCCTACGTGGATGGCCCTCAAGTACGACACCAAGTTCCTCAAGGATCCGAAAGGCGTGTTCGCTCCAGCGCAAGGCTACTACTGGATTGGCCAGAAAGGCTTCTCAGCGGAAAACCCCCAGGCCCGTGAGGTTATCGCCAGCGTTTATGTACCGCTGGCCGACATCAGTGCGATCAACAGCGCAGTGAACGATGGCAAGACCATGGACCAAGCCGTGAAGGATTGGACCGACAGTCATGCCGATCTGCTCAAGCGTTGGGAAAACATCAAAAAATACTGACAGCAGCGTTTCACCTTGCCACTGCCGAACTTGAAACAAGAACACACCAGAAAAACTCTGGTTCGGGTGCACACATGAATACCAACAATGTTGTTGAAACACTGGTCGATTGCCGCGGTGTCTGGAAGATCTTCGGCGACCGCGCGCCGGCCGCCATGCAGGCCTACCGCGAGCGCGGCCTGACGAAAACCCAGATCCTCCAGGATTACGGCTGCGTGGTAGGCGTCTCCGACGTCAACCTGCAGGTACGCCGCGGCGAGATCTTCTGCATCATGGGGCTTTCTGGCAGTGGCAAATCCACGCTGATCCGGCTTCTCAACCGTCTCATCATTCCTACCAGTGGCGAAATTCTGGTCAAGGGCCGCGATATCGCCCAACTGGACGCTGCCGCGCTGCGGGAAGTACGTGCCAAGCATATCGGCATGGTGTTCCAGAGCGTCGCCTTGCTGCCACATCGCACAGTGCTGGAAAACGCGGCCTTCGGCCTGGAAGTGCAAGGCCTGTCCAAGGCCAAACGCCATGAAGTGGCCGGGCGCGCCTTGGCCAAGGTTGGCTTGAGCGATTGGGCCAACCGCTACCCCGCCGAACTGTCCGGCGGCATGCAGCAGCGTGTCGGTCTCGCCCGTGCGATCGCTTCCGACCCTGAGGTGATCCTCATGGACGAGCCGTTCAGCGCCCTGGACCCGCTGATCCGTCGGCAGTTGCAGGACGAGTTCAGGCAACTGACCAAATCTCTGGGCAAATCCGCGGTATTCATTACCCACGACCTGGAAGAGGCCATTCGCATCGGCGACCGTATCGCCATCATGAAAGATGGGGTGATCATCCAGGAAGGCACCGCCGAAGATATCGTGCTGAACCCGGCCGACGACTATGTCGCCGAATTCGTCGCTGGGATTTCACGCCTGCACTTGGTGAAAGCCCATTCCATCATGCAGCCGCTTGCGGAATACAGTGCCCGCCACCCGCACGAAAACCCCGAGCAATTGCAATGCGCTACCCCCGAGAGCGACCTGGACTCGCTTATCAACCTGTTGATTCGCTCAGGCCACGATGCCGTAGGCGTGCGCGAGAACGGAACATTGCTGGGGGTGATAAGCCAGCGTGACTTGCTGCGCGCCGTCCAAGGCGTACGGGACGACGAATCCCATGCCCAGGAACGTACGTCGGTGGAGGGTCTGGCATGAACCCCGAAGACTTCGCTTCCGCCTTCGATGAACATGTCGACAACGCCTTGATGTGGTTGTCAGACAATGCCGCTGGCTTGTTCGACCTGTTCAACGACCTTCTCAAAGCGCTGTACCAGGCTGTGTACACGGTACTGGAAGTACCACCTTTTTATGCTGTGGCATTGGTGTTCGCCCTGCTGGCGTGGCGCCTGGCCGGGTGGCGCTTTTCGCTTGGCACCCTCCTGGCATTGCTAATGTGCGCGCTGATGGGCTTGTGGCCGCAAACCATGAGCACCCTGGCGTTGGTGCTTACCGCCACCAGCCTGGCGCTGATAATCGGTATTCCCTGCGGGGTAGCGGCCGGCCTCTCGCCTGCGGTGAATCGCATCTGTGAACCGGCCATGGACCTGGTGCAGACGTTACCGCCATACATCTATCTGCTGCCGGCCATCGCATTGCTCGGCTACGGCACCGGCACAGCACTGGTGGCCACGGTCATCGTGGCCGTGCCGCCAGTGCTACGCCTCACTGCGCTGGGCATCCGCATGACACCAAAAGCGTTTCTGGAGCTGGGCAACGCAAGCGGCACTACCGGCTGGCAGCAATTCGTCAAAATCCGCTTGCCGTTCGCCATACCGAGCATCATGACAGGCATCAACCAGAGCCTGATGATGGCCTTCGGCATGGTGGTCATCGCCGGGATCGTTGGCTCTGGAGGGCTTGGAGAAGTGATCTACAGCGCCATCCGGACATTGGACATCGCCCGTTCGATCAACGCCGCCATTGCCATCGTGATCCTCACCCTGATCCTCGATCGGCTGGCCCAGAGTGGCATCCGCACTGCCGAGGAGGCACGTCATGGCGCTCACTGAAATGAACCTCTCCCCCGGCGCCTACCTGGCGCCCGTGTTCGATTGGTTGAATACCAACTTGCATGGGCTGTTCGCCGTCATCAGCCGCTTCGTCGAGAGCATGCTGGGCGCGATCGAGGCGTTGCTGTTGCTACCACCGGCTTACGCACTGATTGCCGGCGTATGCATTGTGACGGGGCTGGTGATCAACCTACGCAGCGCGGGGCTGGCGGGCGTACTGCTGGGCTTTTGCTGGCTCAGTGGTTTCTGGACCGCTTCCATGCAGACCATCGCCCTGGTGTCGGTGGCCGTAATGATTGCGGTTGCCGTGGCCTTCCCGCTGGGCATCCTGGCGGCGCGGGTAAAACGCTTCGACAACGCTGTCAGCCCGCTGTTGAACGTGATGCAGACCGTGCCGCCATGGGTGTACCTGATCCCGGCAGTGATCATCTTCAGCCTGGGCAAGGTGCCGGCGATCATGGCCACGATCATCTATGGCATTCCACCAATGCTGCGTCTGACTACCCTGGGCTTTCGCCAGGTACCCAAAGACCTGCTTGAGCTCGGCCAGGCCACCGGTGCAAAGCCCGGCACCATCTTGTTCAAGATCGAACTTCCCAGTGCCATGCCCACCCTGCTGGTGGGCCTCAACCAGTGCATCCTCATGTCGCTGGCCATGGTGGTACTGGCCGGGTTGGTTGGCGCAGGCGGCCTTGGCGCCGAAGTCACCCGCGGCCTGACACGCATGGAAATGGGCCTTGGCCTGCGTGCGGGCTTGGCCATTGTCGCTGTGGCTTTACTGCTCGACCGGCTTTCACGTGGCCTGCTCAGCCGTCGCGCAGGCCTGCAACTGCAGTAACCCCGGAAAACACGGCGGGCCGTTGTGGCCCGCCCCTACTCCTTGCCAGATGAAAGAGAAACACCCGTTGCGCCCGACTCGTAGCTTCAGCAACGCCCTGAATGGGCACAATTCACGTTTTACCCGCTCGGCCGAGCAGCCCATCCCTCAACAGACGCGCGTGGGCTTTCTTCTGCTCGAGCACTTCTCCCTGCTAGCGTTTACCCAAGCCCTGGATACCCTGGTCACCGCCAATCTGATTCAGCCACAGGCCTGTGTGAGCACTACCTTCAGCCTGGACGGCCAATCGGTTATCAGTGACTTAGGTATCGACATTTCTCCTGCCGCAGCGCTGGAATCAAGCCTCAAGCTACCTCTGGACCTACTGGTGATCTGCGGCGGCCTGCGTACCGCGCTGGTAGCTTCGGCAGACTTGAGCACCTGCCTGCAGGGCTTGGCAAAGAAGGGCGTTGCCCTGGCTGGGCTGTGGAACGGCGCCTGGTTCCTGGGGCAGTCCGGATTGCTTGACGGCTACCGCTGCGCTGTTCATCCAGAGCACCGCGGGGCGGTGGCAGAAATCGCCCAGCACAGTCACGTGAGCACCGACAGCTTCGTGGTCGACCGCGACCGCTTGAGCGCGGCCAGCCCTGCCGGTGCGTTCAACATGGTGCTGGAATGGTTAGGGCAAAGAAGGGGCACGGCACTGACCGAGGGCGTTACCGCCATCCTCGCATTCGAAGCCTCTCGTTACCGGCGCACCATCCCGGCCCCCCACACCAACATCAGCGAACCGCTACGTGAAGCGATCAGCCTGATGGCCGCAAACATCGAAGAGCCGCTAAGCCAGGATCAGATCGCCGAGTACGTTGGCCGCTCCAAGCGCCAGATCGGGCGCTTGTTCCAGCATCAACTGGGCACGACCCCCGTGCGCTATTACCTGGAGCTTCGTATCACCGAAAGCCGACGCTTGCTGCAATACTCCGACCTGCCCCTGTTGGGTGTGGCGGTGGCCTGCGGGTTCGTTTCTGCAAGCCACTTCAGCAAGTGTTATGCCTCGTTCTTTGGGTACAGCCCATCAAAGGAAAAACGCTTTGCCTGCGTGAAAAGCAAGCAGCGCGAAGCGAGTTGACGGGAGCCCGCTCGCAGGCGTGCTGCGAACGGGCTTTTTATGTCACGCAACCTCTGTCGTCGACAACGCCACTACCTGCCCATGGCGTCGGCTGTTGATCACACCAATCAGCAAGATCAGCAACGCCAGGCCGATGGTTAGCGATACTTCCAATCGATGTTGCGGCATCACGAACATCACACCCAAAGCGAAGATGATGAAGCAGATCACCCCATAGGTGAGCCAAGGGTAGAGCCACATCTTGAAGGCAATAGCCTGGTTCTGCTTTTCCAGCACTGCGCGCATGCGAAGCTGTGAGAAAGCGATCGCCAGATACACCAGCAGCGCGATCGAACCCGAACTGGCTAGCAGGAAGGCAAACACCTCGGACGGTGCGAAGTAGTTGACGATGGTGGTCGCCATGCCGATCAGGGTGCTGCCTATCACGGCAGCACGCGGTACCCCGGCCGCCGAAGTACGGCCGATGGCTGCCGGTGCATCGCCGCGCTTGGCCAGGGAAAACAACATGCGCGAAGCGATGTAGATCGACGAGTTCAGGCAACTGGCCACGGCCACCAGCACCACCATGTCCACCATCAGCTTGGCATAGGGAATATTCATGATTTCCAATGCCCGTTGATAGGAGCCATGCACTGGCAGCAGCGGATCATTCCACGGCACCACCGAGATGATGATGAAGATGGAAACCAGGTAGAACACGCTGATCCGCCAGATCACCGAGCGTGTCGCCTTGGCGATGTTGCGGGCAGGGTCGGCAGACTCGGAAGCGGCGATGGTGACCGCTTCGGTACCCAGGTAGCTGAACATGGTAGTGAGCAAGGCGCCAATGATGGCCGTCCAGCCATTGGGCATGAAGCCGCCATGTGCGCTCATCAGGCTTGCCAGGCCGCTGACTTCGCGCGCCGGCAACGCGCCTGCCAGGGCCAATCCGCCAAGTGCGATGAAGCCGACAATGGCGATCACCTTGAGCATGGCGAACCAGAATTCGAACTCGCCGTACTTGGCTACGCTGAACAGGTTGGTGGCCGTCAGCAGCACTGTCATCGACAGTGCGAAGCACCAGGGTTGAACCCCTGGGAACCAGTTGTTCAGCACGACGCCGGCAGCAATTGCCTCGATCGGAATCACCAGCACCCAGAACCACCAGTACAACCAACCAATGGTGAACCCCGCCCAGCGGCCGATTGCGCGATCGGCGTAGGTGGAGAACGAACCGGTGTCTGGGCTGGCCACCGCCATCTCGCCGAGCATCCGCATTACCAGCACTACCAGTGCGCCAGCCAGCGCATAGGCAATGATTGCTGCCGGGCCTGCCGCGGCGATCGCTTGCCCAGAACCTACGAACAAACCCGCGCCGATGACACCGGCAATCGACAACATGGTCACATGTCGAGGCTTGAATCCCTGCGCCAACTGATCGCTGGCTTTCCCAGACGTCGTCATAGTCATTATGGTCCCTGCTTTTGCTCTTGTTATGGGTAGGGTGCAGTGCCAAGGGCACTGCACCGTTCAACCATAGAGAGCGAAAACAGGGCTCAATTGACTGGGTCGGACATCAAATGCAGTGAGCCGGACATCCCTCTGCGGCGCGGCGTCAGTGAGGCGATGGCTTGCGCCGGGCACCCAGTACAGTTGCCAGGACTACCAGCGCCGCTCCCGCGCCCATGCGCAACGACGGCTGCTCGCCAAATAGCCACCAGGCACAGGCGATGGCGTACACCGGCTCCAGCGCGATGATCATCCCCGCCGTGCGAGCCTGCAGGCCATCCAGGCTCTTGACGAACAGAAATTGCGAAAGCCCGGTGCAGAAAACGCCCAGGAGCGCCAGGTTCACCCAATCGTCAGCCCGCAGGCTGGCGTTGGCGAGGTGGCTGAAGGCAAATGGCATCATCAATGCCGCCACCACCACGTTCTGCCAGAACGCGATCTGCAAGGCGTTCATGCCCGCCGTATGGCGACGGTTAGCCACCGCCAGCAGAGCGAACGACAAGCCCGAAGCCAGCCCCCAGACCAAACCGATTGTGCCGTTGTCGAGCAGGTCGAACGACGGAACCACCAGCACCAGCCCGGCTGTCACCATCAGCAGTAGCAGGCTTTCGGTGGTACCGATGCGCTCACGAAACAGCAGCAAGTCTACAAGCGCGATGAACGCGGGGAAGCTGGCGAAGCCGAGCGTAGCGACTGCTACGCCCCCCACCTTCACAGCGATGAAGAAAGTAACCCAGTGGGCGGCCAATAAGGTACCGGTGAGGCCAATGACCGGTAAGTTGCGCCAGCTCAGGGCATCCAAGAGGCGGGTGCCCTTGAGGCCTGCAACAAAACCGAGAGCGATGAAGGCAAATGTTGCCCGGCCGAACGTGATGACACTGGCATCGGCGAGAATCAAAGCGCCGAGGATACCAGTGAGCCCAAACAGTACCGCAGCGACATGCGCGGCGAGCAAAGCATTGCGATGACCGGTGGAAACACCGGTGCTGGGAGCGGAAGTAGCGATCATGGCAGTCAAGTCTTCAATAGGCGCGCGAGGGCGTTCCGCGCGGCGCGGCGCGGCGTTGGGTACGTATAAGGTTTTATCTTTTATGAGTGCTACCGGATTGCCGGTGCAAGGGGCGCCGCAGCATTGGAATTGTGAGACGAGGCTGCTTACTCGCGAAACCGCAACGGCTGGCCTGTGGCGCGAGGCGGGCCGTTATGTGAATTATTGATGGTGGCTGGCTTGTGCAACTGTTCGGGAACGACAGGGCCTTGTCCAAACCGGACGTTTTTTATGTCACAGGCCGCCACCGCGTGAGCGCGCCGAATGATCTTGCCGGCCCAGAGAATGAGACGGACGTTGTTGGTCGTGAGGGCCCGGTTTTCGCGGAGCTCATCAATCTCACTTTTCCTGAGTGCTTTTCCGTGCCCGTGGCGATGCCGGCCTCGACACTGCCTTCTTCGCCTTGGCTGCCGCAGGGCTTTTCCCTCGTTTCGGTCCGGCCACCACGTTAGAACTGGCCAGCGGCGAAAGATTCGCCACCAGTGGCGCGGCCACAGCGATTGGCCCACCAGCCTTCAACTGGCCGACATTGTTGGCGACGACCGTTGCAGTGGGCTTATCCTTGGCAGTCATCACCATACCCATCCGCACGCCAAACAGACGCAACACGGCCTCCAAAGTGCTGAGCTTTGGATTCGACTTCCCGCTTTCCAGTTCGTACAGGCTTTTCGTGGATATCTTGCACATGGCCGCGAAGGTCTCTTGGTCAAGCCCGGTGACTTCGAGCCGCAAACGGCGGATGGATGTCCCAATTGGATCGAGCCCCGCCGCGTTGCGCTTGACGATATCCTCTACGAGCTGAGCGCGCTCTTCAGGCTGTAGTTTTTTCATCGCAGTCCCCACTCCACGAGTCGCTTGTCCAGGTTATTCACGGGTATAGAGGCTGCATTGCGCATCGATTCTGGAGCATCGGTCAGTAGGTCGGGCAACGCCCTGAATTCCTCAGCCGCCTTCATCAACCGTTGCAGCAGAGCATCGGGATCAGTGTAACCAGCGAGCTCAGCGCAGTTGTCGCTCCAATCAGAAGACCCCTTGCGCTCCGCCGCCCACTTCGTCGTCCGTGTGATGCCCTCTTCATCCAGGATCATTGGCGCGAGGTCATAGATTGGCGCCAAACGAAACTTCCCACCCACACGCATGATGGAGGTGTTGCGGCCGTGGTTATCGGTGTTGCCTAGAATACGGTTCAGCAGATCGCGCCGCACATACTCGAACACCAGGTCGTCCACCTCATCCTGCTGGCCGTTGTCGATCCATAGACCTACCAGTCGGTGAACCACTTCGGCATGCGCGATCGGTTGCGCGTAGCCGGTAATGCCGCAGACCGAGTACACCGACTCCAGCGGTATCCGCTCCACCACGCCGTTCACTACTCGGCGATCAAATCGTGGCATCCAGAGGCTTGGCTTCACTGCTTCTTCAAGGGCCAAACCATCAGTGGGAACCGTATCGAGACCGAGGGCAGCAACCGCCTTGTAGTAATGGAACTCTGTTCGCAGGATGTCTTTGTCGCGCTCGCCGCCTCGATTGCGCGCGAACTTGATCAGCCAGTGACGGCACGCCTGGTTATCGGGGAGCATCGCATCAGCGTAAAGAGCACCGTCGTGGGCTTCGGTCATGACCAGCTTGGGGGCTTGCCCGTTGGCCCCGGTAGCACCGCCCAACGCCGCGCCGGTTTCGTAGGCGTACTCAAGAAATTCGTTCGTCCTGTCCACGACCTCAGCATGCGCGAAAGCCTCGTTTCGATCTGGTTGAAGGCCTTCCACCGACTCCTTGATGCGCAAATGCCCAACAGGGGCCGGCGTGAAGCGTTCTAGTAGGTACAGCCCCATTTCCACGCCTTCGGGCTTAAGACGCCCGTAGCGAGATTCAAGAGAGTCCTTGGCAGCACCAGAGGGAATGATGTCGTAGAGGAATGCGGGATACCCTTTGACGTCATGGTGGTCCCAGTTCAACGGCAGGTTAACGCTTAGGGCCAGTTCGCAACGATCTTCCATGCGATCAAAGTTCGCGATGATGTAGTCGCTGTCATATGCGACAAGGCACCTTCCATCAGCAACACGCTCCGGGTTCTCAACCGTGAGTGTCGCTGCATCGCTCCATGCGCCATCGGAGAAAGCTTGGATCGTGAGTCTGAGCGGCATCGCGACACCATTAATCAGCATTTGAATGCTGATTATCATAATGCGCATGGCAGAAACCGGCAATATTTTGCTGATTAACAGCTCCAGCACGGGTAAAACCGGCACCACACTACCGATTACGAATTCACCGCGCGCTGGAGGTGCTGGAGGTCGCAGCGCCTGGCAAGCAGAAACTGTCTGTGATTCGGCCTATGGTTTATAGGGCCCATTTTATTTGCGCTGGTCAGGTGTTAGCTGACATGGGCTTCGTCCGTGATCGCGGGTAAAACCCGCTCCCACAGGACGGGAGCGGCCTATAAAAATGGGTCGCGTGGTGGCGCTAACCACAGATGTTGGAATGGGTGAGTCCGAGGCTAGCAGGCCTGCTGAAAAAGAACAGGCGCAAGAAAGCCCGCACTAGGCGGGCTTATTGATGGCGCGATAGCAAAGAACACTATCGCCGAACTGTCTGGTGCGGAGACAGACGGACGGTTGTAGGACGTGAGGGCCCGGTTTTCGTGGGGCTGGAATTTGGTGGATTTTTCGATGTACCTCAAAGGTTATCTATAAAAAAATCAGCTATTTATGGCTTTCGGTGGAATCGAATCGGGAATTTTTGGGCTGTCTAAATTGGTGCCCAGCGAGAGTAGGAGATTGCATACCGCTTGGCCATTGAGCCCTAACCGCGAAGCCCTGGGGATGCTGACGGGGCCAAGCAAAATAAATGTAGTGCCCAAGCATGCAAAAAAGCACAACTCAAGCGATGATGAGGCAAAACGCCACTACCCATAAGGACATACCTCTTGGAAGCATCTTCAACCATTCGCAACATGCTGGCCAACAACCGCATCGTCGTGCCCACATATCAACGCGCTTATGCCTGGGATACGCCAACTGAAGGTTCAACCCGCGTCAGTCAGACAGCGGTATTTCTGTCCGACCTGGAAGCCTATCGCAGCAGCAAATCCCGCAGCCCTTATTACTTTGGCCATTTCCTATTTGAGCAAACACAGGGAGAGTATCGGGTAATTGACGGCCAGCAGCGCCTGACCACGATCACGCTGTTTCTAGCTGCATTGTTCGCATGCCTACAAGCCAAGCGCGCACTCACCGAAGATGAGCAGGACTGCTACAAAGACATGATCAAGCGGGAAAGTCAGATCCGCTTCAAGACGGTCGGTTACGACAACCAGACCTTTGTCGATTATGTGATCAACCAGTCCAGAACCGTCGCCCCTGCTTCGCTGACCACATCTGCCCAGCGACTCATCAATGCTTTCGACTTTTTCAAAAAGAAGCTGGGTTCTCAGCCCGAATCCTACCTGACCGACATGCTGCGAATCGTGTCCCAGGCATCATGCAGTACACACCCAGTGCGGGACGAGGCTGAAGCCATACAGATGTTCATCTTTCAGAACAACCGCGGCAAGCGCCCGTCCAATCTTGAGGTGGTGAAGGCGCAGTTCATGTATGCCATCCATCTTCATAGCGAAGATCAACAAGCACGGGACAACCTGATCGAAGAGATCCAGAACCGCTTCGAAACCATCTACAAGTCGATCTCGGCAATTGATTACCGCATCAATGAAGACGACGTGCTGCAGCACACCTTGCGCGTTCACTTCAATTCGCTGTGGGAAAGCGGTGCGCTGGACCGGGTTGAGAAAATGCTTACAGCAGAGTCGCCTCTTGAGTTTGTGAAAGACTTCACCAGCTCACTGGCCATCAGTTTCGAACATTTAACGGCATTTTTCGGCGCTGACGAGCGAAGCAGTTTTCCGATTCACTCACTGGTGAGCTTGGGCGGAATCGGGATTGTACTGCCATTTATTCTCAAGGCCTACAGCTTTGGTCTTTCTCTCCCGGACAAGAACCAGCTTTGTGTTGCCTTTGAAAGCCTGATCATCCGACATCGCCTGATTGGTACTCGTGCGGATATCACATCCCGCATTAATGATACTTACGAGGCATTTACCAGTGACGCACCGGCGATAGGGCCTATCCTTGAGAACATCGAGCGTCTCAAGACTGTAGGCAGTGGGTGGTGGGCTTATTGGAACAATGAAAAACTGGCAGAGGCTCTAGAATGGGGTATTAGACACTCCACCGCTAGGCACCTGCTATGGAAATACGAAGTGCACCTAGAAGGACAAGGTCAGCGCGGTTATGAGCCGCGGCGTAATGACGACATCAAGCGTCCAGAACTGGAGCACATCGCCCCAACCACCGAGCCCACAGCTAGTCCTCATGGTTACGGCGCCTACGACGAAACCTTCAAGAGCGAATACCTGAACTGCCTCGGCAATTACCTTCTGGTGTCAAAGTCCCACAACTGCGCAGTGGGAAACATTCCATTTGCCGAAAAGTTGGAAACATACCAGCACAACTTCCAACAACGGGAAATAGCAAAATTTGTCAGCGCAGGTAGTATTTGGGACCAAAATGCAATCCAGATCCGGCACGACAAAATCGTCGCAACACTGATGGCTGAGCTTTAAGTAAACTAAACTCTGACCTCAGTCATAAAAATTATGACTGAGATCATGTCATGGTGGAAATACGCCGCCCCCAAATACACCCCTGATTAATGGGGATTTTGTTGGTTTCCGACAGAGGCTTATGGAAAATAAAAACCGGCCAGAAGGCCGGCTTAGAGGGCTTCCAAAGCATTCAGCGGAATGCAGTGGCGCTAGATGTGGTGCCGGAGACAGGAATCGAACCTGCGACCTTCGCGTTACGAGTGCGCTGCTCTACCGACTGAGCTACACCGGCGTGTAGCGCAACGTACCACTGCTCGCACCCGTTACGCAAACCCCTGTTTCGCCTACCTTATTACCCCACCCTCAAGGCGCCTTGCAGCCCTTCGGTGCCAGGTCTTCTTCAATGTCGGTGGTACACGCCCAGCCAGCCGCCGCGCGGGTCAGGGTAATGGCTTTGCCGAGCACGGTAGCCGGCGCATCCACCAGGGTACAAACGATGCTCCCGGTGCCATCCGCCGCCTTGCCGCTGGCCGTGATCGCACAGTGCGCCGTAGCCGGCTGCCCACCCAGCTCGGCCACCGCCGCCACGTCCTTGCCATCATTCAGGCGCAGGTCCATCGCGGTCTTCAGCGCGCTGATTTCCAGCAACCCGGCCGCAGCCTTGGAGCGGGACTGGTGGTTGGTGTACATCGGTAAGGCGATGGTCGCCAGAATGCCGATGATCGCGACAACGATCATCAGTTCGATCAGGGTGATACCGCGTTGCCCTTTCATGAACGGTTTCCTTTTTGATACGCGTACTCGTTGAGGTCTGTCTCGCCCCAACCGGCAGCGGCGCAGTAGGCCTGAACAGACACCTTTTGTCACCCCTGCCCGCTTGGGCGTCATCTTCGCTGAACTACTCTAGTGAGCATCATGGACGCTCGCCCTGGCATGGACGCGGCAAGCTGTTTCGAAGCTTGTCGCATGGGCAGGAAAAAGGACCTTGGCATGAACCCATCAACTCCTCTCTACACCTGGCACGGCACCGACGCCAACGGCCAGCCGGTCAGCGGCCAAACGCCCGGGCGCAGCCCGGCACACGTGCGCGCCGGGCTGATTCGTCAGGGCATCAAAGTGGCAGGTTTGCGGCCCGCCGGCGGGCTGACCTTCAGTTTGCCGAAACGCCAGGCAAAAGCCGACCCGGCGGGGTTCAGCCGGCAATTGGCGACCTTGCTCAAGGCCGGGGTACCGCTGCTGCAGGCGTTCGAGGTGATGGGGCGCAGTGGCTGCGATGCGGGGCAGGCAGCGTTGCTGGGCAAATTGAAACAGGACGTGGCCTCGGGCCTGGGGTTGGCGGACGCGTTGCAGCGCCACCCAGGCTGGTTCGATGCGCTGTACTGCAACCTGGTGCGGGTGGGTGAGCAATCCGGCACGCTCGACCGCCAGCTGGAACAGCTGGCAAGCATGCTGGAACAACGCCACGCGCTGCTCAGGAAAGTGCGCAAGGCGATGATCTACCCGCTGCTGCTGTTGCTGACCGGGTTGGGGGTATCGGCGATTCTGCTGCTGGAGGTGATACCCGAATTCGAGAACCTGTTTTCAGGTATGGGCGCGGCGCTGCCCGCGTACACCCAATGGGTCATCGACTTGTCCACGCTGCTCAGCCGGTTTGCGCCGCTGTTGCTGGTGCTGGGCGCTGCGCTCGGTTTCGCCATGCGCCGACTCTACCGGCAGCATGCACCGACGCGCCTGTGGTTATCCCGGCAAGTGCTGGGCTTGCCGGTGTTCGGCAAGTTACTGGCGCAGGCGGCGCTGGCGCGGTTTGCGCGTAGCCTGGCGACGGCCTATGCCGCCGGGGTGCCGTTGCTGGATGCACTGGGTACGGTGGCGCGCGTGAGTGGTGGCGACTTGCACGAACAGGCGGTATTGCGGCTGCGCCAGGGCATGGCCAATGGGCAAGGGTTGAACCAGGCGATGGCCGCCGAGCCGCTGTTTCCGCCATTGCTGGTGCAACTGACAGCGATTGGTGAAACCAGCGGTACGCTGGACCAGATGCTGGAGAAAGCCGCCTGCCATTACGAGGAACAGGTCAGCCAGGCGCTGGACCAGTTGACCAGCCTGCTGGAGCCAGCCATCGTGCTGATCCTGGGCGTGCTGGTAGGCGGCCTGGTGGTGGCGATGTACCTGCCGATCTTCCAGTTGGGTAGCTTGATCTGAACATGACTTCATGGACTTTGCTGGCGGAGCAGCCAGCGTACTTCCTCACCCTGGCCACGCTACTCGGCCTGCTGGTAGGCAGTTTCCTCAATGTGCTGGTGTACCGCCTGCCGATCATGCTGGAGCAGCAATGGCAACGTGAGGCGCAGGAGGTGTTGGGGCTGCCGACAACGGCGCACGAGCGCTTCGACCTGTGGCTGCCAGCCTCGCGATGCCCGCATTGCGGCCATCGCATCCGCGCGTGGGAGAACATTCCGCTCATCAGCTACCTGGCCTTGCGCGGGCGTTGTTCAGCCTGCAAGGCCCGCATCAGCCCGCGCTATCCACTGGTGGAGGTGGCCAGCGCGCTGCTTTCGCTGGTGGTGGCCTGGCACTTCGGTGTGTCGTTCGAGACCTTGCTGGCACTGCCGCTGACCTGGTGCCTGCTGGCCCTGAGCCTGATCGATGCCAGGCACCAGCTGTTGCCGGATGTGCTGGTGCTGCCGATGCTGTGGCTGGGGCTGATCGTCAACGCCTTCGGCCTCTATGTGCCCTTGGCCAGTGCGCTGTGGGGGGCGGTGATCGGTTACCTCAGCCTGTGGACGGTGTACTGGTTGTTCAAGCTGGTCACTGGCAAGGAGGGCATGGGCTATGGCGACTTCAAGTTGATGGCGCTGATCGGGGCCTGGGGGGGCTGGCAGGTATTGCCGTTGACGTTGTTGCTGTCGTCGCTGGTCGGGGCGTTGGTGGGGCTGTGCCTGCTGCGCCTGCGTCGGCATGCCTTGGGCACGGCGATGCCGTTTGGGCCCTATCTGGCGATTGCGGGGTGGATTGCCGTGCTCTGGGGTGATGAAATATACGCCTCATACCTGCAACTGCTTGGATTCTGATGACCATTGCGGCCTTTACCCCCTGGATTCTCGGCCTGACCGGCGGCATCGGCAGCGGCAAGAGCGCCGCTGCCGAGCGCTTCGTCGAGCTTGGCGTGCACCTGGTCGATGCCGACCAGGCGGCACGCTGGGTGGTCGAACCTGGCCGACCGGCGCTGGCCAGCATCGTCGAGCGCTTCGGCCCCGGCGTGCTGCAGGCAGACGGCCAGCTCGACCGCGCAGCCCTGCGCCAGCTGATCTTCGCCGACCCGGCGCAACGCAAATGGCTGGAGCAATTGCTGCACCCGCTGATCGGCCAGGAAATCTTCACTTACCTGGCCAAGGCCGAGTCGCCGTATGCGGTGTATGTTTCGCCGCTGTTGATCGAGTCGGGGCAATACCAGAAAACCCAACGGGTGCTGGTGATCGATGCGCCGCAAGAGCTGCAGGTGGCGCGCACCCTGGCACGGGACAACACCAGTAGCGAGCAGGTGCAGGCCATACTCAAGGCCCAACTGGCGCGTGAGGAGCGCCTGCGCCATGCCGACGATGTGGTGGTCAATGACGGCGACCTCGCCGCGTTGCATGAACAGATTGACCGCCTGCACCACTTTTACCTGACTTTACGAGGAGGCCAGCCATGAGCCAGCCATTGACCGTCGATTGCCCGACCTGTGGCGCACCTGTGGAATGGAACGAGAAAAGCCCGTTCCGGCCGTTTTGCTCGGACCGTTGCAAGCTGATCGACCTGGGTGCCTGGGCGGCGGAGGAGCACAAGATTCCGGGTTCGGATGAGGCCGAGGACGAGCTGTATTCGGGGGACCTGGAGCCACGCCACTGAGTCCACTGCACGCCGCTGGAGGCGGGGCCTCGTGTGGCGGAAGGGCCGCTACGCGGCCCCCTTCCATCGCGTCATGGCAACTATTGCCGGGGCTGCTTCGCTGCCCTTTCGCGGCACAAGGCCGCTCCTACAGGAATAACGCCAGCTTTGAACATTTGAGCAAGACAGTTGCTCCCGCAGGTGCATGTAGTTGCGCACTATCGCTCATCTTCCTTCCATGGCGCCTGCAGATACCGTGTGCGGTTGAAGGTTTCCAGCCACTCCGGGCAAAACACCACCAACGCACTGATCACCGTGCCATTGATGAACGCCTCGGGGAACATCATCAGCCACAGGTAGCCGACAAAGTCGCTCAGCCACTCCGGCATGGCGAAGCGCCCGTTCAACCACAACAGGCCCAGCCCGGCCGACAGGCAGGCCAGTACGGTCAGTGCTGCGGGGAAGAACCCTGAACAGAAGATGTACACGAAGAGGTTTCGCGGCTGGGCACGCTCGACCGCTATCGCGCATGCTTCGGCAATCAGCACCGGCAAGCCAACCAGCAACAAGCCATTGATCCCCAGCGCCGCCAGGTCCTGGCGCCCCAGTACCAGCAAGCCGATCTGCGCCATGCAACCGCCCAGCACTGCCAGCGGCCAGTCCAGCAACAGCGTCACCGCCGTCATGCCGATGAAGTGGTACGACACCCCGGTATCGAAATCGCGCCTCACCAGCCACAGGGCAAACAGGCAGAACACCGTGCCGAACAGCAGGTGCTGGCGGCGCCGGTCGCTGAACAGTTCCACCCAGCGCACCTGGCTGGCCGCCCAGGCCAGCAACGGCACGTAACCGAGCCAGCCGAGGGTAAGGGTGGTACCGGACAACACCTGCGCGCTGATCACCTGAACAATGCCCCTTGCCGCCCTGTGGATAATGGCGAGTCTACACCTATTCTCCGTTTCATTCGGCTGCGGTAGGCTGGCGGACTCATTCGATGCAGGACGCATTGCTCATGCCGGAAGGAACCAACCTCGCCCTGCTGCTGGCAGCAGCACTCGACGCCATTATCGGCGTGCTTCACCTGGCCATCATCGCCGTCGGGCCACGCTGGTACCGCTTGTTCGGCGCCGGCGAACGCATGGCAGTGGCCGCCGAAAGGGGCCGCTGGTACCCAGGCCTGATCACTGCCGCCATCGCCTGCGTGTTGCTGGCCTGGTCGGCCTATGCGCTTTCGGCTGCCGGGGCAATCGCGCGGCTGCCCTTGCTGTTGCCGGCCATCTGCCTGATCACCCTGGTGTTCCTGGCGCGCGGCTTGCTGGGGCCGATGCTGCTGGCTGGCACCGGGCGCTCGCGGCGGTTTATCGTGGTCAGTTCGCTGGTCTGCCTGGGCTTTGGCCTGGTGCATTTGCTGGGGCTGGTGCAGCAGTGGCCGGTGCTGCGCTGATTTTTCCGCACAAACAGCATCTTACCGTCATCGATTAGGGTCTAAGCTTGCCCCATGGATGACTCAGATTACCTGCGCCTGCTTACCATCCAGGCCGAACAAGCCAATGCCTTTCTCTCCAACGCCCGCAAGTGGGAGCGGGAGCGTTGGGTGTGCCAACGCCTGTTGCAGGGGCTGAACATCCCCTACCGCAGCGAGGACTTCACCCCGGCCGGGCAGGAGCCGCCAGACGTGCTGTTCCGCGATGCCGCCTTCGAAGTGTTTTTCGTGCTCGACGAAGGCCGCCGGCTGAACGATGAATGGCGCGAAGAGCTGCAGCGCCGGCGCAGTGCGTTTTCCCTGGCGCAACTGGTGCGCCGCGAAGCGCGCCCGCGGCGCATCAGTGCCACCGAACTGCTGGGGCGGCTGGCGCCGACCTTGCGCAAGAAGGCGCACAACTACCGTGAACGCGGGCTGGAGCTGAACGAGCTGGATATCATCGCCTTCGCCAGCCTCAAGCGCGAAGTACTCGACCTCAACACCCACTTCCCGCCCCCCACCGAATACCTGCGCCAGGGCTGGCGCTCGCTGTCGCTGGTCGGGCCGACCTTCGCCCGGGTGCTGTTCGCCCACCCGGATGCGCCGGACTTCCTGCGCGGCAACCTGGGGCGCAGCATCGTGTTCGACGTGGGCATCAGTCTTTGATCCAGTGCAGCGAGTGTTTGCGATGGCGTACACTCGGCGCCAGAGATACAAAGCATTATCATTTGTTTCAAGCGCCTGCGTGAACGCTGTAGCGTTTGCGCAGTCACAAACGTCTACCTGACGAGGCCCCACCATGACCAGCCGTCTGAATCCGGAAGATCAGCGTCGTGTCGATGAGTATCTGCGAGCCCCTCAGCACCAAGTCGAGCGCAGGCCCTTCCGGCCGTGGCTGCTCCTTGTGCTGGTGGTGGCCGTGACCATCGGGTTGGGTCTCATCAGCCGCCTGCTGAGTGGCCTGGTGCTATGAGCTGCTTCGCGCTCGCCCGCCCCTCGCGCAGTTTGCGGCCGGCCCCCTGGGCCACGAATTCCGTAAACCTTATGAGATATCCCCATGACTCATCGCATCGTGATTGTCGGCGGCGGCGCCGGCGGCCTGGAACTGGCGACCCGCCTGGGTAAAAGCCTGGGCAAGCGCAAGCAGGCCGAGATCACCCTGGTCGACGCCAACCTCACGCATATCTGGAAACCGCTGCTGCACGAAGTGGCCGCCGGCTCGCTGAACTCCTCGGAAGACGAACTGAACTACGTGGCCCAGGCCAAGTGGAACCACTTCAACTTCCAGCTGGGGCGCATGAGCGGCCTGGACCGCGAAGGCAAACAGATTCAGCTGGCCGCCACCCTCGACGAAGAGGGCCGCGAGCTGCTGCCTGCGCGTACCCTGGGCTACGACACCCTGGTGATTGCCGTGGGCTCCAATACCAACGACTTCGGCACCCTGGGCGCGGCGCAGCACTGCCTGTTCCTCGACACCCGCAAGCAGGCCGAGCGTTTCCACCAGCAACTGCTCAACCATTACCTGCGTGCCCATGCCGGTGACGTGGCCAGCGAAAAAATCAGCGTGGCCATCGTCGGCGCAGGTGCCACCGGTGTGGAACTGGCCGCCGAGCTGCACCACGCAGCGCACGAACTGGCGGCGTATGGCCTGGACCGTATCCAGCCCAAGGACATGCACATCACCCTGATCGAAGCCGGCCCGCGCGTGCTGCCGGCACTGCCCGAGCGCATCAGCGTGCCGGTGCACAAGACCCTGGAAAAACTTGGGGTCAAGGTGATGACCAACGCCGCCGTCAGTGAAGTGACCGAGGATGGCCTGAAGACCAAGGATGGCGAAGTGATCCAGGCCAGCCTGAAGGTGTGGGCGGCGGGTATCCGTGCGCCGGGCTTCCTCAAGGACATCGATGGCCTGGAAACCAACCGCATCAACCAGCTGGTGGTGCGCCCGACCCTGCAGACCACGCGCGACGACAACATCTTTGCCTTCGGCGATTGCGCCGCCTGCCCGCAACCCGGCAGCGACCGCAACGTGCCGCCACGGGCGCAGGCCGCACACCAACAGGCCTCGATGCTGGCGCAGAGCCTGAAGGCACGGCTGGAGAACAAGGCGCTGCCGACCTATGCGTACAAGGACTACGGTTCGCTGGTGTCGCTGTCGCGCTTCTCGGCGGTGGGCAACCTGATGGGTAACCTGATGGGCAGTGTGAAGCTGGAAGGCTGGCTGGCGCGTATGTTCTATGTGTCGTTGTACCGGATGCACCAGATGGCGCTGTACGGTTTCTTCCGCACTGCGCTGATGATGCTGGGCAGCAAGATTGGCCGCGGTACCGAGCCGCGCCTGAAGTTGCACTGACAGGCATCTGGCTCCACCTGCAAGAGCAGGCTTGCCGCGAAGCAGGCGTCGCGGTGCTGGGCACGGGCTTTGCCCGTGTTCGCGGGGCAAGCCCGCTCCTACAGGAATAGCGCCAGCTTTGAACATTTGAGCAAGACAGTTGCGCCCAGAGGAAAATGCCTGGCGGTCGGCCTGGCCAGGCCGTGTTGAGGGCACATTCTTTGGGGATGAATTCGAGGCAAAAGAAAAAGGGCATCTCATTCGAGATGCCCTTTTTACATGGTGGGTCGTGTAGGATTCGAACCTACGACCAATTGGTTAAAAGCCAACTGCTCTACCAACTGAGCTAACGACCCGGAAAATGGTCGGGGTGAGGGGATTCGAACTCCTGACATCCTGCTCCCAAAGCAGGCGCGCTACCGGACTGCGCTACACCCCGAGATTGGCTCCGCGACCTGGACTCGAACCAGGGACCCAATGATTAACAGTCATTTGCTCTACCGACTGAGCTATCGCGGAACTGAACTTCGGCACAACCTTTACTACCTCGAAGCTTGTGTTAGCTTCGGTCTCTTTGGCTATCCGCTTTCGCGTTGTCGCTGCTGAGGCCGGCTATTCTACATTCTTCGTTTTGCTTGTCAACCACTTTTTTTCGTTCAACTTACTGATTTGTAAGTTGTTTTGCGATCTCCTGTGTTGCTGGTGATTCGCTTAGTGCCTGACAACGCGGCGTATATTAGGGGCACTCGATTTTAGATGCAAGCAAAAATTTCAAAATTTTCAGAAACTTATCACCTCACCTGGGGCGGTATGGAAAAAGCCCCGCCGTAGCGGGGCTTGCGGGTCAGGCGAAGACGATTTCCTCGCCTTCCACCTTGGCGGTAATCGCCGTACCGGGCATGAACTTGCCTGCCAATATCAGCTGCGCCAGCGGGTTCTCGATCCAGCGCTGGATGGCCCGCTTCAGTGGCCGTGCGCCATACACCGGGTCGTAACCCACGGCAATCAGCTTGTCCAAGGCTTCCGGGCTCAGGCTCAGCGACAGTTCGCGCTCCTGCAGACGGCTGCGCAGGCGGCCAAGCTGGATTTCGGTAATACCGGCAATCTGCTCGCGGCCCAACGGCTCGAACACCACCACTTCGTCGATACGGTTGATGAATTCCGGGCGGAAGTGCGAACCCACCGCATCCATCACCGCCGCCCGCTGTGCCTCGCGGTCACCCACCAGCTCCTGGATCTGCGCCGAGCCCAGGTTGGAGGTCATTACGATCACCGTGTTGCGGAAGTCCACGGTGCGCCCGTGGCTGTCGGTCAGGCGGCCGTCTTCCAGCACCTGCAGCAGCACGTTGAACACATCCGGGTGGGCCTTTTCCACCTCGTCCAGCAGCACCACCGAGTAAGGCTTGCGGCGTACCGCCTCGGTCAGGTAACCGCCCTCTTCATAGCCGACATAGCCTGGCGGGGCACCGATCAGGCGAGCCACGGAGTGCTTCTCCATGAATTCGGACATGTCGATACGCACCATGGCCTCTTCGGTGTCGAACAGGAACTCGGCCAGCGCCTTGCACAGCTCGGTCTTGCCCACCCCGGTCGGGCCGAGGAACAGGAACGAGCCACTGGGCCGGTTCGGGTCGGACAGCCCGGCACGCGAGCGGCGCACGGCGTTAGACACGGCGGTCACCGCCTCGCCCTGGCCGATCACGCGCTGGTGCAGCAGCGCTTCCATCTTCAGCAGTTTCTCGCGCTCGCCTTCGAGCATCTTGGCTACCGGGATGCCGGTCCACTTGGACACCACTTCGGCAATTTCTTCCTCGGTCACCTTGTTGCGCAGCAACTGGTTGTCGGCCTTGCCGTGCTGGTCGACCATCTGCAAGCTGCGCTCCAGGTCGGGGATCACCCCGTACTGCAGCTCGGCCATGCGGCTGAGGTCGCCTTTGCGGCGGGCGGCTTCCAGTTCCTGGCGGGCCTGCTCGATCTTTTGCTGGATCTGCGCCGAGCCCTGCACTTCGGCCTTTTCCGACGCCCAGATCTCTTCCAGGTCGGCGTATTCACGCTCCAGCCGGGTAATTTCCTCGGTGAGCTTCTCCAGGCGTTTTTTCGCGGCTTCGTCTTCTTCCTTCTTCAACGCCTGCGATTCCACCTTGAGCTGGATCAGGCGACGGTCGAGGCGATCGAGCACTTCCGGCTTGGAGTCGATCTCCATGCGGATGCGGCTGGCCGCTTCGTCGATCAGGTCGATGGCCTTGTCCGGCAGCTGACGGTCAGTGATGTAGCGGTGGCTGAGCTTGGCCGCAGCAATGATGGCACCGTCGGTAATGGCCACCTTGTGGTGCACTTCATAGCGCTCCTTCAGGCCACGCAGGATGGCGATGGTGTCTTCCTCGCTCGGTTCCTCGACCAAGACCTTCTGGAAGCGCCGCTCCAGGGCGGCGTCCTTCTCGATGAACTGGCGGTATTCGTTGAGCGTGGTGGCGCCCACACAGTGCAGCTCGCCGCGGGCCAGGGCCGGCTTGAGCATGTTGCCGGCGTCCATGGCGCCCTCGCCCTTGCCGGCACCGACCATGGTGTGCAGTTCGTCGATGAACAGGATGATCTGGCCTTCCTGCTTGGACAGTTCATTGAGCAGGCCTTTGAGGCGCTCTTCGAACTCGCCGCGGTACTTGGCGCCAGCGATCAGCGCGCCCATGTCCAGCGCCAGCAGGCGCTTGCCCTTGAGGCCGTCAGGCACTTCACCGTTGATGATGCGCTGCGCCAGGCCTTCGGCGATGGCGGTCTTGCCGACCCCAGGTTCGCCGATCAGCACCGGGTTGTTCTTGGTCCGGCGTTGCAATACCTGCACGGTACGGCGGATTTCGTCGTCACGGCCGATCACCGGGTCCAGCTTGCCTTCCTCGGCACGCTTGGTCAGGTCGACGGTGTACTTGTCCAGCGCCTGGCGCGATTCCTCGGCGTTGGCGTCGTTGACTGCCGCACCGCCGCGCAGGTTGTTGATGGCGTTTTCCAGGGCCTTCTTGCTGACGCCCTGGCCGAGCAGCAACTTGCCGAGCTTGCTGTTCTCGTCCATGGCGGCCAGCAACACCAGCTCGCTGGAAATGAACTGGTCACCCTTTTGCTGGGCCAGGCGGTCGGCCTGGTTGAGCAGGCGCGCCAGGTCCTGCGACATGTTCACGTCGCCGGTCGGGTTCTGGATTTTCGGCAGATGGTCGAGTTCTTTCACCAGCGCCTGGCGCAGGCTGTTGATGTCGAAGCCTACCTGCATCAGCAGCGGCTTGATCGAACCGCCCTGCTGCTCGAGCAGTGCCTGCAACAGGTGCACGGGCTCGATGGCTGGGTGGTCCATGCCAACGGCCAGGGACTGGGCATCGGATATGGCAAGCTGCAGCTTGCTGGTCAAACGGTCTATTCGCATGGGATACCTTCCTTTAAAGGGCAGGTCGGAGCGATGGACAGCGCCTGTTGATGAAGAAACCTGCCTGAGATGACCTTATAGATAAGGCTGATTGTGGAAGATTCAAGCGTAGCGGGGTTGACCAGAGTCAACCTGTTGGATTGCCGCCATGGGTTTCGCGGGCGTGCCCGCTCCCACAGGTACACCACAGGTTTCAATGGTTGTGAATTACCTGTGGAAGCGGGCGCCCGCGAAGAGGCCCGTGCAGGCTAGCGCGGCTCCAGCCACACCAGGGAAGCAAACCGCCCACCCTGCGGAGTACGGCGATAGGAGAAGAACCGCTCGTCGCTGACCGTGCACCAGCCACCGCCATAAACGGCAGTCACCCCACGCGCCGCCAGGCGAATGCGCGCCAGCTCATAGATGTCGGCCATCAGCTTGCCCGGCCGCTCGCCAGCGACAAAGGCCCGCGCCGCTTCGGGGTGCACCGCCGTAAAGGCATCGCGCACTTCCAGGCCGACTTCGAAAGCCTGCGGCCCGATCGCCGGCCCCAACCACACCAGCACCTCTTCAGGCGCCAATGCCAGGCGCTCGAGCGTGGCTTCCAGCACGCCCCCGGCCAGCCCGCGCCAGCCGGCATGCGCCGCCGCCACGCGGGTACCGGCACGGTCGCAGAACAGCGCCGGCAGGCAATCGGCCGTCATCACCGCGCAGGCAATGCCTGGCCGGTCGGTCCAGCTGGCGTCGGCCTCGGCGACCACGCCCGGGTCGGCATCGGCCACCACCAGGCCGTGCACCTGCTTGAGCCAGGCCGGCTGGATGGCGAATGCGTCGCTCAGGCGGCGACGGTTCTCGGCCACCGCAGCCGGGTCATCGCCAACGTGGTCGCCAAGGTTGAAGGTTTCATAGGGCGGCAGGCTGACGCCGCCCTGGCGCGTGGTGACGCAGGCGCGCACCGAGGCCGGGGCCGGCCAGTCGGGGTATAGCAGCGTCTGCGTCAGGCCACTCATCCGATAAAGCTCTCGCGGTCCTGGTTCAGCAGCGACAGCAACCAGACGAAGTCATCCGGCAGTGGCGATTCCCACTTCATGACTTCACCGGTGATCGGGTGGGCCAACGCGAGGAAGCGCGCATGCAGTGCCTGACGCGGGAAGGTTTTCACCGCCTCGACCATGGTCGGGCTGGCCGCCGGAGGAATCCGGAAGCGGCCACCGTAGGTCTGGTCGCCGACCAGCGGGAAACCCACATGCGCCATGTGCACGCGAATCTGGTGGGTACGACCGGTTTCCAGCTTGACCCGCACGTGGGTGTGCGAGCGGAAGCGCTTGAGCACACGGTAGTGGCTGACCGCCGGCTTGCCACCGTCGGTGACCGCCATGCGCTGGCGCATGCCACCATGGCGGCCGATCGGGGCATCGATCTTGCCGCCAGCTGTGACCACGCCAATCACGATGCACTCGTAGATGCGGCTGACCTTGCGTGCCTGCATCTGCTCGACCAGCCTGGTCTGCGCCTGCAAGGTCTTGGCCACCACCATCAGGCCGGTGGTGTCCTTGTCCAGGCGGTGAACGATACCGGCGCGCGGTACGTTGACGATGTCCGGCACGTGGTGCAGCAAGGCATTGAGCAGGGTGCCACTGGCATGACCGGCGGCCGGGTGCACAACCAGCCCGGCAGGCTTGTTGATCACCATGATGTGGTCGTCCTCGTAGACGATATCCAGTTCGATATCTTCCGCGACCCACTCACCCTGGGCCTCCTGCTCGGCCTCCAGGACAAGCTGCGAGCCACCATGGACGAGGTCTCGAGGGCGCACTACCGCGCCATCGACCGTCAGGCGGCCTTCTTTGATCCACGAAGTTAGCCGCGAACGCGAGTACTCGGCGAACAATTGGGCGGCGACCTGGTCGAGGCGTTGACCGCCCAGTTCGGACGGCACCTCTGCGCTAAGTTGAATGATCTCGGACATGCTCGATTCGGCGGGCGCACAGCCTTTGGTTTCGGCTGCGAGCTTGTGGTTAAATACGGCTTCTTTTGTCCCGGGGTTGGCCGGGGCGCTCATCATAACAGGACGGCACCGCCCAAGACAGCGGCCGTCAAAGGGACGCAAGCCGCCATGCAAGTGAAACACCTGCTGCTGATCGCCATCCTCGGGCTCACCGCGGCCTGTTCCTCCAATAAGGAAGTCATTGACGAGAACCTCAGCGAGGCCGAGCTGTACCAGCAGGCGCAGGCTGACCTGGACAACTCCAGCTACACCAGCGCCGTGAACAAGCTCAAGGCCCTGGAGTCGCGCTACCCGTTCGGCCGTTATGCCGACCAGGCGCAGCTCGAGCTGATCTACGCCAACTACAAGAACTCGGAGCCCGAAGCTGCCAAGTCGGCCGCCGAGCGCTTCATCCGCCTGCACCCGCAGCACCCGAACGTCGACTACGCCTACTACCTCAAGGGCCTGACCTCGTTCGACCAGGACCGTGGCCTGCTGGCGCGCTTCCTGCCGCTGGACATGACCAAGCGTGACCCGGGCGCCGCGCGCGACTCGTACAACGAGTTCGCCCAGCTGACCAGCCGTTTCCCCAACAGCCGCTACGCGCCTGATGCCAAGCAGCGCATGATCTACCTGCGCAACCTGCTGGCCGCGTACGAGATCCATGTGGCCGACTACTACCTGAGCCGCCAGGCCTATGTAGCTGCAGCCAACCGTGGCCGCTACGTGGTGGAGAACTTCCAGGAAACCCCGTCGGTCGGTGATGGCCTGGCGGTAATGGTCGAGTCGTACCAGAAGATGCACCTGGACGAACTGGCGGCCACCAGCCTGGAAACCCTCAAGCTCAACTACCCGGACCACCCGAGCCTGGTCGATGGCCAGTTCCAGCCCAAGCAGACCGAGTCTGATGGCCGTGGCTGGCTGTCCAAGGCCACCCTGGGCCTGATCGAAACCGACACCCCGCTGCCGCCGGGCGAAACCCGCGCCAACCAGGACGTGGTCAAGCAGTTCCAGGACGCGCGTGACGAGATGCCGCAAGAGCTTCTGCCGAAGGACGAGAACGGTGACCCGATCGTGCCGGAAGGACCGAAGGAAGCCGAGCAGGACCGCTCCTGGTTCAGCTATATGACCTTTGGTCTGTTCGACTGATCTGCTGCTGCAGGTGAAAGGGAGGCCATGGGCCTCCCTTTTTTATTGGCCGCGTCCTAGACTGTCGGCTTCTTCAACCGACAAGCTGGACACCATGGTTCGCCTACTTTTCTGGATCGCCCTGATCGCCGCCGCGTTCTGGCTGTGGCGCAAATTCAAAGTCAGCCAGCAGTCGCGCCCCGAGGCCAAGCTGGATGCGCCGCTGAAGATGGTGCGCTGTGCCCATTGTGGCGTGCACCTGCCCAACGACCGAGCGCTGCAGCAAGGCAACGAGTGGTATTGCAGCCAGGCGCACCTGCAGCAGGGGCCGGGGCAATCCCGCTAGGCCCCGGGGGCTGCTTTGCAGCCCGATAATGTCAGCCCAACCGCCCAGCCGGTGCATACGGCGCCGGGTCAATGATCGGCTCCGCCCCGGTCAACAGGTCGGTAAACAGCTGGCACGAAGCCGGCGCCAGCACCAGCCCGTTGCGGTAATGCCCACAGTTCAGCCACAACCCTTGGTGACCCGGCACCGGCCCGATGTAGGGAATGCCTTCCGGCGAGCCCGGCCGCAGCCCGGCCCAATGCGCTACCACCTCGGCCCCTTCGAGCCCGGGCAGCAACTCCACCGCCGACGCCTTCAGGCTCTCCAGCGCATCCACCGTGGGCGTCTTGTCAAACCCGGCATGCTCCAGCGTACTGCCCACCAGAATGTGACCGTCGCGCCGCGGGATCGCATACCGCCCTTTCGCCAGCACCATGCTGGGCAGGAAATCTTCGGCGCACTTGAACAGGATCATCTGCCCTTTCACCGGTTCAACCGGCAGCGCCAGGCCAAGCGTACGCAGCAGCTCGCCACTCCAGGCTCCGGCGCTGAGCACCACCTCATCCGCCGCCAGCACGCCGTCGCCCGTGTGCACACCGGTCACCCGGCCGTCGCGCTCGACAAAGCCGGTTATCTTGCAATGCTCACGCAAGGTCACGTTGGGCAGCGCCAGCAAGGCCGCCTTGAGTGATTTCACCAGGCGCGGATTGCGCACGTTGGCCACGCCGGCCATGTAGATGGCGCGGCGGAAGCCTGGGCCCAGTACCCGCACCGCGTCATAGGCCGCGGAAATGTCCACCGCACTCAGCGGCCGCCGTTCGCGCGCGGCCCAGGCCAGCGCTTCGGCCTCGTCGTCCAGGTCGAGCCAGTACAGCCCGGTGGTGTGTACTTCCGGGTCGACGCCAGTGCTGGCGCACAGACGCTCGCCCAGCTGTGGATAGAAGTCCTGCGACCAGTGCGCCAGGGCCGTTACTGCCGGGCTGTAGCGCCACGGGTACAGCGGCGAAACGATGCCACCGCCGGCCCAGGACGACTCGCGGCCGACCTCGCCCTGGTCACACACCACCACCTGCCCGACTTTGGCGGCCAGGTTGAATGCCGTCAGCAGGCCGATCACCCCGCCGCCAACCACCACTACTTGCTTGCTCATCTGTCGATCCAACACCTGAAGTAATTCCGCGATGCACCTGGCATCATCCAACCTTCAGCTTCCCCAGCAGTGTGCGCTGTCGCCAACGGCGCCCGGATTGCTCCTTACGCCAGCCTGGTCGAGCTGGAAGTCACCACAGCGGTCCTGCGCCATCAGTCCGCCCGGCAGCCGCCGGGCGCGCAAGGTGAATATGTCCTTGTCGCGCTGGGCCTGCAGAACGTAGTAGCGGTTACCAACGGGCAAGGCCGGCTCGCCCTCGGCGTACTGCCCGGTGAGCGCGCGGTGGCGCTCCAGGCGCAGGGCGGCATCGTGCAGCAGGCCGACCGCCTCGCTGCGGGCAGCGCGCCGGAGCTGGTCGTGGTAACTGGGGTAGGCAATGGCTGCCAGAATGCCGGTGACCGCCAGCACAATCAACAATTCAATCAGGCTCAGGCCTTGCTGCATGTCAGTCTCCTCGCAATCTTTGCCGCCAGGTGACACGGCGGGTTGTGTCGTCAACCACGGCATAGACCGCTTCCAGCACATATCGCGGCTCGGCGTGCAGGCTGACCGCAGTGACCCTGAACAGGGTGGCCTGCTGCCCTTCCGGCATATGCGCGGCACGATCACTGGTGCCCAGGTTCTGTACCTGGAAAAACCCGTCCCCGGCACGCTGCCAGAGCCCGACCAGCTCGTGCGGTCGGCTTGGCGGCAGGCACGCTGAACAAAGCGCTGGGGGCGCCCGCCGAAGCTCGCCCTCCCCTGCCAGCAAGGTTGCCTCAGCCTGCTCCAGCGCCAGCAAGCCATCGCGCAGCTCGCCGGTCAGCCGTGTTTCCACCAACGCTTCACGCAGGGCCGATGCCGCAAGCAGGCCGAGCAACAGGCTGAGCACCAGGGCCAACAGCAGAACCACGCCACGCTGGCGGCTCATGGCGACGCTACCGGGTTGCGAATTGCCACGCTCAACGCGTGCTGCTGGCGGATGCCCAGGAAGGGTTCATGCAACGTCAGGGCGATATCGACCCGCTCCCCGCCCGACGTTTGTACGCGTTCGATACGCATGTCCTGCACATGCTCCACGAGCGGCTGCAGGCGGCCTGCTGCCCGCTTGAATTTGAGGGTGTTGCCCTGCAGCTGGTAGACGTATGTGCTGATGGGATAGGCCAGCGGGTAGAACTTGCCCTCGTTGCGTTCTTTTTCCACTATCACCTCCTCGACGCAATCGGTCTGCACGAACCATTCCGGCGCCCCAGAGTGGCCGGGCAACTCTGCCACCACCAGGCGAAGTGTGGCCCCCTCAATTTCCAGGGGGCGAGCAAAAGCCTGCCGTGCTGCCAGACTCCTGAAATCGCCGGGCTGCAAGCGCAGGCAACCGAACATCCCTGCCATGCGGATGTCCTGGGCCATGCGCAGCAGCGCCAGACGGGCCTCACTGTGCATGCGCACCGCAGTACTTTGCAGGCGCCAGTTCTGGTGGGCAGAGACGAACAGCTGGCCGACCGCGGCCATCAGCAGCAAGCCGAGGGCCAGCGCCAACGTCACCTCCAACAGGCCGAACCCGTCCTGGCGGCGCTTCACCGTCGCCCCCGTTCATGTTCGCTATGCGCCGCCATGGCGGCCTGGCCGTCGCGGCGCGCGCTTTCCACGGCCTGCAATGCCTGCAGTTGCAGGCCTGCCGCTGCAAACAGGCCGACCGCCACTACCACCACCGCCAAGAGCACTTCCAGCAGTGTCATGCCTCGTTGAACTACCTGCATCCCTGCACCTCCTGCGACTTTTCCTGCAATTGCCTTGAACTCGGGCGACTGGTGCTCCTGTCCAACGACCGAGAAGCTATAGCCAAGCACTTCCATGGAGGAATGCACGGTGAAGCAACGAGGCGTAACACTGATTCAAATGTTGTCGGCCTTGGCCGTGGCGGTATTGCTGGCCCAGCTCGGCATGCCGGCCTATGCACGGTTGAGCGATGACTTGCACAGGGCTGCTGCCGCCCGCGACCTGGCGCAGGCCCTGCGCAGTGCGCGCAGCCATGCCATGTTGCAAGGCCAGCCGGTGCTGGTGCAGCCGCTGGACGGTAAGTGGGGGAACGGTTGGCGGGTACTGCTGGAACATAACCAGCAAGTGTTGCGTGAACAGCGTCTTTCACGGCCGCTGGAGATTGCTGGCAATGGTGGCGGGCAGGTGAAATTCAGTGCGCAGGGGGTTCCGCTGGGGCCGAGCAACCAGTTTCTGGCTGCCACCTTGCGTGTTTGTGAACGCTCGCCAGGCGATAGCCGCTATAACGTGGTGCTGGCATCGACCGGCAGAGTCAGGCTGGATACAGAAGCCGCCCCAAGCACCAAGTGCCCGGCGGCTGCCCAGCCCTGAACCGGCCGTAGCCACCTATCGCTGGCAAGCCAGCGATAGGCCGGGACAGGGCCAGATCAAATCAGCGAACGAACCCGCAGCTCTTTGGGCATGGAGAAGGTGATGTTCTCTTCACGCCCATCCAGCTCTTCAGCGCCGGTAGCGCCCCAAGCCTTGAGCTGCTCGATCACGCCACGCACCAGCACCTCGGGGGCCGAAGCGCCGGCAGTAATGCCGATTCGCGCCTTCTGCTCGAACCAGCCACGTTGCAGGTCTTCGGCGCCGTCGATCAGGTAGGCCGGCGTGCCCATGCGCTCGGCCAGCTCGCGCAGGCGGTTGGAGTTGGAGCTGTTCGGGCTGCCGACCACCAGTACCACGTCGCACTCGTCCGCCAGTTGTTTCACCGCATCCTGGCGGTTCTGGGTGGCGTAGCAGATGTCGTCCTTGCGCGGGCCGCCGATATTCGGGAAGCGTGCGCGCAGGGCGTCGATGACACGGCTGGTGTCGTCCATCGACAGCGTGGTCTGGGTGACGAAGGCCAGGTGGTCCGGGTCTTTCACCTGCAGGTTGGCAACATCCTCCTCGTCCTCGACGAGATAGATGGCGCCGCCGTTGCTGGCGTCGTACTGGCCCATGGTGCCTTCGACTTCCGGGTGCCCTTCATGGCCGATAAGGATGCACTCACGGCCATCGCGGCTGTACTTGGCCACCTCGATGTGCACCTTGGTCACCAGCGGGCAGGTAGCGTCGAACACTTTCAGGCCACGGCCTGCGGCTTCCTGGCGCACGGCCTGGGAAACTCCGTGGGCACTGAAGATGACGATGACGTCGTCCGGCACCTGGTCCAGCTCCTCGACGAAGATGGCACCACGGTTGCGCAGGTCTTCCACCACGAACTTGTTGTGCACCACTTCGTGACGCACATAGATCGGCGGGCCGAAGACTTCCAGCGCGCGGTTGACGATCTCGATCGCCCGGTCGACCCCCGCGCAGAAGCCGCGAGGGTTGGCGAGTTTGATTTGCATGTTCGGCTCCAGGCTTACAGGGCCTTGACCTCGAGGATCTCCACCTCGAAGGTCAGGGTCTTGCCAGCCAGTGGGTGATTGAAGTCGATGGTCACCTGGTCGTCATCGAACGCTTTGACCACACCCGGCAGCTCGGTGTTGGCGGCATCGTTGAAGATGATCAGCAACCCTTCGGACAGCTCCATGCCCTCGAACTGAGACCGCGGCATGACCTGCACGTTCTGCGGGTTGGGCTGGCCGAAGGCGTTCTCCGGGGCCACCACCACGTTGCGCTTGTCACCGGCCTTGAAGCCGAACAGGGCATTCTCGAAGCCCGGCAGCAGGTTGCCATCGCCCACCTTGAAAGTGGCCGGGGCCTTGTCGAAGGTGCTGTCGACGGTATCGCCGTTTTCCAGGTGCAGCGCGAAGTGCAGGGTGACTTCGGTGTTCTGGCCGATACGGGTGTCAGTCATGGACCGGATCCTCGGACTTCTTGCTCTTGAACATATCCAGCGCCAGCATCACCGCACCAACGGTGATGGCGCTGTCGGCCAGGTTGAAGGCCGGGAAGTAATGGCGGTTCTGCCAGTGCACCAGGATGAAGTCGACCACATGGCCGAGCACGACGCGGTCGTACAGGTTGCCGATCGCACCACCCAGCACCAGCGCCAGCGCCACGGCCAGCCAGGTCTCGTTGCGCCCCAGGCGCTTGAGCCACACCACCAGCACGGCGCTGACCACCACGGCGATCAGGGCGAACAGCCAGCGCTGCCAGCCGGAGCTTTCCGCCAGGAAGCTGAAGGCCGCGCCGGTGTTGTAGGCCAGGGTCCAGCTGAAGTAGTCGGGAATCACGACGATCTGCTGGTACATGGTCAGGGCGTTGTTGAAATACAGCTTGGTGGCCTGGTCGAGGACCAGGACCAGCAGGCTCAGCCAAAGCCATGCAAGGCGCCCGAAGCGCCCCACTGCAGGGTTAGGCATAGTGGCGCACCTCACCCGAGCCGCTCAGGTTGTCGACGCAACGGCCGCAGATTTCCGGATGCTCCGGATGGCTGCCGACGTCGGCGCGGAAGTGCCAGCAACGGCCGCACTTGGCGTGGCCGGACTTGACCACCTTCAGCTTGAGGCCTTCGACTTCGGTGGCCACGGCTTCGGCCGGCGCCTGGGCGAACGGCACCACGCTGGCGGCCGAGGTGATCAGCACGAAGCGCAGCTCGTCGCCCAGCTTGCCCAAGTCGGCGCTCAGGCCTTCATCGGCATACAGGGTGACTTCGGCCTGCAGGTTGCCGCCGATGACCTTGGCGGTACGCTGGTTCTCGAGCTCCTTGTTGACCGAGGCCTTCACCGCCATCACGCGGTCCCAGTAGGCGCGGTCCAGCTCGGTGCCTTCCGGCAGCTCGTTCAGGCCCTGGTACCAGCCATTGAGCATCACCGACTCGTTGCGCTCGCCTGGCAGGTATTGCCAGATTTCGTCAGCGGTGAACGCCAGGATCGGGGCGATCCAGCGCACCAGCGCTTCGCTGATGTGGTACAGCGCGGTCTGGCAGGAACGGCGGGCGACACTGTTGGCGCCGGTGGTGTACTGGCGGTCCTTGATGATGTCGAGGTAGAAGCCGCCCAGTTCCTGCACGCAGAAATTGTGCACCTTGGAGTAGACGTTCCAGAAACGGTACTCGCTGTAGTGCTCTTCCAGCTCGCGCTGCAGCAGCAGGGTGCGGTCCACCGCCCAGCGGTCCAGTGCCAGCATGTCTTGCGGGGCCAGCAGGTCACGCGCCGGGTCGAAGCCGGACAGGTTGGACAGCAGGAAGCGTGCGGTATTGCGGATACGACGGTAGGCGTCGGCGCTACGCTGCAGGATCTGCTCGGAAACGGCCATCTCGCCGGAGTAGTCGGTGGCGGCGACCCACAGGCGCAGGATGTCGGCACCCAGGGTGTTGTTGACCTTTTCCGGCTCGATGGTGTTACCCAGCGACTTGGACATCTTGCGGCCGTTCTCGTCCACGGTGAAGCCGTGGGTCAGCAGCTCGCGGTACGGCGCATGGCCGTCGATGGCGCAGCCGGTCAGCAGCGAAGAGTGGAACCAGCCGCGGTGTTGGTCGGAACCTTCCAGGTACAGGTCGGCACGCGGACCGGTGGCGTGGCCGATGTCGTGCGAACCACGCAGCACATGCCAGTGGGTGGTACCCGAGTCGAACCAGACGTCGAGGGTGTCGGCGATCTTGTCGTACTGCTCGGCCTCGGCGCCCAGCAGTTCGGCAGCGTCCAGCTTGAACCAGGCCTCGATACCTTGCTGCTCGACGCGCTTGGCCACTTCTTCCATCAGCTCGACGGTACGCGGATGCAGTTCGCCGGTCTGCTTGTGCAGGAAGAACGGGATCGGCACGCCCCAGTTGCGCTGACGCGAGATGCACCAGTCCGGGCGGTTGGCGATCATCGCGTGCAGGCGCGCCTGGCCCCAGGTGGGTACGAACTTGGTGTCCTCAATGGCTTTCAGCGCGCGCTCACGCAGCGGCTCGCCAGTGGACGGCTGCTTGTCCATGCCCACGAACCACTGCGCGGTGGCGCGGTAGATCAGCGGGGTCTTGTGGCGCCAGCAATGCATGTAGCTGTGGCTGATGGTTTCGGTGTGCATCAGCGCACCGACTTCGCTCAGCTTGTCGACGATGGCCGGGTTGGCCTTCCAGATGAACTGGCCGCCGAAGAATGGCAGCGAATCCACATACACGCCGTTGCTCTGCACCGGGGTGAGGATGTCGTCGTTGACCATGCCGTAGCGCTTGCAGGTGACGAAGTCGTCTTCACCATAGGCTGGCGAGGAGTGCACCACGCCGGTACCGGCGCCCAGTTCGACGTAGTCGGCCAGGTACACCGGCGACAGGCGGTCATAGAACGGGTGACGGAAGTTGATCAGCTCCAGTGCCGAACCCTGGGCGGTGGCGATGACCGAGCCTTCCAGGTTGTAGCGCTTCAGGCATGCTTCGACCAGTTCTTCGGCCAGCACCAGCAGGCGTGCGCCGGTATCGACCAGGGCGTACTTGAACTCGGGGTGGATGTTCAGCGCCTGGTTGGCCGGGATGGTCCACGGGGTGGTGGTCCAGATCACGATGGCGGCCGGCTTGGCCAGCGCATCAAGGCCGAACGCGGCGGCCAGCTTGGCCTCGTCGGCAACCGGGAAGGCCACGTCGATGGTCTGCGATTTCTTGTCGGCGTACTCGACTTCGGCTTCGGCCAGCGCCGAGCCGCAATCGAAGCACCAGTTCACTGGCTTCAGGCCCTTGAACACGAAGCCTTGCTTGACCATCTCGGCCAGGGCGCGGATTTCACCGGCCTCGTTGGCAAAGTTCATGGTCTTGTACGGGTTGTCCCAGTCACCCAGCACGCCCAGGCGAATGAACTCGGTCTTCTGCCCTTCGATCTGCTCGGCGGCATACTCGCGGCACAGCTCGCGGGTGCGGTCGGCGGACAGGTGCTTGCCGTGGGTGACCTCGACCTTGTGCTCGATCGGCAGGCCATGGCAGTCCCAGCCCGGCACGTACGGCGCATCGAAGCCGGCCAGGGTCTTGGAACGGACGATCATGTCCTTGAGGATCTTGTTCAGCGCATGACCGATGTGAATCTTGCCGTTGGCATAGGGCGGGCCGTCGTGCAGGACGAACTTGGGACGATCCTTGCCAATTTCGCGCAGCTTCTGGTACAGGCCAATGCTGTCCCAGCGCTGCAGGATCTGCGGTTCGCGCTGAGGCAGGCCGGCCTTCATGGGGAAGGCGGTGTCCGGAAGGTTTAGCGTGGCTTTGTAGTCGGTCATTTCAGGCTCTTCGTTAGCGGTTGAGCGTGCCAATGTGCACGTGCGGCGGCGATATCCGCATCGATCGCCGACTTGAGCGCCTCCAGGGAGGCGAAACGCTGCTCTTCACGCAGCTTGTGGTGGAACTCCACCGTCAGGCGCCGGCCATACAGGTCGCCGGCATAGTCCAGCAGATGAATTTCCAGGTGCGGGCGCCCGTCACCGGCAACGGTCGGACGCACGCCGATATTGCCGACACCCGGCCAGGCCTTGCCGTCGATCTCGATGCTGGCCAGGTAGACCCCGGACAGCGGCACGCGGCGACGCTTGAGCTGGATGTTGGCAGTGGGTGTACCGAGCTGGCGGGCCAGCTTCTGGCCGTGCAGCACGCGGCCGCTGATACTATAGGGGCGGCCCAGCAGGTGCTCGGCAAGTTCGAAGTTGCCCTCGGACAGCGCCTTGCGTATTTCGGTGCTGCTGACCCGCAGGCCGTCCCGGACCACCGTATTGGCGGCCTCGACGGTGAAGCCGTACTGCTTGCCGGCATCGACCAGGAAGGCAAAGTCGCCGGCGCGGTCGCAGCCAAAGCGGAAGTCATCGCCCACTTCGAGGTGGCGTACACCCAGGCCGTCGACGAGGATGGTCTTGACGAAGGCATCGGCGCCGAGCTGGCTCAGGCGCTGGTTGAATGCCAGGCACAGGACCTGGTCGATGCCTTCGGCCGCCAGCAGCTCGATCTTGTCACGCAGGCGGGCCAGGCGCGCCGGCGCGGTATCGGGGGCGAAGTATTCGCGTGGTTGGGGTTCGAAGATCACCACGCAGGTGGGCAGGCCCAAGGCCTGGCCGCACTCGCGCAGACGCCCCAGGATCGCCTGGTGGCCGCGGTGAACCCCGTCGAAGTTGCCAATGGTGGCGACACAGCCCCGGTGCTCGGGGCGCAGGTTGTGAAGACCTCGAACCAGCTGCATAACGCGCTTCTTGCTCATAAAGTGGCCGATTATAACCACACCCGGGCGCCGGTGACAGGCAGCAGCGCCCAAGGGCGGCGTGGAATGCGAAAAACCGACGCCTGACCCGCCCGATGCCTCAGTGCAAGGCCTTGCGGGCAAAATGCCGAGGCCGGAAACCACACAGGTACAGGCAGCCGAAGTAGCTCACCACACCTGCCAGTACCAGCGCCCCCAGGCGAACCAGGCGCGCCAGCATGTTGCCCTGCTCCCAGGCCGGCAGGTAGTGCATGCCGGCCAGCAACACCGCCGACATCAGCCCCACCGCCAGCAGCAGCTTGAGCAGGAACATCGCCCACCCAGGCTGTGGCTGGAACAGCTGCTGGCTACGCAGTTTCCAGAACAGCAGGCCGGCATTCAGGCAGGCCCCCAGGCTGATCGCCAGGGCCAGGCCGGCATGCGCCAGCGGGCCGATCAGGGCCAGGTTGAACAGCTGCGTGCAGACCAGGGTGAACACCGCGATCTTCACCGGCGTGCGGATATTCTGCTGCGCATAGAAGCCCGGGGCCAGCACCTTGACCAGAATGATCGCCAGCAAGCCCACGGAATAGGCGATCAATGCCCGCTGGGTCATGGCCGCGTCGGTGGCGGTGAACTTGCCGTACTGGAACAGCGCCACGGTCAGCGGCTCGGCGAGGATGGCCAGGGCCAGGGTGCAGGGCAGTACCAGCAGGAAGCACAGGCGCAGGCCCCAGTCGAGGATCCGCGAGTACTCTTCCCGGTCCTTGTTGGCGTAGGTCTTGGCCAGGGTCGGCAGGAGGATGGTGCCCAGGGCCACGCCCAGCACGCCTGAAGGCAGCTCCATGAGGCGGTCAGCGTAGTACATCCAGGACACCGAGCCGGCTACCAGGAACGAGGCAAAGATGGTGTTGATGATCAGCGAGATCTGGCTCACCGACACCCCGAGAATCGCCGGCAGCATCTGCTTGAGCACCCGCCAGACGCCGGCGTCGCGCAGGTTCAGGCGCGGCAGCACGAGCATGCCGATCCGTTTCAGCGCTGGCAGCTGGTACAGCAGTTGCGCCAGGCCGCCGGCCAGCACGCCCCAGGCCAGGGCCATGATCGGCGGGTCGAAGTACGGCGTGAGCAGCACGGCGAAGACGATCATTGCCACGTTCAACAGGGTCGGGGTGAAGGCCGGCACCGAGAAACGGTTCCAGGTATTGAGGATGGCCCCGACCAGCGAAGACAGCGAGATCAACAATATATAAGGAAAAGTCACCCGCAGCAGGGCGGTGGTCAGCTGGTACTTTTCGGCACTGTCGACAAAGCCGGGGGCGGTCGCCCAGACCACCCACGGTGCGGCCAGGATGCCGATGGCGGTGACCAGTGCCAGGACCAGGGTCAGCAGGCCGCTGACATAGGCGATGAAGGTACGGGTGGCCTCCTCGCCTTGCTGGGTCTTGTATTCAGCCAGGATCGGCACGAACGCCTGGGAAAACGCACCTTCGGCAAAGATGCGCCGCAGCAGGTTGGGCAGCTTGAAGGCGATGAAGAAGGCATCGGTGGCGATGCCGGCGCCGAAGATACGCGCCAGGATGGTGTCGCGGACAAAGCCCAGCACCCGCGAAATCATGGTGATCGAGCTTACCGCAGCCAGGGATTTGAGCAGGTTCATCGAAAAGATTCACGCCAGGGACAGAGGACGCTGCCAGACAGCGTCCGAATGTGCGATACTCCCGCGCCTTCGCAGGGGAGCCAAAAATTCCCGAGTTTACAGGTCGCGCAGCAGAAAGGAATCTTTCCCTCCTGTTGGCGCACCGCTCGGCGGAACCTTGCAGGTGGCCTTGACATCCGCTCGACTGATCGGCATGATTCGCGGCCTATTTTGTTTGCTATTTACCTAAAGTCTTTCGAGGAGCTCGACGGTGGCCAACACACCTTCCGCCAAGAAACGTGCAAAACAGGCTGAGAAGCGTCGCAGCCACAACGCCAGCCTGCGTTCCATGGTCCGCACCTACATCAAGAATGTAGTCAAAGCCATCGACGCAAAAGACGCCGAAAAAGCGCAAGCCGCTTACGTTCTGGCTGTGCCTGTAATCGACCGTATGGCCGACAAGGGCATCATCCACAAGAACAAGGCTGCTCGTCACAAAGGCCGTCTGAATGGCCACATCAAGGCGCTGAAAGAAGCTGCAGCTGCCTAAGCGACGCGCTAGTCGAAAAACCGACCCTAGGGTCGGTTTTTTATTGCCTGCGATTTGTGCTTCAGTACTGCCCC
>NZ_JATAAG010000066.1:513383-517120 GCF_030341915.1 Pseudomonas sp. BCRC 81390 | reverse complement strand
GCCCGACCGCGACACAAGGCCGCTCCTCAAAGAAGCGAGCCTGAGTTGGCCTGGTATTACTTGGCTATCTGAATCTTCGGCGCCCACTTCAGCCATTCTTCTTCGGCCTGGTCGAACAAGGCGAAGGTCTGCTGCGGCCGCGCCGGGTTACCCATCTGCTCGCCATCCGGTGTGGCGAAGGCGATACCACCGTCGATCAGGGTTTCCACCGACTCGGTACGCACCGTAGCCCCCTTGAACAGCCCCCAGTCGAAACCGAAGCCACTGCTGTTCCAGAAGCGACTGCCGCTGCGTACCAGTGCCGCATAGCGCGGCTCGATCAGGATATGGATCAGCACGCGGTCAGCACTCTGGCCCAGCTCGAAGCCCGTCACCTTGCCCACCGCGACTTCGCGGTAGGTCACCGGTACACCCGGCTTGATCGAACCACGACGCGGGGCACTGAGCGTCAACGGCAGGCCGACTTCCGGCCCTGCCACTTGCGGGGCTTCGGCCAGCGCGATGAAGTCATGCTGCGGGCCACGGTCCTTGGTTGCCGGTTGCACTTCCAGGTATTGCCCGCCAACCAGGGTATCGAGGTTCTGTGTACGCACTAGGCCAAAGGCCGGCTTTACCACCCAGAACTGTGTGCCGACCCGGGCAATACGGTTCGCTGCCTCGGTAATGCGCGCCCGCAGCAGCACCGCCTGCAGGTCATCGGTGAGGTCCACGCTCTCGACGCTGCCTACATCCAGGCCGCGGAAGCGGATTGCCGTGCCAGGCTTCAGGCCATCGGCACGGTCCACGCGGATGGTGACCAACGTGCCTGCACGGTTGGCCGCCTCCTGGCTGTCGTGCAGACGGAAGCGCGGAATGTGACGCTTGAGCGCCACATCGGGTCGCGGCGTGTCGAAGGCGATACCACCGGCCATCAGCGTCTGCAGCGACTCGCTCTTGATCTTGATGCCCGACAGCCCCCCGGTCAGGGTGATACCACTGACGTTCCAGAAGCGCGAAGAGCCGTTTACCAGTTTTTCGTATTCCTTTTCGATATGTACGCCGATGAGGATGCGGTTGCTGTTACGCGCAAATTGGTAGCTCTGCACACTACCCACCTTCACCTGGCGGTACATCACCGGGCTACCGATCTCCAGCGAACCCAAAGTATCGGCGAACAGCACCATGTGCAGACCAGGCGCTTTGAGGTCGAGTGGCGGCGCCTTGGCGCGGGCCTCGAACTCGCGCTCGGGGCGTGCGCCCTTCTCGCCGGGACGGATAGCGATGTAGTTGCCTTTGACCAGTGCTTCCAGGCCGGTGATACCCGCCAGCGAAATCGAGGGTTTGACCACCCAGAACTGCGTGCCCTCGACCAGGTAGTCCTCGGTCAATGGGTCCAGCGTCAATTCGGCCGAGGCGCTGGCCAGGTTGTCTTCCATCTTCAGGGTTTTCAGCGAGCCGACCTGGATCCCCTTGTACATGACCGGCGTACGGCCCGCCTGCAGGCCCTCATAATCGCTCAGCTTCAGCTTTACGCGGATACCGGCCTGGGCTGCGTCGAAGTCCTCATACAGGCGGAACGGCAGGCTTGAGTCGGTGGGCGGGCTGTCCTTGCGGTGTTCCGGTGTGGCAAAGGCGATACCACCGGCGACAATGCTCGACAGCGACTCGCTGCGCACCTTCACCCCCGACAGCGAAGCATCGATGCTGACGCCGCTGGCATTCCAGAAACGCGTGTGCTTGCGCACCAGGCTGGCGTATGCCGGCTCGATGAAGACCTTGATTTCGACGGTGCTCTGGTCGTCGGAAAGGCGATAGCTTTTCACCCGGCCAACCTGGATCTGCTTGTAGAACACCGGGCTGTCACGGTTGAGTGAACCGAGCCGGTCAGCCTTGAGGGTCAGGTGCAGGCCCGGCTCGGTGTCCGACAACGGCGGCGCCACCTTCAACGCAGTGAAGCGCTTGGTACGCTCCCCTTCCCCTGGGCTGACGGCGATGTAGTTACCGGACACCAGTGTTTCAAGACCGGAAATACCCGCCAGGCTGACACTTGGCTTGACCAGCCAGAAGCGTGTGCCCTTGGTCAGGTGGGGTTCAGCAGCCTTGTTCATCTCGATGGTGGCGATCACCCCCTGGTTCTCGCCCTTGGCATCCAGCACCAGGCGGGTCACCTTGCCGACCGGCATGCCCTTGTAGATGACCTCGGTCTTGTTGGCGACGATGCCCTCGCCCGACTCGAAGCGGACTTCAATTTCCACGCCAGCATCACGGTAAGCCTGCCACGCCAGCCAGCCGCCGATCATCAAGGCGATCAAAGGCAGGATCCAGATGGCCGACCAGTTCGAGGCAGGGCGGGTTTTAGCCGTTGGCAGGTCACTCATGGTCGTCATCCGACTCCGTGTTATCCCAGATCAGTCGGGGATCGAAAGTTAAAGCAGCAAGCATTGTCAGGATCACCACAGTTGCAAAGGCGACAGCGCCCAGGTTGGCTTCGACACTGGCGATTCGGCCAAAATTCACCACCGCCACCAGGATGGCAATGACAAAGATATCCAGCATGGACCAGCGCCCGATGAATTCGATGAAGCGGTACATCAATATCCGTTGCCGCGCCGAAAGCGGCTGCCGACGCTGAACGGAATACAACAGCAGGCCGATCCCCACCAGCTTGAAGGTGGGCACCAGGATGCTGGCAATGAATACCACGGCAGCAATGGGCACCATGCCATGCTTGAGCAAGGTGATGACGCCGGACATGATCGTGTCGGGGCTGCCTTGGCCGAGCGTACTCACGGTCATGATCGGCAACATGTTGGCCGGGATATACAAGATCGATGCAGCGATCAGCAGTGCCCAGGTACGCACGATGCTGTTCGGGCGACGGGCATGCACGATGGCACCGCAGCGTGTGCAGGTTTGTGAGGTGCTGCCCGGCTCTTGCCGATTCAGTTCGTGACATTCATTGCAGACCAGAATGCCCGCATCAATCGCCCGCATGCAGATCTTCCCCCGATAGCGCACTCCAGATCTGGTGCGGCGACATCACCACTTCGAGCCATACCTGGATCAACAGCAGGCTGATGAAGCAGAACAGCCCCAGGCCCACGGTGAGTTCGGCCAGGTCCACAAGCTTGACGATGGCCACCAGCACGCCCATGAAATAGACCTCGAGCATGCCCCAGTCACGCAAGTGGTGATAGATGCGGTAGAACAGCAGGCCATAATCGCGCCCGATGTTCAGCCGGATGCTCAACAGTACGGCCAGTTGGCAGAGGAGCTTTGCCAAGGGTATGGCCATGCTGCAGAGAAACACCACCACGGCCACACCACGCATTTCCGAGTTGTACAGGCCCAGCACGCCGCTCCAGACGGTGTCGTCCGATGTCTGGCCCAGCAGGTGCAGCTGCATGATAGGCAGGAAATTGGCCGGCACGAACAGCAGCAGTGCCGTCAGTACCAGCGCCAGGCTACGGTTGACCACATTGTGTCGGTGGGCGTACAGCTCGTAGCCGCAGCGCGGGCACAGCGCCTTTTCATCATGCTGGAGTACCGGCTTGCGTAACAGCAGGTCGCATTCATGGCAGGCAACCAACTCGTCCAACGGCAAGCGTGCCAATGATTCGGGTTCGACAGGATTGGGCATATAGCGCTTCTGAATAGGTGCGTGGGGCTATTCTAGTGTTCTTGCCCAGATTGTGGGAGATGTGGGAGCAGGCGCACCTACCCCACATGGGACCGCGCATGCCAGGCTTTTGCGGCCA
>NZ_JATAAG010000066.1:510435-513373 GCF_030341915.1 Pseudomonas sp. BCRC 81390 | reverse complement strand
CAGCTTTGGACATTTGAGCAAGACAGTTGCTCCTACAGGTGTAGTGCAACTCGAAGCCAGCGCAGTACCTGTGGGAGCGGGTTTACCCCGCGAAGCAGGCGACGCGGAGGATGGGACCGGCTGTGCCGGTGTTCGCGGGGCAAGCCCGCTCCTACAGGAATAACGCCAGCTTTGAACATTTGAGCAAGACCGTTGCTCCGACAAGAGCCAGTGTGCGTGCCTACAATTGGGTAAACCTACCCAACCGCTGGCGCAACATGCTGTTCTCGCTGCGCAACTGCCGCACTTCCTGCAACAGCTCCAGCGCCAGCGCCACCCCTTCCCACTCCAGCTCCAGCTCCTCGTGCAGCTTGGCCGCGCGCTTGGCCAGCAGCGGCGCCTGATCGTCGAACAACCAGTCCTCCGGCGTTCGCCCGGAGGGTTCGACAATGCCGTGCTCGACGATTTCGATCACGCAGTCAGCCGTGAGGTCGGCCTCCTGACACAAGGTACGCATGTCCAGTTGAACGATCAGGGTGCTGCTCATGATCACTTACTCCATTGTGTCCTCGGGTTGAACGCCGCCTTCTCGGAAAGCTGGGTCCACAGTTCACGGGTAGTGGCATCGGAGGTGGTGGGCATCACCACCTTCAGCTGTGCATACAAGTCGCCGCGCTCGCCCTTCTTGTTCAACAGGCCCATGCCCTTGACCCGCAGGCGCTGGCCGGTCTGGCTGTCGGGGCGGATGGTCAGGTTGATCTGCCCGGTCAGGGTCGGTACCGCCACCTTGGTACCCAGGGCAGCCTCCCACGGCGCCAGCGGCACGGTAATGATCAAGTCATGGCCTTCGACATCGAACAGCGGATGCGGTGCCATGCGGATGGTCAGGAACAGGTCGCCGTTGGCCCCGCCAGCGCTACCCGGCGCGCCCTGCCCCTTGAGGCGGATACGCTCGCCATCGGTCACCCCGGCCGGGATCTTCACGTTCAGGGTCTTGGTGGTGAAGCCGGTGCGCTGGCCCAGCGCATTGGTCTGCGGCACCTGGAAGCTGATCTGCTTGGACTCCTTGTTCAGGGTCTCTTCAAGGAATACCGCCAGTTCAAGCTCCACGTCCTGCCCTCGCCTGCCGGCACTGCGTTGCTGTTGCCGGGCACCACCAAAGGGGTTGCCACCCCGGGCACCGAATATCGAACTGAAGAAGTCGGAAAAATCACCGCCCTCGAAGCCGCCGCCACCGCCACGGCTTTCCCAGCCCGGTGGCGCCTGGAACGGCCGGCCATGCTGGCCACCGTACTTGCGGATTTCGTCGAACTCGGCACGTTTCTGCGCGTCGCCCAGCACTTCGTAGGCCTCGTTGGCCTCCTTGAATTTTTCCTCGGCGTCGCGCTCCTTGCTGACATCGGGGTGATACTTGCGCGCCAGCTTGCGGTACGCGGCCTTGATCGCCTTCTCGTCCGCCGTGGGCTCTACGCCAAGTATCTTGTAGTAGTCTTTGAAGTCCATCTATGGATCACCAATGTGAAAGTGCGTGTTGCCATTGAAGATAGGGGTCAAGCATAGCCTTTCAAGACCGCTTTGGGTTTGCTCCAGGGCAGACGACCGGTCTTGATTCTGTGGCCAACTGGCATACACTGCGCGGCCGTTTTGCCTCCGGAAGCTCATTCCCCATGTCTGACGTATCCCCGGCCCGCGCCCTGGGCATCGACTTTGGCACCTCCAACTCCACGGTTGGCTGGCACCGTCCGGGTGTCGAGTCGCTGATTGCCCTGGAAGACGGCAAGATCACCCTGCCCTCGGTGGTGTTCTTCAACATCGAGGAACGTCGCCCGGTGTATGGCCGCCTGGCACTGCACGAGTATCTGGAAGGCTACGAAGGGCGCCTGATGCGCTCGCTGAAAAGCCTGTTGGGTTCCAAGCTGATCAAGCACGATACCAGCGTGCTGGGCAGCGCCCTGCCGTTCAAGGACCTGCTGGGCATGTTCATCGGCGAGTTGAAGAAACGCGCCGAGGCCACGGCCGGCCGCGAGTTCGACCAGGTGGTGCTGGGCCGCCCGGTGTTCTTCGTCGACGAAGACCCGGCCGCTGACCAGGAGGCCGAGGACACCCTGGCCGAAGTGGCACGCAAGATCGGCTTCAAGGACGTGTCGTTCCAGTACGAGCCGATTGCCGCCGCCTTCGACTACGAGTCGGGCATCAGCCGCGAAGAGCTGGTGCTGATCGTCGATATCGGCGGTGGTACCTCGGACTTCACCCTGATCCGCCTGTCGCCCGAGCGCCACCTGGTCGCCGAGCGGCAGAGCGACATCCTCGCCACCGGCGGCGTGCACATCGGCGGTACCGACTTCGACAAGCAACTGAGCCTGCAGGGCGTGATGCCGCTGTTCGGCTACGGCAGCCGCATGAAGAGCGGTGCGCTGATGCCCACCAGCTACCACCTCAACCTGGCCACCTGGCACACCATCAACGCCCTGTACTCGCAGAAGTCGCAGCTGGCCCTGGGCAGCATGCGCTACGACATCGAGGACACGCTGGGCATCGACCGCCTGTTCAAGCTGATCGAAGAGCGTGCCGGGCACTGGTTGGCGATGGAAGTGGAGGCCAGCAAGATCGAGCTGACCGAGCAGCAGAGCCGGCGCGTCGACCTCGGCCGTATCGAGCGCGAGCTGGGCGTGGACCTGTCCCGTACGTTGTTCGAGGCGGCTATCGAAGGGTTGCTGGAGCGCGTGCGTGGCAGCGTGAGCGAATTGCTGGCCAAGGCGGGTGTCAGCGAGACCCAGGTCGACACGGTGTTCTTCACCGGCGGTTCCAGCGGGATCCCGGCGCTGCGCAACAGCGTGGCGGCGATGCTGCCGAATGCACGGCATGTGGAAGGCAACATCTTTGGCAGCATTGGCAGCGGGCTGGCCATCGAGGCACGCAAGCGCTACGGCGTGGCCTGAGCCAGGCTCTTTAGCCTGTG
>NZ_JATAAG010000066.1:85535-510231 GCF_030341915.1 Pseudomonas sp. BCRC 81390 | reverse complement strand
GCGGGCAAGCCCGCGAATGGGCCGCTACAGGCTATTGAAGAATCAGACCAGCTCCGCCCGCTTCAGCTCGCTCTTCAGGTAGGCATAGTAGACCGGCCCCGCCACCACTCCCGGCAAGCCGAACGCCGCCTCGAACACCAGCATCGCCAGCAGCAGTTCCCATGACTTGGCGCTGATCTGCCCGCCCACGATCCGCGCGTTGAGGAAATACTCGACCTTGTGGATGACGATCAGGTAACCCAGCGCCGCCGCCGCCACCCAGATCGACAGCGACAGGCCGACGATGGTGATCAGGGTGTTCGACATCAGGTTGCCGATCACCGGCAGCAGGCCGAGCAGGAAGGTCAGCACGATCAGCGTCTTGGTCAGCGGCAGGTGCACGTCGAACATCGGCAGTACCACCGCCAGGAAGATGCCGGTGAAGGTGGTGTTGAGCAGCGAGATCTTGATCTGCGCGAAGACGATGTTGCGAAACGCCTGCACCAGCAGGCTCAGGCGTTCGAACAGCGCCGCCGCCAGGGGTTTGCGTCGGGAAATGTCGGGGATGCGCTGCAAGGCGACGATGGCACCGAGGATCATGCCGATCAGCAAGGTGACGAACATGTGCGCCATGCCCTTGCCGACCAGTTGCAGGTCGCTCAGGTGGCTCTTGATCCAGTCACCGATGGCCACCTTGAACTCTGCCGCACTGGCGGGAAGGTAGCCTTCGATGAACGGCGGCAGCTGCCCGCGGGCACGCTCCACCAGGGCCATGAACTTGTCCAGCGAAGCGCCGGGGTTTTCCGCTTCATGCAGCAGGAAACTGAAGGCACCGGCGATCAGCAAGGCCAGGCTGATGACCACCAGTGTGCCAAGCAGTGCTACGGCCAGCCAACGCGCGCGCTGCCCGGCAATCAGTGGCTGCAGCCGTGGGGTGAGCATGTTGACCAGCTCGAACACCAGCAGGCCGGCCAGCAGGCTTGGCAGCAACTTCAGGGGCAACGCCAGCAACAGGCCGGCAAATACGATGATCCAGCTGGCCAGGGTGACCTGGCGGGGGGTGAAGGTCATACAGCCTCAACGGCAGACAACGGGAAAGACCCGCAGTCTGCCAGCGTTACGCTTGCAGGCATAGGCGCAGGTCATTTCTTCTTCAGGCAGTCGCTCATGAACGCCTTGCGCTCATCCCCCTTGAGGGCCTTGCTGGTGGCGTCGGCGTTGCAGGTCTTCATCTTCTCCTGCTGGGTTTGCGGCACCTCCTTTTTCAGGCAGGTGCTCATGAAGGCTTTGCGCTCATCGCCCTTCAGGGCCTTGGCGGTGGCGTCGGCGTTGCAGGTTTTCATTTTTTCCTGCTGCGCGGTAGTGGCAGCGAAGCCTTGGGCGCTGAACAACACCGCCAATACCAGTAAAGGGATTTGCAGCACTTTCATGGAGTGGTCTCCTTGGCTCCGCGCCCGATGCGCGGGGGTCGAGCTGAGTGTAGCCAAGAATTCTCAACGCTTTGTTCGCACCTGGCGACGGTACTGCTCGGGTGTACAGCCGGCCTGGCGCTGGAACATGGCGATGAACGCCGACGCGCTGCTGTAGCCCAGGTCGAAGGCGATGGCCTGGATCGGCAGGCCGGCTTCCAGCGCATCGATGGCGTGCAAGAAACGCAGGCGCAGGCGCCATTCACCGAAACTGATACCCAGTTCACGCAGGAACTGACGGGCCAGGGTGCGTTCGCTGACATGCGCCCGCGCAGCCCAGTCAGCCAGTGGGCGGTTGTCGCCGGGCTCGGCGGCAAGGGCGTCGAGCACCTGACGCAGGCCTTCGCTGTGGGCAAACGGCAGGTAGCAGGCCTGGGTCGGCGCCAGCATCAGCTGGTCGAGCAGCACCTGTACCAGGCGCTGGTCGCGCTCGCCCTCGGCTACCCGCAGGTCGCGCCGGGCGAAGTCGGCCAGGATCGCCTTGAGGATGTCGCTGATCACCAGGCTGCACGGTTGCTGCGGCAACGTGGCACACAGGCTGCGGTCCAGGTAGATCGAACGGTATACGATGGCGTGCGGGTTGTAGCAGCCGTGCTCGGTATCGGGCGGCACCCACACCGCATACTGCGGCGGCGACAGGAAGCGTTGCCCGGCGACATCCAGCTGCATCACGCCGTGGGCGGTGTAGTTGAGCTGGCCCCAGGTGTGGCGATGCAAGGCACTGTGGGTATCGGCACCGAATTCGTCGTGGCGGAAGTACACCGGCGCCGGCAGTTGAGTGAACTGGGGGATATCGAGGTATTTGCGCGGCATGCTGACTGTTTCGCGGGGCGGGTTGTCTGGCTGGAAGTATAGGCTTGCAGACAGACAGTTGATAATGGGCGGCATCCGGGCCTGCTGCGCAGGCCATCGCGACACAAGGCCGCGCCTGCACGGCGAGCTCGTATCGTAGCGGCCTTGTTTGGCGGTGGCCGCAAAGCCGCCCAATCTGCCCGCAACGAGTATCGCGCGCCATGAATTACCTCTTCCCGCTCACCGCCATCCTGATCTGGGCCGGCAACACTGTGGTCACCAAGATGTCCGCCGGTGCCATCCACCCCGCCGAGATCGGCTTCTACCGCTGGCTGCTGGCCGCCCTGCTGTTCACCCCGGTCCTGCTGCCCGCCGTATGGCGCAACCGCGCGGCCATCCGCCCGCACCTGGCCAAGGTGTGCGTGCTCGGCGTGCTGGGCATGGCGCTGTACCAGAGCCTGGCGTACTTCGCCGCCGGCATCACCAGTGCCACCAACATGGGCATCATCCTTTCGCTGATGCCGTTGATGGCGCTGGCGCTGTCCATCGCCTGGTTGGGCCAGCGCCTCAGCTACGGCGCCTTGCTGGGGGCCGTGGTGTCGTTCTTCGGCGTGCTTGAAGTGGTCAGCGCCGGAGACCCCGCCAGCCTGCTGAAGCAGGGCCTGAACAGTGGCGACCTGTTGATGCTGGTGGCCACCCTGGCCTACGCGCTGTACAGCTTCCTGTTGAAGAAGTGGCAACTGCGCCTGCCACCGATGCAGTTGCTGTACTTGCAGGTGCTGGTAGCCATCGTCGTGCTGCTGCCGTTGTTCCTGCTGTCGGAAAAAACAGGCCTGAACAACCGCAACATCGGTCTGGTGCTGTACGCCTGCGTGCTGGCCTCGATGATTGCGCCATTGCTGTGGATGCAGGCGGTGCATCGCCTGGGGCCAAGCCGCACCACCTTGTTCTTCAATCTGCTGCCCCTGGTCACCGCAGTCATCGCCGCCGTGGCACTCGGAGAGCAACTGGCCCGCTATCACCTGGTCGGTGGTCTGCTGACCCTGGCCGGCGTGCTGCTGGCCGAGCGCTGGACCACGCCGATTCGCCGCTAGAGCCCGGCCGCCTTGAGCCGGGCGGCATGCTCGGTGAATAGCCGCACCGGCTCGGCCCCCTTGCCAATGGCCCCCAGGGACTGGTTGACGATGTCCAGATGGTCGAGCGGGTAAGCGTCGCCGACCACCTGACCGAGGTGCGAGCTGCAGCGCCCGACCATGCCGTCGCTCTGGCCCTTCTCCTTGACGAAACTACGCGCGAACAGGCGGCAGAAGTAGTTGCTGCCATCGAAACGGTTGCGCCCCCGGTCGGTCAGGCCAGGCTGCAAGGTGCCGGACCAGGAGTAATAGCGGACGCCATCAACCTGATAGGCCCCTTCCCCGCCCCAGATATCTGGCAAGCCCTGTGGATAAGCCTGGTTGAAGCGCGCCACCCCGCTGCTGGTCAGCGCCTGATGCGAGGCGTGTACATCCACCGGCAGCGGGTCGCGGCGCCAGCCGGTTTCCAGCCACACCAGCAGCACCGCGATACCGTGCAGCAAGGCCTTGAGCAAGCGCCCCTGGGGCGAATCGCCAGGTGCGTTGCGTTCCAGGTAGTCGGCCAGTTCCGAACCTTGGTTGGGCCCGGCCACCGAGGTGACCGACGCCACCCGCTCGGGCCGCCTGGCAGCAGCGTAGCGTGCGTCCAGGGCCCCTTGGCTGTGGCCGATGAGGTTGACCTTTGCGACATTGTTGCGCTGGCAGATATCTTCAATGATCGCCAGCAGCTGCTCGCCGCGCACCTCGCTGCAATGCAGCGGCGAAACCTGCACCGGGAACACCTGCGCCCCGCCCTTGCGCAGTGCCGGCACAATGCCGAACCAGTAGGGATAGAACAGCACCCGTACAAACCCCAGCATGCCCGGCACCAGCACCAACGGGTATCGCGTGGCCAATTCCTGCTGCATAGCCAGCCCCTTTCCGTGGACGACCGGCCAACACTACAGCGGCCCTGATGACCAGCGCAATCGAACTCTGGGCGCCCGCTGCGGTTCCAAAGCCAACAGACCCTTTGCAAGGAGCGGGAACATGTACAAGCAGACCCTGGCAATCCTCCTGGCTAGCGCCACCCTCGCCGCCTGTGGCAGCCGCCCGGAAAACCCCGTGGATTACGTCACCTACCGCGACGAACCGCTGGTCAAGCAAGTGGAAAACGGCATGACCATGCAGAAGGTCATCGCTATCGGCGGTAGCCCATCCAACGTGACCGACCTGCCGCACGGTGGCACCTGCAACGACTACATCCTCAACCGCGACGGCCACCAGCAGCCTTACTACGTGCGCTTCGACGCCACTGGCCATGTCGATGCCAAAGGCTTCAAGACCTGCAAACAACGCCAGGAAGACAGCGACGCCGCCCACGGCGCATGACACCCACAGGACACGCCATGACCACCCTGATGCTTTCGGAGATGAACATGACCGGAACTGAACTGACCGATGTGCAAACCCTGCGCCAGCGTGCCCGCCAGCACGTCGAGAACGGCGCCGTGACCGAGGGCTACCACGCCGACCGTGAGCGCATTATCCGCCTGCTCAATGAAGCCCTGGCGACCGAGCTGGTGTGCACCCTGCGCTACAAACGCCACTACTTCATGGCCTCGGGGGTGAAAGCCAGCATAGCGGCCGAGGAGTTTCTCGAGCACGCCAACCAGGAAGCCGAACACGCCGACAGGCTTGCCGAGCGTATCGTGCAGCTGGGCGGCGAACCAGACTTCAACCCGGACAACCTCAGCAAGAACTCGCATGCCCAGTACGTGGCGGGTGCCACGTTGAAGGAGATGGTGCTGGAGGACCTGGTGGCGGAGCGCATCGCCATCGACAGCTACCGTGAGATCATCCAGTACATTGGTGACAAGGACCCGACCACGCGGCGGATCTTCGAAGACATCCTGGCTCAGGAAGAAGAGCACGCGGACGACATGTCCGATCTGCTGCAAGGGCTGTAATTGCAAGGGGCTGGCTCCGCAGCGCAGCCCCCTCCTACTGGAACCGCGTCAACTGTAGAAGCGGATTTATCCACGATGCAGGCGACGCGGTGGATGGCACCGGCCAGGCCGGTGATCGCGGCTGAAGCCGCTCCTACAGGTGCCGTGTCGATTCGAAGCCGGCGGGGTACCTGTGGGAACTGGCTTGCCGACGATGGGCCGCGGGCCCCTCATTGCTTGCCTTTCACCGCAGCTGGCGCCTTGCCCGCCTTCATCTGCTGCAACAACGGTGTGCATTGGTTCGGATCATCCCCGCTGCTGGGGGCAACCAACGCCAGCAAACCCGCCGCCGGCCCGGCCACCACCCCCAGCGCTACCATCCCTGCCCCACGCAATGCCAGCGGCACCGCCTGCACACCGGCACTGGGCTTGGCGAACGGCCCGCGCACGTACAGCGGCGAGCGCAGCGAGAACAGCCGCAGCCCTTTCGATTCCGGGGTGATCTTCAGGTCCAGCTGCTCGCTGGCGAAATTGGCCGTGCCGTTGATGTAGATGATCGCGTTCTCGGTGTCGAAGATGAACAGGCGCGTGGTCGCCAAGCCATCCTTGATCCCCACATCGGCCGCTGCGCAGTTGATCTTCACGTCTTCATCGCCGAACAGCTTGCCGACCACGTAGTTGCCCACGTTCAACCCGGCAATCTCCATGAGGCTGCGGCTGATGGCACCATCGTTGACCAGCATGCGCAGTTCGCCATTGGCCGTACCCAGCAACGCAGCTACCGAGTTACCCCGGCCAGTGATGTCGGCATCGCCGTTCAACTCGCCAAAGCTGGTCTGCATCGGCGCGAAGCCGGGGAACAGCTGCTTGAGCTTGAAGCCCCGCGCGGTCAACCGGGCACGCCCCTGCAGCGGCACATTGCGGCCATCCAGGCGGATCTGCGAGGCCAGGTTGCCACCGGCAACGCCAAACCGCAGGGGCTCCAGGCGCAGCAGGCCATCTTCCAGGATCACGTGGGCCGACAGGTCGTTGAAAGGCAACTGCGCGCTGTGCACGATGCGCTTGCCGGCGAAGGTGACGTCGGCATCCATGGCACGCCAGCGCTCGGTGCGGAACTCTTCCACCGGCAATACCTTGCCTTGCGGCTGCTTGCTGGCGCCGCCACGCGCCTTCTGCTCGGCATTGGAGTCGGCGCCGATCAGTGGCGCCAGGTCCTTGAACAGCAACTGGTTGGATACCAGGTTGCCCGACAGCCTGGGCCGTGGCTGGCTGGCAACGAAGGCCAGGTCACCATGGATGTCGCTGTCGCCGATCTGGCCGTTGAAGCCCTGGTAGTTGAAGGTCGCCCCTTGCGCCGCGTGCAGGTTGGCGCTGAGGTGGCCATCGGTGGAGTAGGCCGGGGTGTCCGGCAGGGTCACACCGGTCAGCGGGTAGAGGTTGCCCAGGCTGGCCCCGGACAGGCGCAGGCGCAGGTCGAGGGCGCCCAGGTTGCGCGGGTCGGTCAGGGTACCGGCGAGTACCACATGAGTGTCGGCGATACGCACATCGGCCTGCAGCGGGAACGGCTGGCGGGCATCCTGCAGTGCCAGCAGGCCGCCGATCTTGCCCGAACCGGCCACCGGCTGGCCTTTGTAGCGGCCCTGTACCTTGAGGCCGAAGGCATAGTCCTGCGCGGCACCCACCTTCTCGGCCCTGGCCTTGCCGACGATGTCACTGAACGGGATCGGCTTGCCCAGCGGGTCGATCTGCACCTTCATGCGGGTTTTCAGGGTTTGGTCGTCGAAACTGACATTGCCCTGGTCGAAACCGATGGCGCCGATGTCCAGCTGCCATTTCGAAGGCTCGGCGTTGTCATCCTTGGGGCCGAAGTCGAAGGTCCAGTTGGCGCGGCCATCGGCCAGACGGGTCAGGCTGGCAGTGGGCTTGGTCAGGTCGATGCGCGGGATGCTGATCTGCCGAAACAACAGCGGTAGCGGCGCCAGACGGAACGTCACGCGTTCCAGGCCGACCATCTTCTGCTCGTCGAGCCACGCCGGGTTGCCCAGGCTGAGGTCCTCGGCAATCAAATGCGGCCAAGGTACCCAGGCACGCCAGCCGCCCTCTTCCGCTTCGGTGCGCCACTCGATGACAAGGTTGCCATTGATTGCGAAGGGCCGCTGCAGGGCTTCTGAAACCTTCTCGTTGAGCAGGGGTTTGACGCGGTTCCAGTCGAAGGTGGCGATGATCACCACCAGGATCGCCAGTAAGGTCAGCAGGCTGGTGAAGGTCCAGACGAGGATTCTGGCGGGACGCGTCATTGCGTGGTTCTCCTTGCGGTATGACACAGAAACAGGCGTAGCGGGGCATTCACTATCTGGGACTGACGAAAACCCGCGGGGTTTTATGGTTGGCCCATGATAGCGAAGTTTTTCCTGCCCATTTGTTCAGCAATTCAACGCGTCAGGCTGTATGTGTAACTGGCCGAGAGCAATCTAAAGAAGCCATCACTCAAGCCAGAAGCCTTGAGCTAGAGCTGTTCATGGTCTCTATCAATACGGTCGATTGTTACCATTACCCGTATGAACTTCTCTCTGGCGTTACCCGGCGTAGCATTGGCTCCGTACCCACTTTCCAGCCCCCGAGAGGAGCACCGAATCATGAAACGCCACCTGCTGACCCTGACCCTGTCCATTCTGGCTGCCAACGCTTTTGCCTTGCCAGCCGACGAGCAACACCTGACCGCCGAATCGCGCTCCAGCGCTGCCGAGATCGCCCAGCCGCTTAAGACGGTTGCCGAAGGTGGTTCTGATCGCCTGATCGAACGCACTGGCCGCGTTGCCGAAGGTGGCTCCGATCGCCTGATCGAACGCACTGGCCGGGTCGCCGAAGGTGGCTCCGATCGCCTGATCGAACGTACTGGCCGCGTTGCCGAAGGCGGCTCCGATCGCCTGATCGAACGCACTGGCCGCGTTGCCGAAGGTGGCTCCGATCGCCTGATCGAACGTACTGGCCGCGTTGCCGAAGGTGGTTCCGATCGCCTGATCGAACGCACTGGCCGCGTCGCCGAAGGTGGCTCTGATCGCCTGATCGAACGCTCTGGCCGTGTTGCTGAAGGTGGCTCCGATCGCCTGATCGAACGTGCCGGCCGTGTCGCCGAAGGTGGTTCTGATCGCTTGGTCGCAATCAGCCGTGTGAGCTGAACCCATGGCCGAAAAGAACAATCTCTGTCGCAACACCGCCTCCCCTCCAGGCCCGGTCCATTGACCGGGCTTTGTTTTTTTCACTAGAGTGCCCAGCCTCACCGTCACAGAAGCTCGCACCATGCTGCCGCGCGCCGAACAGAAGCTACAGACCCGCCAGGCCCTGCTTGATGCCGCCTGCCAGCTCATGGAGAGTGGCCGTGGTTTCGGCAGTATCAGCCTGCGCGAAGTGGCAAAGACCGCCGGCATCGTGCCCACCGGCTTCTACCGGCATTTCTCCGACATGGACGCCCTGGGCCTGGCCCTGGTGGCCGAGGTCGACGCCACGTTCCGCCAGACTATTCGCCTGGTGCGCCACAACGAATTCGAGCTGGGCGGCATTACTGACGCCTCGGTGCGTATCTTTCTCGACGTGGTCGCCGCCCACCGCGCACAGTTCCTGTTCCTCGCCCGCGAGCAGTACGGCGGTTCGCAGGCAGTCCGCCAGGCCATTGCCCGCCTGCGCCAGGACATCAGCGACGACCTGGCTACCGACCTTGCGCGGATGAAGCGCTGGCAGCACCTGGACAGCGCAGCGCTGGCGGTGATGGCCGACCTGGTGGTGAAGACCGTGTTTGCCACCCTGCCGGAACTGATCGACAGCCCGGAGCGGGGTTATCCACAGGCGCTGACGCCACAGGAAAAGATCACCCAGCAGTTGCGCTTCATCTTCGTCGGCGCGCGCCACTGGCAAGGGTTGGGCAACCCAGGCTGATCGCTTGCCTGTACTGGCCTTCTTCGCCGGCACAGCTACCGAAAACCCCAGTTCTGCTACCATGGCGGCCTGCCCGATAGCGACGAGCGCTTAAATGTCCAACCCCCGCCTGACCCTGCCCGAACTGGCCCGCTTCAACCAGCATTTCGCCGAACGCATCGTGCCGTTGTGGCAAGGCCCGGGTTGGAACGCTGATATGGCGCTACCCTACGAGGCCCTCGACGCCGAGCACCAGCCGTTACCGGTGCAACGCTACCGGGCCATGGCCTGCGCGCGACAGCTGTACCTGTTCAGCAGCCGCATCGGGCAGCCCGGCGCCGCCGAACGTGCGGCCGCCCTGTTCCGCTCGTTGCAGAAGCACTTCCACGACGCCGAACACGGCGGCTGGTTCTACAGCATCGACGCCCAGGGCAAGCCGCTGGACCGGCGCAAGGACCTGTATACCCATGCCTTCATCGTGTTCGCCTGCGCGCACTACTGGGGCAAGGTGCGCGAAAGCCTGGTGGAGTCCACCTTGAATGCAGCGCTGGACGTCATCGACCAGCAGTTCGCCCGTGACGATGGCTTGTACGAAGCCAGCCTGGGCGAGGACTGGGCCGACCTGGGCAGCGGCCCGCTGCAGAACCCGCAGATGCATCTGGCCGAAGCGTTCCTGCAAGTGCTGGCAGTACGTGAAGACGAACATACCCGGCAGTCGCTGCTGCAGCTGTGCGAAGCCCTGCAGGCGCACTTCATCGAACCGGCCCATGGCCTGATGCTGGAAAAACCACGTGGTGCTGTGGATAACTGGTTCGAGCCAGGGCATCAGTTCGAGTGGTTCTATCTACTGCATACCTCGCCGTTGCTGCGAGACACGCCGCTGCATGCGTCTATCGAGCGGGCGTTCGGCTTTGCCGAGCAGCACGGGGTAAAGGATGGGGCAGTACTGGCGATGCTGGCTGTGGATGGCCAGGTACTGGATGCCACCCAGCGCATCTGGGCGCAGGCTGAATATCTGCGGGCGTTGGTGTTGCGCGTAGGCGGCGAGGCGAAGCTGGCGGGGCAGCTGCAGGCGCTGGAAGCGCGATTCCTGCGGCAAGCGGGCTGGTATGAATGCCGGGACGGCGAGGGAGCGGTCAGCCGGCATGACATGCCTTCAACCACCCCCTACCACCTGGCGACGTGCCTGGAAGGCTTGCAACGCCTGGGCTGACGCTTCAGCGGCCCTGCATGACGCCAGACATGCGCATTGCCCCTGTAGGAGCGGCCTTGTGCCGCGAAAGGGCTGCAGAGCAGCCCCGGCAATTTGTGCATCTGCGCTGAAACACTGGGGCTGTTCTGCAGCCCTTTCGCGGCACAAGGCCGGATTACCCGCGAAGAAGACCACCGGGGTGGATTGCACGGGCTTCGCCTGTGTTCGCGGGCAAGCCCGCTCCCACAGGGACCGCGCCAGCTTTTAGAAATTGAGCAAGACAGTTGCTCCTACAAAGGGTGCACTAGCCGGCCGGTGGAAACTCAACTCTTGGCGGACCGGTCTATGGCGAACCCTGCCCAGTCCTGGCTCACCGGCATCAGCTCCAGGCTGTTGATATTGATATGCGCCGGCTGGTTGAGGATCCAGAAAATGGTCTCGGCGATGTCCTGCGGCTGGATTGGCTCGGCACCGGCGTAGGTCGCATCGTACTTGGCCTGGTCACCGCCGAAGCGCACCAGGGAGAACTCGCTCTCGCACAGGCCCGGCTCGATATTGCTCACACGCACGCCGGTGCCGCGCAGGTCGCAGCGCAGGCTCAGCGAAAACTGGCCGACGAACGCCTTGGTACCGCCATACACGTTGCTGCCCGGGTACGGGTAGTTGCCTGCCACCGAACCCACGTTGAGGATCGAGGCGCCGCGGCCGTGGGCGATCAGCCGTGGCAGCAGCAGGCGTGTGGTGTACATCAGCCCCTTGATGTTGGTGTCGACCATGGTTTCCCAGTCGTCCAGGCTGCAGTTTTGCGCCGCATCCACGCCCAGCGCGAGGCCAGCGTTGTTAACCAGGCCGCGCAACTTGTCGAAGCCTGCCGGCAGGTTGGCGATGGCCTGCTCCATGGCCTTGCGGTCCCGCACATCGAGCACCAGCCCATGTACTTCGGTCTTGGCCGACAATTCGGCACACAGGGCATCGAGGCGCTCCTTGCGACGGCCGGTGAGCACCAGTTTCCAGCCGGCTTCGGCGAAGCGGCGGGCCGTGGCCTCGCCGAATCCGGAAGTCGCGCCAGTGATGAATACGGTGGACGTCATGCTCTGTTCCTCACGGTAGGTTGTCATCAGCAGCCTTGCAGCATGCCCGCGCCAGACGCTGGCAGCAAGTCGTCGAGGTCGCTGGTCATTTTTTGCTCATGCGCGGCAAACCCTTGTTGCAGAGAGCCCGGCGCCAACTATGCGCACGTTATCCACAAGGCTTTCCCCATGGATTGGGGGCAACTCGTCTGTTGGGCAGAACCCTTTCAGCGCTGGATGGTCGGTGGATATCTTCAGGTGATGGCGCAAGGCTTTCAAACATGCCGCGTGCAGCGGTCTGTCCAAGGGTTTTTCACATAGTTATCCACAGGCACTTCGCGGCGTTGAGCCTGCATGCAGGCTTCGTCAAAACAGCAGAAATCTTCAATCGGAGGCAACTGATCAAAAAATGACCATGACGCTGCACCCCTTGTAGATAAAGGGATAGCGCCAAGTGCCACCATGTTTTCCACAGGCGGTTCCACACTAACCGTGGAAAACATCAGCGTGTGGAAACAATGATTTGCGACAGGTTTGTGGAGTAAATCGGGAAGGATGTGAAACAGGTTGTCCACAACAGAAACGGGGCTGCCTTCGCAGCCCCGGAGACCCTTCAATGACCGCCCAGATAAGCGTTGCGCACTTCCTCGTTGACCAGCAGCTCTTGCCCTGTACCGGTCATGCGAATCTGCCCGTTGACCATCACATAGGCCCGATCAGACAGTTTCAGCGCATGGTTGGCATTCTGCTCGACCAGGAAGATGGTCATCCCGGTCTTGGCCAGCTCGCGCAGGGTCGCGAAGATCTGCTTGACCACGATCGGCGCCAGCCCCAGCGATGGCTCGTCCAGCAACAGCAACTTCGGACGGCTCATCAGCGCCCGGGCAATCGCCAGCATCTGCTGCTCGCCACCGGACATGGTCATGGCCCGCTGGTTGCGTCGCTCCTTCAGCCGCGGGAACAGCTCGTACATGCGCTGCATGTCTGCATCGGCATGCTTGTCGCCGATGGGGATGGTGCCCATCATCAGGTTTTCCTCGACGGTCATGTCGGGGAACACCCGGCGCCCTTCCGGCGACTGGGCGATGCCGTTGGAAGCGATGTAGTGCGACGATTTGCGGGTAATGTCGGTGCCGCGATAGACGATATGCCCTGACGCTGCCCGCGGCTGGCCGAAAATCGACATCAGCAAGGTCGACTTGCCGGCACCGTTGGCGCCGATCAGGCTGACCGTCTCGCCCTCGTTGATGTGCATCGACACCTTTTTCAGCGCCTGGATCGGCCCGTAGAAGACGTCCAGGTCCTTCAGTTCGAGAATGGGCGCACTCATACCAGTTCCTCTTCATCGGCACCCAGGTAGGCGGCGATCACCGTCGGGTTGTGGCGGATATCCTGCGGCGCGCCTTCGGCAATCACGTTGCCATGGTCGAGCACCACGATATGGTCGGAAATACTCATGACCATGCCCATGTCATGCTCGATCAGCACCACGGTGATGTCGTGCTCGTCACGCAGCACGCGGATCATGCGGCTAAGGGCCTCGGTTTCCTGCGGGTTGAGGCCCGCCGCCGGTTCGTCCAGGCAGATGATTTTCGGCCGCGTGCACATGGCCCGGGCGATTTCCAGGCGGCGCTGCTGGCCGTACGACAATTCACCGGCCAGGCGGTTGGCGCAATCGACCAGGTCGACCACTTCCAACCAGTAGAACGCATGGTCTAGCGCATCGCTTTCAGCCTTGCGGTAGGCCTTGGTGTTGAGCACCCCGGCCAGCAGGTTGCGGTTGACCCACATGTGCTGGGCCACCAGCAGGTTTTCTACCACCGACATTTCCTTGAACAGGCGAATGTTCTGGAAGGTGCGTGCCAGGCCGGCGCGGTTGACCAGGTGGGTACCGCCGAACATCTTGTAGTAGAGGCGGTTGGCAAAGCGCGCCGGCGAGACGAAGTCGGCAGCCTGGAAGCGCTCGCCGAGCAGCTGGATGACATTGGTGTGGCTGCCGCGCACGTTCAGTTCGATACGCCCGCCGCTGGCCTTGTAGAAACCGGTGAGGCAGTTGAACACCGTGGTCTTGCCGGCGCCGTTGGGGCCGATCAGGGCGAAGATCTGGTTGCGCCTGACCTTCAGGCTGACATCGCTGAGCGCCTTGATGCCACCGAACTGCATCATCAGGTTGTCGACCGAGAGAATGATATCGTCGCTCATGGCGCCACTCCTTTACGCGGGGTCACACCGGTACGGCTGATGCGGATCAGCCCACGCGGTCGCCAGATCATCATCAACACCATGAGCACACCGAACAGCAGCACCCGGTATTCCGAGAAGCTGCGCAGCAGCTCTGGCGCCACGGTGAGGACGAAGGCCGCGATCACCACGCCAACGGTCGAGCCCATCCCGCCGAGCACGACGATGGCAAGAATCAGTGCCGACTCGAAGAAGGTGAACGACGACGGGTTGACGAAGCCCTGGTAGGTCGCGAAGAACACCCCCGCCAGGCCAGCAGTAGAGGCGCCCAGGGTGAACGCCGAAAGTTTCACCAATACATGGTTCAGGCCCATCGAGCGGCAGGCGATCTCGTCCTCGCGCAACGCCTCCCAGGCCCGGCCGACCGGCATGCGGGTCAGGCGGTGCTTGATGTACAGCACCGCCAGCACGACCATGAACAGCACGGCGTAGATGAACACGAACTTGAGGTTAGCGTTGTATTCGAAGCCGAAGAACTCGTGGATCGGTACCCCACCGTCCTTGGCCCGGCGGCCGAATTCCAGGCCGAAGAAGGTCGGCGATGGCGCCGGCATGCCGTTCGGGCCACCGGTGAACGACAGCCAGTTGTTCAGTACCAGGCGGATGATCTCACCGAAGCCCAGGGTCACGATCGCCAGATAGTCACCGTGCATCCGCAGCACCGGGAAGCCGAGGATGCAACCCGCCAGCGCCGCTGCGATGGCCGCCAGTGGCAGCACGCTCCAGAAGCCCAGGCCGAGGTACTGGTAGCCCAGCGCCAGGCCGTAGGCGCCGATGGCGTAGAACGCCACGTAGCCGAGGTCGAGCAGGCCGGCCAGGCCGACCACGATGTTCAGGCCGAGGCCGAGCAGCACGTAGATCAGGCCAAGGATGACCACGGTCAACAGGTACTTGTTGGCGAAGATCGGGAAGACGATGGCAATCACCACCAGCGCCGGAATGATGTAGCGCAGCCGCGACACGTAGTCCGGCGCGCGCACATGCACACCCGAGCCACCACTTTCGAAGCCCTGTAGCATGCGCGTACCGGCGGCGGTCTGCAGGTACAGGCTGAGCAGGAAGCGCCCCAGCATCACCCCGCCGACCAGCCAGGCCACGCGACGCGGCTCGGCATTGAAGCTGTAGCCATCGAGGACCACGCCGACGACCGGGCCAAATACGATGAGTGCCAGCAGGCCGGCGACGATGGTCTCCAGCAGGCTGCGTTTAAGGTCGAAACCCTTGGTTTCGGGTACAGCGGCAGTTTTGGCAATGGACATGTTCACACCTTAGCCACGAGCGGGCGACCCAGCAGGCCTTGCGGGCGGAAGATAAGGATCATCACCAGCAGCGAGAAGCTGAACACGTCCTTGTAGTCGGAGTTGATCAGGCCAGAGAACAGCGACTCGGAAATACCCAGGATGATCCCGCCGAGCATGGCGCCAGGCAGCGAGCCGATCCCGCCGAGCACCGCGGCGGTAAAGGCCTTGATGCCGATGATGAAGCCGGCATAGAAGTCGAAGGTGCCGTAGTTCATGGTGATCAGCACGCCGGCCAGCGCGGCCATTACCGCACCGATCACGAACACGTAGGAAATCACCCGGTCGGTATTGATGCCCAGGATCGAGGCCATCTTGCGGTCTTGCTGGGTAGCCCGGCACATGCGGCCGAGCTTGGTGTACTTGATGACGTAGGTGAGCAGGCCCATGCCCACGAATGCGGCCACCAGGATGAAGATCTTGGTGTAGGTCAGTTGCACGAAGCCGGTGCCGACTTCGACGCGCCAGGCGCCTTCGAGCAGGGTCGGCACGCCTTGCTGGCGGGCACCCTGGCTGATCTGCGCATAGTTCTGCAAGATCAGCGAAATGCCGATGGCACTGATCAGCGGTGCCAGGCGGGTGGAGTTGCGCAGGGGTTTGTAGGCGATGCGTTCAATGGTGAAGCCGTACACGCCGGTGACGACGATGGTGAACAACAGGGTGCCCAGCATCAGCAGGGGGAACGACTCGATACCGAAGTAAGCCAGCAATGCCAGGCTGATTGCCGCGAGGTACGCGGAAATCATGTACACCTCGCCGTGCGCGAAGTTGATCATGCCGATGATGCCATAGACCATTGTGTAGCCGATGGCGATCAGGCCATAGACCGACCCGAGGGTCAGGCCGTTGACCAGTTGCTGCAGGAAAATACCATCCATAACGCAATCTCACCTGATTGAGATTGCACGAGCGCCGACCACGGCGGGCCTTGGGACTAGGCGGCCCTCGCAGCGCAGTACTGTGCAGATCTACGGATAAAGACAGGTACCGCGGGGCTTGGGCCCGGGCGTGAACCCGGGCCGTGGGCCGTTGTTATTTTTGTTTTTCCAGCTGGTGGTACTTGCCTTGGGCATCCCACTGGTAGACCACGTAGTCGGACACGGTCAGGTCACCCTTCTTGTCCCACTTCTTCTCGCCCATGACGGTCTGCACCGGGTTGGCCTTGAGCCACTCGGCAGCGTCTTCGCCCTTGTTCGACTTGGCGCCGTTGAACGCAGCGGCCAAGGCCTGCAGCGAAGCGTAGGCGTACAGGGTGTAGCCTTCAGGCTCGGTGCCGTTCTTGCGGAATTCCTCAACCACTGCCTTGCTGTCCGGCAACAGGCGCGGGTCGGCACCGAAAGTCATGTACACGCCATCGACGTACTGCGCGCCGCCTGCAGTGGATACCAGTTCGTCGGTGACGATGCCGTCATCGGACATGAACTTGACGTCCTTCAGGCCTTGCTCGCGCAGTTGGCGCACCAGCGGGCCGGCTTCCGGGTGCAGGCCGCCGAAGTACACCACGTCGGCACCGGTGGAGCGGATCTTGGTGACCACGGCGCTGAAGTCTTTCTCGCCACGGGTCAGGCCTTCGTACAGCACCGGCTTGACACCGCGTTTCTCCAGCTGCGCCTTGGTCGCGTCGGCCAGGCCCTGGCCGTAGGTGTCCTTGTCGTGCAGCACCGCGACCTTCTTGCCCTTGAGCACGTCGACGATGTAGTCACCAGCGACGATGCCCTGCTGGTCGTCACGCCCACACATGCGGAACATCGCGGAAAGGCCGCGCTCGGTCACCTGCGGGTTGGTCGAGCCCGGGGTGATGGCAATGACCCCAGCCTCGTCATACACCTCGGAAGCCGGGATGGTATTGGAAGAACAGAAGTGGCCGACCACGCCGATCACCTTGTCCTGGTCGACCAGACGGTTGGCCACGGCCACGGCCTGCTTCGGTTCGCAGGCGTCATCGCCCTTGACCAGGACGATCTTCTCGCCGTTCACGCCACCGGCGGCGTTGATCTTGTCGGCCGCTGCCTGCGCACCTTTCATGTACTGCTCGCCAAACGCTGCGTTTGCCCCAGTCATGGGGCCCGCTACACCGATCTTGACGTCGGCCTGAACATACGAAGAAACACCCAGTGCCGTAGCTACGGCCAGAGCCAGGAAACCTTTCTTGTAAAACGTCTGCGACATGAGGTGGTGCTCCTAGAGTTTTTTTGGTTGGCACTACAACTTCTCAGCCCTGTGCTCCGAGCAAGGGCCGTGCCATCGGTTTTGTCTTCCGGGAAAACACACCGTAGAGGGCGTCTGCAGGCGACCGACGGCCTTTTCTTTATTGAGCGTGCAACCGTCTGCCGTGCGGCGGGCGCCACCACACGTACAGACAAGGAGCAACCGCTGGGTGCCATCATTGCAACCCTGCCAAGTGTTTACGTGCAACCGGCCTGTAACAGCAGACGTCACCGAACTGCACACTGCTGGTGCGCGACTGCTACAGGCGGCACCGTTTCAAGGCTGGCGGGTGCACCGAAACACACGGTGTTTTGGCTGTTCCGACCTCTTCGCGGGCACGCCCGCTTGCCCATGAACAGCTCAAAAGTGCCCGTTGCGAGGAAGCTGTAGAAGCGGGCATTTCCGCAAAGCGGCCTGTACAGCCACAACAAGGCGCAAAAGGCTGGCACAATGTCCGCCATTCGCCGCTTCCGGAGCCCCCTTGATGAGCGAGAGCGCATTCGCCGAGCGCATCGTGCACAACCTGCTCGACACCGACTTCTACAAACTCACGATGATGCAGGGCGTGTTGCACAACTACCCGGACGCCGACGTCGAATGGGAATTCCGCTGCCGCAATGGCGAGGACCTGCGCCCCTATCTCGGCGAGATCCGCAACCAGCTGGAAAAGCTCAGCGACCTTACCCTCGACGACGGCCAGCTGGCCTTCCTCGAACGCATCAGCTTCCTCAAACCCGACTTCCTGCGTTTTCTCCGGCTGTTCCGCTTCAACCTGCGTTACGTGCGCCTGGGAATAGAAGACAACCAGCTGTTCCTGCGCCTGCAAGGCCCGTGGCTGCATGTGATCCTGTTCGAAGTGCCGCTGCTGGCGATCATCAGCGAAGTGCGCAACCGCCACCTGCACCCTCGCATGCGCCTGGCCGAAGCGCGCGACCAGCTATACCGCAAGTTCGACTGGCTGCGCGCACATGCCAGCGCCGATGAACTGGCCGAGTTGCAAGTGGCCGACTTCGGCACCCGCCGACGTTTTTCCAGCCGTGTGCAGGAAGAAGTGGTGCGCGTGCTGCGCGACGACTTCCCGGCCCGTTTCGTCGGCACCAGCAACGTCGACCTGGCATGGAAACTGGATATCAAGCCGTTGGGCACCATGGCCCACGAATGGATCATGGCCCACCAGCAACTCGGCCCGCGCCTGATCGACAGCCAGATCGCCGCGCTGGACTGCTGGGTGCGCGAGTACCGCGGCCTGCTCGGCATCGCCCTGACCGACTGCATCACCATGGATGCCTTCCTCGGCGATTTCGACCTGTACTTCGCCAAGCTGTTCGATGGCTTGCGGCATGACTCTGGCGAACCGGTGGCCTGGGCAGAAAAGGCCATCGCCCACTACCAGAAACTGGGTATCGACCCGATGACCAAGACCCTGGTGTTCTCCGATGGTCTCAACCTGACCCGTTCCCTGGAAATCTTCCGCGCGTTGCGCGGTCGCATCAACGTGAGCTTTGGCATCGGCACCAACCTCACCTGTGACATCCCGGGCGTGGCGCCGATGAGCATCGTGCTTAAAATGACCGACTGCAATGGCGCGCCCGTGGCGAAAATTTCCGACGAAGCCGCCAAGACCCAATGCCGCGACGAGAACTTCGTCGCCTATATGCGCCACGTATTCAAAGTCCCCAGCAAGGAGTAACCCATGCAAGCGGTTCAGCAAGAGATTGCCCAGGCGCTGAAGGTACAGCCGCCGTTCGCCGACGCCGCCGCGCTCGAGGCCGAAGTGGCCCGGCGCGTGGCGTTCATCAAGGATTGCCTGGCCAACGCCCGGCTCAAGACCCTGGTGCTGGGCATCAGCGGCGGCGTCGACTCGCTGGCCGCCGCCTTGCTCGCCCAGCGCGCCATCAACGAGCTGCGTGCCGAAACCGGTGACAAGGCCTATACCTTCATCGCCGTGCGCCTGCCGTATCACGTGCAGCATGACGAGCACGATGCCCAGGCGTGCCTGGAGGTGATCAAGGCCGATGAAGTGCACACGGTCGATATCGCCCCGGCGGTGAAGGCCCTGGCAGCCGAAGTGGTCGAGCTGAAGAACGGCTCTCCGACGCTGGTCGACTTCGTCGTTGGCAACGTCAAGGCTCGTACCCGCATGGTAGCCCAGTACACCATCGCCGGTGCCCGTGGCGGCCTGGTGATCGGCACCGACCACGCCGCCGAGGCGGTAATGGGCTTCTTTACCAAGTTCGGCGATGGGGCCTGCGACCTGGCGCCGCTGAGCGGGCTGGTGAAAAACCAGGTGCGGGCAATTGCGCGCAGCTTTGGCGCGCCGGAATCACTGGTGGAGAAAGTGCCGACCGCAGACCTGGAAGACCTGGCGCCGGGCAAGCCGGATGAAGCGTCCCATGGCGTGACCTACCAGCAGATCGATGCCTTCCTGCATGGGCTGCCGGTTGACCAGGAAGCGTTCGACATCATCGTCGCCACCTACCGCAAGACCCAGCACAAGCGCGAACTCCCGTTCGCCCCTTGATCAAGCCGTAGAAAGACCTGTGGGAGCGGGTTCACCCGCGAATACGATGGTAAAACCACCGACGCATTCGCGGGTGAACCCACTCCCACAGGGTTCACCGTCAGGCTTTGATTACTTGACGACGACCTTGCCCTTCATCATCGAGATGTGGCCCGGGAAGGTGCAGAAGAAGCTGTAGTCGCCACCGGCTTCCAGTTTGCTGGTGTCGAACTTCACTTCGGTTTCTTTTTCAGGCGCGCCAATCATCTTGGTGTGGGCGATGATCGCGGCGTTGTCAGCCTTGATGTAGTCCTTGTCCAGGCCTTGGCTCATGCCCTCGGTGGCGATGCCCTGCATGTCGGCAGTCTTGCTGATCACCAGGTTGTGGCCCATGACGTTCTTCGCCAGGCTACCGGAGTGGGTGAGTTTGACAGTGAATTCCTTGCAGCTCTTGTCGACGGTGATTTCCTTGGTGTTGTAGGACATCTGGTCGGTCGAGTCGACAGTCACCGAGCACTCGGCTGCGAAGACAGAGGCGCTGGCGAGGGTCAGCAGGGATACCGCTACAGCTTTCGCAAACATCATGAATCTCCTTGGCAGGGTTTTATCAATTGCGAGACTGCCTGAAACCGTTCAGCCCCTTGCTGATATGGGTCAAGGTGCTGTCAAGCGGCCAGCCAGTAGAATTGTTCAATCGATTGTATACAACCAATTCAAGAGCACATCATGCCCTTTTATTGGACGATGGGACAACCTCTCATTTAGGAGCAATACGAAATGACCCTTGGTAGCCTGATGAACAGCCTGCTGGCAGCCTACGCCCATGGCGCGACGGGGGCGATCTGTGAATTCTCCCGCCCGGAGTGAAACCTGCCGTGGAACGCCCCGCACGGGCCTTACCCTGTCTGGCAATTGCATGAATAACTAACGCACCCGGCCGGGTAACTGTTGCTGAACTTGAGGCCCTATCCTCTTCAGGTTCCAGCCATGAACGCTACCAAGCCCCCCTTCGTTCCGCCCTACGCCGCGTGGAACACCCCAAGACTCGACAACATCGCGCGCCTGCGCGAGTACTGCCTGACACTGGAGGCGCCGGAAGATTTCGGCAGACAGCAGTGGGCCGTACAGGCGCTCGCGCAGGTAGGCCAGCCCACGCCGACCTCGGCAGCGGCGCTGCAGGCGTTGCGCTTGCACTTGGGCGACCTGCAGGAGCTGCTGCTCGACCACCTCATCCGCCATAGCGCCGACGCTCACCCGCTGTTGAGCACTGAACAAAATCGCCTGATTGCCGAGGAGATGGCCGCTGCATTCGAGCCTGGCCAGGGCATTCTGTTCGACGCCATCCTTGCAGCCTGGGGTGAAGAGGAGAATATTCAAGACAGGTTTCACCAACCGGCTACGTTGCTGGCCGATGCCGAACAAGCGCCGTGCATGCGTGACCTCGTGGCCCGCGTCCAGCAAGCCTTGCAGTGGTTCGGTTCGGACGGCAGCGAACCCCAGTCGCCCATTCTCCGACTGAAACTGTTGCGCCACTGCCTGGCCTTGGCCCTGGCTCCGGACAACGACCTGCTGGGCTTCGATTTCACCAGCCCCAGCCATGCGGGCATGACCATCGACGAAATCTTCACCGCGCTGGATGAGCACCTGCTCAGGGGCAGAGCATTGACCCAGCACAGCCACCTGACACTTGCCCGCTACCTGCTCATGCCCCGTTTCCCGGCGGCCTGGCAGATCAGCGACCTGCCAGGCGAGATGGTCTATCGCAGCAGTGCCCGCTGGGTCCATTTCCAGAGCGCCGTGAACCTCGGCGAGCTGCTCAGCCCAGGCGACACACGCCGCAAGTCCAGCACGGAAATCCTGCTGCTGCCTCACTCATTGAAAAAACGCCATCCAGTTGACTTTGCGCCGCTGTTTGAGAGCGCTTCGAACCAACCGGTGCTGGAGTGGGCGGTGGCCAATGCCAAGATTGCAGCGTCGCCCAACGAGACGTTCAGTGAAGCCGATGTGAACCAGGCGTATGCCGACTTCCAGGCTTACCAGATGCAGTTGCTCGACTGCGTCGCCAAGCTGTCCATCCCCATGCCCGTGCGTTTCGAGATGGCCAAGGCGCAATTGCGCAAACATGGCATCGACCCGGAAACGCCGTGCTATTCGACAGAGCCCATCAGAGGCGCCGGAGGCTTCGTCACCTCGGACAGAACCCACTCGCGTCCTGCCTGGGAGGTCTATACCTCAGGTGATTTCGCGACCTGGAACCCATTGAACAGCCGTAGCCTGGCGGCACTGGGCCTGCCGGACATCAGCGCCAGGTTCGAGCGTGATTTCGACACCTGGCTCGCCAGCTTCGAAACCGCGCTGAAGTGGCAACTCACGGAACTGCTGGCTCAGTTGCCTGTCTCGGAGCGCCATTTCATTGAACAGGCTGAGCTTGAACTGTTTCAGGTGAGGGTGGCGAGTGGGCGAACGGTCAGCCATGACGAGACCACGGGCATCAGCCACCTGGTCGGCCGCGCCGGGTTGCTGATACGGGTGCTCAAATCAGGCAAACGGCGTTGCTATGAAGTGTTCCCATGGGCGGGAGAAATTGTTCGGCGTGGCGACTTCAAGTTTAGTGAAGGGGGCCAGATCCGCTATCCTGAGCCATTCCACGGCAACCCGTTGGGTTCGAACACCCACTCCGGCTGGCACTCCGGCACCCGCCAGGCGCTGGACTGGGATGCCTATCAGGGCTTGGCACTACCGCGAAGCGGGCAGAAATCCAGCGTCATCATTCAACGCATCGCTCACATCCCGGGTGGCGACAGTTCCTTCCGGCAACTTCTCGAACGTTTCGCCTCCGTGGCCTGCGCAACGCACTTCCTGGCAGACACGGCCAGCCTTCGCCAGCAGGCCAAGGGCATGACCGACAGTGAGGCGCCAAATCGGCTATACACCTTGCTCAAGGCCGCCATTCCATTCTGGAAGCCTGTCGAGGACATCCTCCAGGGAGTCAGGGAAGACCGGCCCGGGCTGGTACGCCAAGGCATCGGAACCGGCCTGATGGACCTGATCATGATTGGAGCGCCTTTGAGACAGATTGGCTCCGCCAGCCGTGTCGCCTTGCAGCAACTGCACGCCGCTGCCTTGCGTACCCTCATCACTGGTTCCCGATCCGGCCTTCGTGCAGCCTATATCAGCGCGCGCCTGTGTATGCCCGCCCTGACGCGGTCATTCACCCGACTGTCGATCGTCGCCAGCCACAACATCGCAGGGATGGTCATTCCGTTTTACGGGCTGGTACACCTGTTGGGCAGCGCTGGACCGAAGATCCTGCAATTGACGGCAAGCGCACTTCGTCAACTGCGTAATGCCGTGAAAACCGTCAGGAAAACATTGGACAGGGTGAACTACAGTGCCGGCATGACGCAGGTAAAGCCCACCCTTGCAGGCGACTACCCGGGAAAACAGCCTGGCTATCAATTACGGCGCGTGGAACAGTGCCCCAGGGTTGTCACCCAATGGGTGCACTCAAGCCAGGAGAGCGCCTCTGCCCTCTACCTGGTTGACCTCCACACAGCCAGGCCCTACGGGCCAAGGCTGGTGGAGATCGACGACTTCGGTAGCCTGAGCCTGAGGCCGCCCGAGGTGTTGCCGATCAATAGCAGTGGGGCAGCGGCGCAGATCGTCGATTCATTGCCTGGCTTGTCCAAGCAGTGGGTGCGCTGGGGGGACGATCTCTTTCTGCAGTCCAACGACTTGTTATACAAACGGGTCGGCATGCAGCTACAGCGAGTCGACCCCGCCTCGCTACAAATCCAGAAACCGCTGGCGAACCTGCCCCGCTGTCGCCGCCCGCGCTATGGCCGAGGCAGGACTGTCTGCCTGATCGGCAGCGGAACGTTTCCCCGCGAGCATACTCCAGGCCGTGATGTCGTGCCGTGGTTCAACGACCGGACAGTACAGACGCGAAACTACAAGTACGTTTTCGACGGCAAGCCATGGCGGCTTCGAAACTTGCGACCAGTACCGAAAAACAGGGCGCTGGGCTATGACCAGTACAACCCCACCCTCGTAGTAGAGGTACTCGGCGGCAACGAGGTGTTCAAGGCGATCAAGATCCGGGGCGGCATTTATACAGGCTTCAGCGAAAGCCACACGCTCTCTGCGGTGCTCGCCCCCCGCCGCTCGGATGGCGTCACATTCCTGGTGACACGTGTCGACCCGGGCGTTTACTACAGCGGGCGCTGGAGCCCGGGCGATGGCGCAGTAACGCTTGTGAAGTTCCGCCCAAGCAGCCCCATCCCGGCATCCCCCGATGAGAACGACACCCTCGCCTTGATCTACGCTGGCAGTTACGACGCCCATGTGAAGATCCTTCCGCTGAGCGCGGAAGAACTGGACGCACAGCTTGCGAAAGTCACCCAACACCTGGCGAACTATCGTGGCCTGCCGCAGTTCGATGTGTTCATGAGCAACCATTTCGACATGGGCACCACGGCAGCACAGGCTGCGCTGTATTGCCACTTTACCCAGCTGCGCCTCAACCAGACTGCGCGAGCCACGGCGACGTCATGGGGTACGGTCAGCCGACACACAGCTAGTCCGGACCTCAACGATATTGCCACCCAACTCAATCGGATTCTCAGCCCACGGCAACGCTGGGACATTGACCGCATAACCCGCCCCACGGCTGTCAGGGCCATTGCCGGGCAACAGAACCTGGCCTACCTGAAACTCACCTTCAATACCACGCCCACCACATCCGCAGTCTATTTCAGCGTGTCGGGACACGCAGGCAACGGGTTCGAAACGAAGCTTACGCGCTTCCTCAAAGGGGCAGATTCGCCAATCTTTTCCGGATGGCGGAGAGAAGGGAACGTCGCGGTCGGCCCGGACGGTACTCGCTATATCGATGCGCAACCAACCCGCGGCGAACTGAGAAGGCGCAAGCCCGCATTTGCGCTTCCCGATACATCGACGCCGTGGAAGTTCGTCAAAAGCAACCCGAACCCCAGAATGCGTGATTCGGAAAACCACATTCTGGAAAGGCTCAAGGCCGATGGCATCGACTTCGAAAGCATCAGTTCAGCAACCTTGTACTCCAAGCTGCCCGTTTGCCCGTCGTGCACCGAAGTGCTGTTCAAGTTGCAGAGCCTGATGCGCAACGGCAGCCTTCGGGTGTTCGAAGGCTTGCCGAATACGCCTTGAACCATTGATCAGCGCGGGATCACGGGCTGCCGCGGCTTCTTGCCCTTGCCGCCCTTGCCCGCTTCCTTGCGCTCCTTGGCCGCCTGCTGGTTACGCGCAAACGCCTCGGCCTTGGCCTTCTCGCGCTTGTCCCACGGCTTGCTGCCATCGCTGCCACGTGGCGGCAGGCCGGTGTGCTGAGTAAGGACCTTCTGCTCCTTGCCCACCTTGTGGCTACCCGCCGGGGTCGAGTTCTTGCGGCGCGCGCTCTGGTAACTGTCGGTCTGTGGCTGGTGCAACGGGATCAGCTGGTGCTTGCCCGGCCCGATCAGGTCGGCGCGGCCCATGCGCTGCAGCGCTTCACGCAGCATCGGCCAGCCCTTCGGGTCGTGGTAGCGCAGGAACGCCTTGTGCAGGCGACGCTGCTCCTCGCTCTTGACGATTTCCACGCCTTCGCTCTTGTAGGTCACCTTGCGCAGCGGGTTCTTGCCCGAGTGGTACATGGCCGTGGCCGAGGCCATCGGCGACGGGTAGAACGCCTGCACCTGGTCAGCGCGGAAGCCATTGCCCTTCAGCCACAGCGCCAGGTTCATCATGTCTTCGTCGGTGGTGCCCGGGTGCGCGGCAATGAAGTACGGGATCAGGTACTGCTCCTTGCCCGCCTCTTTCGAGAACTTCTCGAACATACGCTTGAAGCGGTCGTAGGTACCGATGCCCGGCTTCATCATCTTGTCCAGCGGGCCACGCTCGGTATGCTCCGGGGCGATCTTCAGGTAGCCGCCGACGTGGTGGGTGACCAGCTCCTTGACGTATTCCGGCGACTCCACGGCCAGGTCGTAACGCAGGCCCGAAGCAATCAGGATCTTCTTCACACCTGGCAGGGCACGCGCCTTGCGGTACAGCTCGATCAGCGAGCTGTGGTCGGTGTTGAGGTTCTCGCAGATGCCAGGGAACACGCACGACGGCTTGCGACAGTGCTTCTCGATGTCAGGGCTCTTGCAGGCGATGCGGTACATGTTGGCGGTCGGGCCGCCCAGGTCGGAGACCACGCCGGTAAAGCCCGGCACCTTGTCGCGCATCTCCTCGATCTCGTGCAGGATCGACTCGTGCGAACGGTTCTGGATGATGCGGCCTTCGTGCTCGGTGATCGAGCAGAAGGTGCAGCCACCGAAGCAGCCGCGCATGATGTTCACCGAGAAACGGATCATCTCGTAGGCCGGGATGCGCTCCTTGCCATAGGCCGGGTGAGGCACACGGGCGTACGGCATGCCGAACACGTAGTCCATTTCCTCGGTGGTCATGGGAATGGGTGGCGGGTTGAACCACACATCCACTTCACCATGTTTCTGCACCAGGGCACGGGCGTTGCCGGGGTTGGTTTCCAGGTGCAGCACCCGGTTGGCATGGGCATACAGCACCGGGTCGTTACGCACCTTCTCGAACGACGGCAGGCGGATGACCGACTTGTCGCGGGTCATGCGCGGGCTGTCGAGAATCTGCACCACCTTGGCTTCGTTCGGGTCTTCGACCTCGCCCTTGGCCTGCTCGATGGCGCAGGCCTGGGTGTCCTGGGTGTTCACGTACGGGTTGATGATCTTGTCCACGCGGCCCGGGCGGTCGATGCGCGTGGAATCGATCTCGTACCAGCCTTCGGGAGTATCGCGGCGCACGAAGGCAGTACCGCGTACGTCAGTGATGCTTTCGATCTTCTCGCCACTGGCCAGGCGCTGGGCCACCTCAACCACTGCACGCTCGGCGTTGCCGAACAACAGGATGTCGGCGCTGGCGTCGATCAGGATCGAATGGCGCACCTTGTCCTGCCAGTAGTCGTAGTGGGCGATCCGGCGCAGCGACGCTTCGATGCCACCCAGCACGATCGGAACGTGCTTGTAGGCTTCCTTGCAGCGCTGGCTGTAGACCAGGCTGGCGCGGTCGGGGCGCTTGCCGGCCAGGCCGCCGGGAGTGTAGGCGTCGTCGGAACGAATCTTCTTGTCCGCGGTGTAGCGATTGATCATCGAGTCCATGTTGCCCGCAGCCACGCCGAAGAACAGGTTCGGCTCGCCGAGCTTCATGAAGTCGTCTTTCGACTGCCAGTTCGGCTGGGCGATGATGCCCACGCGGAAGCCCTGGGCCTCCAGCAGGCGGCCGATGATGGCCATGCCGAACGATGGGTGGTCGACGTAGGCATCGCCGGTCACGATGATGATGTCGCAGGAATCCCAGCCGAGCAGATCCATCTCCTCCCTGCTCATTGGCAGGAAAGGTGCTGGCCCGAAGCATTCGGCCCAGTACTTGGGATAGTCGTAGAGTGGTTTGGCTGCTTGCATGTCAGTGACCGGTTCTGGTGTGCAGGAAAATCGCGGGCGCGGAATATAGCACAAATTTTGACCAAATCCGACGATGGTTGTCGGATTCACGGATACCGATGAACAACGCCGCTCCTGCGCGCGCCCCGTTACTCGTCGTCGTCGAAGTTGTACATGCCCGGCGCAAGGTTCTCGAAGCGGGTGTACTTGCCGATGAACGCCAGGCGCACGAAGCCGATGGGGCCGTTACGCTGCTTGCCGATGATGATCTCCGCCACGCCCTTGTGCTCGGTCTCGGGGTGATACACCTCGTCGCGGTAGACGAACATGATCACGTCGGCGTCCTGCTCGATCGCACCGGACTCACGCAAGTCGGAGTTCACCGGGCGTTTGTTCGGGCGCTGTTCCAGGGAGCGGTTCAGCTGCGACAGGGCGATGACCGGGCAGTTGAATTCCTTGGCCAGGGCCTTGAGCGAGCGGGAGATCTCGGAAATCTCGTTGGTACGGTTGTCACCGGCCGACCCGGGGATCTGCATCAGCTGCAGGTAGTCGACCATGATCATGGCGATTTCGCCATGTTCACGAGCCAGGCGCCGGGTGCGCGCGCGCATTTCCGAAGGGCTGATGCCGGCGGTGTCGTCGATGAACAGCTTGCGGTCGTTGAGCAGGTTCACTGCCGAAGTCAGGCGCGGCCAGTCGTCGTCGTCGAGCTGGCCGGAACGCACCTTGGTCTGGTCGATACGGCCCAGCGACGACAGCATACGCATGATCAGCGATTCACCTGGCATCTCGAGGGAGAACACCAGGACCGCCTTGTCGGTACGCAGCACGGCGTTCTCCACCAGGTTCATGGCGAAGGTGGTCTTGCCCATCGACGGACGGCCGGCAACGATGATCAGGTCGGCCGGCTGCAGGCCGCTGGTCTTCTCGTCCAGGTCGGTGAAGCCGGTGGAAACACCGGTGATGTCGCTGTCGGAGTTGAACAGCGTGTCGATACGGTCGATGGCCATGGTCAACAATTCGTTGACCCCTACCGGGCCGCCGGTTTTCGGCCGCGCCTCGGCGATCTGGAAGATCTGCCGCTCGGCATCGTCGAGAATCTCTTCGGCATTGCGCCCCTGCGGGTTGAATGCGTTGTCGGCGATATCGGTACTGATGCTGATCAGCTGACGCAGGGTGGCCCGCTCGCGAATGATCGCGGCGTAGGCCTTGATGTTGGCCACCGACGGGGTGTTCTTGGCCAGTTCGGCCAGGTACGCCAGGCCGCCGACCTGCGAGGACAAGCCTTCCTTGTCCAGCTGCTCATGCAACGTGACCACGTCGAAGGGCTGGTTGGCGTCCGCCAGCTTGTGCACGGCACGGAAGATCAGGCGGTGGTCATGCCGATAGAAATCGCCATCCGACACCTGGTCCAGTACGCGCTCCCAGGCATTGTTATCCAGCATCAAGCCACCGAGCACGGCCTGTTCGGCCTCGATGGAATGCGGCGGCACCTTCAGGGCTGCGGTTTGCAGGTCAAGCTGTTCGGGGGTGGTAATCTCGTTCATGGCCACGAAAGAATTCTTGAGGATGAAAAAGACAAAGGGCACGGCCTGTCAAAAACAGGACCGTGCCCGATGTTAACCGCCCGGCTCACGAGGAGCCAGCCAGTCAGCGCAGCTTAGGCAGCTACGACGACCACACGTACGGTGGCTTCAACGTCGCTGTGCAGGTGCACGGCTACGTCGTATTCGCCAACCTGACGGATGGTGCCGTTCGGCAGACGAACTTCAGCCTTGGCCACTTCAACGCCGGAGGCGGTCAGGGCGTCAGCGATGTCGTGGGTGCCGATCGAACCGAACAGCTTGCCTTCGTCGCCAGCGGTGGCAGTGATGGTCACTTCCAGCTCGGCCAGTTGGGCAGCGCGGCTTTCAGCCGAAGCTTTCTTGTCAGCGGCTGCTTTTTCCAGCTCGGCGCGACGCTCTTCGAACGCAGCCAGGTTGGCGGCGTTGGCAACGGTGGCCTTGCCGAATGGCAGCAGGAAGTTACGGCCGTAACCAGCCTTAACCTTTACTTTGTCGCCCAGGTTGCCCAGGTTAGCGACTTTTTCCAGCAGGATCAGTTCCATTTGGTAAAACCTCTTAACTTTTAACCTTCACCGTTCGCGGAGTCATTCCCCTTGGGGGACTTGCGACCGCGAAAATCAATCAGGCTGTCGACAATGGCCAAAACCACCAGCAACGGATAAATCAGCTGCATGATCAGCGGCAACGTCACGTACATCCCCACCAGCCAGAAACCGGCCAGTCGGCCCTGCGCCACCAGCCCGTGCATCAAGGCGATGCCGGCCAGCACCAGTACCAGGCTCGAGGCTGATGCCAGGACGATGAACTGCGGCCCGATGAACGGGGCCACCACCATCACTGCCACCAAGACCGCCATGGTCTGTTTCGGCAACTTCAGGGCGCGAAACTCGCGACCGAAGCCTCCAGGGTTGTACAACGCTGCCTGCCAGTAACGCGCCAGCACCAGGGCCAACACGCTGAACAATTGCACCGTCACTGCTGTGGAAGCGACCAGCACGGGGCGGATCAGCTCACCGGAAAGCACCGGTTGCCCTTCGATTTTCGGCATGGCGTCGGCAAACGCCTTGGCCAGCCCGTCGAAGGTTTGCGCCAGCGCCAGATCGAGCACGAGGCTGAAAGCCACGGCGAACACGGCACTGACCACCAACACCCGGCTCCAGGGATGCTCGGCACGCAGCAGCGCAGCCAGGCCCAGGGCACCCGCGATCACCAGGAAGGTGATCGGATCGCCCATGACCCACACGGCCAGCCCGGCCAGCAGGCCGCCGGCGATGACCGTTGTAGCATCCTTGAACCCACGCCGCAGCAGCACAAGGCTGCCGGCAGCGGCACTCAACCAGAACAGCAGCGGCAGTACCGCACTGATGACCACCACCAGGGTGGCCTGCACACGACCGCGCATGATGAAACTTGCTAACGCTCGCATGCTAATCCCTTACTGCTTGTCGACGACCCGGTCTCAGCGGCCGTGGCTGTCGGTGTAGGGCAGCAGGGCCAGGAAGCGGGCGCGCTTGATAGCGGTAGCCAGCTGACGCTGATAACGAGCTTTGGTACCGGTGATACGGCTTGGAACGATCTTGCCGGTTTCGGATACGTAAGCTTTCAGGGTGTTGAGATCTTTGAAGTCGATCTCTTTCACGTCTTCAGCAGTGAAGCGGCAGAATTTACGACGACGGAAGAAACGTGCCATTTAATAGGCTCCTCTAAAGGTCCGTGGATTACTCGTCAGCGTTATCGCTGGAGTCGCTGTCATTGCTGTCGTCGCCGTCGGCGGATTCAGCATGCTCAGGACGCTCACGACGCTCACGGCGCTCGCTGCGGTTTTCTTCAGCCTTCAGCATCTCGGACTGGCCGGTAACGGCTTCGTCGCGACGGATGACCAGGTTACGGATAACGGCATCGTTGTAGCGGAAGTTGTCTTCCAGCTCGGCCAGGGCCTTGCCGGTGCACTCAACGTTCAGCATCACGTAGTGAGCCTTGTGAACATTGTTGATTGCGTAGGCCAGTTGACGACGGCCCCAGTCTTCCAGGCGGTGGATCTTGCCACCATCTTCTTCGATCAGCTTGGTGTAACGCTCAACCATGCCGCCGACTTGCTCGCTCTGGTCCGGGTGAACCAGGAAGATGATTTCGTAATGACGCATGAATGCTCCTTACGGGTTAGTAGTCTGCCAGTGGATCTGGTCAGACAAGGAGTGAATGACACTGGTGTGTCTTGCCAGGGAGTAGAGGCACATGCGCACCTGCCAGCTCGGCAAGGGGCGCAATTGTAGAGAAGGCGGGACACACAAGCAAGGAAATTGGCGATTATTTGAACAGCCGGAAATACATTACAGACTGCCGGCCCTTTCGCGGGTAAACCCGCTCCCACAGGGATCGCACAAGGCCTGAGCCCTGCGGAGTACCTGTGGCAGCGGGTCTACCCGCGAAGAGGCCGGTACAGGCCGAAGATCAGCGCTTGGCCTGACGCTGACGCACCGCCTCGAACAGGCACACGCCAGTCGCCACCGACACGTTCAGGCTGCTGACGCTACCGGCCATCGGCAGCTTCACCAGGAAATCGCAATGTTCACGGGTCAGCCGGCGCATGCCCTTGCCTTCCGCGCCCATGATCATCACCAGCGGCCCGGTCAGGTCCTGCTGGTAGATCTCCTGCTCGGCTTCGCCAGCGGTACCGACCACCCACAGGCCTCGCTGCTGCAATTTTTCCAGGGTGCGCGCCAGGTTGGTCACGGCCACCAGCGGGATCACTTCCGCCGCACCGCAGGCCACCTTGCGCACCACCGGGGTCAGGGTTGCGGACTTGTCCTTGGGCACGATCACCGCCGTGGCACCGGCCGCATCGGCAGTACGCAGGCAGGCACCGAGGTTATGCGGGTCGGTGACGCCGTCCAGCACCAGGATCAGCGGCGGCGTTTCGCTGCGTTCGAGCAATTCCTCGAGCATCAGCTCGCCCCACACCTGGCTCGGGCTCACCTCGGCAACCACGCCCTGGTGCACGCCCTCGACCCAGGCATCCAGCTCACGACGCTCGGCCTGGCCAACCGCCACGCGGTTTTCGGCGGCCAGTGCCAGCAACGCCTGGATGCGCGGCTCGCTGCGCCCTTCCGACAGCCAGATCTGCTTGACCCGCTTCGGATGGTGCTGCAGCAACGCCTGCACGGCGTGCACGCCGTAGATCTTTTCCAGCTGACTCATGACTTGTTCTTGCCCTTGCGCGGCGCGCCGGACTTCGGCGGGCCTTTACGGTGCTTGGTCGGCTTGCCAGAGGCCTTGCCGCCCTTGTCCGACTTGCTGCCGGCATGGCCGCTGCTACGCGCCTCGCTCATCAGCGCCTTCTTCATTTCGCGGCTCTTGCGCACTTCGGCGTTACGCTGCACGGCGTCTTTCGGGAAGTATGCCTCGGCAGTCTCGCTCTTGCGGCTGCGCGGTTTCGGCGTGGCCTTGGCCTCGACCGGTGCCTGCTCGGCCTGGGCGGCAGCCGGCGCGGCGCCACGCTGCTTGCGGCCGATCGGTGCGGCAAGGGTGTTTTGCGACACCTCGAAGTCGATCTTGCGCTCGTCAAGGTCGACGCGCATCACCTTGACTTCGATCGTGTCACCCAGGCGGAAGCTGCGCCCGGTACGTTCGCCGGACAGACGGTGGTGCACCGGGTCGAAGTGGTAGTAGTCACCCGGCAGCGCACTGACGTGCACCAGGCCTTCTACATAGATGTCGGTCAGCTCGACGAACAGGCCGAACCCGGTCACTGCAGTGATCACGCCCGGGAAGGTCTCGCCCACGCGGTCTTTCATGAACTCGCACTTGAGCCAGTTGACCACGTCACGGGTGGCTTCGTCGGCCCGGCGCTCGGTCATCGAGCACTGCTCGCCGAGTTGCTCGAGCGTGTTCTCGTCGTACGGGTAGATACGTGCCTTGGGAATGCTCATCGCGCCAGCACGCTTGACGTGCGGTGTATCGACCCGGGAGCGGATGATACTGCGGATGGCGCGGTGCACCAGCAGGTCCGGGTAACGGCGGATCGGCGAGGTGAAGTGGGTGTACGCCTCGTAGTTCAGGCCGAAGTGGCCGTTGTTTTCGGTGCTGTACACCGCCTGGCTCAGCGAGCGCAGCATCACGGTCTGGATCAGGTGGAAGTCCGGGCGCCCGGCGATGCTTGCCAGCAGGGCCTGGTAATCCTTCGGCGACGGGTCCTTGCCCTTGTGCAGGGTCAGGCCCAGCTCGCCGAGGAAGGCGCGCAGCTTTTCCAGGCGTTCCGGCGGCGGGCCGTCGTGCACGCGGTACAACGCAGGCACGCCATGCTTCTGCAGGAATTCGGCGGTGGCCACGTTGGCCGCCAGCATGCACTCCTCGATCAGCTTGTGGGCGTCGTTGCGCACGGTCGGGCGGATTTCCGCGATCTTGCGCTCATCGCCGAAGATGATGCGGGTTTCCTGGGTTTCGAAGTCGATCGCACCTCGGGTGTGGCGGGCAGCTACCAGTACCTTGTAGAGGTTGTACAGGTTCTTCAGGTCCGGCACGACTGCCTTGTACTCCTCGCGCAGCGCCTTGCCCTCACGGGTACGGGAGTGCTCGAGCATGCTGCTGACCTTGTTGTAGGTCAGGCGGGCGTGGGAGTGGATGACGCCTTCGTAGAACTGGTAGTCGACCATCTGCCCGGCCTTGTTCATGGTCATTTCACAGACCATGGCCAGGCGATCGACATGCGGGTTCAGCGAGCACAGGCCGTTCGACAGCTCCTCGGGGAGCATCGGCACCACGCGCTCGGGGAAGTACACCGAGTTGCCGCGCTGCTGGGCTTCGACGTCCAGGGCCGAGCCCAGGCGTACGTAGCTGGACACATCGGCGATGGCCACATACAGGCGCCAGCCGCCGGAGAACAGGCGCAGCTTGCCCAGCGGCTCGCAATACACGGCGTCGTCGAAGTCGCGGGCATCCTCGCCGTCGATGGTAACGAACGGCAGGTGGCGCAGGTCGACCCGCTTCTCCTTGTCCTTCTCTTCGACTTCGGAGCGGAACTTGCGCGCTTCCTTGATCACTTCCTTGGGCCAGACGTGCGGGATGTCGTAGCTGCGCAGGGCAACGTCGATTTCCATGCCCGGCGCCATATAGTTGCCGATGACTTCGACCACATCGCCTTGCGGCTGGAAGCGCGGGGTTGGCCAGTGAGTGATCTTGATCTCGACGAACTGGCCGATCTTCGCGCCACCATTGCGCCCGGCGGTCACCAGCACTTCCTGCTGGATCTTCGGGTTGTCCGGGGTCACGTAGCCGATGCCGCCTTCTTCGAAGTAACGGCCAACCACACTTTCGTGGGCACGGGAAATGATCTCGACCAGCACGCCTTCGCGGCGGCCACGGCGGTCGACGCCAGAAACGCGGGCCAGGCCGCGGTCACCGTCGAATACCAGGCGCATCTGCGCCGGGCTGAGGAACAGGTCTTCGCTGCCGTCATCCGGGATCAGGAAGCCGAAGCCGTCACGGTGGCCAGAGACGCGGCCGCAGATCAGGTCCAGCTTGTCTACCGGGGCATAAGTGCCGCGCCGGGTATAGATAAGCTGGCCGTCACGCTCCATGGCGCGCAGGCGGCGGCGCAGGGCTTCGATCTGGTCTTCGTCATGAAGACCGAACTCGGCCGCCAGCTCCTCGCGCGCGGCCGGTTCGCCACGGTCGGCAAGGCGCTGCAGGATCAGCTCACGGCTGGGAATGGGGTTGTCGTATTTTTCCGCTTCGCGAGCGGCCTCGGGATCGAGGGATTGCCAATCGGCCATCAGAAGGGGTTCACCTTGGGGTATATAGATAGGAATTCTGGCATAGGCGTATTGAAACCGGAAATGTCAGCCTTGGACAGCCCCACCGGCACCTCCGGCGAGCAGGAATAGGCCTGCGGAATCAACAAGTTGAATTTTTTGAAATTTTTTTCGCTCAGGGGGTTTACAGCCCCCCGGACCGTCCGTATAGTGCGCACCACAACGACGGACAACCCCGAAGTTGTAGTAGAGATGAACGACGCTGTAAAGCATCTTTTAATCTCGAATGTGTGCCCAGGTGGCGGAATTGGTAGACGCGCTGGTTTCAGGTATCAGTGGCTTAACGGCCGTGGAAGTTCGAGTCTTCTCCTGGGCACCAAATATTTTCAAGTAATAGATGACCAAGGATCTGTTACTACTGTGTGAAAGCGAACGATAGTCGCCTTCTGCAGATGATGTAAAGCTTTGCCCAGGTGGCGGAATTGGTAGACGCGCTGGTTTCAGGTATCAGTGACTTAACGGTCGTGGAAGTTCGAGTCTTCTCCTGGGCACCATACAAAAACCCACTAGCTTGCTAGTGGGTTTTTTCTTGCCTGCGATTTTTGTGTCGCCCCCTCCTCGCTCGCTGAAATAGCTCCGGCGCCTATGAGATCGAGCGCCGCCCACGCGGCGCTGGATCTCACAGGCACAGCCTGCCTATCGGCAGCATCTTCCAACCCACGCCCAAAGTCTGCCCATGAATTTCTCCTCATCCGGCCACTTGAGAAACGATTTCGTTTACCATTGTTTCCAAATATGTAGCCGTAAGCGAGGAAGTACCCGCATGACGATCCGCCCGCAACCGCTGATGCGTACCTTGGCCGCCGCCGTGCTGGGCCTGGTCATCGGCGCTCCGGCCGCCATGGCAGATGCACCGGTCACCCTGACCATGTACAACGGCCAGCACAAGGAAATCGGCGAAGCCATCGCCAAGGCCTACGAGGCCAAGACCGGTATCCACATCAACATCCGCAAGGGCAGCAGCAACCAGCTGGCCAGCCAGATCATCGAGGAAGGCGACCGCTCACCGGCCGACATCATCTACACCGAAGAGTCCCCGCCGCTGAACAACCTGGGTGAGCTGGGCCTGCTGGCGAAGATCGACGATGCCACGCTGAACATGCTGCCCAAGGAGTACGTTGGCGCCAACGGCACCTGGATGGGCGTCACTGCACGCACCCGCGTCGTCGTGTACAACCCGAAGAAGATCGACGAGAAAGACCTGCCAACCACCGTCATGGATTTTGCCGGCCCTGAATGGGATGGCCGCGTCGGCTATGTACCCACCAGCGGTGCATTCCAGGAACAGGCCGTGGCCATCCTGAAGATGCACGGTCGCGAAGCCACCGAAGAATGGCTGACCGGCCTGAAAGCCTTCGGCAAGACCTACACCAACAACATGGTCGCCCTCAAGGCCGTGGAAAAAGGCGAAGTCGCTGCTGTACTGGTGAACAACTACTACTGGTATGCACTGGAACGCGAGCGCGGCAAGCTCGACTCCAAGTTGTACTACCTCGCCGATGGCGATGCCGGCAACCTGGTAACCATCTCCGGTGCAGCAGCGGTCAAGGCCAGCAAGCACCCGAAGGAAGCCCAGGCCCTGCTCAACTGGATGGCCAGCGAAGAAGGCCAGCGCGTGATCACCCAGACCACCGCCGAATACCCGCTGCACAAGGGCATGGTTTCCGACCGTGGCCTGAAACCGTTCGAAGAGCTGCGCCCGCCGAAGATTTCGCCGGCGGACCTGGGCAATGCCGAGGAAGCCATCGAGCTTGAACGCGAGGTCGGCCTGCTCTGATGACTGCCGCCCTGTCCGAGCCGGTGCCGGTACGCTTCGTACCGCGCCGCAAGCGCCCCTCCATCTGGGTAGTGCTGCCTGTGCTGTTCCTGGTGGCGATGAGCTTGCTGCCACTGCTGTATGTCGCCATCAAAGCCTGGGAAGCCGGCTGGCGCGAGGCGTTGCACCTGCTATGGCGGCCGTTTGTCTGGGGGCTGATGCGCAACACCCTGATGCTGATGGTCGGGGTGACGCTGGCCTGCATGGTGGTCGGCCTGGCCCTGGCCTGGTTGCTGGAGCGCAGCAACCTGGCCGGTCGCAGGCTGTGGGGCGTGGTGCTGTGCCTGCCGTTCGCCGTACCGTCGTTCGTCAGCAGCTTCACCTGGGTATCGCTGAGTTCGGACTTCGAAGGCCTGGGCGGGGCGATCCTGGTCATGGCCCTGTCCAAGTACCCGCTGGTTTTCCTGCCAGTGGCGGCAACCCTGCGCAACCTCGATACCTCGCTGGAGGAATCGGCACGCACCCTGGGTTGCAGCCGCTGGGGCGTATTCGTCAAGGTCACCCTGCCGCTGCTGTGGCCATCGATGCTCGGCGGTGCGCTGTTGATTGCCTTGCACATGCTGGTGGAGTTCGGCGCGCTGTCGATTCTTGGCCTGCAGACCTTCACCACGGCGATCTACCAGCAGTTCGAACTGGAGTTCAGCAATGCCAATGCGGCCATGCTCTCGGCAGTACTGCTGGCGCTGTGCCTGGTGATGCTGTGGCTGGAATTGCGCGTGCGCGGCAAGGCCCGCCACGTGCGCATCGGCCAAGGCGTGGCACGCCGCGCGCAGCCGGTGCGACTACGCGGCTGGGCCGTACTGGCGCAGCTGTTCTGTGTCGCCCTGGCAGTGCTGGGTAGCGGTATTCCGCTGGCCATGCTCGGCTACTGGCTGAGCGTGGGTTCATCAGCGGCCTTCCCGGTAGCGGCCATCTCCAAGGCGCTGTTCACCTCACTGTCGGTGTCGCTCGGTGGTGCCGGCTTCTGCGTGCTCCTGGCCTTGCCGATCAGCTTCCTGGTGGTGCGCTACAAAGGCCGCCTGGCGATCTGGGCCGAACGCCTGCCGTACCTGCTGCACGCCCTGCCCGGCCTGGTGATCGCCCTGACCCTGGTGTTCTTCGCCCTGCACTATGTACCGGCGCTGTACCAGACCACGGCCTTGTTGTTGCTCGCCTACGCGCTGCTGTTCCTGCCACTGGCCCAGTCGCCTGTACGTACTGCGCTGAACAAGGCTTCGCCGACGCTGGAGGAAGCCGCACGCACCTTGGGCGCGAACAGTTTTGCCGCGTTCTGCCGGGTGACCTTGCCGATCATCTTCCCGGCCATGGCCGCGGCCTTTGCCCTGGTGTTTCTGGATGCCATGAAGGAATTGACCGCGACATTGCTGCTCAGCCCTACCGGCATGACCACCCTGGCCACCGAGGTGTGGGCACATACGGCCAACGTCGAGTTCGCGGCAGCAGCGCCTTATGCCGCACTGCTGATCGTGGTGTCAGGGCTCCCGGTCTACCTGCTGACTACGCGGATGTATCTGAACAAGGCGTGACCTGCTTCGCGGGCTTGCCCGCGAAGAGGCCTTCAGGCCAAGTTACGCAGCATGCGCCGCACGATAGGCCCGTGAGCCTTGCCGACCGGCAGCATGTAGAGGCGGCCGAACCTGTTGAAGCACTGCACCGAGGTGGTTACGCGCACGTGTTGCCGCCCCTGCCCTGCTTCCGCCAGGTCCAGGCTGACCATGACCGCCAGGTGCGTGTCGCGCGAAGTCAGGACCAGTTGCTGGTCGCTGATCGCCTCGACAGTGAAGAAATCCAGAAGCTCGCCCACTGCCGGCACCTGCTCGGGGCTGCGTGATGAGAAACCGTGGATGGCGGCAACCTGGAACCGCCGCGAGATGCCATCACGCAGGCGGAAGGCCACGGCCAGCCAGCTCGGAACGTCCGAGGTCATGGCGCAGTAGGCCTGGAAGGCGGTCATTGGCGCAGTGACGATGATGCCATCGCAATGAAGAAAATCCAGCTCCGCCGGGGCGGCGACCAGTGGGGCAGACATTAACAACTCCCTTTGTCATCTGTCGCCGCCATCATAGCAACACCGCCCCTTGCAGGAGCGTCAGGCTCTGAACTGGCCCAGGCTTGCCCGCAGTTGCGCAGCCAGGTCATCCAGCACCTTGCTGCTGGCCGTGGTCTGCATCACCACCTCGGCCGAGCGCTCGGCCTGTGCATGGATGTTCTCCACTCGCCCCCGTACCGCCTGTGCACCATGGGCCTGCTGTTCGGCGGCCCGGGTCGCCAGGCCGATGGCCGCATGCACCTGCTCGACCGCCGCCTGCACTGACTGCTGACGACGTTCATTGTCACGCAGCACCAGCAACCCCTCACTGGCCTTGAGCCCGGCCTGGCTGATGGTCGCCACGGCTTCCTTGGCACCTTTCTGCAAGGCGGCGATATGCGCCTGGATGTCTCCGGTGGAGCTTTGCGTCTTGCTCGCCAACGCCCGCACTTCATCAGCCACAACGGCGAACCCGCGCCCGGTCTCGCCGGCCCGGGCGGCCTCGATGGCAGCGTTGAGGGCCAACAGGTTGGTCTGTTCGGCAATACCGTGGATCACCGTCAGCACCACTTCAATCTGTTCACTCTGCTTGGCCAGCCGCTCGATCACCTGCGAGCCGGTCTCCACCTGCCCGGCCAGGTTCTCGATCAAGCCGGCCAGTTGGGTCGAGGTGCGGCTGTTTTCATCGGTGGCCTGACGAATATCCACGACTTGTTGCAGCGCCGCCTGCATCGCATGGCTTTCGGCCTGCGCTTCATCAGCCATGCTCGACAGGTCGCGCAGGCTGGCCGCCACTTCATCGCGCTGCAGCGCAGCGGCAGCATCGGCGCCGGCATTGCGCTGGGCCATCGCGCCGATCTCGACTCCGGTACGCTGCGCCACCTCGCCGGCCTCGCGGACGATGGGTTGCAGCTTGTCGACGAAGCGGTTAACCGCCGAGGCCATGTCACCGATTTCGTCGCGGCTGTCGAGCGGCACGCGCTTGGTCAGGTCGCCTTCGCCGGCCGCCAGGTCATCGAGGGCGGCAATCAACAGGCGCAACTTGCTCAGCACCCGGCGACCCAGCACCACGGCCACCACCAGCAGAACGCCCAGCCCAACCAGTACCAGGCCCAGACCGATACGCCAGCGCAGCTCGGCAGCGGCATCGCGCACGGTCTGGGCGGTGTTGGCCTGCATGGCAGCGGCACTGCCCTGCGCCTTCTCCAGGCGCTCGCGCAGGGTCTTGCCACTCTCCGCAGCAGCACCGACCAGGCTATCGCCGACCAACTGCTCGCCGCTGGCGATCAGGGCGCTGAAGCGCTGGTCGAGGGCCTTGAGCTCTTGATCGATGCCGGCCGTGGAAACGCCCATGATCACCTTGCCGATTTCCGCGCCATTGGGGCTGATCGAGGCTTCGACGAAGTACACCGCCGGGTCACGTCGGGCGGCATCGATCACCTTGTCCAGCGCGCGCTCGCCCTGGCCTTTGTCCATCAACGCCTGGTTGATCGGGTTTTGCCGGTTCAAATAGCGGGTCAGGTGTTGGCCCTGGGCATCGTCATACACCACAAACAACACGTTGGGGTTGCGCTGGGCACGGCGGGCAAAGTCCGAGAGCACTGGCACATCGTTATCCCAGATCGCCCGCGGGGCGACCGAAGCCAGCAGCTCGGCCATGTCGTTGGCGGAGTCCTTGAGGTTCTTTTCCAGGGTACTGCGCAGTTGCTGCTGTTCGCTTTGCAGACGCGCCGACAAACCGGCGCTCAGGCGCTGGCGAGTGCTGCTGGACAGGCTGTCGAGGCCCGAGCGGACATCTTGCCCGGCTTGCTCGAGGTCGCCGGCGAGTTCGCGACTGTCGTTACCCAGGCGCTCGCCCAGTTCGGCCTCCAGGGCCGTGACCGTGCTGCGGGTGAGCGCAACGGCCACCAGCACCTGCACCAAAAGGGCGATACCAAGGGCAACAAACACAGGCCGCAAAAGGCGGCTTCGTAACAGTGAGAGGATGGCAGACACGGTGAAACCCTCGTGTATTCTGGCGCCACTACTTTGATGGCATCTTCAGAAACTTCTTACAGCAAGGGTTGTGCCGGGGGCAGCAGGGATAAGCGCCAAGGTTCAGCAAGGTTGCCTGGCAGCTCAGCGTGGGTGGTCCCGCTCGCAAGGGCGTGAGCCACAAATGAAAACGCCGCGGCCCCTTTCAGGACCACGGCGTCAGATCAGCCTGGCGGGCAGATCAGGCGAACGGATGACGCAGCACGATGGTCTCGTTGCGGTCCGGGCCGGTGGAGATGATGTCGATCGGTGCACCGATCAGCGCTTCGATGCGCTTGATGTAGGCACGCGCATTGGCTGGCAGTTCTTCCAGGGTTTTGGCGCCCAGGGTCGACTCGCTCCAGCCTGGCATCTCTTCGTACACCGGCTCCAGGCCGATGTAGCTGTCGGCATCGGAAGGCGCGTCGATGACGGCACCATTCTCGTTCTTGTAGCCCACGCAGATGTTGATGGTTTCCAGGCCGTCCAAAACGTCCAGCTTGGTCAGGCAGATGCCCGAGATGCTGTTGACGTCGATAGCGCGACGCAGGATGACGGCATCGAACCAGCCGCAACGGCGGGCACGGCCAGTGGTGGAACCGAACTCGTGGCCACGCTTGGCCAGGGTAGCGCCAGTCTCGTCGAACAGTTCGGTCGGGAACGGGCCGGAACCTACGCGAGTGGTGTAGGCCTTGGTGATACCGAGGATGTAGTCGAGGTACATCGGGCCAACGCCGGAGCCGGTGGAGATACCGCCAGCGGTGGTGTTGGAGCTGGTGACGTACGGGTAGGTACCGTGGTCGATGTCCAGCAACGAGCCCTGGGCGCCTTCGAACATGATGTCCTTGCCGGCGCGGCGCAGGTTGTGCAGCTCGGCAGTAACGTCGAGCATCATCGGCTTGAGCTGTTCGGCGTAGGCCATGCACTCGTCCAGGGTCTGCTGGAAGTCGATGGCCGGCTCTTTGTAGTAGTTCACCAGCTGGAAGTTGTGGTAGTCCAGCAGCTCACCCAGCTTGGCAGCGAAACGCTCGCGGTGGAACAGGTCGCCGACGCGCAGGCCACGACGCGCGACCTTGTCTTCATAGGCTGGGCCGATACCGCGGCCGGTGGTGCCGATCTTGGCTTCGCCACGGGCTTTTTCGCGGGCCTGGTCCAGGGCCACGTGGTACGACAGGATCAGCGGCGCAGCCGGGGAAATGCGCAGGCGCTCACGCACCGGTACGCCCTTCTCTTCCAGCTTGGTGATTTCACGCATCAGCGCGTCCGGTGCAACGACCACGCCGTTGCCGATCAGGCACTGTACGCCTTCACGCAGGATGCCCGAGGGAATCAGGTGCAGAACGGTCTTTTCACCATTGATCACCAGGGTGTGACCCGCGTTGTGGCCACCCTGGTAGCGCACTACGGCGGCAGCATGTTCGGTCAGCAGATCGACGATCTTGCCTTTGCCCTCATCACCCCACTGGGTGCCCAGGACGACGACATTCTTACCCATTACATTGGTCCTCATTCACGCAAACTTGGTTGTCGGCCTGTTGCCGACGCAGAAACTCACTGGGTCAGCGGCAGAACCTGCCAGCGCCCGTCTTGCTGAATCAATTGCCGATCACAATCCGCTTCGAGGGCAGCACTCAACGGCTGGCCAGGCAGGGCCTGGACCACACGCTGGCCCTCGTTGCGCAACTGGCAGACTTGCTGCCAGAGGGCCGCATCGCCACTGTCCGGCATCCAGATGCCGCCAGTTGGCAATACGACCTCCGCTCGCCCCAGTGTGACCAGGGTCTTCAAATCCGTGGAGAAACCGGTAGCCGGGCGCGCCCGGCCAAAGTCGGCGCCGATGTCGTCGTAGCGCCCGCCCTGGGCGATCGATTGGCCTTCGCCAGGCACGAACACGGCGAACACCACGCCGGTGTGGTAGTGGTAACCGCGCAGTTCGCCGAGGTCGAAGTACAACGGCAGCTCGGGGAAACGCGATGCCAGGCGATCGGCGATCGCCAGCAGGTCATCCAGCGCCGCCAGCACGCTGGCCGGGGCTCGGCCCAGGCGCACGCGGGCCTCGGCCAGCACTTCACGACCACCGCACAGCTCGACCAGCGCGCGCAGCATGTTGCCCAGGTCCTTCGGCAGGTCGGCGGTCAACGCCTGGACCTCATCGACGGCCTTGCGCTGCAGGGCATCGAACAGCTGCTGCTCGACCGCACCAGACAGGCCGGCCGCGCGGGCCAGGCCACGGTAGATACCAACGTGGCCGAGGTCCATGTGCACATCCGGCACATCGGTCAGTTGCAGCGTGGCGAGCATCAGGCTGATGACCTCGACATCGCTGGTAGGGCTGGCATCGCCGTACAGCTCGGCACCCAGCTGGATCGGGCTGCGCGAGGTGGACAGGGCACGCGGCTGGGCATGCAGCACGCTGCCGGCATAGCACAGGCGGCTCGGGCCTTCGCGGCGCAGGGTATGGGCATCGATGCGTGCCACCTGCGGGGTGAAGTCGGCGCGGAAGCCCATCAGGCGGCCGGACTGCGGGTCCACCACCTTGAAGGTGCGCTGATCCAGGTCCTGGCCGGCGCCGGTGAGCAGCGACTCCAGGTACTCGATATGCGGGGTGACGACCAGTTCGTAGCCCCAACTCTGGAACAGGTCCAACACCTGGCGGCGCGCGATTTCGATGCGCGCAGCTTCAGGTGGCAGTACTTCCTCGATGCCATCTGGCAGCAGCCAGCGGTCTACCGTTGCCATTACGCCATTTCCCCTCTGGTCCGGGTGGCTTGCCAGCAGGCGAGCCGTCAGTAAAGCCGGTATCGCGCACAGCAGCGGGCAGCACTGATCCCAGCGCAGCCACCGTACCCGATACCCTCGAATTGCCATGCGACCTGACCAAACCGTCAACTGGCGGTTTGCCAATCAACCTTGCAGACGCAAAAAAGCCGGGAAATTTCCCGGCTGCCTCATCATACACCCCTTTTCCACCAGGATGCACCCCGCCAGGCGTTTTAGCTGCCAGGCGGGGTGTCGCTGCATTGAAAATCAGGGCCTGAGCATCACGGCTTGCTCTTGTCCAGGAAGCGGAAGAACTCGTTCTTCGGGTCCAGGACCAGCACGTCGCTCTTGCTCGAGAAGCTCTCGCGGTATGCCTGCAGGCTACGGTAGAACGCATAGAAATCGGCGTCCTGGGTGTAGGCCTTGGCGTAGATGGCAGCCGCCTGGGCGTCGCCGTCACCGCGGGTTTCCTCTGCCTCGCGATAGGCCTCGGCCAGCAGGACACGACGCTGACGGTCGGCATCGGCACGGATACCCTCAGCCAGCTCGTTACCCTTGGCGCGGTGCTCGCGGGCCTCACGCTCACGCTCGGTGCTCATGCGGTCGAACACGCTGCGGTTGACTTCCTTCGGCAGGTCGATGGCCTTGACGCGTACGTCGACCACCTCGATACCCAGCTCCTTGGCGGCCATGCGGTTCAGCGAGGCAGTGATGTCAGCCATCAGCGCGTCACGTTCACCGGAAACCACCTCGTGCAGGGTGCGTTTACCGAACTGGTCACGCAGGCCGCTTTCCAGACGACGCGACAGACGCTCGTCGGCGATCTGCTTCATGCCGGAAGTGGCAGTGTAGAAGCGCTCGGCATCCTTGACGCGCCACTTGGCGTAGGCGTCGACCATCACCGCTTTCTTCTCCAGGGTCAGGAACCGCTGGGTCGGGGCGTCGAGGGTCATCAGGCGGGCGTCGAACTTGCGTACCTGGTTCACGTACGGAATCTTCACGTGCAGGCCCGGCTGGACATCCGCCTGGACCACCTTACCGAAGCGAAGCATTACTGCACGCTCGGTTTGGGCCACGATATAGAAGCTGTTCCAGGCAACGATGGCCAGGACCACGGCGGCGATCAGGGCGATCAGCGATCGGTTGCTCATCAGCGGCTCTCCCTAGTGCGCAGCGGCTGCTGTTGCTGTTGCAGGTCCTGCGCCGCACGGGCGGCCGCATCGTTGACCGATGGCGACACACTGGTGGTTGGCGCGGACGGGTTGCGGCTGCCTTCGACCATCTTGTCCAGCGGCAGGTAGAGCAGGTTGTTCTGCCCATCCTTGGTCGCCACCATGACCTTGCTCGAATTGCTGTAGACCTCCTGCATGGTCTCCAGGTACAGGCGCTGACGGGTCACGTCAGGTGCCTTGCGGTACTCGGCAACCAGCTTGCTGAAGCGGTCGGCCTCACCCTTGGCACGGGCAATGACTTCGTCACGGTAACCGTTGGCATCCTCGATGATGCGCTGGGCCTGGCCACGCGCTTCCGGTACCACGCCGTTGGCGTAGGACTCGGCCTGGTTGCGCGCACGCTGCTCGTCTTCGCGGGCACGGATCACGTCGTCGAAGGCTTCCTGCACTTCACGCGGGGCTGCCGCGCTCTGCACGTTGACCTGGGTAACGGTGATACCCGTGCGGTAGTTGTCGAGGAAGCGCTGCAGGCGTTCGCGGATATCCACGGCCATCTGCTCGCGGCCTTCGGTCAGCACCTGGTCCATCGAGGTGGAACCCACCACGTGGCGCAGGGCACTTTCCGTCGCGTGCTGCAGGCTGACCTCAGGCTGGTCGACGTTGAGCACGAAGTCCTGCAGGTTGCTGATCTTGTACTGCACGGTCAGCGGCACTTCGACGATGTTCTCGTCTTCGGTCAGCATCTGGCCCTGCTTGGTGTAGGCACGCTCACGCGTGACGTTTTCCATGTACTTGCGATCGATCGGCGGGAAGTAGATGTTCAGGCCGGGACCGACCGTTTCATAGTACTTGCCGAAGCGCAGCACCACGGCCTGCTCCTGCTCGTCGACCACATATACGGCGCTGTACAGCCAGATTGCAGCCAGTACCGCCAGGCCGATGCCCAGCAGGCCCAGGCCACCGCCCTTGCCGACATTGCGGTCGCCGCCGCCACGTTTCTTGCCACTGCCGAACATGCCGTTCAGGCTGTCCTGCAATTTGCGGAAGGCCTCGTCCAGATCCGGCGGACCTTTCTTGTCACCACCGCCGCCACCGCCACCACGGCGGCCGCCCCAGGGATCCTGATTGTTCGAGTTGCCACCCGGCTCGTTCCAAGCCATAGCGCTCTCCATCTGATAAAGCAAAGACGCGCCCACGGCGCGCCGTCCAATGCTACAGAATGCCTGTCACTGCTGCCCGGCGACCTCGACGAGCATTTATTGCAAAGTGTGTTGCTCGACAAACACTTGCGGCTCCATGCCTTCGCGGCTGACCAGGCGGTTCAGTTCCACCCTGGGCAGTCGCACGCTCAGCAGGCTGCGCCCTTCTTCATCATGCGCTTCACTCTGCACGGCACCCAGGGCAAAGAATTGCGCGCGCAAGCGGGCAAAACGCTGCTCCAGACACAGGGTACCGACAAACAGATCATCCCCCAGCAACTCGGCAATCGCCTGGCCGACCAGCTCCAGGCCACGCCCATCGCGTGCCGATACCCAGACCCGCTCTGGCTTGCCATCGGCATTGCGCTGGATCTGCGGCTCGACCTCTTCGAGCAAGTCGAGTTTGTTATACACCTCGAGGATCGGCAACCCTTCGGCACCAATCTCGCCCAGCACTGCCAACACCTGCTCGATCTGCTCCATGCGCTCTGGCTCATGGGCGTCGATCACATGCAGCAACAGGTCGGAGTTGCTCGACTCTTCGAGCGTAGCCCGAAATGCCTCGACCAGCTTGTGCGGCAGGTGGCGAATGAAACCCACGGTGTCTGCCAGCACGATCGGCCCCAGGTCGTTCAGCTCGAGCCGACGGAGGGTGGGGTCGAGGGTGGCGAACAGCTGGTCCGCGGCATACACCTCGGATGCGGTGAGGGCATTGAACAGCGTGGATTTGCCGGCGTTGGTATAACCCACCAGCGACACCGACGGGATATCCGCGCGCTTGCGCCCGCGACGTGCCTGCTCGCGCTGGCTGCGCACCTTCTCCAGGCGCGACTTGATCTGGCGGATGCGTACCCGCAACAGACGACGGTCGGTTTCCAGCTGGGTTTCACCCGGGCCACGCAGGCCGATACCACCCTTCTGCCGTTCAAGGTGGGTCCAACCGCGAACCAGCCGCGTGCTCATGTGCTCGAGCTGGGCCAGTTCGACCTGCAGCTTGCCTTCATGGGTACGCGCCCGCTGGGCGAAGATATCGAGGATCAGCCCGGTACGGTCGAGCACACGGCACTCGAACACGCGTTCGAGGTTGCGCTCCTGACTGGGCGTGAGGGTGTGATTGAAAATCACCAGGTCTACCTGTTCGGCATGGACCAGGTCGTGCAACTCTTCGACCTTGCCGCTGCCAATCAGGTATTTGGCGGAAGGCTGATGCCTTGACACCGTGACCAGCGAGACGATGTCGGCACCGGCCGACAATGCCAGCTCCTGAAACTCCTGCGGGTCTTCGCGCGCCTCAGGGTTCTGACCTTCCAAGTGAACGAGCAACGCCCGCTCACCACCACCGTGGCGCTCAAAGAACAATGCAGGCTCCTATCAGGCGTTGCCTGGCTCGCTGTCGCCGTGTTCGGAATCGGACGGGCTTGGCAGGCGAACCGGACGTGCAGGAACCACGGTCGAGATGGCGTGCTTGTAGACCATCTGGCTGACGGTGTTCTTCAGCAGTACCACGAACTGGTCGAAGGATTCGATCGAGCCCTGCAGTTTGATGCCGTTGACCAGGTAAATGGATACCGGGACCTTTTCTTTTCTCAAGGTGTTCAAGTAAGGGTCTTGTAGCGAATGCCCTTTTGACATATGCCGCACTCCTGTAAGGATCAATAATAGAAAATCAAGAAAATCGATAAATTAGGCCGCCCCTTCGCAAGAATAGACGGCAATCAGCAGGGACTCAGCTCAATATGGAGATGGCCCCGAGGTATTTCAAGGTGCGGGACAGATTGTCGCAGGCCAGGCTGTCAAGCCAGTGCACGTCAGGCCAGCCGCGCAACCAGGTAAACTGCCGCTTGGCCAGCTGCCGGGTGGCAATGATACCGCGTTCACGCATCTCATTCTCAGTCAGCTTGCCGTCGAGGTAGTCCCAGACTTGCCGATACCCCACTGCCCGTATAGACGGCAGCCCCGCGTGCAAGTCACTTCTGGCTCGCAGCGATCGGACCTCATCGACAAAGCCCTGTTCCAACATTTGCGAAAATCGTAACGCAATTCGCTGATGCAAAATGTGACGATCTGTAGGAGCAATCGCCAAACTCGCGACAGTATAGGGCAAATGTCCGCCAGCGCCTGCGTCTGCGTCGCGACTTTCCGCGAATTGACGCTGACGGTGGGCTGTCATGCTCTCGCCACTCACCCGGTATACCTCCAGCGCGCGGATCAACCGTTGCGGGTCGTTGGGGTGGATGCGTGCCGCCGATTCCGGGTCGACCTCGGCCAGTTGACGGTGCAGCTCGGCCAGGCCCAGGGCCTCGGCCTGGGCCTCCAGCTCGGCACGTACCGCAGCATCGGCGGCCGGCATGTCGGCCAGGCCATCGATCAACGCCTTGTAATAGAGCATGGTGCCGCCCACCAGCAACGGGATCTTGCCGCGCGCGGTGATTTCGGCCATCGCCTCCAGGGCATCGGCACGGAACTGCGCGGCCGAGTAGCTCTCGGCCGGGTCGCGAATGTCGATCAGCCGGTGCGGATAGGCGGCGAGGATTTCCTTCGATGGCTTGGCCGAACCGATGTCCATGCCACGGTAGACCAGTGCCGAGTCGACGCTGATCAACTCGCAGGGCAGAACCTTGGTCAGTTCGATGGCCAGGTCGGTCTTGCCGGCTGCCGTCGGGCCCATCAGGAATATCGCAGGGGGCTTGCCGCTCATGTCATCGACCGCGCAGGAAGAGTTTGTCCAGGTCGTCCAGGCCCATCTGGGTCCAGGTGGGACGGCCGTGGTTGCACTGGCCGCTGCGCTCGGTGTTTTCCATGTCGCGCAGCAGGGCGTTCATTTCGGGGATCGCCAGGCGCCGGTTGGCGCGCACGGCGCCGTGGCAGGCCATGGTGCCAAGCAGCTCGTTCAGGTGCGCCTGGATGCGGTCGCTGGTGCCGTATTCCATTAGGTCGGCGAGCACATCCTGCACCAGGCGGTTGGCCTCGGCCTGCTTGAGCAAGGCCGGGATCTGGCGGATAGCCAACGTCTCGGGGCCCAGGCGCTGCAGTTCGAAGCCCAGGCGCTGGAACCATTGCGCATGCTCTTCGGCGCAGTCGGCTTCGCGCTGGCTCAGGGCCAGGGTTTCGGGCACCAGCAGCGGCTGGCCACTGAGGCCTTCGCTGGCCATGGCCACCTTCAGGCGTTCGTACATGATGCGTTCGTGGGCTGCGTGCATGTCGACCAGCACCAGGCCAATGGCGTTCTCGGCCAGTATGTAGATACCCTTGAGCTGCGCCAGCGCGTAGCCCAGCGGAGGAATATCCCCCTGGCTTTCGGGCAGCGTCGACGCCGGGACCACGCCTTCATCCAGCGGCTTGTAGAACTCGCGGTACACCGCCTGCGCCTCGGCGGCCGGCAGCGGTTGCGCAGGGCGCGGGGTGTACTGGTACTGGTAACCCGCACCACTGCCGCCACCAGCATAAGACTGCTGCGGGGCACGTGGCTGTTCGAGCACCGGCGAGGCCAGGCGCATTTCGCCCTGTGGGCCGAACTCGCCGGCCTGCGGCCCGGTGGCGCGGATGATTTCAGGCACGGCGGCAGGCGCGGCCAGCTGGTCTTCCGGGCGCACGTCGGCCAAGGCGCGATGCAGGGTGCCATAGAGGAAATCGTGCACCGAGCGCCCTTCGCGGAAACGCACTTCGTGCTTGGTCGGGTGCACGTTGACGTCGACGCCGTTGGGCTCCAGCTCCAGGAACAGCACGAAGGTCGGGTGTCGACCATTGAACAGCACATCGCGGTAGGCCTGGCGCACGGCATGGGCGACCAGCTTGTCGCGCACTGCACGGCCATTGACGAAGAAATACTGCAGGTCGGCCTGGCTGCGCGAGAAAGTCGGCAGGCCGACCCAGCCCCACAGGCGCAGGCCATTGCGCTCCACATCGATCGGCAGCGCCTGCTCCATGAAGCCCGGGCCGCAGATGGCGCCGACCCGCCGCGCCCGGGCGGTTTCGTCGTGAGCCTCATGCAGGCTGAGGACGCTCTTGCCGTTGTGGCGCAGGTGGAAGCCGACATCGAAGCGCGCCAGTGCCAGGCGCCGGATGACTTCCTGCAAGTGGTCGAATTCGGTTTTCTCGGCCTTGAGGAACTTGCGCCGGGCCGGGGTGTTGAAGAACAGGTCGCGCACCTCCACCGACGTGCCTACCGGATGTGCCGCCGGCTGCACCCGCGGGGTCATGTCCCGGCCTTCGGTTTCCACCTGCCAGGCCTCGGTCGCGCCGGCGGTACGTGAAGTCAGGGTCAGGCGCGCCACCGAGCTGATCGAGGCCAGGGCCTCGCCGCGAAAGCCCAGGCTCAACACCCCTTCGAGGTCTTCCAGTTCGCGGATCTTGCTGGTGGCGTGGCGGGCCAGGGCCAGCGGCAGGTCGTCGGCGGAAATACCACTGCCATCGTCACGCACCCGCAGCAGCTTGACGCCACCCTGCTCCACCTCCACGTCAATGCGTCGGGCGCCGGAGTCCAGGCTGTTTTCCAGCAGTTCCTTGGCCACCGAGGCCGGCCGCTCGACAACTTCGCCGGCGGCAATCTGGTTGGCCAGCCGCGGGCTGAGCAGCTGGATGCGCGAACCACCACTCATTGCGAGGCCAATGTGGTGGCAGGGATATCGAGGCGCTGGCCAACCTTCAGCTCATCGGACTTGAGGCTGTTGCTACTGCGCAGGCTGGCCACGCTGACCTGGTAGCGGACCGCGATCATCGCCAGGGTCTCGCCAGGGCGCACCGTGTGCTCACGCGGGCCTGCGGCGATCTTGCCAGTGTCGCGCAGCCAGGCGATGTAGGTGCCAGGCGGCGGGTTCTGCTGGAAGTACTGGCGCACACCCGTATGGATCGAACGGGCGAGGGCCTGCTGGTGGCTCGCGGTGGCAAGCTTGGCCGCTTCGTTGTTGTTCGAGATGAACCCGGTTTCAACGAGGATCGACGGAATATCCGGCGACTTCAGCACCATGAAGCCAGCCTGCTCCACGCGCTGCTTGTGCAGCGAGGTGATACGCCCCATGTTGCCCAGCACCTTCTGCCCGACGTTGAGGCTGGAGCTGAGCGTGGCAGTCATCGACAGGTCGAGCAGCACCCCGGCGAGCATGCGGTCCTTGTCGTCGAGGCTGACGTTACCGGCGCCACCGATCAGGTCGGAGCGGTTTTCCGTATCAGCCAGCCAGCGCGCGGTCTCGGAGGTGGCGCCGCGGTCGGACAGGGCGAATACCGAGGCGCCAAAGGCGGCACGCGACGGCGCGGCATCGGCATGGATCGAGATGAACAGGTCGGCGCCCTTCTTGCGGGCGATTTCCGTACGCTTGCGCAGCGGGATGAAATAGTCGCCGGTGCGGGTCAGCTCGGCACGGAAGCCTTTTTCACTGTTGATCTGGCGCTGCAGCTCCTTGGCGATCTGCAGCACGATGTCCTTCTCATGCTGGCCACGCGAGCCGGAGGCACCCGGGTCTTCGCCACCGTGACCGGCGTCGATGGCCACCACGATGTCGCGCTTGCCGTTGGGTACCGGCGGCAGTTTGATCGCGGGTTGGGCCGGAGTGACCGGCACGGCCGGCGTGGTTGCAGGCGTTTGTACCGGCGCCGGTGGCGGGGTTGGCGCACTGGCGGCAATGGCGTCGGCTTCCTGGTCGTACAGGTCGACCACCAGGCGGTTGCCGTACTGGGCATTGGGCGCCAGGGTGAAGCTTTTCGGGGTGACCGACTTTTTCAGGTCGACCACCACACGCAGGTCGGTCGGGGTACGCTGGGCCGAACGCACGCTGCTGATCGGCGTGTTGGAGGTGGCCACGTTCAACGGCGCAGCCAGGGTCGCGCCATTGATGTCGATAACCAGACGATCCGGTGCGCTCAGGGTGAAGACGCTATGCTGCACAGGGCCAGACAGGTCGAAGACCAGCCGCGTGTTGTCTGGCGCGCGCCACAGGCGCATGCTCTTGACTTGAGTGACGGCCAGAGCGTCAACGGTCACCGTTGTCAGCAGCAGCCCAACGATGGCGACCAGTGCGCGTATGCGCATACCTACCCCACTTACTGTTTAGAATGTTCGGCCAGTGCCACGCACCAGGCCTCGCCGCGAGCCCCCTGCGGCGAAAGGTTCAGCGAGCGTCCGCCCGCTTGGGGGCTTATGGTAATGGTCAGGTCAGGCTTTGGCAAAACGCCCGCACCCTTTTGTGGCCACTCGAACAGGCACAGCGGGTCGCCCTCGAAATAGTCACGAATCCCCATGAACTCCAGCTCTTCCGGATCGACGAGGCGGTACAGGTCGAAGTGGAAAGCGCGCACCTCACCGATTTCGTAGGGTTCGACCACGGTGAAGGTCGGGCTTTTCACTGCACCAGTATGCCCCAGGCCCCGGATCAGGCCACGCGACAGCGTGGTTTTGCCCGCGCCCAGGTCACCCTCCAGAAAGATCACGCCGTGACCGCCGGTCACCTCGGCCAGTTGTGCGCCGAAGGCGACCGTGGCCGCTTCATCGGCCAGAAACAGGTTTAAGCCAGACACGCAGAATGCTCCTCCAACAACTCACGAATGACCGGTGCCAGATCGCTGGCGGCCAGGCCTCTACCTTTGCTTCCCAAGCGCTCGCCCGCACAGGCGTGCAGCCATACTCCCAGCCCCGCTGCCTGCCAGGCATCCAGGCCTTGGGCCAACAGCGCCGCCAGCACGCCCGTCAGCACATCGCCCAGCCCGGCACCGGCCATGGCCGGGTGGCCACGTTCGCACAGCAGCAGCTGCCCGGCCGGGTCGGCGACCAGCGTGCCAGCCCCCTTGAGCACGCAGACACTGTTGTAGCGCCGCGCCAGCTTGCGCGCGGCGCCTTGGCGGTCGACCTGCACCGCCTCGGTGGAAATGCCCAATAGCCGCGCCGCTTCCCCCGGGTGCGGAGTGAGAATGCTGCCACTGGGCAGGGCCAGCGGGGTGCGCGCCAGCAAGTTCAGGGCATCGGCATCCCACACCTGCGGGCGCTCGGCATTGGCCACCGCCGACAGCAGGCTGCGGCCCCAGGCCGCCTGGCCCAGGCCCGGGCCGACCACCAGTACCGAAGCACGCTCCAGCACCGCCATCAACTGGTTGGCCGATTCGACACCCAGGCACATGGTCTCGGGCATGCGGGTCAGGCCGGCAGCAACGTGTTCAGGGCGGGTTGCCACACTGACCAGGCCGGCACCGCAGCGCAGCGCGGCTTCGGCGCTGAGCAACACGGCGCCACCGGTGCCGAGGTCGCCACCGACCACCAGCACATGGCCGAAGTCGCCTTTGTGAGCCTGCGCCTGCCGCGCCGGCAGGCGGGCGACACTCACGCTGCTGAGCAGTTGCGGGGCATGGCTGGGGTGTTTGGTCTGCGGCATGCGGTCAAAGGCTCCAATGTCTGGCAGAATTATACGCACCTGAGCCCGTAATGCCTTGCCCATCCATGTCCGCTTGTACGCCTGACCTCGCCCAACTGGCCCAATCCATCAAGATTTGGGGCCAAGAACTCGGTTTTGCCCACGTTGGCATCGCCGGGGTCGACCTTGGCGAACACGAACACCACCTGCAACGCTGGCTTGATGCCGGCTACCAGGGCGAGATGGAGTACCTGGGCGCCCACGGCAGCAAGCGCGCGCACCCGGAGCAACTGATCCCCGGCACCGTGCGCGTGGTATCGCTGCGCATGGACTACCTGCCCGGCGACACGCAGATGGCGCAGCGCCTGGCGCAGCCGGAAAAGGCCTACGTTTCGCGCTACGCGCTGGGGCGGGATTACCACAAGCTGGTGCGCAAGCGCGTGCAATTCCTGGCCGACCGTATTCAGGAGGCCATCGGCCCGTTCGGCTACCGCGCCTTCGTCGACAGCGCCCCCGTGCTGGAAAAGGCCCTGGCCGAGCAGGCCGGGCTGGGTTGGATCGGCAAGAACACGCTGTTGCTCAACCGCAAGGCAGGCAGCTACTTCTTCCTCGCCGAACTGTTCGTCGACCTGCCGCTGCCGGTGGACGAAGCCACTAGCAGCGAGCATTGCGGGCGCTGCCAGGCGTGCCTGGACATCTGCCCGACCCAGGCCTTCGTCGGGCCCTATGTGCTGGATGCGCGCCGTTGCATCTCGTACCTGACCATCGAACTGAGGGGGCCGATCCCCGTCGAGCTGCGCGCCAAGATGGGTAACCGGGTGTTCGGTTGCGATGATTGCCAGATCGTCTGCCCGTGGAACCGCTTTGCCAGGCCCAGCCAGGAACAGGACTTCCAGCCACGTCATGGCCTGGAAAATGCCGAGCTGGCCGAGATGTTCCTGTGGGATGAAAGGACCTTCCTGCGCAAGACCGAGGGCGGGCCGTTGCGCCGGGCCGGGTATGAGCGCTGGTTGCGCAACCTCGCGGTAGGGCTGGGCAATGCACCATCGACGATTCCGGTGATCGAGGCGCTGAAGGCGCGGCGCGAGGATGCCTCGGCACTGGTGCGCGAACACGTGGAGTGGGCGCTGGCGCAGCACGGCGTTGGATAGCGGGACCGCTTCAGCTCACTGCTGGTCGTTGTAGTGGAACTTGGGCATTTCCCAGTGGAAACGGATCGCCAGCAGGCGCAACAGGAAACCGCCGAACAACGTCAGTAGCATCGCCTGCTCCGCCGGCACCTTGAAGTACACGCAGCCCAGGTAGAACCAGGCCGCCGCAAACGAGACGCTGGCGTACAACTCGCGACGGAACACCAAGGGAATGTCGTTGCAAAAGATATCCCGCAGGATCCCGCCAAATACCCCGGTAATCACTCCGCTCAGGGATGCCACCAGCATGCCCTGGCCCATCTCCAGCGCAGTCATGCAGCCAATCAGGGTAAAGGCCACCAGCCCCAGGGCATCGAGCACCAGGAACAGCGAGCGCAGGCGGCGCATCATCGGCGCGATGAAAATGGTCAACAACGCTGCACAACTGGTCAGTACCAGATACTCCGGATGCTTTACCCAGGTCAGCGGGTAGTGCCCGAGCAGCACGTCACGCACCGAACCGCCACCCAGGGCAGTGACACAGGCAATCAGCACCACGCCGAACCAGTCCATGCCGCGACGGCCGGCAGACAGCGCGCCAGTCATGGCTTCGGCAGTGATGGCAATCAGGTAAAGCATCAACAACATGGCGCGGGGTCCGTGCGGGCAGGCGAGAAAGGCGCGCAGTCTAACCAGTTGCACATGGCACCAAAAGGGGGCGCAGAGAGAATATCTGCGCCTTTTCGGCTCACAGCTTGATGAAGTGCTCGCGGTAGTGGCGCAGCTCGGCGATCGACTCGCGGATGTCGTCCAGCGCCAGGTGGGTGTTGCCTTTCTTGAAGCTGTCACGCACCGATGGCGCCCAGCGTGCAGCGAGCTCCTTCAAGGTCGAGACATCCAGGTTGCGGTAGTGGAAGTAGTTTTCCAGGTTGCGCATGTGGCGATAGAGAAAGCGGCGGTCCTGGCAGATGCTGTTGCCGCAGATCGGCGACTTGCCTTTTGGCACCCACTGTTCGAGGAAGGCGATGGTCTGCGCCTCGGCTTCAGCCATGCCAACCTTGCTCTCGCGCACGCGCTGGGTCAGGCCCGACGCACCATGGGTGCGGGTGTTCCACTCATCCATGCGTGCCAACACTTCATCACTGTGGTGGATGGCAATCACCGGCCCTTCGGCCAGGGTGTTCAGCTCGCTGTCGGTAACGATGGTGGCCATCTCGATGATGACGTCGCTGTCCGGATCCAGGCCGGTCATTTCCAGGTCGATCCAGATCAGGTTCTGTGGGTTTTGCATGCAGGGGCTCCTCGTATAGGCGTTCATAGTAGCGTAGTGGCCAGGGCACGCCCATTCACGGCACGAAGGCCAGCGAAATGATCCGCTGCCTGGCGTGCTAAACTGCCTGCCGTTTTCAACCGCCCCACCACGCACGGAACCTTCATGGCCAAACGCCAGCTCAACCGCCGCCAGAACTGGCGCATCGAAAAAATCCAGAACGAGCGCGCCGCGCGTGCGGCCAAACGCGAGCAACACGTGCTGCAGGAACTGGAGGGTGGCGACCTGGGGCCAGAGCAGTTGGGCCTGGTGATCGCCCACTTCGGTGTGCAGGTAGAAGTGGAGGCCCAGGACGGCGAAACCGCAGGCCAGGTGTTCCGCTGCCACTTGCGCGCCAACCTGCCGGCCCTGGTCACCGGCGACCGGGTGGTCTGGCGCGCGGGCAACCAGGGCATCGGCGTGATCGTCGCGCAGATGCCGCGCAGCACCGAGCTGTGCCGGCCGAACAACCATGGCCAGCTGAAGCCGGTGGCGGCCAACGTCGACCTGATCGTGATCGTCTTCGCCCCGGCCCCCGAACCGCACCCCAACCTGATCGACCGTTACCTGGTCGCAGCCGAGCATGCCGGCATTCGCCCGCTGCTGCTGCTGAACAAGGCCGACCTGATCGATGACCAGAACGGCCCGGGCCTGCATGCGCTACTTGAGGTCTACCGCGAGCTGGGCTACCCGCTGCTGGAAGTATCGGCGCACCACGGTGACGGCATGCAACGTCTGCAGCAGATGCTCGACGGCCACATCAGCGTGTTCGTTGGTCAGTCGGGGGTGGGCAAATCGTCGCTGGTGAACAGCCTGCTGCCGGACGCCGGCACTCGCGTCGGCGACTTGTCGGAATGGTCTGGCCAGGGCACCCACACCACCACCACTGCGCGGCTGTACCACTTCCCAAATGGCGGTGACCTGATCGACTCGCCGGGCATCCGCGAATTTGGCCTTGGCCACGTCAGCCGCAGCGATGTGGAAGATGGCTTCATCGAGTTCCGCGACCTGTTCGGCACCTGCCGCTTCCGTGATTGCAAGCATGACCGTGAACCCGGCTGTGCGCTGCTCAAGGCGCTGGACGAGGGGCGTATCAAACCGCAACGGATGAACAGCTACCGCTCGATCATCGCCAGCCTGCCGGAAGACGCTTACTGAAGTACACGGCTGCAGGCGCGGCCTTGTGTCGCGAAAGGGCCGCAATGCGGCCCCGGCGAAAATAGCATCAATGCTGATAGCTGGGGCCGTTGCGCGCCCCTTCGCGACGCAAGGTCGCTCCTACAAGGGGACGCGCAGGCGTGGGGGCTTACTGCTCCTTGGACTCATCCATCTTCAGGGTGCCTTCCTCGAAGATGTTCAGCTTCTGGCGCAGCTCACGTGGCTGCATCGGGGCCTGTTCGGTCGCATCTGATGCAGCCGGGGTCGCCGGTGCAGCCGGAGTGGCCGGTGCGGCAGCCGGTTTCTCCGGGGTGCCTTGTTCACCTTCAATGTTACGCTGGGCCTTCTTGGTCAGCACGATGATGTCGATGCGGCGGTTGACCGGGTTGAACGGGTTGTTGCGGTCGAACAGCGACGACGAGGCATAACCCACCACCCGCGCCACCTGGCCATCCGGATAGCCACCAGCCACCAGCGCACGACGCGCGGCGTTGGCCCGGTTGGCCGACAGCTCCCAGTTGCCGAACTCACCACTGCCCGCATAAGGCTTGGCATCGGTGTGGCCACTGATGCTGATCTTGTTCGGCACCGCCTTGATGGTGTCGGCCATGGCCAGCAGGATGTCTTCGAAGTAAGGCTGCAGGCGCGCACTGCCGATGTCGAACATTGGCCGGTTCTCGGCATCCATGATCTGGATGCGCAAGCCGTCCTGGGTGATCTCGAACAGGATCTGATCCTTGAACTTCTGCAGTTGCGGGTTTTCCTCAACCTTGTTCTGCAGCTCTTGCAGCAACAGCTCCAGACGCTCGCGCTCGACCTGTTCGGCCATGGTCTCCACCTGATCCTTGTCCAGCTGGATGCTGGTATCAGGCGTCGGCTCCGATTTGGCCTCCGGGTTGATGGTCTTTTCCGGGGCCAGCTGCGGTGAGCCACCCAGGTCGATGATGTACGGCGTACCGCTTTCCGAAAAGCCGATCGGATCCTTGAAGTAGCCGGCAATGGCGATCTTCTGCTCCGGCGTGGCCGTGGACAACAACCACAGCACCAGGAAGAACGCCATCATCGCCGTGGCGAAGTCGGCGAAGGCGATTTTCCAGGCGCCGCCGTGATGGCCGCCGCCATAGCGCTTGACGCGCTTGACGATGATGGGCTGATTGTTCTCCATGACTCAGCGACCGCGAACCGCTTGTTCCAGTTCGGCAAAGCTTGGGCGGTGCTTGGGGTACAGCACCTTGCGCCCGAATTCCACCGCCAGCGAAGGCGGCATGCCCGAGGCCGAGGCCACCAGCGAAGCCTTGATCGATTCGTAGAGGTTCAGTTCTTCCTTGGCATCGTGCTCCAGGCACTTGGCCAACGGCCCAAAGAAGCCGTAGGCGGCCAGAATACCGAAGAAGGTGCCTACCAGCGCCGCACCCACATGGAGGCCGATGGAGGCCTGGTCACCATCGCCGAGCGAGGCCATGGTCACCACGATACCCAGTACCGCCGCAACGATACCAAACCCTGGCATGCCGTCGGCGATGCCGGTTACCGCGTGGGACGGGTGCTCCAGCTCTTCCTTCATGCTCAACAGTTCCATGTCGAACAGGCCTTCGAGCTCGTGCGGCGCCATGTTGCCGGTGGACATGATGCGCAGGTAGTCGCAGACGAACGCGGTCATGCGCTCGTCGGCCAGCACAGTCGGGTACTTGGCAAAGATCGGGCTGGCTGCGGCGTCCTCGATATCGGCCTCGATGGCCATCATGCCTTCGCGACGGCTCTTGTTGAGGATCTCGTACACCAGGCCCAGTACTTCCAGGTAGAAAGCATGGCTGAAGCGCGAGCCGAACATCTTCATCGACTTCTTGATGACGTGCATGGTCATGTAGCCAGGGTTGGCCTGCAGGAACGCACCAAAGGCCGCACCGCCGATGATCAGTACTTCGAACGGCTGGATCAGCGCCGCGATCTTGCCGTGGGAGAGCACGTATCCGCCGAGCACGCTCGCGAATACGACGATGATGCCGATAATTTTAGCCATAGGTTCAAAGCACTTGCTGTCGTGGTCAGGGGAAGAGACGGGAGCCTGAAAACTCTTCTTCTACTTATCGGCAGAACTGCGCCAGACTATAGCCACTCATTGCGAAAAGCCAGTTCGGACTGATGTCAAAATGACAATTGAAACCAAGGTGCCCGCTCAGGCCCCACGTACACTAGAGGCCTGGGTAAAGCTGCTCGAGAGTGTTCGCATCCCGGTGCCGAAGCACAGCTACGACCGGGTCATGGCCGCGATCCACGATAGCCGCCGCTCGCTGCGCGATATCGCCGAACTGATGCAGGATAGCCCGGCGCTGGTGCTGTCGGTGATGCGCGAAGCCAATCACCCCACCAATGCCAGCCTGGCCGAGCCGGCCGAGAGCTTGGAGGTCGCCCTCAACCGGCTGGGCCTGGAGCGCAGCGAACAACTGCTCAAGCGTCTGCCTGCGCTGCCTGCCGAAGAGATCCCGCCGGTACTGTGCCAATTCCAGCTGATCAGCCAGCACGCCTCGCAGCAGGCCAGCGGCCTGTTCGCCAGCCGCCTGGCACGCCTGTGGCAGGAAATTCACTGGGGCAGCCTACTGTTCCTGGCACCACTGTGGCCGCTGGCGCTGGCCTACCCCAAGCTGCTCGACACCTGGGAATTGCGGGTTATCCACAAGGGTGAAGACGCCGCCCATGTCGAGGAGCAGCTGTTTGGCGTGCGCATCATGACGCTGTGCCAGACCATGGCAGAGTACTGGCGCCTGCCACAGTGGGTGACCCAGGGTTATCGCCTGCTGCTGGAAGAGCGCGAACAACTGGCCCAGGTGCTCAACATCGCCCGCGATCCGGACCTGCTCAGCCAGCAACATCGCCTGGATGCCGAGCCCGGCCTGCGTCGCTGGTTCAACCAACCGGCCAATACCGTGCTTTTGGCCAACAACCTGGCCCTGGCAGCACAGGTGGGCTGGGACAACCCGCACCTGCTGCGCTGGCAGCTGTTGACCGCGCTGTACCTGCAGACTTCGCTGGAAGACGTACAGCAGCAGGTGCACCAGCAGGCAGCGGCCAGTGCCCGCCGCCATGCCCAGCACGCCCTGTTCCACCCGGCCGAAGCGCTGATCTGGCCTTGGCACCAGCGCCGCCCGCATCCGGACATGCTGGCACCGCCACCGCCCAGCAACGACGAACTGGCGCGCTGGCGCAAGCTGTGTCAGCACCTGCTGGCCCAACCCAGCCCGTTCACCAACAGCGTGCACCTGGCCACCCAGGCCCTCGAAGCCCTGTTGGCCTGCGGCATGCAGCGCGTCCTGCTGTTGAGCCTGGACAAGGCCAACGATCAACTGCGCGTGCAGCAGTTCGCCGGGTTGCCCAAGGAGGCCGGGGCCCTCACCCTGCAGGTGTCGCAAAACAAACTGCTGCAAAAGCTGCTGGCCCAGGCCGGCCAACTGCGCATCACCCCGGAAAACCATAGCCAGTTCTCGGCGCTGCTGCCGGCCCCGCTGCGGGCCTTGTTCAGCAGCGAGCACGTGCTGCTGCGCTCGCTGGCGGTGAACGACCAGGTGTTGATGCTGATGGTGGCCGACCAAGGTAGCCGACCGCTGGCCGAGGTCAGCGTGCAGGCTTTCGCCAAGACCGCACAATGCACCGAGCGGGCGCTGTCGGTGTTTGCCAACCGCAAGGCCTGAGCCTTGCGCTACAATCGCCCCTCTTTGCAACTGGAGACCGTGGATGACTGACTTTTCCGGCCTGCCCCTGGTAATAGAAGCTGCAGACTTGCTGCCACGCCTCGGTTCGCCACAGCTGATCCTGGTCGACTTGAGCAGTAGCAACCGCTATACCAGCGGGCACATCCCCGGTGCACGCTTCGTCGAAGGCAAGCGCACCCAGCTTGGCCAACCGCCTGCGCCCGGCCTGCTGCCGGCCCAGGCCGATCTGGAGAAGCTGTTCAGTGAACTCGGCCACCGCGACGATGCGGTGTATGTGGTTTACGACGATGAAGGTGGCGGCTGGGCCGGGCGCTTCATCTGGCTGCTCGATGTGATCGGCCACAAGCACTACCACTACCTGAACGGCGGCATCCAGGCGTGGCCGGCCGACAAGCTCTCCACCGAAGTGCCCGCCAGCGGTAATACCCCCGTGCAGCTGCGCATCGACACGGCGCCCACAGCCACCCGCGAATACCTGCAAAGCCGCCTGGGCGCGGAAGACCTGGTCATCTGGGATGCCCGGGGCCCGCAGGAATTCCGCGGCGAGAAAGTGCTGGCAGCCAGGGGCGGCCACATTCCCGGTGCAATCAACTTCGAGTGGACGGCCGGCATGGACCTCAACGACCACCTGCGCATCCGCCCGGACATCGCCGAAGTCCTGCAGAAACTGGGTATCACCCCTGACAAGGAAGTGATCACCCATTGCCAATCCCACCGCCGCTCCGGTTTCACCTACCTGGTGGCCAAGGCCCTCGGCTACCCACGCGTCAAGGCCTACGCCGGCTCGTGGAGCGAATGGGGCAACCACCCGGACACGCCTGTAGAAGTCTAAGGAACCTGCATGAAATCCCGTTTGTTCATCATCAGCCAGTACTTGCTGCCGCACCATCTGCTGTCGCGCCTGGCCGGCTGCATCGCCGAATGCCGTGTGCGCTGGTTCAAGAACGCCTTTACCGCCTGGTTCGCCAAGCGCTACCAGGTGAACATGGCCGAAGCTTTGGTCGAAGACCTGAGCGCCTACGAGCACTTCAATGCGTTTTTCACCCGCGCCCTGAAGCCTGGCGCGCGCCCACTGGACGAAACCCCGGGCGCCATCCTGTGCCCGGCCGACGGTGCCGTCAGCCAGCTGGGTCCGATCGAGCACGGCCGCATCTTCCAGGCCAAGGGCCACGGCTTCAGCGCCCAGGAACTGCTGGGCGGTGACCCGGCGATGGCCGCACCGTTCATGGGCGGCGAGTTCGCCACCATCTACCTGTCGCCGAAGGACTACCACCGCGTACACATGCCGCTGGCCGGTACCCTGCGCGAAATGGTCTATGTGCCGGGCCGCCTGTTCTCGGTCAACCAGACTACCGCCGAAAACGTCCCCGAGCTGTTCGCCCGCAACGAACGCGTGGTGTGCCTGTTCGATACCGAACGTGGGCCGATGGCCGTGGTACTGGTGGGTGCGATGATCGTCGCCTCGATCGAGACCGTGTGGGCCGGGCTGGTGACGCCGCCCAAGCGCGAATTGAAGACCTTCCGTTACGACGAAGCCAGCCGCGCACCGATCCACCTGGAAAAAGGGGCGGAGCTGGGCCGCTTCAAGCTGGGCTCGACTGCTATCGTGCTGTTCGGGCCAGAGCAGGTGAAATGGGCCGAGACGCTGGGTGCTGGCTCTGCGGTACGCATGGGGCAGCAGCTGGCGATGCCCGTGCAGGCTTGACTGCCTGATATATCGCTGGGGCCGCTTTGCGGCCCATCGCGACACAAGGCCGCTCCCACAGGAGGTATGCGATTACCTGTGGGAGCGGCCTTGTGTCGCGAAAAGGCTGCGAAGCAGCCGCGAATTTGCAGATCAGCCGCGCGCGTCGCGGTCACGCACACCCAGCAGGTACAAGACCCCATCCAGCCCCAGGGTGGAAATCGCCTGCTTGGCCGACTGGCGGACCAGCGGCTTGGCGCGGAACGCCACGCCCAGGCCAGCCAGTGACAGCATCGGCAGGTCGTTGGCACCATCGCCCACGGCAATGGTCTGCTCCAGCTCCAGGCCTTCTTCGCTGGCCAGCTTCTGCAGCAGCTCGGCCTTGCGCTGGGCATCAACGATGGGTTCCACGGCCACGCCGGTGACCTTGCCATCGACCACTTCCAGCTCGTTGGCGAACACGTAATCGATACCCAGGCGCGCCTGTACCTGGCGCGCAAAATAAGTGAAGCCACCGGACAGGATCGCGGTCTTGTAGCCCAGGCGCTTGAGCTCGGCGAACAAATTCTCGGCCCCCTCGGTCAGGCGCAGCGAAGCGCCGATTTCGTCCAACACCCCGACATCCAGCCCTTTGAGCAGCGCCATGCGCTCCTTGAAGCTGGCGCGGAAGTCCAGCTCGCCGCGCATGGCGCGCTCGGTGATTGCCGCCACCTGTTCGCCCACACCGGCGGCCTTGGCCAGTTCATCGATGACTTCGGCTTCGATCAGCGTCGAGTCCATGTCGAACACCGCCAGGCGACGGTTGCGGCGGAACAGGTCGTCCTTCTGAAAAGCGATATCAATGCTCAGTTCCTCGGCCAGTGCGAAGAAATCGGCACGCAGGGCCTGGCCATCGCTCGGCACACCACGCACGGAGATCTCGATGGCCGCCTTGCCTTTGCCGGTCTGGGCATCCAGCGCGACACGGGCCGACAGGCGCTCGATACGCTCGATGGTCAGGCCATACTGGCTGATTACCGCACTCACCCGCTGCAGTTGCTCGGGGGTGATCTTGCGGCTGAGCAGGGTGACGATGTGGCGCGCCTCGCCCTGGCCGTCGGCCCAGTGCTGGTAGTCGGCCTCGGAAATCGGCGTGTAGCGGGCCTGCAGGTTCAGCTCGTGGGCCTTGGCCTGCACGCTTTGCAGCAAGGCAGTCGCCACTTCGTTGTCCGGAATGTCGACCAGGATGCCGAACGACAGGGTGCCGTGCATGACGGCCAGGCCAATGTCGAGGATACTCACACCGCCCTGCAGCAGGACGCCGGTGATGGCCGCAGTGAGACCGGGACGGTCCTCACCGGTGATGTTTATCAGGACGATTTCGCGCACAACCTGGCTCCGACTTCGATGAAAAATGCGCATTCTACCGATTTTCCGTGACCATCGGGCGCCGACGATACTTTGCCGACAAAACCCGGCTCGCTATACTCCCCACACTTTCATGCCATTAAGAGCCGAGCTCAGTGAACCGGCCCACGCCCGTCAAACCAGACAACTTCTTCCTGATGATCTATCGCGCCCTGAGTCAACGTCGCGTGCCGCTGGCACTGCGCATCGCCTGCACCAACATTTTCCTGGTGGCGCTGGCGCTGGTGATCTACGCCTGCGTGATGGGCCTGCAATTCAAGCAGGCCATGCACGAGCAGGCTGATGCCCTGGGCCAGAGCCTGACCACCCAGACCGCCACCTCGGCGACCGAACTGCTGGTGGCCAACGATATCCTCAGCCTCAACGTGCTGCTGGGTAACCTGGTGAAGAACCCGCTGGTAGCCCATGCCGCCATCTATAGCGTGGACAACCGCATTCTCGCCGAAGCCGGCCAGCGCCCGCGCAACAGCCTGCTGGGTGAGGCCGAAGGCCTGTACCAGACCAAGATCACCTTCCAGGACGTGACTGCCGGGCAACTGCGCATCAGTCTGGACATGAGCCAGTTCCAGCAGCCGATGCTGATCAGCTTGCAGAGCATGGGCATCCTCGCCGGCATTCTGCTGGTGCTGGCCCTGACCCTGAGCCTGCGCCAGGGCCGCTTCATCACCTTGCCGCTGCTGCAATTGCGGGTCTGGCTGCGCGACCCGCAGCCCTATACGCCGGCTACCGACCGTCAGGACGAGATCGGCGATATCGCCCGCCAGCTGCATGCACGCCTGGCGCCACCACCACCACCGGAGCCGGAGCTGGAGGAAGAGGACGACGAGCATTTCCACGACGTGCAGGACGCCCCTCTCGCCGCGAAAGCCGCACCACGCGTGCAGGTTGCCGTCCAGGCCGATGAAGATGACGACGAGGCCTTTGCCGGCCTGCTGGACGACGACAACACCCCCAAGGCTACCGTAGTCGAGTCCGACGAGCCGCAGTTCACCGCCGTGCTTGCCGTACAGCTGGGTTCCCAGGAACAGCTGCGTCGCCTGCCGCGCACGCGCCTGACCGAGCTGACCGAGCGCTACCGCGACTGCCTGGAGCACGCGGCCTCGCTCTACGACGGCGAAACCCACACCCTCAACGACGGTAGCACCCTGGTGCTGTTCCACAGCCGCGACTGCGGCGAGGACTACCTGACCAACGCCATCTGCTGCGGCGAGCTGCTGCGTGCCCTGGGCCATGCCCTGCAGATCGAAGTGGCGGACAGCGGCATCACCTTGCAGCTGCAATTGGGCCTGGCCTTGGGTAACGACCTGCAAGGCCTGGAGCTGGTAGACCTGTTGATGACCGAGAAGGCCCAGGACGCGCTGGCGCTGTCGCAACACAGCCGCAACCTGTTGCTGGTGGAGCGGCAGATCAGCGACGACACGCTGATTCGCCAGCGCGCCCGCATTCGCCCGATTGCCAGCCCGGAAGGCGCCTGTTGCGTGGAGCGGTTGATGGAGCCCTACCCATCGATGCTGGAACGGCAGTTGGCGCGGATGCACGAGCGTAGGGCCTGATGATGTAGGAGCGGCACCGACCTTGCAGCCACAAAAAAGCCCGCAACAATGCGGGCTTTTTTGTGGCTGGCGGTTCGATCAGAACCGATAGACTTCCATATCGGTACGAATCGGCGCAGCCATCGGGATCTTGGATTTCTCCGGAGCCTTTTTCACCTGTACCGGCGCAGCTGGCTTCTTGGGCGTTTCTTCGGCAAACGCAGGCTGGTTGGCCAGCGGTTTCACTGCGGTGCTCAGCTGTTCGGCCAGCTTCTGCAGCAATTGACCCTGGGCCTGCACCTGCGATGCCTCGCTGCCCTCGTGCTGTTGCTCAAGGTGAACAATGCGGTTGTCGCGCACATGGCCACGGCGGTCCAGCAGGCGCCACTGGGCATCCAGGATGGCCGGCTGGTCCTTGCCCGAGTCCAGGCGAGTGATCGATAGCAGCACTTGTACATCCGGGGTGAAGCCGGCAGTCGCCGGCGCCAGCACCACGCGCTGGCTGTCCAGGCGCCAGGCAAGCTGGCGCACCAGCAGCTGGTCGATATCCGCCGAAAGGCTACCAGCCCAACGACCGTCGGTCGCCGAGCTCAGGCTGCCGTCGGCCTGACGCTGCAGGAATGTCTCGCGTTGCAGGTAATCGGCTACCGATACCGGACCGAGTACCACGGCCATGCCTGCACTCTGCGAAGGCTGGCCAGGATCACCACTGTCGAGCTGGTACAGGGCAACCGGCTGGTGCATGGTGCACCCGCCAAGGCCCAGCAGGCCAGTCATCAACAGCGCAAATGGAAGGCGCAGAAGTTTCATCATCCCATCCAGGCGGTCGCCAACAGGCCAACCGCAGTGATACACGTAGATTCAAACGGGCACACGGCCACGCCGGCACCGCAAGGGCCATATCATCCGCGAAATAACCGTCCGACTCCAGCATTTCTGCCCGGAACGGCGCTGAAATTGCCGTTCCAGACATTTCAACCGGTCAAGCCGGCACTTCCACCTGCAATCCGTCGACTCGCTGGAACCCGCGCGGCAGCTTGCTGCCACGCCGTCCACGCTCGCCCTTGTAATGCTCCAGATCGTCCGCTTTCAGGGATAGGGTACGCTTGCCGGCTTGCAATACAAGTGTCGCACCCTCGCCAATCACGGCAATATCGGTAACAAACTCTTCACGGCTGGCCACCCGATCACCGGGTATACCGATGATCTTGTTGCCCTTGCCTTTACCCAGCTGAGGTAGATCGCTGACCTTGAATACCAGCAGACGGCCTTCGGTGGTCACCGCCGCCAGCCAATCCTGTTCGCGGTTGGCCACCAGGCGTGGGGTCATGACCTTGGCGCCGTTGGGCAGGCTGAGCAAACCCTTGCCGGCCTTGTTCTTGGCTTGCAGGTCCTCACCCTTGACCACGAAGCCGTAGCCGGCATCCGAAGCTACCACGTACAGCGCCTCGTCATCAGGCAGCAGCACGCATTCAAACGTGGCCCCCGGTGGTGGCGTCAGGCGCCCGGTCAGCGGCTCACCCTGGCCACGCGCCGACGGCAGGCTGTGGGCGGCCAGCGAATAGCTGCGGCCAGTGGAGTCGATCAGCACGGCGAACTGGTTGGAGCGCCCGATGGCTGCTGCCTTGAAGCCATCGCCCGCCTTGTACGACAGGCCGGTGGCGTCGATGTCGTGGCCCTTGGCGCAGCGAACCCAGCCCTTTTCCGACAGCACCACGGTGACCGGCTCGGTCGGCATCAGCTCGTTTTCCGACAGGGCCTTGGCTTCGGCGCGCTCGACGATCGGCGAGCGGCGGTCGTCGCCATAGGTTTCGGCATCCTTGATCAACTCGCTGCGGACCAGCTTGCGCAGCTTGGCGTCGCTACCCAGCAGCGCCAGCAGTTTGGCCTGCTCCTTCAGCAGTTCTTCCTGCTCGCCACGGATCTTCATCTCTTCCAGACGCGCCAGCTGCCGCAGGCGAGTCTCGAGGATGTAGTCAGCCTGGACCTCGGTCAGGCCGAAACGGGCGATCAGCGCCTGCCTGGGCTGGTCCTCGGTACGGATGATGTGGATTACCTCGTCCAGGTTAAGGAACGCGGTCAGCAAACCTTGCAACAGGTGCAGGCGCTTCTCCACCTTGTCCAGACGGTGCTGCAGACGCCGACGAACGGTAGCGGTGCGGAACTCCAGCCACTCCAGCAGCAACGCACGCAGGTTCTTCAGTTGTGGCCGGCCGTCCAGGCCGATGATGTTGACGTTGACCCGGTAGGTACTCTCCAGGTCGGTGGTGGCGAACAGGTGCTGCATCAGTTCGTCGACGTCGACGCGGTTGGAGCGCGGGATGATGACGATGCGGCACGGGTTCTCATGGTCCGACTCGTCGCGCAGGTCGGCGACCATCGGCAGCTTCTTGGCCTGCATCTGCGCAGCGATCTGCTCAAGCACCTTGGCCCCGGAAACCTGGTGCGGCAGCGCGGTGACGACAATATCGCCGTCTTCCACCCGGTACACCGCACGCATGCGGATCGAGCCGCGGCCGCTTTCGTACATCTTGAGGATTTCTGCCCGCGGCGTGACGATCTCGGCCTCGGTCGGGTAGTCCGGTCCCTGGATGTGCTCGCACAGCTGTTCGATGCTGGCCTTGGGCTCGTCAAGCAGGCGCACACAGGCCGTAGCCACTTCCCGCAGGTTGTGCGGCGGTACGTCGGTGGCCATGCCCACGGCAATACCAGTGGTGCCATTGAGCAGGATGTTCGGCAGGCGCGCCGGCAGCACGGCCGGCTCTTGCAAGGTACCGTCGAAATTCGGCACCCAGTCCACGGTGCCCTGGCCGACTTCGCTGAGCAGCACTTCGGCATAGCGCGACAGCCGCGCTTCGGTGTAGCGCATGGCGGCGAACGACTTCGGATCGTCCGGCGCACCCCAGTTGCCCTGGCCGTCGACCAGGGTGTAGCGGTAGCTGAACGGCTGCGCCATCAGCACCATGGCCTCGTAGCAGGCCGAGTCGCCGTGGGGGTGGAACTTGCCGAGCACGTCACCGACAGTACGCGCCGATTTCTTGTGCTTGGCGTCGGCATCGAGCCCCAACTCGCTCATGGCGTAGACGATGCGTCGTTGCACCGGCTTCAGGCCATCGCCGATGTGCGGCAGGGCGCGGTCCATGATCACGTACATGGAATAGTTGAGGTAGGCCTGTTCGGTGAAGTCAGCCAGCGAGCGGCGTTCGACGCCGTCCAGGCTGAGTTCCAGTGAGTCGCTCATGCGGGCCTCGTCATTTCAGGTTCTGGCGCAGCAGCATGGTGCCGCCGCGCTGGGTAAATTCAAGTTGTTTCAGGGCACTCATGCCCAGCAATACGGTTTGTCCGTCCAGGCCCGGCACCACAATGGCGCGCACGTCCTGCAGGCGGATGTCACCCAGCTGCAGGCTGGCCAGGCGCGTCCGGTAGCCTTCGGTGCGGCCGTTGGCGGTACTGAGCTGCACCGGGCTACCACGTTCCAGGCCCAGCTCGCGGCCGAGCGCCTCGGGGATAGCCACATCGGTGGCGCCGGTGTCGAGCATGAAGTGCACGACCTGGCCGTTGATCGCGCCATCCATCACGAAGTGGCCCTGGCCATTACCCAGCAGGCGCACTTCGATAAAGCCTTCGCCATGCGACGACTGCACCTGGGCATTGGGGTTGCGCTGACGGTCCTCCCATTGACCGAAGAAGCGCGTGGCAAGGAACAGCGCCGCCGCCCAGGCGACGAACATCAGTACCTTGCCAGCCCGCCTGCCCGCTGCCTGGCTCATGGCTTGGCGCTCCAGCCGCCTTGCGGCGCGTCGAAACGCCAGACGATCGGCCGTGTCTCGCCATCGGCACGCGCGCCGTTGTTGTTATCCACGCCGATCCAGGCGCCCTCGGCGTCGATCACCAGGGCCTCGGCCAGACCATACGGCTGCTGATAGCGGCGCGACTCGGTCAAGGCGTCGGCAGCGAACGACCAGCAGCGTTCGACCGCACCGCTGTCGGCATCACGCCGGCAAACCCGGTAGGCGTTGCGCTCGAGGGTGAACAGCTTGCCCTCGAACCAGGCCAGGTCGGCAAAGTCGCGCGACAGGGCCCGGGCATCGGGCATTTGCGCCGGTTGCATCTCGACCCCGGCTTCGCTGAGCAGGACACAGCTGCGGCCACAGGACCACACCGACTGCTGGCGCTCGATCGCCACCAGCCCACGGCGCTCGCGCTCGGCAGCCAGCCACAGGCGGTCGCCCGCCGGGTTGATGGCCAGGCCTTCGAACAAGGCATTGAAGTTCAGCAGCATGCCGCTGGCCCGGGCCTGGCGCACCATGGCCGGGTCGATCCTCAACCAGCCCGCCTGGCCATCCGGTGGCAGTTGCAGTACGCCGGCATTAGCCTCGCTGACCAGGTACAGGTTGCCGGCCTGGTCGCAGGTGATGCCTTCCCAGTCCAGTTCGCCCCCGCGGATATACGACGCCGCCCAGTTGCGCGACTTCAGGCCCCACGGCAGGCCGCTATCCGGCGCTGGCGGCGGGGTGAAGATGAGCGGCTGCGCGCGCCAGGCCGGGTCCTGCCGCTCGAAGCGGTAGATGCGGTCGTCGTCGCGGTCGGACACGCCCCATAACCCGCCCCGGCATTCCACCAGGCCAGACAGGTTGCCCCCGCGCATGCCGTCGATGGGGTATTCGGCCCTCAGCTTCAGCTCTGGCCAGTCGCCCGCCAGGCTTGGCAGGGCAACCAGCATCAGGCAGGCAGCCAGAAGCCGCCGAATCAAACCATGACCTCGGCCAGGTTGCCCTTGGTTTCCAGCCAGCTCTTGCGATCGCCCGCGCGCTTCTTGGCCAGCAGCTTGTCCATCAGCTCGCAGGTGGCCTGCACATCGTCCAGGGTCAGTTGCACCAGGCGCCGGGTATTCGGGTCCATGGTGGTTTCACGCAGCTGGGGCGGGTTCATCTCGCCCAGGCCCTTGAAGCGGGTGACCTGCGGCTTGCCGCGCTTCTTCTCGGCCACCAGGCGGTCGAGGATGCCATCGCGCTCGGCTTCGTCGAGGGCGTAGTAGATTTCCTTGCCCAGGTCGATGCGGTACAGCGGCGGCATGGCCACGTACACATGCCCGGCCTCGACCAGGGCGCGAAAATGCTGGACGAACAGCGCGCAGAGCAGCGTGGCGATATGCAGGCCGTCGGAGTCGGCGTCGGCGAGAATGCAGATCTTGCCGTAGCGCAGTTGTGCCAGGTCGCTGGCCCCTGGGTCAACGCCGATGGCCACTGCGATGTTATGCACTTCCTGGCTGGCCAGCACTTCACCGCCGTCGACTTCCCAGGTGTTGAGGATCTTGCCGCGCAGCGGCAGGATCGCCTGGAACTCCTTGTCGCGCGCCTGCTTGGCCGAACCACCGGCCGAGTCACCTTCGACCAGGAACAGCTCGGCGCGCATCGGGTCCTGACCGGCGCAGTCGGCCAGCTTGCCGGGTAGCGCCGGGCCTTGGGTGATGCGCTTGCGCTCGACCTTCTTGCTGGCCTTGAGGCGGCGCCCGGCGTTGCTGATTGCCAGCTCCGCCAGTTGCATGCCCAGTTCGGGATGGGCGTTCAGCCACAGGCTGAAGGCATCCTTGACCACGCCGGACACGAACGCCGCCGCCTCGCGCGAGGACAGGCGCTCTTTGGTCTGCCCGGAGAACTGCGGGTCCTGCATCTTCATCGACAGCACGAAGGTGATGCGTTCCCAGACGTCTTCCGGCGCCAGCTTCACACCGCGCGGCAGCAGGTTGCGAAATTCGCAGAACTCGCGCATGGCATCCAGCAGGCCCTGGCGCAGGCCGTTGACGTGGGTGCCGCCCTGGGCGGTGGGGATCAGGTTGACGTAGCTTTCCTGGATGCTGTCACCGCCTTCGGGCAGCCACAGCAAGGCCCAGTCGACGGCTTCCTTGTTACCGGCCAGGCTGCCGCAGAACGGCTCGTCGGGCAGGCGCTGGAATTCGTTGACCGAGTCGACCAGGTAGGAACGCAGGCCATCCTCATAGTGCCACTCGACCTTTTCGCCGCTGGCCTTGTCCTCGAAACTGACCAGCAGGCCCGGGCACAGCACGGCCTTGGCCTTGAGCACGTGCTTGAGGCGGCTGATGGAGAACTTCGGCGAATCGAAGTACTTGGGGTCGGGGCTGAAGTACACGCTGGTGCCGGTATTGCGCTTGCCGACCGAGCCGATCACTTCCAGCTCGCTGGCCTTGAAACCGTCGGCGAAGGTCATCTGGTATTCGTTACCGTCACGTTTGACGCGCACACGCACCTGGGTCGACAGGGCATTGACCACCGAGATGCCCACCCCGTGCAGACCACCGGAAAACTGGTAGTTCTTGTTGGAGAACTTGCCGCCGGCGTGCAGCTTTGTGAGGATCAGCTCCACCCCGGACACGCCTTCTTCCGGGTGGATGTCCACAGGCATGCCACGGCCGTCATCGCTGACTTCCAGCGAGTGGTCGGCATGGAGGATGACCTGCACCGAACGGGCGTGCCCGGCCAAGGCTTCGTCGACACTGTTGTCGATGACTTCCTGGGCCAGGTGGTTGGGGCGGCTGGTGTCGGTGTACATGCCCGGCCGCTTGCGGACCGGGTCAAGGCCCGAGAGGACTTCGATGGCGTCTGCGTTATAGGCGCTAGCGCTGGGATTGGCCATGGGGTCTCGTCGTCAGTCTGGTGAATGCAAGAAAGTCAAAATACAGAAAAATCGAGCGCCGCATACTGCCCGCGGGCAATGCCGGCGAAGGCCAGCAGTGCCGGCAGGCGCTCGGCAAAGCCCTGGAAACTGTGGTCACCGCCAGCCTGGATGCGCAGGGCACAGCCACGGTAATAGCGCTCGGCGTGACGATAGTCCAGGGTTTCATCGGCGGTCTGCAGCCACACTTGATAGCGGCTGGGGTCCACCGGGGCCGGTACTTCCAGCTCGGCCAGCGCCTGCACGTGGTCGTGGGTCAACTCCCAGGTTTCACCACTGTAGTGATTGCGCTGGGTGCCCAGGTACCCGTCGAAATGCTTGTGCGGCGTTACCGCCGGATTGACCAGCAGAGCCTTGAGGCCATGGCGCTCGGCCAGATGGGTGGCATAGTAGCCGCCGAGCGAACTGCCTACCAGCAGTGGCGCACCCAGCTCGGCGATAGCCGCTTCAAGCTGGGCGATGGCCTGGCGCGGGTGGTGGTGCAGGGCGGGCACGCGCAACTGCTCGGCCATGCCCAGCTGCTGCATGGCCGCCTCGAGCTGGCGTGCCTTGGTCGAAAGCGGCGAGCTGTTGAAGCCATGGATATAGAGGATGGAACCCGACATGCTGCCCCCGGTAATCTGTGGCTTGGCGCCTGATGATGCGGGCGCAGGGACGCGCAGTGTAGCGCGTTCGGCGGGTTTTGACGCAGTGTCACGGGTTTCGCAACAATTTTGCCAGCCCCGCCTGGCTGACGCGGCTCAGTACCCCGGGCTGTCGAAGTCGAGCTTCACCTCGAAGTCCAACGCCCGCTCCACGCCGGTTTCCAGCCGCCCGTCGGCGTGCAGGCGCAACCAACGGTAGCCCGGCTGTTCTTCACTGACCTTGAAGTCCTCGCTGCCTGCCGCGAACTGAATGCAGGTGGACGGCGTGGCCAGCAGACGGCGCCCTGCGCGCATTTCATCCCATGGCTGGTGCACATGCCCCCAGAGCAACGCCCGTACCTGTGGATAAGCGTCGACGATAGCGAACAGCGCCTGCGCGTTGCGCAAGCCGATCGGCGCGATCCAGGCGCAGCCGATGTCCACTGGCTGATGGTGGAAACACACCAGGCAGTGCCGGTCGCCCGCCGACTCCAGGGCCGCTTTCAGCTCCGCCAGCTGCTCATCCTGCAACCACCCGTGGGTCGCTCCGGGCACCGCTGTGTCGAGCATGACGATGCGCCACGCACCGATATCGGTCACTGCCTGTAGCAATTCGGGGGCAACCTGCGCCATCACCCGCGCCTCGTCATGGTTGCCTGGCAACCAGCGAGTGGGCACGGCGAACGGCGCGGTAAGCTCGCGAAACGCTTCATACGACGCCACGCTGGCATCCTGAGACAGATCACCGGTACACAGCAGCAGGTCGACAGGTGTTTGCTCGCGGCGTACCTGGGCTACCACATGGCGCAGGCTGTCACGGGTATTGAGCCCCAGCATGCTGCCGGCCGGGTCAGCGAACAGGTGGGCATCGGTCAGTTGCACCACATGCACGGGGCGCGATTGGTCTGGCTGCGGCAACGGCCGTCTCCTCTAGCGGATTCAGCACGAATTATGGCTGCACAACGGTTGCGAGCAAACACCCGCAGCCGACCCACGTCACAATTCCGCGATCGTCAGCGAACGCTGGCCAGTTCGTGGCCGCAGGCCAGGCAGTGGCTCAGCCATTCGCCCAGGAACAGGTTGAGCTGGGCCTTTTCGTCCGGCTGGTGCATGGCCGCGTTGGGATAAGGGTAGATGCTGCGCAGGCGCCGGGCATGCTCGGCACTGACCACTTCGGCCATGCGGGCATCGTGGTATACCTGCACTTCCAGGTGCGGCACCGGCAGCCATGGCAGGCTGTGCTCCTGGCGCACATGCAGGGTGGTGGTGTACGGGCAGGCGAGCACCACGTCAAGCACCAGAACGCCAAGCATCTGGTCGCCCTGGGTCATGCCGATGCGGCGCGAGCTCTGGGTGGTGCGCATGTCTGGCAACAGGCGCATCAACCGGGCGTAGTTGGCCTCGCAGGCTGCCTGCAGCCCGACCAGGTCCACCCGATAACGCTCGCGCAACAGGTTCACTTCCACATACCTCGTACTTCGTCACGGTTCAGCGCCAGCCATTGCAGGCCAATGATGGTGGCCGCGTTGCAGACACGCCCGTCGCGCACGGCTTGCATGGCATCTTCGAACGACCACACCCGCACGCGGATGTCTTCACCCTCTTCCTCCAGGCCATGCAGGCCACCTGCGCCTTCGCTGCTGCAGCGGCCGAGGAACAGGTGTACGTATTCATCACTGCCGCCAGGCGACGGGAAGTAACGGGTCATCGGCCACAGCGCGCTGAAGACCAGGCCGGCCTCCTCTTCGGCTTCGCGGTGGGCGACTTCCTCGGGTTGCTCATCCTTGTCGATCAACCCGGCGACCAACTCGATCAGCCAGGGGTTGTCGGTCTTGCCCATGGCCCCTACCCGGAACTGCTCGATCAGCACCACTTCATCGCGTTGCGGATCATAGGGCAGCACGCACACCGCATCATGGCGCACGAACAGTTCGCGGCTGATCTCGCGGCCCATGCCTCCTGCGAACAACTCGTGACGCAGGTGCACCTTGTCGAGCCGATAGAAGCCCTGGAAGCAGTTATCCCGCTTGACGATCTCGACCGCCCTGGGCGCTGAGTTCAACGTATCTGACATGGGAATCCTCATTACCTCGTTTACAGCATCGCGCCATCCTACTCTGCACGCCAGCGGGTTTCACCCCTTTCCGGTTACCGTTCGCGCAGTCGGGACAGCGCGCCCGCTCTCTGTTAGCTTAGTGGCGAACTGAAGGCCGCGCAGACGGTCAAAGGCCGACTTTTCCCTGTTCTGCAAGGATCACCATGACACTTGTCAAACTGACTTCCGTGGCCGTGCTGGCCCTGGCCCTGGGCGCCTGCCAGAGCCTGTTCACGCCCAACTACCGGGCGCCGCTCGAGGTCAAACGCGAAGCCTGGGAACATGTCAAACCCGGCTGCAGCGAAAGTGACTGCCCGCTGGTGAACATTGACACCATCCACTTCCCGGCCCTGCCGAAGCTCGACGGCATCGTCGAGAAACGCCTGCTGCAGTTGACCGAAGACAACCAGCGCGGCAACACGCCAACCACCCTGCAAGCCTACGAGCAGCAGTACCTGGCCAGCGCCGACAAGCGCAACAGCAGCTACCTGCAGGCCAAGGTACGCGAGCAGCATGACGGCTTGGTGATCATCGAGCTGTCCAGCTACCTGGACAGCGGCGGCGCTCACGGCATGCCCGGGCGCGGCTTCATCAACTATTCGCGCAAGCTGGACAAGGTGCTGTCCCTGCAGGACATGCTGCTGCCCGGCCAGGAAGACACTTTCTGGAAAACCGTCGAGGAATCGCACCGCGCCTGGCTGATGAGCGTGGGCATGGACAAGGACGCCGAATTCCTCAAGACCTGGCCGTTCAAGCAGTCACCGCACATCGCCCTGACCTACGGCGCGGTGGTGGTGAAGTACGAGGTCTACGCCATCGCGCCCTATTCCATGGGCCACGTGGAACTGAAAATTCCTTACCCACGCCTGAATGGCGTGCTCAAGCCTGAGCTGTTTCCCGGCCGCGGCTGAAACCCAGCAGCCCATGCACCAGTCCGGCCAGTAGCAATGCCGGCAGGGTCGCCCCCAGGTCAGGGGCCTGCGTGGCGATGCCATGATAAGCCGCCACGCCCACCACCCAGGCCAGCAGCGCCTGCCAGTGCAAGCCACTCACTTGCGCTGGCAAGCGGCGACGACGGATCAGGTAGTGGTCCACCAGCACCACGCCGAACAGCGGCGCGAACACTGAGCCGATCAGCAACAGGAAGTTCTCGTACTGTGCCAGCGGCGCCAGCAGGGCGATCAGCGTGCACAGCACACCAATGGCCAGCGCCAGGTGTTCGACCTTCAGGCGTACCAGCACGCCGCTGGAAACGGCCGCCGAATGGATGTCGGCGAAAGCCTTTTCCGACTCGTCGAGCAGAATCAGCAGCAGTGGAATGCCCATGCCTGCGCCCGCCAGGGCCAGCAGCAAGGCGTTGACTTCGCCACTGGCGGCGAAGGCCAAGGTGTAGGCCACGCCCAGGCTCATCAGCCAGGTATTGCCGATGAAATAGCCGATTACCGTACCGCCGAATACAGGCTTGCCATTGCGGGCGAAACGCGAGTAGTCGGCGATCAGGGGCAGCCAGGACAGCGGCATGGCAATGACGATGTCAAAGCCCACGGCCAGCGACATCGAACCGTCCCCGGCGCGACCCCACAACCCAGCCAGGTCAGCCTTGGCAAACAGGTTCCAGGTCAGCCACAGGCATGCGCCCAACAATAGCCAGATGCCCCACGCCCGCAGCACCTTGCGTACGAACGCCAGTGGCCCGCTGACTGCCAGCAAGGTGGCCAGGGCGCCGAAGCACAGGGTCCAGAGCAGCGGGCTGTTCCAGGCGCTGGCTTCACCGAACGCCCGCGCGCCCAGCAGGCTGGCGGCATCGCGCATGACGACGATTTCGAACGCGCCCCAGCCCACCAGTTGCAGCAGGTTGAGTAGCGCTGGCAGGCGTGCACCATGGTTGCCCAGGCTGAGTTTCAGGGTGCCCATGGCCGACAGGCCGGTATCGCTACCGATGACACCGGCAGCGCCCAGCAGCAGCACGCCCACACCCGTACCCAGCGCAATGGCCAGCACCGCGCCGGCAAGGCCCAGACCAGGCGCCAGCATGGCGCCGACCTGCAGCACCATCAGGCCGATGCCGAGGGAGAACCACAGCGAGAACAGGTCGCGGGCACCGAAGATGCGCTGGGCGGTGGGGACCGGGTGGTCGGGGGAAAATTGGCTGGGTGATGTCATGGTTGGCGCTCGCCGGCAATGTTGTAGAGGTTCCTGGCGAGGACTTCGTCCTCGTATCGCGGCACAAGGCCGCTCCCACAGGAGCCGCGCAGGCATCAAGCTTGCGCGGTTCTTGTGGGCGCGGCCTTGCGTCGCGAAAGGGCCGCCAAGCGGCCCCGGCGTTATCAGACCTTGTGGTACAGCTGGCTGCCTTCCTGGCGGAACCGCTCGGCCTGCTCGCGCATGCCCTGCTCGACCGTCACGTCCACGGTCTCGATCTTGGCAGCGTACTCACGTACCTCCTGGGTGATCTTCATCGAACAGAACTTCGGCCCGCACATCGAGCAGAAGTGCGCGACCTTGGCCGATTCCTTCGGCAGGGTCTCGTCGTGGAAGGCACGGGCGGTGTCCGGGTCAAGGCCCAGGTTGAACTGGTCTTCCCAACGGAACTCGAAGCGCGCCTTGGACAAGGCATTGTCACGAATCTGCGCGCCCGGATGGCCCTTGGCAAGGTCGGCAGCATGCGCGGCGATCTTGTAGGTGATGATGCCGGTCTTCACGTCATCCTTGTTCGGCAGGCCCAGGTGCTCCTTGGGCGTGACGTAGCAGAGCATGGCGCAACCGAACCAGCCGATCATCGCCGCACCGATACCCGAGGTGATGTGGTCGTAGCCTGGGGCGATATCGGTGGTCAGTGGGCCGAGCGTGTAGAACGGCGCCTCGTCGCAGCACTCCAGCTGCTTGTCCATGTTTTCCTTGATCAGCTGCATCGGCACGTGGCCGGGGCCTTCGATCATGCACTGCACGTCGTGCTTCCAGGCGATCTTGGTCAGCTCACCGAGGGTTTCCAGTTCACCGAACTGCGCGGCATCGTTGGCGTCGGCAATCGAGCCCGGGCGCAGGCCGTCACCCAGCGAGAAGCTGACGTCGTAGGCCTTCATGATCTCGCAGATCTCTTCGAAATGCGTGTACAGGAAGTTTTCCTTGTGATGCGCCAGGCACCACTTGGCCATGATCGAGCCACCGCGGCTGACGATACCGGTGACGCGCTTGGCAGTCAGCGGCACATAACGCAGCAGTACGCCGGCGTGGATGGTGAAGTAGTCCACGCCCTGCTCGGCCTGCTCGATCAAGGTGTCGCGGAACAGCTCCCAGGTCAGGTCTTCGGCTACACCATTGACCTTTTCCAGGGCCTGGTAGATCGGCACGGTACCAATCGGCACCGGCGAGTTGCGGATGATCCACTCGCGGGTTTCGTGGATGTGCTTGCCGGTGGACAGGTCCATGACCGTGTCCGAACCCCAGCGGATACCCCAGGTCAGCTTGGCCACTTCTTCCTCGATCGAGGAACCCAGGGCGCTGTTGCCGATGTTGCCGTTGATCTTCACCAGGAAGTTGCGGCCGATGATCATCGGCTCCAGCTCCGGGTGGTTGATGTTTGCCGGGATGATCGCGCGACCACGGGCGATTTCCTGGCGAACGAACTCGGGAGTGATTTCCTTCGGGATATTGGCGCCGAAGCTGTGGCCAGCGTGCTGCTCGTTCAGCAGGCCGGCAGCGCGAGCCTCTTGCAACTTCATGTTTTCACGGATGGCCACGTATTCCATCTCGGCGGTGATGATGCCTTTGCGGGCGTAGTGCATCTGCGAGACGTTGGCGCCCGCCTTGGCACGGCGCGGGTTGCGCACATGGGCGAATCGCAGCTTGGCCAGTTCGGCATCGTTCAGGCGCTGCTGACCGAAGTGGGAACTCAGGCCATCCAGGCGTTCGGTATCACCGCGGGCTTCGATCCACGCCGAACGCACATCGGCCAGGCCCTTGCGCACATCGATGACCACGTTGGGGTCGGTGTACGGGCCGGACGTATCGTAGACCAGAACCGGGGCATTGGCCTCGCCACCGAAGTCGGTCGGGGTATCGTCCAGGCTGATTTCACGCATGGGCACGCGGATGTCGGGGCGCGAGCCTTCGACATACACCTTGCGCGAACGCGGGAAGGGTTGCACGGACTGCTGATCGACTTGTGCCGATTCGCTGAGGTTTATCGCTTTTTCTTGTTTGGTCATCACAGGCTCTCCAGACGGCTTCCTAGCAGTGGAATGTCGGGGTGAACCTGAAAGGCGCGGACGCACCCCTTCATGGGTGCAGTGCCGGATATGGGGGTGCCTGAAGCTGCATGCAGCTGCGACATTCCCGGACCTGGCACAAGAGGCTGGCCGGGAAGGCGAGCAATCTTGTTCCCTACGCAGGCGCTAACCTGATCAGGTTCAACGGGATCCGCAACTTTGCGATCTCAGCCTTTGCTTCAAGGCACCCCGACAAGAACATGCGCAGTCTAGACTGGAGTGGTCGGCAAAGCCAAGCAGGTAAATGCGCGGATGATGAAAGGCACACCGAGCGATTGTTGCCGGGTGCGCATGGCACTACACTGGCCCGTCGCCCGATACTCAACAGTTCAGTAATTCAATTTTTCGTACAAGGATTGCCTCTATGCTGCGCAAACTCTCACTGGCAATAGCCGTGTCTTGTGCGTCCAACGGAGTGGTCTGGGCAGCGGACGTGCCCACTACAGTGAAAACCGACCTGGTCAGCGTCTATCAGGAGGCGGTGGACAACAACGCAGACCTGGCCGCCGCCCGCGCCGATTACGGCGCCCGCCGCGAAGTGGTGCCGCAGGCCCGTGCCGGGTTGCTACCGAACCTGTCGGCCGGTGCCGAAATGATGAACACCCGCACCAAGCTGGATGAACCCTCGACCACCAGCAACCGCAGCGGCAATACCTGGAGCGCGACCCTCGCCCAGCCGATCTTCCGTGCCGACCGCTGGTTCCAGTTGCAGGCGGCCGAAGCAGTCAACGAACAGGCGGCCCTGGAGCTGTCGGCGACCGAGCAGAACCTGATCCTGCAAACCGCACAGAGCTACTTTGCCGTGCTCCGCGCCCAGGACAACCTGGCCGCAACCAAAGCCGAAGAAGCCGCATTCAAGCGCCAGCTGGACCAGTCCAACGAACGGTTCGACGTCGGCCTGTCCGACAAGACCGACGTGCTGCAATCCCAGGCCAGCTACGATACCGCCCGGGCCAACCGGATCATCGCCGAACGCCAGGTTCAGGATGCCTTCGAGGCACTGGTGACCCTGACCAACCGGGAATACACCTCGATCCAGGGCGTGGTGCATACCCTGCCGGTGCAGGTGCCCACGCCCAACGACGCCAAGGCCTGGGTCGAAACCGCCGGGCGCCAGAACCTCAACCTGCTGGCCACCAACCACGCGGTCACCGCTGCCGAAGAAACCCTGCGCCAGCGCAAGGCCGGCCATGCGCCAACCCTGGATGCCGTTGCCAAGTACCAGAAAGGCGACAACGACAACCTAGGCTTCACCAACTCGGCTGCGTTGCCAACCGTGCATTACAGCGGCGATGTCGAGCAGACCAGCATCGGCTTGCAACTGAACATTCCGATCTACAGCGGCGGCCTGACCAGTTCGCAGGTACGCGAGGCCTACCAGCGCCTGAGCCAGAGCGAGCAGCAACGCGAAAGCCTGCGCCGCCAGGTGGTTGAGAACACCCGCAACCTGCACCGCGCGGTGAACACCGACGTGGAACAGGTACAGGCGCGCAAGCAGTCGATCATTTCCAACCAGAGCGCACTGGAAGCCACGGAAATCGGCTACCAGGTAGGTACCCGCAACATCGTCGACGTACTCGACGCCCAACGCCAGCTGTACACCTCGGTGCGCGACTACAACAACAGCCGCTATGACTACATTCTCGACAACCTGAGCCTGAAGCAGGCGGCCGGCACGTTGAGCCCGCAGGACCTGCAGGACCTCAGGCAGTACTTGAAACCGGATTACAACCCGGACAAGGACTTCCTGCCACCGGACCTGGCGGCTGCGGCGGCGAAGAACTTCGAGCGTCGCCCCTGAAGCGCAGTCGTTGCAGGGCGGCCTTGTGTCGCGAGAGGGCCGCAAAGCGGCCCCCGGGGATATCAGCGTGAAGCTCATATGCCGGGGCCGCTCTGCGGCCCTTTCGCGACACAAGGCCGCACCTCTGAAATCGCATCGCTGTGATGATCTACCTGGAAATCAGCGCATGAGTTTACCGAGGCCATCGAGCAGTCGCTGCAATGCCCCCTGATTGGCTCGCATCACTGCCCTGCCCGCCTCGCCCATGCGCTGGGCATCCTGCGGCAGCTCAATCAAGCGTCGCACGGCCTCGGCCAACCCATCGGCATCGTCCACCTGTTGCAACGCCCCCGCCTCGCGCAGCATGGCGCTGATCTCGAGGAAGTTGAACACGTGCGGCCCCATCAGCACCGGCAAGGCCAGCGCTGCGGGCTCCAGCGGGTTGTGCCCACCGGTCGCTACCAGGCTGCCGCCAACGAAGGCAATGTCGGCCAATGCATAGAGGAACAGCAACTCGCCCATGGTGTCGCCGACCAACACCTGCGTCTGCGCATCGACCGGGGTGCCCGCAGACCGGCGCACGCTGGTGAACTGTTCGCTGCACAGCGCGTGCACCGCAGCGAATCGCTCGGGGTGACGCGGCACCAGGATCAGCAACGCATCACCATGTACCTGCAGCAACTGCCGATGCGCCTGCAGGATCAAGGCATCCTCACCTTCGTGGGTGCTGGCGGCGATCCACACCGGGCGCTGTTCAGCGCCCCACTGCTCACGCAATGCCCTGGCACGCGGCAGCAGTTGCTCGTCGATCTTCAGGTCGAACTTGATCGAACCCGTGACCTGCACGCATTCAGGGCGCGCGCCCAGCTCACGGAAGCGCCGGGCCTCGGTTTCGGTCTGCACGGCGATCAGGCTCATCTCGGCCAGCATCGGCCGGGTCAGGTTGGCAAAGCGCCCATAGCCACGGGCCGAGCGCTCGGAAAGGCGCGCGTTGGCCAAGGCCACCGGGATGCCACGCCTGGCACATTGATGGATATGGTTGGGCCACAGTTCGGTTTCCATGATGATGCCGAGCTTCGGCTGCACATGGTCGAGAAAACGCCCAGCCGCCCAAGGCAGGTCGTAGGGCAGGTAGCAGTGCTGCACGCGAGGCTCGTCGGCGAACAGGGCGCGAATGCGCTCGGAACCGGTCGGGGTCATGCAGGTCAGGGTGATTGGCAGCCCCGGGTAGGCCTTGAGCAAGGCGCGCACCATGGGTGCCGCGGCGATGCTCTCGCCCACCGAAACGGCATGCACCCATATGCCACCCTGACGCATGGCTGGCAGCTTGCAGGCAAAGCGCTCGCCGATGCGCTGGCCATAGGCCGGCGCCTTGCGCGCGCGCAGGTACAGGCGCAGCGCAACCAGCGGCAGGCCCAGGTGAAACAGCAAGGTATAGAGTGTTCTGTTCATGGCGGCGCAGTTTACCCGATCGCGCGCAGGTGCACTGCAAAGCGCTCGGCCAGCCACTGCGCGGCCGGGCCCAAGGGCTCGTCGCGGCGCCAGGCCAGCTCCGCGACCAGGGCCGGTGGCCGCCATTCGCTGTCCAGCTCGACCATATGTGCCTGGTAGGTCGGGTATTGCACCACGTGGCGCGGCAGCCAGGCCCAGCCCAGCCCACGCATCAACAGCTCGGCCATGGCATAGAAACTGTCGGCGCGCCACACCTGCGGGCTGATTGCCTCGCCGCCGGGATAGCCACTTTGCTGCGGGGTGATCAGCAACTGGCGGTGCCGCGCCAATTGCTGGCGGGTTACCCGCCCTTCGCCTGCCAGCGGGTGGCCGACCGCGCACACGGTGACCATTTCCACACTGCCCAGGGCGCGCCGCTCCAAGGAGGCCGGGATACGTTCGTGGTTGAAGAACAAGCCCAGGTCGGCGCGTCGCTCCACCAGCTTGCGCGCCACATCGCCCTGGGCGCCACTGGCCAACTGCACCTCCAGGAACGGGTAGCGGCTGGCCAGCTCGTCGAGGCTGTCGATCACCGGCTGGTAGGGCATGGCTTCGTCCTGAGCCACCCGCAGCAGGGCCTCCTGACCGCGCATCAGCGCCAGCGCACGGCCATCCAGGCGCTCGCACTGGCGCAACAGTTCACGGGCATCTTCCAGCAGGGCACTGCCGTTTTCAGTCAGCCGGGGTTGGCGGCCACTGCTGCGCTCGAACAAGGTGACCCCCAGGTCGGTTTCAAGCAGGGCTATCGCGCTGCTGATCGCCGACTGGGCCTTGCGCTGTTCGCGGGCCACGGCCGAGAACGAGCGCAGTTCAGCAACCCGCAGGAACGTACGCAGCTGTTCGAGGTTCCACTGCTCGGCCATCGACCTATCTCCCATATAGATAGGTAATGACTTTACCCCATTCAAGGTAAGTCTAGAATCTGCCGCCAGTTACCGGAGGATCTCGCCATGAATGCCTACACCTACCTCGCCATCGCCATCTGCGCCGAAGTCATTGCCACCGCCTCGATGAAAGCGGTCAAAGGCCTGAGCACGCCCTTGCCGCTGTTGCTCATGGTAGTCGGGTATGCCGTCGCATTCTGGATGCTGACCCTGGTGGTACGCAGCATTCCGGTGGGGATCGCCTATGCCATCTGGTCAGGTTTGGGGATCGTGCTGATCAGTGTGGCGGCGCTGGTGATCTACGGCCAGAAGCTGGATGTGCCGGCCATGCTGGGTATGGCGATGATCGTGGGTGGGGTGGTGGTGATTCAGCTGTTTTCGAAGACGGCTGGCCATTGATGTTGCCTGTATACTTGCCAGCTGTCCCAGTTTTCGAGGTACCGCCATGCCATCCGCCATTTCCACTGACGTGCTGATCGTCGGCGCCGGGGTCGCAGGCCTCTGGCTCAATGCCCGCCTGCGCCGCCTGGGCTATTCGACGGTGCTGGTGGAGCGCGCCAGCCTTGGCGGCGAGCAGACCATTAAGTCCCAGGGCATCATCCATGGTGGTACCAAGTACGCCCTGCACGGCGCCCTCACCGGTGCCTCGGAAGCCATCGCCGACATGCCGCGCCGCTGGCGCGAAGCGCTGAATGGCAGCGGCGAGCTGGATCTTACCCATACCCGCCTGCTGTCCGACGCCCACTACCTGTGGTCGCCAGGCACCCTGGCCGGCAACCTCACCAGCTTCTTCGCCAGCAAGGCCGTGCGCGGCCGGGTCGACCAGGTGAAGGGCGAGCAACTGCCACCCGCACTGCAGGACCGCGCCTTCAAGGGCAAGGTCTATCGCCTGGCCGAACTGGTCGTCGACGTGCCCAGCCTGCTTGCCAACCTGGCCGAACTGGCGGGTGACAGCCTGCTGGCCGGCGAGCGCATCGAACCGTTGCGCGAGGCTGACGAGCTGGTCGGCCTGCGCGTCGACGGCCGCGACATCCGCGCGCAGCGCATCGTGCTCAGCGCCGGCGCCGGCACCGAAGACTTGCTGCATGCCCTGGGCCTGACTCAACCAGCCATGCAGACCCGCCCGCTGCACATGGTCATGGCCAAAGGTGCCAACCTGAAGCCGCTTTATGCCCACTGCCTGGGCGGCGGGCCAAAGCCGCGGGTGACAGTGACCACCCATCCGGCTGCCGATGGCCAGTGGGTCTGGTATATGGGCGGCGACCTGGCCGAGGCCGATGGCGTCGCCCGCGAGCCGTCTGCGCAAATCGTGGCGGCACAGAAGGAAATCGCCAGCCTGCTGCCATGGGTCGACCAGAGCCAGGTGCGCTGGGCCACCCTGCGGGTCAACCGCGCAGAACCGGCGCAGTCGGGCCTGGTGCGCCCGGACAACGCCTTCCTCGCCGACCAGCAGCGCCTGCTGGTCGGCTGGCCGACCAAGCTGGCCCTGGCACCGGACTTCAGCGACCGGGTCATCGCCCACCTGGAGCGCGACGGCATCCGCCCACAGGCCCAGGCCAACCTCGCCGACCTGCCACGCCCCCCGCTGGGCGTACCGGCCTGGGAGCAACTGCTACCATGAGCCTGCCAACCCTGCACGACTTCCACCGCAACCTGGGCAGCACCGGCTTCAAGGTATCGCCGCTGGGCCTGGGCACGGTCAAGCTGGGCCGCGACCAGGGCGTCAAGTACCCCACCGGCTTCACCATCCCCGGTGATGACGAAGCCCGCCTGCTGCTGGCCCAGGCCCGCGAGCTGGGCATCAACCTGATCGACACCGCCCCGGCCTATGGCCGCAGTGAAGAACGCCTGGGCCCGCTGTTGCGCGGCCAACGCGATGAATGGGTGATCGTCAGCAAGGTTGGCGAAGAATTCGACAACGGCCAGTCACACTTCGACTTCAGCGCTGCCCACACCCGCCGTTCGGTAGAGCGCAGCCTGCAGCGCCTGGAAACCGACCGTATCGAGCTGGTGCTGGTGCACTCCGACGGCAATGACCTGGCGATACTCGAACAACAGGAGGTGTACCAGACCCTCGCCGAGCTCAAGCAGGAGGGCAAGATCCTCGGCTATGGCCTGTCTGGCAAGACCGTCGCCGGTGGCCTGAAGGCCCTGGAGCGAGGCGATTGCGCCATGGTCACCTATAACCTCAACGAGCAGGCAGAACGCCCGGTGCTGGACTACGCTGCCGAACACGGCAAGGCCATCCTGGTGAAGAAGGCCCTGGCCAGCGGGCATATCTGCCTGGCCCCAGGCGTTGACCCGGTGCAAGCCAGCTTCGAGCTGCTGTTTGCCCATCCGGGCGTCAGCAGTGCTATCGTCGGCACCATCAATCCGCTGCACCTGGCCCACAACGTGGCAACCGTCGCCCGTATTCTTGGCCAGCATTGAGTTGCCCCTGGCCCCAGGGCCTGGAGACTGACCGGACGCAAGGAGGAGCCGCGTGGCGCGAACGCTGATCCGCAAGAACCCGAGCAACTTCAAGACGCTGCCGCTGCATGTCGAGGCCACGCCCGAAGGGCTGATCTACCAGAGCATCGGCATGCCGCTGAATTTCGCCCAGACCCAACAGCGGCGCAAGGCCATCCAGTTGCCCGATGCGCAGCGCTTCGTGGTCGAGCTGGCCAACCTGGGCGTGTCGGTGCGACTGACCTTGCATTGGCAGAACCGCGATTACTGGGTGTTGGTGCGCCAGCGTCGCCAAGACCGTGGCGATGTGGTGCTGAAACTGATCTCCGGTTACGTGCCGGCGCAGGAGCTGAACCTGCCGTTGCACACCGCCGTGCAGGAAGTCGCCGAGGAATGCCTGCTGGAAACTCCGGAAGGCTGGCTGGGCGGGCGCTTCAATGATACCTGGCTGCCTGTGCCCTACGCGGCCGCCCTGCACTACCGCGAAAACCCGCACTTTGTGCTGACCCCGCAGTCCGGTGCAGCGCGCCCGGTGCATTGCGGCAAACTGATGCTGCTGGAACGGCCAAGAGCCTACGTGCACCTGCCTACCGCCTCGTTGCAGCTGATCTATGACATGCGCCTGCAGGTTCCGCGGGAGGCCAAGAAGCTCAGCCTGTTCCACGTCGATGAGCGGCTCGAAGGCGACCAGCTGGTGGCGCGGCTCAACCGCAAACGGCCGGACCTGTACCTGATGCCGCTACAGGACGGCCAGCCACTGGCTGAGCTGTATACGCTCAAGAAGGATGAGCTGATGCCGGCAAGCACCCGTGGGCTGTACCTGGCCGAAAGTTTTGCCCGCCAGGAGGGTTGGGTGGTGAAGGAAGAGCGGGTGCGCTGGAAGGATTGGGTGAAGCAGCAGGGGTTGGTGGAAAGCAAACCGGTGCGGGCTTCGCACTTGCAGCGCTTTGGTGACAAGGCGCGGGCACTGCTGGAGCGGGCGCGTACTTCGCTGCACAAGTAAGAATCGGGGGCTGCTGCGCAGCCCCGGCTTTCAGTTCTTGCGGATCTTCTCGACGATCGCCGTGGTCGAGCTGTTCTCGACCAGCCCCAGCACCTTCACGGTACCGCCATAGGCCTTGACGATATCGGCACCCACCACCTGGTCGATGCCGTAGTCACCACCTTTGACCAGCACATCCGGCTTGACCTGGCTCAGCAGGTTCTCCGGGGTACCCTCAGGGAAGCTGATCACCCAGTCCACCGCCCCCAGCCCGGCCAGTACGGCCATGCGCCGGTCGACGCTGTTGATCGGCCGGCCCGGCCCTTTCAGGCGGCTGACCGAGGCATCGTCGTTGACCGCGACGATCAGGCGGTCGCCCTGGGCACGGGCCTGCTCCAGGTAGGTGACATGGCCAGCGTGCAGGATGTCGAAGCAACCGTTGGTAAAGACGATCTTCTCTTTGTGCGCCCGCGCGTCATCGATGGCCAGCAGCAACTGCTCCAGGCCCAGCACGCCGCGCTCGGAGCCTTCCTCACGCTGGATGGCCCGGCGCAGTTCAGGGGCGCTGATCGCCGCCGTACCCAGTTTGCCGACCACGATACCCGCCGCCAGGTTGGCCAGGGCCACCGCGTGTGGCAGGTCCTCTCCAGCAGCGATGGCTGCCGCGAGGGTGGAAATGACGGTATCGCCGGCACCGGTCACGTCGAATACTTCCCGAGCCCGTGCCGGCAAGTGCAGCGCCGGCTGGCCACTGCGCAACAGGGTCATGCCATGCTCGCCACGGGTCACCAGCAAGGCGCCCAGGTCCAGGTCCTGCAGCAACTGCAGGCCCTTGGCGACCAGGTCGGCTTCATCGGCGCAACGGCCGACGATGGTCTCGAACTCGCTGAGGTTCGGGGTGATCAGGCTGGCGCCACGGTAGATGGAGAAGTCCTTGCCCTTGGGGTCGGCGAGCACCGGAATGCCCTTGGCCCGCGCCGCCTGGATCAGGCTCTGGTGATTTTTCAGTGCACCCTTGCCGTAGTCGGACAGGACCAGCACCTTGACGCCCTCGAGCAGGCTGTCGACCTCGGCACCCAGCGACAGCGGGTCGGTGGCGAACGGTTCTTCGAAATCGATGCGCAGCAGTTGCTGGTGACGGCTCATGACCCGCAGCTTGACGATGGTCGGCTGGTGCGCGATGCGCTGGAACACCGAACGCACGCCGGCGGCCTGCAGGCTGTTGGCCAGGCTGTCGGCGGCTTCGTCCTGGCCGGTGACGCCAATCAGCGAAGCCGGTGCACCGAGGGCGGCAATGTTCAAGGCAACGTTGGCCGCGCCGCCGGGGCGATCCTCGATCTGGTCGACCTTGACCACCGGGACTGGCGCTTCCGGCGAGATACGCGAAGTACCGCCATGCCAGTAGCGGTCGAGCATGACATCGCCGACCACCAGTACCGGGGCTTGATCGAAACGCGGCATGGACAACTTCATGGGCAACCCATATGGAAATAATGAACAGGGGCAGGATATTAGCACAGGGTTGGGAACGGCTTTACGGCCAGATCACCCTGGGAAAATTCCCGTGACAATCGGGGCCGTGATGGCCCCGGTCAACGAGGGTTCAGGTGATATCGGCCTTGGCCGGCTCATCCAGGCCCATGGCATGCAGGCGGGCATAATGGCCATTAGCCGCAAGCAGCTCGGCATGGGTGCCACGTTCGACCAGACGGCCCTGGTCCATGACCAGGATCTGGTCGGCCTTCTCGATGGTCGACAGACGGTGGGCAATTACCAGCGTGGTACGGCCTTGCATCACATGGTCCAGGGCAGCCTGGATATGCCGCTCGGACTCGGTATCCAGCGCCGAGGTAGCTTCGTCGAGAATCAGCAGCGGTGCGTTTTTCAGCAGTGCCCGGGCAATCGCCAGGCGCTGGCGCTGGCCGCCAGAGAGCAGGACGCCGTTTTCACCCACTTCGGTATCGAAGCCGTTCGGCAAGCGGTCGACGAACTCCTTGGCATAGGCATCGGCCGCAGCAGCTTCGATGTCGGCGCGCGGTGCACCGGCCAGGTCGCCATAGGCGATGTTATTGGCCACAGTATCGTTGAACAGGGTGACGTGCTGGGTCACCTGCGAAACATGGCGGCGCAGGTTGCGCAGGCGATAGTTCTCGATTTCCACGCCGTCGAGCAGGATCTGCCCCTGGTTGTGGTGATAGAAGCGCGGGATCAGCGCTGCCAGGGTCGATTTGCCGCTGCCGGAGCGGCCGACCAGGGCAATCATCTGCCCCGGCTCGGCGATGAAGCTGATGTCGCTGAGCACCTCGCGATCGGTGCCCGGGTAGGTGAAGCTCAGGTTGCGCACTTCCAGGCGCCCTTCCACCCGCTCTTTCTCGACGGTGCCGGTGTCCACTTCAGGTGCTTCGTCCAGTTGCTCGAAGATGCTCTCGGCACCGGCCAGGCCCTTCTGGATGGTCGAACTTACCTCGGAAAGCTGGCGAATCGGCTTGGGCAGCAGGCCTGCAGCGGTGATATAGGCCACCAGGTCACCAGCGGTGGACTCACCGCGCAGGAACAGCACCAGGAACATCAGCGCAGCCATGGCGATGTAGATCACCAGCTGCAGCATCGGCGTGTACAGCGAACCGGTCTTGGTCATGCGCAACTGCTTGTCGGTGTTGCTCTGGCTGGCCTTGCCGAAACGCTGCTCCTCGTAGGCCTCGCCGCCGAAGCTGCGCACCACGCGATAGCCCTGGATGGTCTCCGAAGCGACATGAGTGACGTCGCCCATGGCTACCTGGATCTTCTTGCTCTGCTTGCGGAATTTCTTGCTGGCGACACTGACCATCACCGCGATCAACGGCATGATGGCAATCATCACCAGGGTCAGGTGCCAGTTCATCCACAGCAGGTAGGCGAACAGGAACACCACGGTCAGGCCTTCGCGGATCACTACCTTGATCGCATCGGTGGCCGCACCGGTGACCATGGTCACGTTGAAGGTGATGCGCGAAATCAGGTGCCCGGAGTTGTGGTTGTCGAAGTAGCGGTTGGGCAGGACCAGCAACTTGTTGAACAACTCCACGCGCAGGTCATGCACCAGGCACAAGGAAACCTTGGCCAGGAAGTAGTTGCCGAGGAACGAACCCAGGCCCTGCCACGCGGCAATGAGGATGATCAGCAGCGGTACGGCCTGCAGCAATTGCAGGTCACGCAGGTAGGGGACGTTGGGGAACAACACCGCTTCGGGGTTGCTCAGCCCATCGACGAAATACTTGAGGATGCCGGCCAGCATCGGCTGGGTCGAGGCAAAGATCACGAAACCAACGATGCTCAGCAGGAAAATGCCGACATAGGGTTTCACATAGCTCAGCAGCCGGAAGTAGATCTTCAGGCTGGAGGTGTGTTCCGCCGGTCGCGGTGTTTCGGCCATTATCGAGCTCGCTGTTCAGGTTGAACCGGAAATTTTACCACAGGCGTCATTTTCGGCACGCCCCCATGGCAGCAACATGGCCAGGCCCACGGGCAGCCAGCTGATGAACCATTCGGCACGTGGAGTACCGGTGAGGCTGGCGGCGTCGAACTGCATGGCCAGGGTCGAATAGACCCAGAAGCCGAGCAGGATCTTGCCGAACAGTGTGTCGCGTGCGCGTACAATCTCACCTAGCGTGTACAGCCATACCAAGACCCATAGCAGCATGCCGGGCAGGCCGATTTCCACCGCGATATGGGTGAACATGTTATGGGTGTGGTCGAAGTGCTTGCCCACCGCACTCACGTCGTAGGCTGCCCCCAGGCCGAGGCCGGTCCATGGATGTGCGGCAATCATGTCGACCACGGCATGGAAGATTTCCGGCCGGTAGGACGAGCCGCGCTGGGCGATCAGGTCATATGCCAGGTAGAAAGCCAGACCAGTGGCGGTGGCCGCCAGGATCGAAAACACTCGGCTATGCCGGTCACGGAACCACAGCGGGGCCAGGATCACGGTAAGCACCAGAGCCAGGACCGCGCCACGGCTCTGGCTGAGCATGGCGAACGCACCCAGACAGGCCAGCGCTGCCAGCCACAACAGCTGCAGGCCGCGTTGCTGTGGCGGCAGGTAAAGCAGGAAGAGCACAGCCGAGCCGATGACATAAGCGCCCAGGATCGGGTGCGATATTTCACCGATGCCTTGCAGGCGGGCCAGCAAAGGCTGGGCCTGCATGCCGTAGAAATGGATCACGGAAACCAGCGCGGCAACGGCCAGCAAGGCGCTGCCGGCCAGCAGCAGCTGGCGAATGCGTGCCTGGCCAAGCTGGGCCAGCAATGGGAACGCCAGCAGGAAGACGAGGATGTAAAGCAGCCGCTTGATCTCCCGTCCCGGATCTTCTGCTATCGACCATGCCAGGCTCAGCCCGCTCCACGCCAACAGCAACAGCACACTGCCCCACAAAGCTGGCTGATGCTTCCAGGCTTGTACCAGAACCTGCCTGGCAGACCAGGCCAGGACCAGCGTGGGCAACCACAGGAACAACACCAGGCCTTGCTGATAAATCTTGTTGCTGGGTGCCAGGGCGATGGCCGCCAGGAACCAGACCAGACCCAGGCCCAACCAGGCTCGAGCCCAGCTTTTTTGATACAACATCCTTTTCCCCCGATGAATCAAAGACACCATCCATGGTGCTACTGCATTATTTTCGGCATTATTGCCGGTCATTTTGCTCGACAGACGACAAGGCCCTATCCATGCAATGCTCCCGGCTCCCCCAGGTCGACTTCGATCAGCTGACACAAGGCGCTCAGGTGCTTGAGGCAGACAGCCATGGCGCCAAAGTCTACCTGCTCGCGGATGGTAATTTCCTCAAGGTTTTTCGCCGCAAGCGTCTGATTTCATCTGCACTGCTGCGCCCGTACTCGCAGCGCTTCGTCGACAATGCCGCACGCCTGGCGCAAATGGGCATCCCCACCCTGGAAGTGATCAGCCAGCACAAGCTCGACCTGCCAGGCCGCACTGCAGTGCTGTACCGCCCGCTGCCAGGGCGGACCTTGCTGCAGATGTCGCGCGACCAAGGTTTCAGCTGGGATATCTACCTGCCGCGCCTGATCGAGCTGATCCGCCAGTTGCATCGCAGCGGTGTGTACTTCCGTTCCCTGCATCTGGGCAATGTGGTGGTTACCCCCGAGCATCAGCTGGGCCTGATCGACGTGGCGGACATGCGTTTCCTGCGCGCGCCCCTGTCGGCGCGCATGATTCGTCGCAACGTGCAGCACATGGTGCGCTACATCGAGCGGGAGAACCTCGGTGACCGATTCCCCGTTGCCGCCTTCGAGGCAGCCCTGCTGGCGCGCTGAAAGTCAACCGCGCAGCAGGTTATGCGAGTCGTTGCAGAACGCCTGCCAGGCCTGCTCCGGGGCCAGCGCCCGACGCTGCCGGGCGGCCGTTGCAGGGGCATCGCGCGTCGTGCATTGCTCGATCGCCTCGGCCCAAGCGTCTTCATCGGCAATTGGCAGGTAGCAACCCGTATCCTGCAACTGCTCACGGAATACCTGCAGGTCGCTGCAGACCACCGGTACATCGGCCATGACCGCTTCCTGAACCACCAGCCCCAGGCCTTCGGAACGCGAAGGAACCATGAGCCAGTCGAACGCACGGTACAGTTGCTGCAGGTCGTCGCGGTGTCCGCTCAGGTGTACGCGCCCGGCCAGGCCCAGCGCATCGATACGCGCCTGCAGCGCCGCACGCAGCGGGCCTTCACCGATGATCGCCAATTGCAGCCCCGGCTGGCGCGCGCTGGCCTTGGCAAAGGCCTCGACCAGCATCTCGAAGCCTTTGCTCTCCACCAGCCGCCCGACCGCGCCCAGCAGCAGACCGCTGGCCGCTGGCAAATCCAGCACTTGCCTGGCCACTTCGCGGCTCAACAACGGCTCGGCGAAAGCCCGAGGATCCAGGGCCATGCGCAGCGTCTGCACCGGCCTGCCGAGGTCATTTTCAAGCGCCGCAGCGAGCGTCTGCGAAACAGCGGCAATGCTCAGCCGCTCTGCCGAGAACATGCGTAGCAGGTGCACATCACTGGCACTCAGCCGCGTCTTGCCGTGGAACAGCACCTTGGCGCGCACCCGCGGAACCTGCTGCAGCAACGGCAACACCAGCCGCGCCACGCCGACGCCGTCGAGCAGCACCACTTCTGCCTGGGCCTCGTCCAGCGCCTTGCGCAAGCGCATGCGCAACCATGGACGCAAAAGGCGCCACAAGTGCCGCCCTTTCAGGGCCCGTGGCGGCATGTGCCACTCCCGGGTCGAGCCGAGCCCACAACACAGCCCGCTACCGAGCAGCAGCCAGTTGCTGATCCGGGCATCGGCCCCCGCGTGCGACAACACTTGCCGATGCACCTTGTGGATGGACATGTACGGCGTTCCGCCCGCCCACATCATATTGACGATGTTCATGGGTCCGTTCCCGCTCATGTCAGGTGGGACAGTGACTTCATTGAACAAATAGTGTGATTACCATGCCGATCACGGCACCTGCCACCAACGTCAATGCCAACTTGATCCGATCCCGCTTACGACGTTTGGCCTTGCGCTCCACTTCGATGGGCAAGGTCACGTGGTTACCAAAGCCGGTGTGCAATACTGCATCACCCTCCAGAGTGACCGCTGTCAGATTTAACTCAGCATAGCGTCGGGAAAGAGCCTTTTCCCCAGAATAGGCAGCAAATGGCGCGCAGCGCTGGTAGTCGGCAAGCCGGCGCAGCCCAGGGTTGAGCGAAAAGGCCTGCCACTCGGCCTTGTCGGACAGCAGCGGATAACAAGGCACACCGGCAATTACCTGACGATCACCGAGGTGGATATAGGGGCTGTGGATGGCCAAGTCATGGGCATGGCTGCGCAGCCACACCTGCAACAGGTCGGGGCTGGCCTGCAGAATGGCCCGCGAGTCTTCGACGAAGCCCTGGCGGTAGAAATGCCAGTCATCCTCGCAGTGGAAGATGTACGGCGTCCTGACGTGGCTGTAGGCCAGGTCGATGGACGGCAACTGGCCGAGCTTGGGCCGGTTGACGAACACCTTGCAGTGCGGTTTCCAATGCTCCGGCACAGCGGCGTGCACGGCATCGTCACCGGAATCCTCGGTAATGAATACCTCACGAATGGGCGCGGTGTTGTAGCGATCGAAACTCTCAAGGGTATCTTTGAGCAGATCGAACCGCCCACAGCTGGTCACGACGAGCGTGACATCACTCTCATTTGAAAAGCGCACCGGACTCCCTCCGCCTTGCGACTATCGACTTTCAACACCCGCTCCGTACGGGCGAAAGTTCTTGTGTTAGATACCCAGCTTCAGGCGCAGCCGCTGCCATGCAGACAACGGCGGGTGGGGCCTGAGCGCCGGGCGCATGTGGTCGACGATGCTACGTCCAACGGCCCCGAAACTGAAACGGGAAACCGCCAGATGGCGACCATTTTCGGCAATCTGCCGGGCCAGTGCAGGGTCTGCACGCAAGCAACGGAGTTTTTCCTGAAGGGTCGGGATGCTGTCATAAAACACCACGTTGTGCATGTCTTGCAGGCCCAACGCGCGGTTTTCTTCCTCGCCCTGGTCATACGCCAGCAACACACAGCCGCAGGCCATGGCTTCGAAGTTCTTGATCATGTATTCGCCCATGCCGACATCGGCACTGACGAAGAAGCGGATCCGATTGAGCGTGTTGCAGTAATCCTCGCCCGATTTGGTACGGGTCACCACCAGGTTCTCGACCCGGCCCAGCTCGTCCAGCAGCGCCTTGCGTCCGCTGTAGGCTACGCTGTTGGTGCTGCCGACAAACGCCAGCTCGATGTCACGCTCGCGCCCCTGATCACTGAGTAACTGCTCGTCGTAGCCCTTGGGTACGAACACGGCATCGAACCCTTCCTGGCGCAGGCGCTCGCTGACCATGTAGCCGGAACTGATAACCCGCGCCCATGGCAGCTGGCGATAATGCGCACTGAACTTGCCGGTGTACTTGCACGGGATGTAGTTCTGGTAGGCGTCATGCTCGAGGATGACCAGGTTCGGCACCGTGCGGATGAACGCCGCCTGGCGAATTTCCTGCTTGAAACGCAGGAAGAACACGATGCGGTCATAGCGCTCGACCTCCACCTCCCGCTTGAAATAGCGGCGCAGGTTGCGCTGGTCTTCGCTGGTCAGCCAGCGCAGGTCGCATTCGCAGTTGGCCGCGACGCCATCGTACAGGCGGTCGAGAATGGCCCGCTGTTCCTTCTGCACCAGAAATAGGACTTTCATTGCTTTCCTTGGGCGCTCTGCGCCATCGCGGTCAACCATGGGGGCTACAGCTCACGCCGCCAGAACAGTTCATGTCGGCGCACGGCCTTGCGGAAGAACTCGTTCTCGCCGTACGGCGATGGCCTGCGCCCGGCCAGCCAACGCTGCAACCAGCGGCGTACCCGGCGCTTGAACGGCGCGGGCGGCTGCAGGTCGTGCATCATGCCCAGGGCCATGGCCTTGTCGCGCTGGGTCACCAGGTCGAGCACCAGGCTGCAGGGCGCCCAGGCCTGATCAGCGCTCATCTGCGGTGGCAGGGCTACACCATCGCCACTGTCGCCCATCGGCCAACGGTCGTTGTCATGCAGGTGGTTGGCGTAGCAGAGCAAGGTTTGCGGCTGCCAGGCCTGGCCTTGCAAGGCTTCCAGAACTGCGGCCTGGGCGCAGATGTGGTCGGGGTGCGGGTCGAGCTGCGGGTGCGGCATCACCAGCACATGCGGCCTGGCCATTGCCAGCAAGGCCCGCAGGTCGGCAAGCAGGTTGTGCCAGGTCGGCGCGCCATCGCCATCGGCCGGCAGTGGGAACGGGTTGAACTGGCGGAACAGGCGGATATCGGCAAGGCCGGCCTCACGGGAAGCGGCCGGCTGGTCTGGCGCGGCCTGCATGGCGGGCAGTTGCAGGCAGAAATAGCCCAGTTGCACGCAGCGCGATTCCGGGACCCCGGCCCAGCGTGGCACGGCGATACTGTCCCAGGCCCGCAGGCGGCCTTTCAACCGTGCAGCCTCGGCCTTGGCGAGGCCCATCTGCTGGTAGTGCTCAGCCTCGATTTCACCGGCGGTCAGAGTCACCACCCAGGCTTCGTCGGCCTGGCTGTAGAGACCGTAAGCAGCCAGCTCGGCATCATCGGCATGCGGCGCGATCACCATCACCCGCCGCCGCTGCAATTCAACCGCCGGGGATATCCACAGGCGCGGCTGGCCGAGCAAGCGACAATGGCGGCCACGCAGGCGCAACGAGCCGCCCTGCAGAGGCGCGGCCAGGCCGGTCAGGTTGAGAAAACGCACGCCATCGACGCCGCGCTCGAAGGTTTGCCGATCGCCCTGCTCGCTGACCAGAATGTCGACCTTCGGATCGAACAAGCGCCCCAGCCAGCTACTTGTCACTCGCAGTTCGAGGATCAGGGTTTCGTTGCCTTGCAGCACGCAGTCGGCCTTGAGCAGATCACCCTCCAGCCTGGCGGCAACCGCCCGGGCCTGATCGCCGAAGTCGTAGGCGTAGTCCTCGCTGGGCGCATAGAACAGATGGTCGGCAAACCAGGCTTCGTGCCCCGCCCACAACAGCGGCAACAGCAGCAGCGGCAGCCACCACCAGCTGAATACCCCCAGGGCGACCAGCGCGACCAGGCCCGCCAACAAGCTCAGGCGCTTGTTGCGCCGATGGCGCTTGAGCAACTGCTGCTTGCGGCTCACGCCTGATACACCGGCACGGGGTTGCACCAGCGGTCCTTGTATTCGCGGTCGGCACGGCCGAACGAGAACCGCAGCGGTTTGTTGCGCGCCCGGGCATCCTCCCAGGCAGCCTGGGTATTGAGGAAGCTCAACACGCTACCAGGGCTGAAAGCCTTGGTTTCCGGGTCGACACCGCCATTGATGTACTCGACACTGACCCACTCGGGCGCTTCGACGCGGTACACCAGCTGGATGGCAATCGGCTTGCCGTCCAGCAGCAACACCGAACCGATCAGCAGCTCGCGCAGGCGCTCCAGCACATCGGCCATGCGCTCGGCCCCGGTGGCCGGGAAACCCCAGCGACGCTGGAACAGGTCGCAGTACATGCAGGCAATCTCCTGAGCGCTGAAGTCGCCGATCGGACTCACCACGCCGCCCGCCTCTTCCAGCAGGCGCAGCTCGCGGCGCTGGTTGTAGCGGAACTTCTTCGACAGGTCTTCCGGCGCACGCGCCATGGCCAGCTGTTCCTTCTGCGCCTTGAGGCCACTGAAGCGGCCCTGGTTCAGTTCGGACAGGTAACGCGCCGTATGGCGCAACGGCGCAGCGGCATCGGCCGCCGCCGGCAGGATGATTTCGGCATTGCCCAGGTCGAACAGGGCTTTCTTGCCGCTACGCTTGAGCACATCCTTGGACAGCGCCAGGTGGTGCCCCCAGGCCGGGAGGGCGGCCTTCAGCACGCCGGCCTGGTGCCACCCCAGGTAACGCACCGGGAGCTGCGCCAGGTCGGCCAGTTGTTCGACCACCAGCGGATGGGTAGCGACGCTGCCGCCGAAGCGGGCCCATGCCTCGGCGTAGGCCTTCGCGTCGATGGCTTGCCAACCGCGTTCGCGGAAGGCCTGGATACGGTTGAGCATCAAGCCTTCCCTACCAGAGAGCGGACTTGCGGCAGCTGCCAGAAGGCTTCGCGCACCGCCTGGTCGGAGAAGCGCTCACGCAGACGCAGTAGCATGTGTGCGGCACAGGCCTGGCGCTGCGGCTCATCGAGCACGGCCATGTGCTTCAGGCCTTGGGCCAACTGCCCGGCATCACCCAGCGGGAACAGCACGCCAACCCCCTCGACCACTTCGCGCGCACCGCCACAGGCCGTAGCCAGCACGGGAACTCCGGCGACCATCGCCTCGAGCAGGACCATGCCAAACGGCTCATGGTCGGAACTGAGGGCGAACACGTCGAACGCCTGGAAATAGCGGCGTGCGTCTGGCACCTGGCCAAGGAAATCGACCTGCCCGGCAATGCCCAGCTCGGCGGCCAGCGCCTTGAGCCTGGCCTCCAGGCGGCCCTTGCCGAGGATCGCCAGACGTGCGCCAGTCGGCAGCCCCGGCAGCGCTTCGGCAAAGCCACGCAACAGGGTGGCCTGGTCCTTGTCCGGGTGCAGGCGCCCGACATTGCCGACAATCCATGCCTGCGCATCCAGGCCCAGGGCCTGACGGGCTTCGACGCGCGGCACCAAAGCCGCTTGCAGGGCTTCGATGTCGATGCGGTTGTACAGGGTCTGGATACGCTCTGCCGGCCACTGCGGCAGACAGCGACGCATGTCGTCACGCACGGCGTCCGATACCCCGAGCAGGCTCAAGCGCTTGCTGAACAGGTTGGCGAACAGCCGGCGGCCCTTGCGCTGATAGTCGCCGAAGGCATGGTGCACGCCAATCACCGGCAGGCCGGTACCCAGCAGCGCGACATAGATCGGCTTGAAACGATGGGCAATGCAGAAGGCAAAATTGCGCTCGGCCGCTATCCGCCGCAATGCGCGGATAGCGCCGAGCTTCAGGCCACGCACGGCCTTGGAGCTGAACTCGAGGAACAATACCTCGTCCGACGCACAGCCGGCCGCCACATGCGGGTCGGCAGCGCCGGTGAGGAACACCGTGGTCACCTGGTAGCCATGCCCCTGGAACAGGCTGGCATACTGACGGGCGCAGTCCAGGAATGGCCCGTCATAGCCATGGCAGAACTGCAGGATGCGCGGCTCAGAGCGGCTGGTCATACGGGGCTGCGCCGTCCTTCACCACCAGGATGTCCTCCATGATGAGGTACTGCAGATCCGAGCCGAAGAACATGTTCAAGGCGTCGGTCGGCGAGCAGATCATCGGTTCACCACGGCGGTTCAGCGACGTGTTGAGCGACACGCCATTGCCGGTCAGGTCCTCCAGCGCCTTCATCATGTCGTAGTAGCGCGGGTTGTATTCGCGCTTGAGCACCTGGGCCCGCGAGGTGCCATCCTCGTGGACCACCTCCGGCACGCGAGTCTTCCACTCTTCAGCCACTTCAAAGGTGAAGGTCATGAACGGCGCAGGGTGGTCGACCTTGATCATGTGCGGGGCGACGGTGTCGAGCATCGACGGGCAGAAAGGTCTCCAGCGTTCGCGGAACTTGATCTGCTCGTTGATGCGGTCGGCCACACCCGGCACGCTTGGGCAACCGATGATCGAGCGGCCACCCAGGGCACGCGGGCCGAACTCCATGCGGCCCTGGAACCAGGCCACCGGGTTGCCATCGACCATGATCCGGGCGATGCGCTGCGGCATGTCGTCGAGCTTGCGCCACTTCGGCGCGTTCGGGTGGCGGGCACAGGCGGCGATCACGTCCTCGTTGGAGTACGACGGGCCGAGGTAGACGTGCTCCATCTTCTCGACCGGCACGCCACGGGCGTGGGAAACGTAGGCGGCGGCGCCCACGGCGGTACCGGCGTCACCGGAGGCCGGCTGCACGAACAGTTCCTTCACATCGGAACGGGCGATGATCTTCTGGTTGAGCTTGACGTTCAGCGCGCAGCCGCCAGCGAAGGCCAGCTTGCCGGTTTCACGCAGGGTGTCGCCCAGGTAATGGTCGATCATCTGCAGGGCGATCTTCTCGAACAGCGCCTGCATGCTGGCTGCGTAATGGATGTACGGCTCGTCGGCGATGTCGCCTTCGCGCTTGGGACCCAGCCATTCGATCAGCTTCGGCGAGAAGTAGAAGCCCTTGCCCTTTTCTTTATAGCGACGCAGGCCGATCACGTTGGCGTATTCGGTGTTGATCACCAGCTCGCCGTTTTCGAAGCTGGCCAGGCGCGAGAAATCGTATTTGCTGGCGTCGCCATATGGCGCCATGCCCATGACCTTGAACTCGCCGTCGAGCATCTCGAAGCCGAGGAACTCGGTGATTGCGCCGTACAGGCCACCGAGCGAGTCCGGGTCGAAGAATTCCTTGATCTTGTGGATCTTGCCGTTTTCGCCGTAGCCAAAGAAGGTGGTGGCATACTCGCCTTTACCGTCGATGCCGAGAATCGCGGTCTTTTCCTTGAAGCCCGAGCAGTGGTAGGCGCTGGAGGCGTGGGCCAGGTGGTGCTCGACCGGCTCGATCTTGACCTTTTTCGGATCGAAGCCCAACTGCTCCAGGCACCAGACGATCTTCTTGCGGTAGCGCTTGTAGCGGCGGTTGCCCATGAGGATGGCGTCGAGGGCACGATCCGGGGCGTACCAGTAACGCTTGGCGTAGTGCCAGCGTGCCTTGCCGAACAGGCTGATCGGGGCGAACGGAATAGCTACCACGTCGACATCGGATGGCTTGATGCCGGCCTGCTCCAGGCAGAACTTCGCCGACTCGTAGGGCATGCGGTTCTTCGCATGCTTGTCACGCACGAAGCGCTCTTCTTCGGCGGCGGCAACCAGCTTGCCGTCTATGTACAGGGCCGCGGAAGGGTCATGGCTAAGGGCGCCGGACAGGCCAAGAATCGTCAATGCCAAGGGATCAGCCTCTTCATTCGTAGAAATGCGCCAGCGGCCCATCGGGCGGGTGGCGGCTAAAGGGCGGGATTATAACGCAAAGATCACGAACTGCGCGGTCGTTGTAGGAGCGGCCTTGTGTCGGGAACAGGCCGCAAAGCGGCCCCAGGTTTTCAGCTTCGCAGCAGAAATTGCCGGGGCCGCTTTGCAGCCGTTCGCGACACGAGGCTGCTCCTGCAGGGGATTGCAGTGCTGACTATTCGGCGATCAGCCAGTCCATGCGGTAGCTGCCGGCAGTCTGTGCCAGCTCCCTGGCCAGCCAGGGCAGCAGTTCCTTCAGTTCGTCCTCCAGCCCCCACGGCGGATTGGCGATGGCCAGGCCCGAACCATTCAGGCCCTGCGGGCTGTCCTGGTGGTGCACGTACAGCTCGACACGCAGCAGCTTCGGTGCGCCGGTGCTGGTCAGGTCCTGGTAGAAACGGGTCAGCGAGCGCTGGTCCTTGATCGGATACCAGATGGCCGCGACCGTCTGGCGCATGCGGCTGATCGCTTCTTTCATCGCCGTAGTGCAGCGCTTCAGTTCATCAGCCTGCTCGAACGGCGGGTCGATCAGCATGATCGCGCGCTTTTCCTGCACCGGCAGCAGGGCTCGCGGCACATGCCAGCCTTCGCCCAGGTGCACGACCACGCGCGGGTCCTTCTTCATGTTCTCCTTGAGCAGCGGCCCGTCTTCCGGGTGCTTCTCGTTGAGCAGGGCGCGGTCCTGCTGACGCATCAGGCGGCGGGCCAGCTCGGGCGAACCGGGGTAATAGCGCAACTCGCCATCAGCGTTCAGGCGCTTGATGATGCGCAGGTAGTCAGCGGCCATGGCCGGCAGGTCATCGCGATTCCACAGGCGGGCCACCCCTTCCAGGTATTCGCCGGTGCGGGTTGCCTGGTCGCCTTGCAGGTCGTACAAGCCGAGCCCTGCGTGGGTATCGATGTAGGCGAACGGCTGCTCCTTGCGCGACATCAGGGCGATGAGGCGGGTCAGCACGATGTGCTTGAGGACGTCGGCGTGGTTGCCGGCGTGGAAGGCGTGACGATAATTCATGGCAACTCCTGCGGGGGTGGCAAGTTTACCTTGCCTTGCAGGCGGAGTCAGGCCTGGCTGTCGATCGGCGGCGCCCGCCAGGCAGGCGCCGCCGATTCAACCGGTGTTACTTGTCAGCGTGGTACGCCGCATCAGCCGTTTCGAAGCGCTGCACCATCGCTTTCGAAGGGCTGCCCAACTTGCTCACCACGACGATGGCAATGCTGGCGAACAGGAAGCCCGGGATGATTTCGTACAGCCCGAGGGTGTCGAAGTTCTTCCACAGGATCACGGTCAGCGCACCGACCACGATACCGGCCAGTGCGCCGTTACGGGTCATGCCTTTCCACAGCACCGAAATCAGCACCACCGGACCGAATGCGGCACCGAAACCGGCCCAGGCGTAAGCCACCAGGCCCAGTACACGGTTTTCCGGGTTGGCGGCCATGGCGATGGCGATCAGGGCCACGGCCAGGACCATCAGGCGACCGACCCACACCAGCTCGACCTGCGAAGCGCTCTTGCGCAGGAAGGCCTTGTAGAAGTCTTCGGTCAGGGCGCTGGAGCACACCAGCAACTGGCAGCTCAAGGTACTCATCACCGCTGCCAGGATGGCCGACAGCAGCACACCGGCGATCCACGGATTGAACAGGATCTTGGCCAACTCGATGAACACACGCTCGTGGTTCTCGGTGACCGGGCCAGCCAGATCAGGATGAGCCGAGAAATAGGCGATGCCAAAGAAGCCCACGGCGCAGGTGCCGGCCAGGCAAAGGATCATCCAGGTCATGGAGATACGGCGGGCGTTGGCAATCGATTTCACCGAGTCGGCGGCCATGAAGCGCGCCAGGATGTGCGGTTGACCGAAGTAGCCCAGGCCCCAACCCATCAGCGAAATGATGCCGATGAAGGTCGCGCCCTTGAACATGTCGAAGTGAGCCGGGTTCACCACCTCGATAGCGGCGAAGGTCTGGTCGAAGCCGCCAGTGGAGATCAGCACGATCACCGGGGTGAGGATCAGCGCGAAGATCATCAGCGAGGCCTGCACGGTATCGGTCCAGCTCACCGCCAGGAAGCCACCAATGAAGGTATAGGCAATGGTCGCCGCCGCACCGGCCCATAGCGCGGTTTCGTACGGCATGCCGAAGGTGCTCTCGAACAGACGGGCACCGGCGACGATGCCGGAAGCGCAGTAGATGGTGAAGAACACCAGGATCACGATGGCCGAAATGATCCGCAGCAGGCCGCTATGGTCTTCGAAACGGCTGGAGAAGTAGTCCGGCAGGGTCAGCGCATCGCCGTTGTGCTCGGTCTGCACGCGCAGCCGGCCGGCAACGAACAGCCAGTTGAGGTAGGCGCCGACGGTCAGGCCGATGGCAATCCAGGCTTCGGACAGGCCAGAGAAATAGATGGCGCCCGGCAGGCCCATCAGTAGCCAGCCGCTCATGTCGGAAGCACCGGCGGAGAGCGCGGTCACCACGCTGCCCAGGCTGCGACCGCCAAGGATGTAGTCGGAAAGGTTCTTGGTGGAGCGATAGGCCGCGAAGCCGATCAGCACCATTGCCGCGATGTAGATCACGAACGTGATCGTTAGTGGGTTGCCCATTATGTGTGCCCTGGCGTTTGTTTTTATCTCATGCACAACCGCAGCCATGGCGGTTGCACCCAGGCGGCGAATGCTATGCAACAACGCGAAGCGGGTGCAACCATTTTTCACCGGCAAGTTGCACCTGCCCGCGGATTTTCCGATAAAGCCGATTTCTTGCTCCTTTTTGGAGCAATCAGGCCGGTTTTCAGAATAAAACGCACCGAAAACACGCCTTTTAAACTTCCACGATCGGCCAGCTGACGAGTTGCACCTTTTTCAGCAAAAATTAGGGTTGCACCTGGTTGCACCCGAATTGTCCTACAGCTACTCTTGGCGCCAGCTTAGGCCACAGCCGTGGCAATAACGAGGATAAGAAATGGCGACGACCACCCTTGGGGTCAAACTCGATGACCCGACCCGTGAGCGACTCAAGGCAGCTGCGCAGTCCATTGACCGCACGCCGCACTGGTTGATCAAGCAAGCGATCTTCAACTACCTGGAGAAGCTCGAGGGTGGTGCCACCCTGACCGAACTCAACGGTCACGCCAGCAACCTGGCCGACGACGCTGGCGAAATCCAGCCCGACCACAGCCACCAGTGCTTCCTCGAGTTCGCCGAGAGCATCCTGCCGCAGTCGGTGCTGCGCTCGGCGATTACCGCCGCCTACCGCCGCCCCGAACAGGAAGTGGTGCCGATGCTGCTGGAGCAGGCTCGCCTGAGTGCCCCGCTGGCCGAGGCGACCAACAAGATGGCCGCTGGCCTCGCCGAAAAACTGCGTAACCAGAAGAGCGCCGGCGGCCGTGCCGGTATCGTCCAGGGCCTGCTGCAGGAATTCTCGCTGTCGTCCCAGGAAGGCGTGGCGCTGATGTGCCTGGCCGAAGCCCTGCTGCGCATCCCCGACAAGGGCACCCGTGACGCGCTGATCCGCGACAAGATCAGCACCGGCAACTGGCAGCCGCACCTGGGCAACAGTCCGTCGCTGTTCGTCAACGCCGCCACCTGGGGCTTGCTGCTGACCGGCAAGCTGGTGTCCACCCACAACGAATCCGGCCTCACTGCCTCGCTTACCCGCATTATCGGCAAGAGCGGCGAGCCGATGATCCGCAAGGGCGTCGACATGGCCATGCGCCTGATGGGCGAGCAGTTCGTCACCGGCGAAACCATCGCCGAAGCCCTGGCCAACGCCAGCCGCTTCGAGTCCAAGGGCTTCCGCTATTCCTACGACATGCTCGGCGAAGCCGCACTGACCGAGCATGACGCGCAGAAGTACCTGGCGTCCTATGAGCAGGCCATCCACTCGATCGGCAAGGCCTCCCATGGCCGTGGCATCTATGAAGGCCCGGGCATCTCGATCAAGCTGTCGGCCCTGCACCCGCGCTACAGCCGCGCCCAGTACGAGCGCGTGATGGAAGAGCTGTACCCGCGCCTGCTGTCGCTGACCCTGCTGGCCAAGCAGTACGACATCGGCCTGAACATCGACGCCGAGGAAGCCGACCGCCTGGAGCTATCGCTCGACCTGCTCGAGCGCCTGTGCTTCGAGCCTTCGCTGGCCGGCTGGAACGGTATCGGCTTTGTCATCCAGGCCTACCAGAAGCGCTGCCCTTACGTGATCGACTACGTCATCGACCTGGCCAAGCGCAGCCGCCACCGCCTGATGATCCGCCTGGTGAAAGGCGCCTACTGGGACAGCGAGATCAAGCGCGCCCAGGTCGAAGGCCTGGAAGGCTACCCGGTGTACACCCGCAAGGTGTACACCGACGTGTCCTACGTGGCCTGCGCCCGCAAGCTGCTGGCCGTGCCAGAAGCGATCTACCCGCAATTCGCCACCCACAATGCCCACACCCTGTCGGCCATCTATCATATTGCCGGGCAGAACTACTACCCGGGCCAGTACGAGTTCCAGTGCCTGCACGGCATGGGCGAACCGCTGTACGAGCAAGTGGTCGGCAAGATTTCCGAAGGCAAGCTGAACCGCCCGTGCCGCGTCTATGCACCGGTCGGCACCCACGAAACGCTGCTGGCCTACCTGGTGCGTCGTCTGCTGGAGAACGGCGCCAACACCTCGTTCGTCAACCGCATCGCCGACCATTCCATCTCCATCCAGGAACTGGTCGCCGACCCGGTCGCCAGCATCGAGCGCATGGGCACCCAGGAAGGCAGCATCGGCCTGCCGCACCCGCGCATCCCGCTGCCGCGTGAGCTGTATGGCAGCGAGCGGGCCAACTCGGCCGGCATCGACATGGCCAACGAACACCGCCTGGCATCGCTGTCGTGCGCCATGCTGGCAACCGCCCACAACGACTGGAAAGCTGCCCCGCTGCTGGCCTGCGCCGCCAGCGAGAGCGCTGCCGTCGCCGTACTGAACCCGGCGGACCACCGCGACGTGGTCGGCCATGTGCAGGAAGCCACTGTCGCCGACGTCGACAACGCCATCCAGTGCGCCCTGAATGCCGCACCGATCTGGCAGGCCACCCCGCCGGCCGAACGTGCTGCCATCCTGGAACGCACCGCCGACCTGATGGAGGCCGAAATCCAGCCGCTGATGGGCCTGCTCATCCGCGAAGCCGGCAAGACCTTCGCCAACGCCATCGCCGAAGTGCGTGAAGCGGTAGACTTCCTGCGCTACTACGCGGTGCAGGCACGCAACGACTTCAGCAACGACGCCCACCGCCCGCTGGGCCCGGTGGTGTGCATCAGCCCGTGGAACTTCCCGTTGGCGATCTTCACCGGCCAAGTGGCCGCGGCCCTCGCCGCCGGTAACCCGGTGCTGGCCAAGCCGGCCGAGCAGACCCCGCTGATCGCCGCCCAGGCCGTGCGCCTGCTGCTGGAAGCCGGCATTCCGGAAGGCGTGCTGCAACTGCTGCCAGGCCGTGGCGAAACCGTCGGTGCCGGCCTGGTCGGTGACGAGCGCGTCAAGGGCGTGATGTTCACCGGCTCCACCGAAGTTGCCCGTTTGCTGCAGCGCAACGTCGCCGGCCGCCTGGACAACCAGGGCCGCCCGATCCCGCTGATCGCCGAAACCGGCGGCCAGAACGCGATGATCGTCGACTCCTCGGCGCTGACCGAGCAGGTAGTGATCGACGTGGTGTCCTCGGCCTTCGACAGCGCCGGCCAGCGTTGCTCGGCACTGCGCGTGCTGTGCCTGCAGGAAGATTCCGCCGACCGCGTGATCGAAATGCTCAAGGGCGCCATGGCCGAAAGCCGCCTGGGCAGCCCGGACCGCCTGGCGGTGGACATCGGCCCGGTGATCGACGCCGAAGCCAAGGCCGGCATCGAGAAGCACATCCAGGGCATGCGCGAGAAAGGCCGCCCGGTCTACCAGGTGGCGATTGCCGATGCCGCCGAGATCAAGCGCGGCACCTTCGTCATGCCGACCCTGATCGAACTGGAAAGCTTCGACGAACTGAAGCGTGAAATCTTCGGCCCGGTGCTGCACGTGGTGCGCTACAACCGCCGCAACCTCGACCAGCTGATCGAGCAGATCAACAATTCCGGTTACGGCCTGACCCTCGGCGTGCACACCCGCATCGACGAGACCATTGCCAAGGTGGTGGAAACCGCCAATGCCGGCAACATGTACGTCAACCGCAACATCGTCGGTGCAGTGGTGGGTGTGCAGCCGTTCGGTGGTGAAGGCCTGTCCGGCACCGGCCCGAAAGCCGGCGGCCCGCTGTACCTGTACCGCCTGCTGTCGACCCGCCCGGCGGACGCGATTGGTCGCCACTTCCAGCAGCAGGACGGCGAAGGCAAACCAGACCGCACCCTGCACGAGCAGTTGATCAAGCCGTTGCACGGCCTGAAAGCCTGGGCCGAAAGCAACCAGCATGCCGACCTGGCCGCGCTGTGCAGCCAGTTCGCCAGCCAGTCGCAGAGCGGCATTGCCCGCCTGCTGCCAGGCCCGACCGGCGAGCGCAACAGCTACACCATCCTGCCGCGTGAGCACGTGCTGTGCCTGGCTGACAACGAAGCCGACCTGCTGGCGCAGTTCGCTGCAGTGCTGGCTGTGGGTAGCTCGGCGATGTGGGTAGACGGTGAACCTGGCAAGGCCCTGCGCGCTCGCCTGCCGAAAGAGCTGCAGGCCAAGGTCAAGCTGGTGGCGGACTGGAGCAAGGACGAAGTGGCGTTCGACGCCGTGATCCACCATGGCGACTCGGACCAGCTGCGCGGCGTGTGCCAGCAGGTGGCCAAGCGTGCCGGGGCGATCGTCGGTGTGCACGGGCTGTCCAGCGGCGATCATCAGATTGCGCTGGAGCGCCTGGTGATCGAGCGGGCGGTGAGTGTTAACACTGCGGCGGCGGGTGGTAACGCCAGCCTGATGACCATTGGCTGATGGCTGAGGGTTGTTGAAGAGAAAGGAGAGCTTCGGCTCTCCTTTTTTTATGGGCACTGAGTTGAAAATCAGGCCTTCTTCCTGCCCAACTCAGCATCATCCATGAGCGCTTTGTCCATCACATCGCCAGAGCCACCAGAGACACCAGCTTTTGCCGCCCTCCGAAAGTAGCATCAGCCCAAGCCACACCGAATAACCCGTATTGGAAACCAGCATCGGCCAAACCAGGAACGTGGATATCGAAGGAACGAAAAAAAAGATACGAAAGGGGATCTGCACCATCGCCAGGTAGACCGCCACCCGACAACGCAGAAGAAACAACACGCAAGTCACGATCAAGGAGAGCTGCAGAGCCAGGCCCAGCCAGACTATGAACTCCAGCCCTCCTCCCCAGTTCTGCATGTTGTGCAATCCATCGTTGAAATCCGTCCAGAAAGGTATCGCGCCTCGCGCCATGCTGCGAAGGACGTAAAGAAAGAGGTAGAACGCATCCATGCCTCCCCAGAACAGGAAAGCGGTTCTATACATGCTCAAGCTCGAGCTCTCCAATGTCACCTCCAGTTTTCGCAGAAGTACCGCTTTCTGTGGAGCGATCTCGCGTCGCGAAACGGCCGCCACGCGGCCCCAGCAATTTCAGCAGTGGAACTGAAACCTGGGGGCCGCTTCTACACGCAGCAGAGAAACCCGCTCAAACCATGGATGACAGTGCGATCAAAGCAAACAGCTGTGCTGTTCCAAGCGCGATAAACAGTAACATCCATAGCCAATTGGCCAGCGTGAAACGGCTGTTGGCCAACCCTTCTTTGTCACCCGCACTAAAGTTGGTGCCTTTTTGCATGGGTACCAGAACGATCAGCCAGGCAGCATGGGACACCAGCCCCGCAAAATAGGCTTCCCACAGTCGGTTCTCCAGAACAATGCTGGTGACCACCCAAACAACGCACATACCGTAGTAGCCCAGCGTGAGCGCCAGGATGGACCATGAATAGCTTCTATCTGAGTCGCGAATATGGTCATTCACTCTTCTCAGTAGTGGATAGATGAAGAAAAGCGCAAAAAAGCTTCGCCAGAACGGGCTGACCTTTTCACCTGTTCTGGCTCCATACAGCTTCCAGCTTTGATAGAAGCAATACAGCCAGTAGAAGCCCATGGTGAAGAAGGTCATTACGCCAAACTTCATAGGCGAAACTACGAAGAAGGGCAGCTGATCGCGTTGGACAGCTGTCAAGTCATTACTGTTGACATCATTCATCTGAAACGTCGCCTTGTGAAAACCAAAGAGCACATTCAAGGCCAAATGCCACGTGGTCCGCGATAGTCCAAATCCACTCCGACTTGTGGGAAACGTCTCGGTTTTTTTCTGTGCCTGTTCGGCTTTTCTCGTGCCTCCTACTGGTAATGCGCAGTTCCCCGCATCAACACACTCCTGTGGTCTCACGCCAAAGGCACCGCCCAGGGGCCCCAGCTTTCTAAACCCATATCACCCAAACCTATTAACCTCCCGCACCCCTCCCTATCCGCCTAGACTCGCAGCATCCCGCCTCAGGACCGCGACCATGCCCGAGACCCTGCTCAGCCCCCGCAACCTGGCCTTCGAGCTCTACGAAGTACTCGACGCCGAAGCCTTGACCCAGCGCCCGCGCTTTGCCGAGCACAGCCGTGAAACCTTCGATGCGGCGCTCACCACCGCCCGCACCATCGCCGAAAGGTTCTTCGCCCCGCACAACCGCAAAGCCGACGAAAACGAGCCGCGCTACGTCGATGGCCGCGCCGAACTGATCCCGGAAGTGAAACCTGCCATCGACGCCTTCCTCGAAGCCGGCTTCCTCAACGCCAACCGCGACTTCGAGGTCGGCGGCATGCAGTTGCCCAGCCTGGTCTCACAGGCCTGCTTCGCCCACTTCCAGGCCGCCAACGCCGGCACCACGGCCTACCCGTTCCTGACCATGGGCGCAGCCAACCTGATCGAGAGCTTCGGTAGCGAAGAACAGAAACGCCTGTTCCTGCAGCCGATGATCGAGGGCCGTTACTTCGGCACCATGGCCCTGACCGAACCCCATGCCGGCTCTTCGCTTGCCGATATCCGCACCCGTGCCGAGCCTGCCGATGACGGCAGCTACCGGCTCAAGGGCAACAAGATCTTCATTTCCGGCGGCGACCACGAACTGTCGGATAACATCGTGCACATGGTGCTGGCCAAGCTGCCGGACGCCCTGCCCGGGGTGAAGGGTATCTCGCTGTTCATCGTGCCGAAGTACTTGGTCAACCCGGACGGCAGCCGCGGCCCGCGCAACGATGTGCTGCTGGCCGGGCTGTTCCACAAGATGGGCTGGCGTGGCACCACGTCCACCGCGCTGAACTTCGGCGACAACGGCCAGTGCGTCGGCTACCTGGTCGGCCGGCCGCACCAGGGCCTGGCCTGCATGTTCCAGATGATGAACGAAGCCCGCATCGGCGTCGGCATGGGCGCCGTAATGCTCGGCTATGCCGGTTACCTGTACTCGCTGGACTATGCCCGCCAGCGGCCGCAGGGCCGGCTACCGGACAACAAGGACCCGCATAGCCCGGCGGTGCCGATTGTCGAGCACACGGATGTGAAGCGCATGCTGCTGGCACAGAAGGCCTATGTAGAGGGCGCCTTCGACCTGGGCCTGTACGCCGCACGCCTGTTCGACGACACCCATACCGCCGCTGCTGAAAGCGCCCGTAACCAAGCGCAAGACCTGCTCGACCTGCTGACCCCGATCGTCAAGTCCTGGCCCTCGACGTTCTGCCTCAAGGCCAACGAACTGGCGATCCAGATTCTTGGCGGCCACGGCTACACCCGTGAATATCCCGTCGAGCAGTACTATCGCGACAACCGCCTGAACCCGATCCACGAAGGCACCGAGGGCATCCAGTCGCTCGACCTGCTCGGTCGCAAGCTGGCGCAGAACAATGGCGCAGGTCTCAAGCAGCTGATCCGCCTGATCGCCGCCACCGGCGAGCGCGCCAGCCACCACCCCAGCCTCGACCCGCTGCGCCAGCCGCTGGAACAACTGGTCAACCGCCTGCAAGCCACCACCCTGGCCCTGCTTGGTGACCTGGCCCAGGGCAAAGTCGCCGGCGCCCTGGCCAACTCGGCCTTGTACCTCAAGGTCTTCGGCCATTGCGTGATCGGCTGGCGCTGGCTGGAACAGGCCATTCACGCCGAGCTTGGCCTGCGCAAGAGCAGCCCGCTCGACCGCGACTTCTACCTCGGCAAGCTACAGGCCGCACGTTATTTCCTGACCTGGGAAGTACCAGGCTGCCATAATGAGCTGGCATTGCTCGAGGCGCGCGACGATACCTGCCTCGCCATGCAAGACGGGTGGTTCTAGGGGGAGCCACCGTGTACACGGAGGCTTCCGCATGTTCGATTCCAGCGCCCTGCTGCGCCAGCGCTTCGCCGCGCTGCGCAGTACGGCCGAGTTGTTTTCCCTGCGCCATGTGAAACAGTCGCACCAGGCGCTGTCGGTACGTCGCAATGTTGCAGAGCCGCCGCTGTTCAGCCAGGACGAAGGCGCCATGCTCACCGTGCGGGTCAATGGCGTAGAGGCCTATGCCGCCACCGCCGACCTGTCCCAGGGCGGCCTGCAACGCGCGCTGGAGCACGCCGAGGCACTGGCTCGGCAGATCGCCAGGCACAGCCTGCTGGACCTGCGCGGGCAGGCAGTGACCAGTGCCCAGCATGACCACATTTCGCCCAACTTCGACCAGCCTGTGCCCTCCCTCGCCGACTGCCTGGGCTTGCTCGCGGCGGAATCGGCCAGCGTGCCCAAGGACAGCCGCCTGGTGGACTGGCAGGCCAGCCTGGGCATCAGCCTGGTCGAGCAGACCTACCTGAATTCGGCCGGCGCGCAACTGCGCCATGCGCAACGCTTCCTGTTCCCCGGCGTCGGGGTCACCGCCAGCGACGGCCAGGACAGCCAGAGCCGCAGCCTGGGCCGTGACAACTTCGGCCAGCAGGGCGGCTTCGAAGTCATCGAGCGCTGTGGCCTGGTGGGTGCCGCCCGCCGGGTGGCAGACGAGGCGCTGCAACTGCTGCTGGCGCCGAACACCCCCAGCGGCCCGCGTGACCTGTTGTTGATGCCGGACCAGATGATGCTGCAGATTCACGAATCGATCGGCCACCCGCTGGAGATGGACCGCATCCTCGGCGACGAGCGCAACTACGCCGGCACCAGCTTCGTCAAAACCAGCGATTTCGGCCAGCTGCAATATGGCTCCAGCCTGCTGAACGTGACCTTCGACCCGACCATCGGCGAAGAGCTGGCCAGCTACAGCTTCGATGATGACGGGACCCCGGCCAGCAAGCAGTTCCTGATCCGCGACGGCCTGTTGCTGCGCCCGCTGGGCGGTGCGCTGTCGCAATTCCGCTCCGGCCTCGACGGCGTGGCCAACAGCCGTGCCTGCGGCTGGAACCGTGCGCCGATCGACCGCATGGCCAACCTCAACATCGAGCCGGGGGACAAGTCGCTGAGCCAGCTGATCGAGGGTATCGAGCACGGTATTCTGATGCGCACCAACCGCTCCTGGTCCATCGACGACGCGCGCAACAAGTTCCAGTTCGGCTGCGAATGGGGCCAGCTGATCGAAGATGGCGAACTCAAGGACATCGTCAAGAACCCCAACTACCGCGGCATTTCCGCGCATTTCTGGCGTAACCTGGCGGCGGTCGGTGATCGCAGCACCTTCCAGGTGCTGGGTACGCCCAACTGCGGCAAAGGCGAACCCAACCAGGTGGTACGGGTTGGTCACGCCTCGCCAGCCTGCGTGTTCCGCCAGATTGATGTATTCGGAGGAGACGCCTCGTGAAGAACGCTTTCGAAACCTTGGTCGCGGAGCTGAACAAAGCCTTGCGAACGGGCGAGCAGTTCACCCTCGGCTACAGTGCCGAGCAGTCGCAGTTCGTGCGTTTCAATCACGCCAAGGTGCGCCAGGCTGGCGAAGTGAGCCAGGCCAGTGCGCAATTGCGCCTGATCCGCGATGGCCGTCAGGCGGAGCAACAGGTGACCTTGAGCGGTGACGCGCAACTCGATAGCCAGCGCCTGAACACTGCCCTTGAGCAACTGCGCCAGACCTTGCCGCTGTTGGCCGTCGATCCGTACCTGCGTCTGGACGAAAGCGCCTGGCACAGCCACAGCCAGCAGCAACAGCCGCTGCCCGAACTGAATGAGGTACTGGCCCTGCTCGAGCACGAAGCCGGCGACCTTGACCTGGTCGGCATCTACGCCGCCGGCCCCATCTGCCGGGGCTTCGCCAGCTCGTTCGGGGCCTTCGGCTGGCATCAGGCCAACAGCTTCAACGTCGACTGGAGCCTGTTCCATGCAAATGGCGAGGCGGTGAAGGCCAACTACGCAGGGCAGGCGTGGCGCGCTGACGACTTCACCACGCGGCTGCGCCAGGCACGCGAACAACTGGGCTTCCTCGGCCGCCCGGCAGTTACCCTGAAGCCTGGCAGCTATCGCGCCTACCTGGCCCCGGCGGCGATGGACGAAATTGCCGGCATGTTGTGCTGGGGCGGGTTTTCCGCGCAGGCCCTGGCCACCGGGAACAGCGCCCTGCAGCGCCTCTACAACGGCGATGCGCGGCTGAGCCCGCTGGTGAGCTTCAGCGAGCAGGTTAGCGGCTCGCTGAGCCCGGCGTTTTCCGATGAGGGCTCGCCGCGCCTGGACGTGCCGTTGATCCAGCAAGGCAAGGCGCTGCAACGGCTGGTCAGCGCACGCAGCGCTGCCGAATTCGGGTTGCTGGCCAATGGCGCCGACAGCTACGAATCGCCATGCGCGCTCAGCCTGGCACCCGGTAGCTTGCCCAGCGAGCAGGTGCTTGAGCGGCTCGGCACCGGGCTGTACATCAGCAACCTGTGGTACCTGAACTACTCGGATCTACCGGCAGCGCGGATGACCGGGCTGACCCGCTTCGCCACGTTCTGGGTGGAGAATGGGCAGATCCAGGGGCCGGTGCGCACCATGCGCTTCGATGACAGCCTGTACAGCCTGCTCGGCAGCCAACTGGAGGACCTGACCCGCGAACGCGAGATGATCCTGTCGACCAGTACCTATGGGCAGCGCAGTACCGGGTCGAGTCATTTGCCGGGGGCACTGGTCAAACACCTGACCCTGACATTGTGATTGGACTTGCCTGCCCTTTCGCGGCCAAAGCCGCTACCACAGGAAACGCACAAACCCTGTGGGAGCGGCTTTGGCCACGAAAGGGCAGGCACTGACAAACGAGGAAGTCATGCCCGAACGCACCCCGCTGGACCCCGTCACCGCCCGCTGGATCCCCTGGGTGGTGGCCATCGCCTTCTTCATGCAGTCCCTGGACGGCACCATCCTCAACACCGCATTGCCGGCCATGGCCCGCTCGCTGGCCGAAGACCCGCTGCGCATGCAAGGCGTGATCATCGCCTACATGCTCACGGTGGCCTTGCTGATCCCCGCCTCGGGCTGGATCGCCGACCGCTTCGGTACCAAGCGCATCTTTTTCAGCGCCATCCTGCTGTTCAGCTTCGGCTCGCTGCTGTGCGCGGCGGCCAACAGCCTCGGTTTCCTGATCTTCGCGCGGGTCGTGCAGGGCCTGGGCGGCGCGCTGATGCTGCCGGTCGGGCGCCTGGTGGTACTGCGCGCCTACCCACGCACCGAGCTGGTGCGCATCATGAGTTTCATCACCATTCCCGGCCTGCTCGGCCCGCTGTTGGGCCCGACGGTCGGCGGCTGGCTGGTGGAGATTCTCAGCTGGCACTGGATCTTCCTGCTCAACCTGCCCGTCGGCCTGGTCGGCTGCTATGCCGTGTGGCGGTTCATTCCCGACCTGCGCGGCGCCGAACGCACCACCTTCGACGGCCCGGGGTTCCTGCTGTTTGGCGCAGCGATGGTGCTGATCACCATCGCCATGGAGGGCCTGGGTGAACTGCACTTGCCACACCTGCGGGTGATGTTGCTGCTGTTCGCCGGCATGGCCTGCCTGGCGGCCTACTGGCTGCGCGCCGGGCGCGACCCCGAGCCACTGTTCTCGCCCAGCCTGTTCCGCGTGCGCACCTTTGCCATCGGTATCCTCGGCAACCTGTTCGCCCGCCTGGGCAGTGGCGCCCTGCCGTTCCTGGTGCCATTGCTGCTGCAGGTGGCGCTGGGCTACTCGCCGGCCCAGGCCGGCATGAGCATGATTCCACTGGCCGCAGCGGCCATGCTCGCCAAGTCCATTGCCCGGCCGCTGATCGAACGCCTTGGCTACCGCATCATCCTCACCGGCAACACTTTGCTGCTGGGCGTGCTGCTGGCCAGCCTCGGCCTGGTCGACGAGCAGACGCCCTATGCCGTGTTGCTGCTTCAGCTTGGCCTGCTCGGAGCCGTGAACTCCATGCAGTTCACGGCGATGAACACCGTAACCCTGATCGACCTTGACGACGCCAGCGCCAGCAGTGGCAACAGCCTGCTGTCGGTGGTGGCGCAGCTGTCCCTGAGCCTGGGCGTGGCCTGCGCCGGTGCGCTGCTGGGTGGTTTCACCGCTGCCGGCAGCGCCGAGGGTGTGGAAACCACCCTGGGCGCATTCCAGCTGACCTTCGTGACCATCGGCGTGATGGCCATGCTCGCGGCGGCGATCTTCCTGCAGCTGGCGCCGACGGACGGAAGGCGTGCGCGTCGTCCGGAACAACACATGGAGTCGTAGGGCGAATGGCCACGAGGCTGGTAGACTATGCGGCATTTTTCGCTTCGCAACGCAGGCCCGCCTCGTGACCACCGACTCCACCGCCTTTGCCTCCCTGCCGCTGTCCGCCGCCATGCTGGCCAACCTGGACGCCCTCGGCTATGCCTCGATGACGCCGATCCAGGCCGAGAGCCTGCCGGTCATTCTCAAGGGCCAGGACCTGATCGCCCAGGCCAAGACCGGCAGCGGCAAGACCGCCGCCTTCGGCATCGGCCTGCTCAACCCGATCAACCCGCGCTATTTCGGCTGCCAGGCGCTGGTGTTGTGCCCCACCCGCGAGCTTGCCGACCAGGTGGCCAAGGAGCTGCGCCGCCTGGCCCGCGCCGAGGACAACATCAAGATCCTGACCCTGTGCGGCGGTGTTTCGCTGGGCCCGCAGATCGCTTCGCTGGAGCATGGCGCGCACATCATCGTCGGCACCCCGGGGCGTATCCAGCAGCACCTGGACAAGGGCACGCTGGTACTCGACGGCCTGAACACCCTGGTGCTGGATGAAGCCGACCGCATGCTCGACATGGGCTTCTTCGACGCCATCGCCAGCATCATTGGCAAGACCCCGTCGCGTCGCCAGACCCTGCTGTTCTCGGCCACCTACCCGGCCAGTATCAAGCAACTGGCCGCCGACTTCATGCGCAACCCGCAACAGGTCAAGGTCGAGAGCCTGCACAGCGACAACCAGATCGAGCAGCGTTTCATCGAGATCGACCCGCAGCAGCGCCTGGAGGCCGTCACCCGCGTGCTCGGCCACTATCGCCCGCAGTCCTGCGTGGCGTTCTGCTTCACCAAGCAGCAGTGCGAGGACCTGGTCGCCCACCTGACCGCCAAGGGTATCGTTGCCCAGGCCCTGCATGGGGACCTGGAGCAGCGCGACCGCGACCAGGTGCTGACCATGTTCGCCAACCGCAGCAGCTCGGTGCTGGTGGCCACCGACGTGGCTGCACGCGGCCTGGACATCGACGGCCTGGACATGGTCATCAACGTCGAGCTGGCGCGTGACGCGGAAATCCACGTGCACCGCGTGGGCCGTACTGGCCGTGCGGGCGAAAAAGGCATTGCAGTCAGCCTGGTGGCACCTGCCGAGGGGCACCGCGCCCAGGCCATCGAAGAGTTGCAGAAGAGCCCGCTGCGCTGGGACCAGCTGGACAGCCTGAAGAGCAAGGGCGGCGAGCCGCTGCTGCCACAGATGAGCACCCTGTGCATCGCGGCCGGGCGCAAGGACAAGCTGCGCCCGGGCGACATCCTTGGCGCGCTGACCGGGGATGCCGGGATCCCGGGCAAGCAGGTGGGCAAGATTGCGATCTTTGACTTCCAGGCCTTTGTTGCCGTGGAGCGGCCACTGGCCAGGCAGGCCATGCAGCGCTTGAACAGCGGCAAGATCAAGGGCCGCTCGCTGAAAGTTCGCATCGTCTGACATTTTTTCCGGGGCTGCTTTGCAGCCGTCACCGGCAAGTCAGCTCCCACTGGATCTCCCCTGGCCTCTGCCCGGGTGCAGTCCCTGTGGGAACGGGCTTGCTGGCGACGAGCCACACAGCGGCCCTGGCTACCAATGAGGTAACACCGTGCACTCCACCGACGTGATCATCCTCGGCGCCGGCGCCGCCGGCCTGATGTGCGCCCAGCTCAGCGCCCGTCGTGGCCGCCGGGTGCTGGTACTCGACCATGCCAACAAACCGGGCAAGAAGATCCTCATGTCCGGCGGCGGGCGCTGCAACTTCACCAACCTGTACACCGAACCCGGCAACTTCCTCTCGCACAACGCCCACTTCTGCAAGTCGGCCCTGGCCCGCTATACCCAGTGGGACTTCATCGAGCTGGTGTGCAAGCACGGCGTGCCCTACCACGAGAAGAAGCTCGGCCAGCTGTTTTGCGACAACAAGGCCAGCGACATCCTCGACATGCTGCTGGCCGAATGCGACGAGGCCGGTGCCGAGATCCGCATGCACACCAGCATCGACCAGATCGAGAAGACCGAAGGCGGCTACCTGCTGCAGACCAGCGGTGGCCAGTTCGCCTGCCAGTCACTGGTGATCGCCACCGGCGGCCTGTCGATCCCGACCCTGGGTGCCACCGGCTTCGGCTACCAGGTGGCACGCCAGTTCGGCCACACCCTGCTGCCGACCCGCGCCGGCCTGGTGCCGTTCACCATCACCGAGCCCCAACTCAAGGCACTGTGCACCGAGCTGTCCGGCACCTCGCTGGATTGCACCGCCAGCTGCAACGGCACCAGTTTCCGCGAGAACCTGCTGTTCACCCACCGTGGCCTCAGCGGCCCGGCGATCCTGCAGATCTCGTCGTTCTGGGAGGCCGGTGACACGGTCGAGATCAACCTGCTGCCCGACCGCGACGCGCTGGCGTGGCTGCAACAGATGCAGGCCGAGCGCGCCAACGCCGAACTGAAGACCGTGCTCGCCGAAGTGTTCACCCGCAAGCTGGCCAACCTGCTGGCCGAGCAGTGGTTCGAGTCCAGGCCGATGAAGCAGTACACCCCGGCAGAACTGGCGCAGATCGCCGACAAGCTGGCGAACTGGCAGGTAGTACCGGCCGGCACCGAGGGCTACCGCACTGCCGAAGTGACCTTGGGTGGGGTGGACACCCGCGAAGTGTCGTCCAAGACCATGGAGTCGCTGAAGAGCCCAGGCTTGTATTTCATCGGTGAGGTGCTGGATGTGACCGGCCACCTGGGCGGTTTCAATTTCCAGTGGGCCTGGGCCTCCGCCAACGCCGCTGCGCAGTTCGTGTAGAGTAGAATCCATTCAGCAGCACGGAACGCTTCTTGCTGACCGTGCAGCCATGCATTCAATCGCTCACTGCCCAGCAGGCCATCATGTCATCGAGCTCGTTCCGTCAGTCACTGCGTCGCCTGTGGGGCCAAGACAAGTTCAGCTACAGCATCCGGGTCACCATTGCCCTCACCGGCAGCCTGGCCCTGTGCTGGTACCAGAACGAGATGGCCCTGCTGATTCCGCTGTTCCTCGGCATCATCGCCAGCGCCCTGGCGGAAACCGATGACAGCTGGCAGGGCCGCCTCAGCGCCCTGGCCGTTACCCTGGTGTGTTTCGCGATCGCCGCGCTGGCGGTCGAGCTGCTGTTCCCCTACCCCTGGATCTTCGTCATTGCCCTGGCCCTCGCCGCCTTCAGCCTGACCATGCTCGGGGCGCTGGGTGAGCGTTATGGCGCCATCGCTTCGGCGACCTTGATCACTTCGGTATACACCATGATCGGCGTAGACCAGCGCGGCGGCCAGGTCACCGACTTCTGGCACGAACCGTTGCTGCTGGTGGCAGGTGCGGCGTGGTACGGGCTGCTGTCGGTGCTGTGGCAGGCGCTGTTTTCCAACCAGCCGGTGCAGCAGAGCCTGGCCAAGCTGTTCTTCGAGCTGGGCAGCTACCTCAAGCTCAAGGCTAGCCTGTTCGAGCCCATCCGCACCCTCGACATCGAAGCGCGGCGCCTGGAGCTGGCCCAGCAGAACGGCAAGGTAGTGGCGGCCCTCAACGCAGCCAAGGAAATCATCCTGCACCGGGTCGGCAATAGCCAGCCCAACTCCAAGGTCAGCCGCTACCTCAAGCTGTACTTCCTGGCGCAGGACATCCATGAGCGGGTCAGCGCCTCGCACTACCCCTACAACGCCCTGACCGAGGCGTTCTTCCACAGCGACGTGATGTTCCGCTGCCAACGCCTGCTGCGCAAACAGGGCTCATCCTGCCAGGAGCTGGCCCGTTCGATCCGCCTGCGCCAGCCATTCGTCCTGGCCAGTGGTTATCCCGAAGCCCTCGAGGACCTCAACGCCTCGCTGGAACACCTGCGCATCCAGAGCAACCCGGCGTGGCGCGGCCTGTTGCGCTCGCTGAGGGCGCTGGCGGCCAACCTGGCGACGCTGGACCGCCTGCTCAGTGCGGCCAGCAACCCGGACAGCCTGGCCGATGCCAGCGACAGCAGCCTGCTCGACCGCTCGCCACGTTCGCTGAAGGACGTGTGGACGCGCTTGCGCACCCAACTGACACCAACCTCACTGCTGTTCCGCCATGCCTTGCGCCTGCCGCTGGCATTGTCGATCGGCTATGGCATGGTGCACCTGATCCACCCGACCCAAGGCTACTGGATCATCCTCACCACCCTGTTTGTCTGCCAGCCCAACTACGGTGCAACCCGGCGCAAGCTGGGGCAGCGGATAGTCGGCACCGCGTTCGGCCTTACCGTAGGCTGGGCGTTGTTCGACCTGTTCCCCAACCCGGTTGTGCAGTCGTTGTTCGCCGTGGTTGCCGGGGTGGTGTTCTTCGTCAACCGCACCACCCGCTATACCTTGGCCACAGCAGCCATCACCCTGATGGTGCTGTTCTGTTTCAACCAGATCGGCGATGGCTACGGCCTGTTCCTGCCGCGCCTGTTCGATACCCTGGTGGGCAGCCTGATCGCCATTCTTGCGGTGTTCCTGTTCCTGCCCGACTGGCAAGGGCGGCGCCTGAACAAGGTGCTGGCCAATACCCTGACCTGCGCCAGCCTCTACCTGCGCCAGATCATGCAGCAGTACGCCCACGGCAAGCGCGACGACCTGGCCTACCGCCTGGCCCGGCGCAATGCCCATAACGCCGACGCGGCACTGTCCACCACCTTGGCCAACATGCTCATGGAGCCGGGGCACTTCCGCAAGGAGGCCGACGTCGGCTTCCGCTTCCTGGTGCTGTCACACACCTTGCTCAGCTACCTCTCCGGGCTGGGCGCGCACCGCGATACCGCCTTGCCCGCGGAAGTACAGGAACAGTTGATCGAAGGTGCCGGGCAGAGCCTGGCCAGCAGCCTGGACGAAATCGCCAACGGCCTGGCCGCGCGCGCGCCGGTGGCGATTCACAGTGATGCCGAAGAAGCGCTGGCCAATGCCCTGGAGCAGATGCCGGACGACCTGGATGAGCACCAGCGCCTGGTACAGACGCAGCTGGCGTTGATCTGCCGACAGTTGGCCCCGTTGCGGACCTTGGCCGCGCACCTGATCAAGGAAGGTGCGCCAAGCTGATTTCCTGGGTGGCCTGAGCGATCAGAAGCCATGCTGACGCAGCAGCCGGGCATAGCTGCCATCGGCCTTCATCGCCGCGATCGCCCGCTCGAACCGTTCGACGATCTGCGCATGCTCAGGGTGCTTCAGGCTGACCAGGATATGCAGGGTGTTCTCACCCAACGGCGGCTCCACCAGCATCACCCCATCACGCACTTCCTGCGGCTCGCGCTGCAGGTTGTATCGGGCCACGTATTCGTCCTCCACCGCCAGGTTCACCCGCCCAGCGGCCAGCATGCGCACCGCTGATGAAAAGTTGCGCACCGGCACTTTGTGCAGACGGCTGTCACCATCGAACGCCGGGGAATAGGCGTAGTCACGCACCACAGCAATGCTGTAGGGGTACAAGTCGGATTGACGCCGGTAGCGAAATGCCTCGCCTTTGCGCTGCAGCAGGCGAACGCGGTTAGTCAGGTAGGCTGAGGAAAACTGCCCGATACGCTCGCGCGAGTCGTTGTGCCAGGCGTTGATCAGCACGTCGTAGCGCCCTTCGCTGACCCCGAGCAACGCTCGCGCCCATGGCACCTCCTCGAACCCGCTGGTGTAGCCGGCCCGAGTCAGCGCGGTGGTGACGATGCTGGTCGCCAGACCGCCGCCGGGCATGCCGGCGTCGGTGAACGGCGGCCAGTTGTCCGCCACCAGGCGCAGCCGGTCAGCCCCCAGGGCTGGCGCCGCCAGCATCATTGCCAGTAATCCCAGAACACAAAGCAGTGGCCGCATGCTCAAGTCCTTTTCGCAATCGGGGAGCACACATTGTCAGGGCGGTCTTCTTCGCAACTGCCGATGAGATTACACAAAGCCTCAGCCCAGGACAGCGGCCAATAGTGTCATTTAGCCTCTATTTTGGCCGAAGCTTCTATCCTGCCGCATAAAGCTGCGATTTGTTCAGGGATAACCCAGCACTTCACGGATCTGCCGCAAGTGCCGGATGATCCACTGCTTGTCGATCGCCCCCCAGTCATGGATGCGGTAATGGCCGGCGTGATTGCGCGCGCCTTCCTGCTGCTCGAACTCGCAGATGATATCCAGGTCGGCCAACGCGGCGATGGTGTCCTGGGCGGTGCGCCGCGGCATGCCGGTGGCCTCCATCAGGGCGGGCACGCTGGTAGCGGTCTGGCTGTCGATCAGCCAGGCCACGTACAGGCGCCGGTAGAAGCTGCTCTTGGTCTTGCTCACTTCCATGCTGCGTGGTCCTTAACAGTTGCCCGGCAGCTCCCGATAGGTCAGGTAGACGCGCAGGTCGAATTCCAGTTGGTGGTAGTCCGGCTCCATGTGCTGGCAGAGCTGGTAGAACGCCTTGTTGTGATCACGTTCGCGCAGGTGTGCCAGTTCGTGCACCACGATCATGCGCAAGAACTGCGGCGCTGCTTCCTTGAACAGCGAGGCAATGCGAATTTCCTTCTTCGCCTTGAGCTTGCCGCCCTGCACCCTCGATACCGCCGTGTTCAGGCCCAGGGCCCGGTGGGTCAGGTCGAGGCGACTGTCGAACAAAACCTTGTCCAGGGGCGGCGCGCTGCGCAGGTACTGTTGGCGCAGATCCTGGGCATAGCCGTACAGCGCCTTGTCGCTTTGTACGTCATGGCGGCCAGGGTAACGGCGCTGCAGATATTCGCCCAGGCGGCCGCTGTCGATCATCTGCCGCACCTGTTGCTGCAGGTGCGGGGGGTAGGCTTGCAGGTAACGTAATACAGTCATGGCGCGGCTTTCGGTATGACGGATGCCGATTCTAGCCAATCAGGGCATTGGCCAGGAGAAAATCGCCGGAAAACTGCTGGCATCCGCGGCGGTCATCGGGTACGCCACCAGGAAGCCCTGCACGTATTCACAACCGTTGGCCTTCAGCCAGGCCGCCTGGACCGTGGTTTCAACGCCCTCGGCGATCACCGTGATGCGATAGTCGCCGCACAGGCTGATGACGCTGCGCACCAGCGCAGCATCCACTGCCGAATCGGGCAGGCGCGCCACCAGGTGGCGGTCGAGCTTGAGGGTATCGATCGGCAGGTCGCGCAACATGCGCAACGAACAGTCGCCGGCACCGAAATCGTCCAGCGCCACCCGCACCCCCAGGTCGCGCAAGCGGTGGATCTGTTTCACCGCCGCATCGATGTTGTACATCAGCGAGGTTTCCGCCACCTCCACTTCCAGCTGTGCCGGGTCCAGCTGGTACAGCTGGATCACCCGCTGCAACTCCTCGACCAGGCCAGGCATGACGAATTGTGCACGGCTCAGGCTGATACCCAGCACCAGGTCTGTGGCAAAGCGCTGGCACCAGGCCTGACGCTGGGCCGCACCCTGGCGGTAGATCCAGCTGGCCAGGCGGTTGATCAGGCGCGCCTCTTCCAGCAGCGGGATGAACAACCCGGGCGGCACATCGCCAACACTGGGATGCTGCCAGCGCAGCAACGCTTCAAAACCTCGCAACTGACCGCCATTGAAGGCGACCTGCGGCTGGTACACCAACGTGAAGTCCTGCTGCTCGATGGCTGCGCGCACGCTGTCTTCGAGCATCAGCCGCGAACGTGCCCGGCCATTGAGTTCCTGGTCATAGAAGCGGTACTGCTGGCGCCCCGCCTGCTTGGCCGCGTACATCGCCGCATCGGCGGCACGCAACAGGCCTTCGACGTTGGCGCCGCAGTCCGGGTAGGTGGCGATGCCGATGCTGACCCCAAGGCACACGTCGAAGCCGTCCACCTCGTGGCTGATGGAAACGCGCTCCAGCAGCCGTTCGGCATAACGCCCGGCCTGCTCCGGATACGGCAGGCCGTCGAACAGCGCGGTGAATTCATCACCGCCCATGCGCGCCAGCAGCGCCTCGCTGCCCAGGCAGTCCTTGAGCTGCTCGGCGACCCAGCGCAACACCCGGTCACCGGCGTCGTGGCCAAGCGAGTCATTGATGCGCTTGAAGCCGTCCAGGTCCATGTACATCAACGCCTGCGACTTGTCCGAGCGCTCGTTGCGCAACAGCGCGCCTTCGGCGGCCTGGTAGAAACCGCGGCGGTTGAGCAGGCCGGTGAGCGGGTCGGTCACGGCCTGGTACTCCAGCTGCTGGTGCAGGTTGCGTACCACCGACATGTCCAGCACCGTCACCACCATGGCCTGCTGGTCGACCGGCAGCGGCGCGCAGGACAACGCCACGGGCAGCAGCTCACCGCCAGAGGAACGCAGTTGGGCATCGTGCACACGGAAGATCTGCCTGCCCAGGTAGGCCTGGTAGAAGCCCGAGTCCTCCCACAGGCTGGCATTGGCCAGTTGCACAAGATCGAGCAGGCGGGCGCCCTGTAGCTGTGCTACTGGCGTGGACAACAGGCTGGATATGGCCGGGTTGGCAAAGCTGATGGTGCCCTGCGCATCCACCACCAGGATGCCCTCGGCGGCGTTTTCCAGGATCGATGCATTGAACGCCGTGGCCGCTTCCAGCTCGCGGGTCAGGCGTTGCAGCATGCGCCGGTTTCGCTGCTGCTCGAGCAGGGCCTGGACCTTGGGCTTGAGGATCTGTGGGTCGAACGGTTTGAACATGTAGTCCACGGCGCCGCTGGCATAGCCTTTGAGCACGGCGGCTTCGGACTGTTCGTTGGCGGTGAGGAAGATGATCGGCGTCAGCCGGGTACGCTGGCTGCCGCGCATCAGCCGGGCGACTTCGAAGCCATCCATCTCCGGCATCTGCACATCCAGCAAGACCAGGTCGACTTCATGTTCAAGCAATGCGTTCAGGGCTTCCATACCCGAACTTGCCGTTAATACCTGCCAATCCTGACGGGCCAGCAATGCCCGCATGCTGATGAGGTTCTCGGGGTAATCGTCTACCACCAGGAGAATCGAGTTGCCATCCAGTGGCTGCGGTAGAGCGGGAGCGCCATCCATGCTGCTTCTCTATTATGTGATCGACTTCAAAAATACACTTGGATCCATTAGTACTCTAGCTCTGAGCGAATAACACGCAATGCAATCAGAACGCTATCAGCGACCCAACTGTAACGTAGCCGACTAACGGTCGGTTCTCCGGGCCTCCGTGCTGCTGATCTACAGGCCTGCATGAGCAGCAGTTTTTCTGAAACCCGAAAACGAAAAACCCGCATTTCTGCGGGTCTTCCGTGTTGCCAGTCGATCAGTTGACCTTGGCGGCCAGCTCGCCCTTGGCATAGCGCTGGAACATGCCTTCCAGGGAGATCGGCTTGATCTTCGAGGCATTGCCGGCGGTGCCGAAGGCTTCGTAGCGGGCGATGCACACGTCACGCATCGCCTTCACGGTTTCGGCAAAGAACTTGCGTGGGTCGAACTCGCTCGGGTGCATGGCCATGTGGCGGCGGATGGCGCCGGTGGAGGCAAGACGCAGGTCGGTGTCGATGTTCACCTTGCGCACACCGTACTTGATGCCTTCGACGATTTCCTCGACCGGCACACCGTAGGTTTCCTTGATGTCGCCGCCGTACTGGTTGATGATCGCCAGCCACTCTTGCGGTACCGAGGACGAACCGTGCATCACCAGGTGGGTATTGGGGATGCGCTTGTGGATTTCCTTGATGCGGTCGATAGCCAGCACGTCACCGGTTGGCGGCTTGGTGAACTTGTAGGCACCGTGGCTGGTACCGATGGCGATCGCCAGGGCGTCGACCTGGGTCTTCTTGACGAAGTCCGCAGCCTCTTCCGGGTCGGTCAGCATCTGGCTGTGGTCCAGCACGCCTTCGGCGCCAATGCCGTCTTCTTCACCGGCCATGCCGGTTTCCAGCGAACCCAGGCAGCCCAGCTCGCCTTCTACCGAAACACCGCAGGCGTGAGCCATGGCAACGGTCTGCTGGGTAACGCGCACGTTGTACTCGTAGTCGGTCGGGGTCTTGCCGTCTTCGCCCAGCGAACCGTCCATCATCACCGAGCTGAAGCCCAGCTGGATCGAACGCTGGCAGACGTCAGGGCTGGTGCCGTGGTCCTGGTGCATGCACACCGGGATGTGCGGGAATTCTTCGATGGCCGCCAGGATCAGGTGACGCAGGAACGGCGCGCCGGCGTATTTGCGGGCACCGGCCGAGGCCTGGACGATCACCGGGGAGTCGGTCTTGTCGGCCGCTTCCATGATGGCGCGCATCTGCTCGAGGTTGTTGACGTTGAAAGCTGGAACGCCGTAACCGAACTCGGCGGCGTGGTCCAGCATCTGGCGCATGCTAATGAGTGCCATGGTGTATCTCTCTCCCGACAAGCGTCGTTTGTTTCGTGCAAGCCTGCCGCAGGGGCGGTTGCTGTTCAAGTAGTGTGGGCCGCCCTCGCGGCCCGGCCAGTCACGGTGCCTTGCAGCCCCGCCCAATCAGATCGTTGGTTGCCACCCAGTACACCAGGCCCTCTTCGCCCTTGGTATGGAAGGCCAGCATGCCATCGCTGTACAGCGCACCCGATGCACCGGGCTCGGCCTTGAGGCGGTAGACCTGGTCACCGCCCCCCAGGCGCACATCAACCTGGTCACGTTGCGCATCGGCGAAGCGCCACAGCACTTCAGCCTGGCTGTCGCAGACCCAACGGGTCCAGTCATCCGCCGGGGCGGGTTGCGCCGGCTGCAGCAGCGAGCATCCTGCCAGTGTCGCCAGGGCCGTCACGGCCAAAAGCGCTTTCATTCAGCTTCCTCGATTCGGGGCCGCACCGCGGCCCCTTTTCAAGACCACAAATCAGCCTTCAGGTTGCCTGTCACCCGATCAAGGGCAACCCGGCGCCTTGCGCTGGTGGTCTTCGTCGTACTTTTCCAGGCCTTCCGGGCCCACGCGCTTGCTGATGACCGGCACAGTCTCGGCTTGCCATTCGGACTGGTAACAGCCGCCCTTTGGCGGCTGCCCCGGTTCGACATCCGAGGCCGGGCTGCCAGCGCAGGCGCTCAGCAGGCCAACCAGCATCATCACAGGCAATTGCTTGACCATCAGGCCACTCCCTTTGCCAGGCGCCGACGTCATCAGGCCTTGGCCCGTTCTTCCAGAATGGCCACGGCCGGCAGGACCTTGCCCTCGACGAATTCGAGGAAGGCACCACCACCGGTAGAAATGTAGGAGATATCGGCGCCAACGCCATACTTGTCGATCGCCGCCAGGGTGTCACCGCCGCCGGCGATGGAGAACGCCGCGCTATCGGCGATGGCCTTGGCCAGCACCTTGGTGCCGTTGCCGAACTGGTCGAACTCGAACACACCGACCGGGCCGTTCCACAGGATGGTTTTCGACGACTTCAGCAGCTCGGCGAAATTGGCGGCGGTTTGCGGGCCGATGTCCAGGATCATGTCGTCAGCGGCAACGTCGGCAATGGCCTTGACGGTGGCTTCGGCGCTTTCGGCAAATTCCTTGGCAACTACCACGTCGACCGGCAGAGGCACGCTGACCTTGGCAGCGATGGCCTTGGCCGTGTCGACCAGGTCGGGCTCGTACAGCGACTTGCCCACCGGGTGGCCAGCAGCGGCGAGGAAGGTGTTGGCGATGCCACCGCCGACGATCAGCTGGTCGCAGACTGCGCTCAGGCTGTTCAGCACGTCCAGCTTGGTGGACACCTTGGAACCGGCAACGATGGCGGCCATCGGCTTGGCCGGGGCTTTCAGGGCCTTGCCCAGAGCATCCAGCTCGGCAGCCAGCAGCGGGCCGGCAGCAGCGACCTTGGCGAACTTGGCAACACCGTGGGTCGAGCCTTCGGCGCGGTGGGCGGTACCGAAAGCGTCCATGACGAACACGTCGCACAGGTCGGCGTACTTCTGCGCCAGCTCGTCGGCGTTCTTTTTCTCGCCCTTGTTGAAACGCACGTTCTCGAACAGCACCAGGGAGCCGGCCTGGACCTCGACACCATCGAGGTAGTCGGCAACCAGCGGCACTTCACGGCCCAAGGCCTTGCTCAGGTAGTCGGCAACTGGCTTGAGGCTGTTCTCGGCCGAAAATTCACCTTCGGTCGGACGGCCCAGGTGCGAGCAGACCATTACCGCCGCGCCCTTCTCCAGGGCCAGCTTGATGGTCGGCAGCGCTGCCAGGATACGCGCGTCGCTGGCTACCACACCGTCCTTCACAGGCACGTTGAGGTCTTCGCGGATCAGTACGCGTTTACCTTGCAGGTCGAGGTCGGTCATCTTCAACACGGTCATGAATGCAGTCCTTCAGGGCTGTTTGTTGCGGGTGGGGTGGACGACGTGCAGATAGTGTTCGGCAACGTCGAGCATACGGTTGGCAAACCCCCATTCGTTGTCGAACCAGGCCAGCAGGTTCACCAGGCGTGGGCCGGCAACACGGGTCTGGCTGGCATCGACGATCGCCGAATGCGGGTCGTGGTTGAAATCACAGCTGGCATGCGGCAACTCGGTGTAGGCCAGCAAGCCTTTCAGCGGGCCTTCCAGCGCCGCCTCGCGCAACACCTGGTTGACTTCGGCCGCACTGGTATCGCGGGCAGTCTGCAGGGTGATGTCCAGGCACGAGACGTTGACGGTCGGTACGCGTACCGCTTTGGCCTGGATTCGCCCGGCAAGTTCCGGGAGCAGGCGTTCGATGCCACGCGCCAGACCAGTGGACACCGGGATCACCGACTGGAAGGCCGAGCGCGTGCGGCGCAGGTCTTCGTGGTGATAGGCGTCGATTACCGGCTGGTCGTTCATCGCCGAGTGGATGGTGGTGATCTGCACGTACTCGATACCGAACGCCTGGTCCAGCACGCGCAGCAGCGGCACGCCGCAGTTGGTGGTGCACGAGGCGTTGGACACCAGCCGCTCACGGCCGGTCAGGCAGGCCTGGTTGATACCGTAGACCACCGTGGCGTCGACGTCGGCCTCGCTGGCCATCGGCTGCGAGAACAGCACCCGCGGTGCACCGGCGTCGAGGAAGCGCTGGCCATCGGCGCGGGTGTGGTAGGCGCCGGAGCACTCCAGCACCAGGTCGATGTTCAGGGCCGCCCAGTCGATGCCTTCAGGGGTGGCACTGCGCATCACCTTCACGCAGTCGCCATTGATATGCAGACAGTCGCCATCGACCTTCACCTCGCCGGGAAAACGCCCGTGGGTAGAGTCGAAGCGTGTCAGGTATTCCAGGCTGGCCTGGTCGGCCAGGTCGTTCAGCGCGACGATCTCGAAACCGGCCTTCGCCCCCCGCTCGAACAGCGCGCGCAGGACACAGCGGCCGATACGGCCATAACCGTTGAGTGCAACTTTGTAGGGACGCGGGTGGGACATAGGTAGCTCTTGAACTCCGGCAGTTGAACGGGGCCGCTGCGCAGCCCATTCGCGGCACAAGGCCGCTCCTACAGGGGACGGCATACGCAATACCCTGTGGGAGCGGCCTTGTGCCGCGAACGAGGGCCAAAGGCCCTCGCCTTCCTTGTATCAGTCTTCCAGCAGCTCTTCGGCAGTACCGAGGATGTTCTCCACGGTGAAGCCGAACTCTTCGAACAGAGCCGAAGCCGGCGCCGACTCACCGTAGGTGGTCATGCCGATGACGCGGCCTTCCAGGCCAACATACTTGTACCAGAAGTCGGCATGAGCAGCTTCGATGGCAATGCGCGCACCCACTTCCAGCGGCAATACCGACTGCTTGTAGGCAGCATCCTGGGCATCGAACACGCTGGTGCACGGCATGGAAACCACACGCACCTTGCGGCCTTGCTCGGTCAGCTTGTCGAACGCCTGAACCGCCAGGCCCACTTCCGAACCGGTGGCGATCAGGATCAGCTCAGGCTCGCCGGCGCAGTCCTTGAGCACGTAGCCGCCACGGCTGATGTCGGCGATCTGCTGGGCGTCACGTGCCTGGTGCTGCAGGTTCTGGCGCGAGAAGATCAAGGCCGAAGGGCCGTCCTTGCGCTCCAGGGCGTATTTCCAGGACACGGCGGATTCCACCGCGTCGGCCGGGCGCCAGGTGTCCAGGTTCGGCGTGCTGCGCAGGCTGGTCAGCTGCTCGATCGGCTGGTGGGTCGGACCGTCTTCGCCCAGGCCGATGGAGTCGTGGGTATAGACGTGGATCACGCGCTGCTTCATCAGCGCCGACATGCGCACAGCGTTGCGGGCGTATTCCATGAACATCAGGAAGGTCGCGCCATAAGGCACCAGGCCACCGTGCAGGGCAACGCCGTTCATGATGGCGGTCATGCCGAACTCGCGCACACCGTAGAACACGTAGTTGCCGCTGGCATCGTTGGCTTCGACACCCTTGCAGCCCTTCCACAGGGTCAGGTTGGAGCCGGCCAGGTCGGCCGAACCGCCGAGGAATTCGGGCAGCAGCGGGCCGAAGGCGTTCAGGGCGTTCTGGCTGGCCTTGCGGCTGGCGATGGTTTCGCCCTTGGCCGCCACTTCGTTGATGTAGGCCTGGGCCTTCTCGCTGAAATCGGCCGGCAGCTCGCCAGCAGCACGGCGCTGGAACTCGGCAGCCAGCTCTGGATAGGCCTTGGCATAGGCTTCGAAACGCTGGTTCCACTCGGCTTCGGCCTTGGCACCGGCGGCCTTGGCATCCCACTCGGCGTAGATGTCGGCGGGGATCTCGAACGGGCCGTGGTTCCAGTTCAGCTCTTTGCGCGCCAGGGCGATTTCGTCGTTGCCCAGCGGCGCGCCGTGGCAGTCTTCCTTGCCCTGCTTGTTCGGCGAGCCGAAACCGATGATGGTCTTGCAGCAGATCAGGGTCGGGCGATCGCTCTTGCGAGCGGTCTCGATGGCAGTCCTGATCTCGTCGGCGTCATGGCCGTCGACATTGCGGATTACCTGCCAGTTGTACGCCTCGAAGCGCGCCGGGGTGTTATCGGTGAACCAGCCGTGCACTTCGCCGTCGATGGAGATGCCGTTGTCGTCGTAGAACGCGATCAGCTTGTTCAAGCCCAGGGTGCCGGCCAGCGAGGCGACCTCGTGGGAAATACCTTCCATCATGCAGCCGTCGCCGAGGAACACGTAGGTGTTGTGGTCGACGATGGTGTGGCCATCACGGTTGAACTGGGCCGCCAGCACTTTTTCCGCCAGGGCGAAGCCCACGGCGTTGGCGATGCCCTGGCCGAGCGGGCCGGTGGTGGTCTCGACGCCTGGGGTGTAGCCGTATTCCGGGTGGCCCGGGGTGCGGCTGTGCAGCTGGCGGAAGGCCTTGAGGTCATCGATCGACAGGTCGTAGCCGGTCAGGTGCAGCAGCGAGTAGATCAGCATCGAACCGTGGCCGTTGGACAGCACGAAGCGGTCGCGGTCGACGAATTTCGGGTTGCTCGGGTTGTGCTTCAGATAGTCGCGCCAAAGCACTTCGGCGATATCCGCCATGCCCATGGGGGCACCTGGGTGGCCGCTGTTGGCCTTTTGCACGGCATCCATGCTGAGGGCACGAATGGCGTTGGCACGTTCACGACGGCTGGGCATCGCTGATCTCCTGGGGGTTTGAATAGGTGGTGTCACGAAAAAAGGCGGCCATTTTCGCCCACTGGGGGGGCTTGGGGCAATGACGTATGGTCGCAGTCGGGGGATTTTCCTGCGATTGGCTTTCAAATCGGGGCAAAACCGGGCAAACCGTCCCGCTCATCACCCAATATCAAAACTTTTTGATATTGCCCTTGCTAGGGCAACGATGCCTGTCTAGACTGCCGCCCCATGAACCTGCGTGCGCAATCGATCCCCGAGCAATGCGAAGCATTGGCTGCCTTGTGCAAAGCCAGTGGCGACGCGTTGCGCCTGAACGTGTTGCGCGCCCTGGCCAATGACTCGTTCGGCGTGCTGGAACTGGCGCAGATCTTCGACGTTGGCCAATCGGGCATGAGCCACCACCTGAAGGTGCTGGCCCAGGCCGAGCTGGTCGCCACCCGCCGCGAAGGCAACGCCATCTTCTACCGCCGTGCCCTGCCCGACAGCTTGCGCCTGGGCGGCAGGCTGCATGCGGCACTGCTCGAAGAGGTCGACGACCTGGCCTTGCCGCCTGAGGTACAAGCTCGCATCGCCCAGGTGCAGCAACGACGTGCCGCCACCAGCCAGGATTTCTTCCTGCGCGTGGAAGAGAAGTTTCGCGCCCAGCAGGACCTGATCGCCGGCCTGCCGCAGTACCGCGAAAGCCTGCTGGCGCTGCTCGACAAGCTGAATTTCGACCCGACCGCCAGTGCCCTGGAGGTCGGCCCCGGTGACGGCGGCTTCCTGCCGGACCTGGCCCGGCGCTTCGCCCGGGTCACCGCGCTGGATAACAGCCCGACCATGCTCGAACTGGCACGCCAGGTCTGCGAACGTGAGCGTCTGGGTAATGTAAACCTGCAGTTGGCCGATGCACTGGGTGCAACGGATGTGGAAGCCGACTGCGTTGTGCTGAACATGGTCCTGCACCATTTCAGCGATCCGGCCCTGGCCCTGCGCCAGCTGGCCAAACGGGTGAAGGCAGGCGGCAGCCTGCTGGTCACCGAACTGTGCAGCCATGACCAGGGCTGGGCGCGGGAAGCCTGCGGCGACCTCTGGCTCGGTTTTGAACAGGACGACCTGGCCCGTTGGGCCACGGCAGCCGGGCTGGCCCCGGGGGACAGCCTGTACGTGGGCTTGCGTAACGGTTTCCAGATCCAGGTCCGCCATTTTCAGCGGACGGCTGGCGACATACACCATCGGTAAATTTCAGGAACCTTCGAGATGAGCGAATACTCCCTTTTCACCTCCGAGTCCGTGTCCGAAGGGCATCCGGACAAGATCGCCGACCAGATTTCGGACGCCGTCCTTGATGCCATCATCGCCCAGGACAAATACGCCCGCGTCGCCTGCGAAACCCTGGTCAAGACCGGTGTCGCCATCATCGCCGGCGAAGTCACCACTTCGGCCTGGGTCGACCTGGAAGACCTGGTGCGCAAGGTCATCATCGACATCGGCTACAACAGCTCCGACGTTGGTTTCGATGGCGCCACCTGCGCCGTGATGAACATCATCGGCAAGCAGTCGGTGGACATCGCCCAGGGCGTGGACCGCTCCAAGCCGGAAGACCAGGGTGCCGGTGACCAGGGCCTGATGTTCGGCTATGCCAGCAACGAAACCGAAGTGCTGATGCCGGCGCCGATCTGCTTCTCGCACCGCCTGGTCGAGCGCCAGGCCGAAGCGCGCAAGTCCGGCCTGCTGCCCTGGCTGCGCCCGGACGCCAAGTCGCAGGTCACCTGCCGTTACGAAAACGGCAAGGTGGTCGGCATCGACGCCGTGGTGCTGTCGACCCAGCACAACCCTGAGGTTTCGCAGAAAGACCTGCAGGAAGCGGTGATGGAGCTGATCGTCAAGCACACCCTGCCTGCCGAACTGCTGCACAAAGGCACCCAGTACCACATCAACCCGACCGGCAACTTCATCATCGGTGGCCCGGTAGGTGACTGCGGCCTGACCGGGCGCAAGATCATCGTCGATTCCTACGGCGGCATGGCCCGCCATGGTGGTGGCGCGTTCTCCGGCAAGGACCCGTCCAAGGTCGACCGTTCCGCCGCCTACGCTGGCCGCTACGTGGCCAAGAACATCGTCGCCGCCGGCCTGGCCGAACGTTGCGAGATCCAGGTTTCCTACGCTATCGGCGTGGCCCAGCCAACCTCCATCTCGATCAATACCTTCGGTACCGGCAAGGTTTCCGACGACAAGATCATCCAGCTGGTGCGCGAATGCTTCGACCTGCGTCCGTACGCCATCACCACCATGCTCGACCTGCTGCACCCGATGTACCAGGAAACCGCCGCCTACGGCCACTTCGGCCGCGAGCCGCAGCAGAAGACCGTCGGCGACGACACCTTCACCACCTTCACCTGGGAGCGTACCGACCGCGCCCAGTCGCTGCGTGACGCTGCCGACCTGTAACTTTTCCTGCAGCGCTCGATGAAAGCCCCTGCCGAGTGTTCGGCAGGGGCTTTTTCGTGACATATCGCCTGACAAACCCTGTATGGCACCGCGCACTTCACCTGCCTAGGCTGAGGGCTCCCACACGCCATGCAAGGATGCTGGCCATGCCACTCATGCTGTTGTTCGCCCTGCTGTTGATACTCCAGGCCCCGCTGACGCGGGCCGGCCAATGCCCGGGCTGGAGCCCGCAGCAAGCTGCCGCTGAAACCGCCCAGTTGCGTACCACGCTCGCCCGCTGGGATGACCACTACCATCGCCAGGGCGTTGCGCTGGTGCCAGATGAGTTATACGACCAGAGCCGCCAGCGCCTGACACACCTGCAGCAGTGCTTTGGCCTGGCGACCATCGCGGCGCCCTTGGCCAGTGCCCGCGGGCCGGTCCCCCACCCGATACCGCATACCGGGGTCGACAAGCTGGCCGACCAGCCGGCCGTGGTGCGCTGGCTGGCCGGCAAGCGCGGGGTCTGGGTGCAGCCCAAGGTCGATGGCGTAGCCGTCTCCCTGGTCTATCGGCAGGGCCGTCTGGTGCAATTGATCAGCCGCGGCGACGGGGTGCAAGGGCATGACTGGAGCCGCCACATCCCGCGGTTGGGTGCAATCACCCGGCAGTTGCACCAGCCCCTGGACCTGCTGTTGCACGGCGAACTGTATTGGCGCCTGGACGCGCACGTACAAGCCCGGGCAGGCAGCGCCAACGCCCGCGGTACAGTGGCTGGGCTGCTGGCGCGCAAGGTGTTGGGCAATGAACAGGGCAATGGCATCGGCCTGTTCGTCTGGGACTGGCCTCAAGGCCCCGCGCAACAGGCCGAGCGTCTTGCGCAGCTGGCGCAACTGGGCTTTCCCGAAGGCCAGGACTACAGCGTCGCCATCGATACAGCGGAGGACGCAGCCCGATGGCGCGAGCATTGGTACCGCACCGCCCTGCCTTTCGCCAGCGACGGCGTGATCCTGCGCCTGGGCAGTCGGCCGCCCGGCGAGCGCTGGCAGGCCCGGGCACCCTACTGGATTGCAGCCTGGAAGTACCCCTTCACACAGGCGTTGGCGGAAGTCCGCGAGGTCCGCTTCCGTATCGGCCGTACCGGCAAGGTCACGCCGGTGCTGCAGCTCCTTCCGGTGACTCTCGATGACCGGCGGATCACCCAGGTAAGCCTGGGCTCGCTGGCACGCTGGCAGGGCCTCGATATCCGTCCCGGCGACCAGGTGGCCGTGAGCCTTGCCGGGCTTACCATCCCGCGCCTGGAGCAGGTGCTGCACCGCGCCGTCGAGCGTCAGCCGGTCACCGCGCCAGCGCCCGGCCAGTACCACGTCCACAGTTGCTGGCAGGCCGCTGTCGGCTGTGAGGAGCAGTTCGTGGCCCGCCTCTCCTGGCTCAGTGGTAAACAGGGGCTGGCGCTGCCGCGCGTCGGCCCTGGCACCTGGCGCCGGCTGGTGGCAGCCGGGCTGGTGACCTCAATGACCGACTGGCTGCACCTGGATGCCGAACGCCTGGGCCAGGTCAGGGGAATCAGCGACATCACTGCGGCGCAGTTGCTGGACAGCTTCCAACAAGCCCGCTCGCGGCCATTTGCCCAATGGCTGCGCGGGCTAGGCGTGCCGACCCCAGCAGGTGTGCAGCTGGCAGGCGACTGGCCGGACCTGGCCGCGCGCGCAGCCGTCGAGTGGCAAGCCTTGCCCGGTATCGGCGCAAAGCGCGGGCAACAGCTTGTGGAGTTTTTCACCAACCTTGAGGTTCAAGCCATCGCCAACCAGCTCGGCATGGCCGGCATCGAAGGGTTTCGAGTCGACAGCCAGCACACCAGGCAATGATTTTTTACCAATTTACTTGCAGGGAAACTCCTCGAATCAAGCGGAAAGGCCCGACAAGGGTTTCTAAATGAGCAAAACCAAGGCAGGATTTCCCCCAACTTTTGCTGCCCCGCCCCGTCAAGGAGGCTTTTCATGAAACGTATTTCGACCCTTTTCCTGCTCGCGACACTCGGCCTGGCTGCCGGCGCCGTACAGGCTGCCCAACCGGATGCCGGCCTGACCGGTTGCGCCGCCAAGCGCAGCGCCATCGAAAACCAGTTGAAGATTGCCCGTGACCAGGGCAACGCCGGGCAGGTCTCAGGGCTGGAAGAGGCGCTGCGTGGGGTCGACAACTGCACCGATGCCAGCCTGCGCAAGGAACGCGAGCAGAAAGTGCTCGAAGCTCGTCACGAGGTGGCGCAGCGGGAGAAGGACCTGAAGAAGGCCGAGAAGAAAGGCGATTCCGAGAAGATCAACAAGCGCAAGGACAAGCTGGCCGAGTCGCGCAAGGAGCTGCAGGAAGCGGTGGAAGACCTGGACCGCTAAAGCCAGCAGCAACCGCGGTCAATGATTACGAAATTCGCTATGGCAGGCCTTGCACGCCGCTTCGACTTTGTCCATCGGCGCCTTCAGCCGGGCAGCGTCAAGTGGCTGACTGCGGGTAGCATCGACCAGTTCGCCAGTGACCTCTTCCAGCTGCCGGGCCAGATCATGAAAGCGGGCCTGGCGCTCCCAGACCTCGGCGCGCGCACTGCTATCGCCACCATCACGTGCCGATGGAAAGTGCTGCCAGGGCTGGTGCGAAAGGTTGTCGAGCTTCAGCGCACCGTCGGCAAACTTCACCCCGTCGAACGGCAGCCGGCCACGCAGCATGCCGCCCAGGTCTTCGCTGGTCCTGAGCATGTCCTTGAAGATCACCTTACGCTTGCCCAGCGGCGAGTTCGGGTCAACCCGCTCGCAACCACTCAAGGCACCGCCCAAGGCCACTGCAGCCAGCAGAACAACGGTCACTCGCTTCAACATCACGCTCACTTCGGCCTACGCAAATGGGCGGCCAGTATCGCCGTCCACGGGCCAAAGACCAATAGCCACATAAAAAACAAGGGCGAATATTCATCTTCGCCGCGACAGGAATACACACATGAAATCAGCCCTGCGCCATCTGGCCTGGACGCTCCCGGTGCTGGCTCTGCTGGCCGGCTGCAACGGCGGCGAGAACGCCCGGCCGGAGCCACACGCCATTGCCACCTACGTCCCGACCACCTGGAAGGACCTGCCGGCTGTCAGTGACGAAGACCTGCTGGCCGGCTTCTATGCCTGGCGCAACGGCTGCGAGAAGCTCAAGCGCGACCCGGTGTGGGCCGCTACCTGCGAAGCCGCCGGCAGTGCCACGGCCAGCGCTGCCCAGGTGCGCACCTTCCTGGAGCAGAACCTGGAGGTATATGGCCTGCGTTCCGCCGAGAACAACGCCCATGGGCTGATTACCGGCTACTACGAACCGGTCTACCCCGGCAGCCTCAAGCCGTCGGCAAGCAACCATGTGCCGGTCTACGGCATTCCCGATGACATGATCGTGGTCGACTTGGCCAGCGTGTACCCCGAGCTCAAGGGCAAACGCCTGCGCGGGCGCCTCGACGGGCGCGTGCTCAAGCCTTACGACACCGCCGAGGTCATCAACCGCGACGGCGTCAAGGCCCCGGTGCTGGCCTGGCTGACCGACCCTATGGACCTGCAGTTCTTGCAGGTGCAGGGTTCCGGCAGGGTGCAACTGGAAGACGGCCGCCAGCTGCGCCTGGGGTACGCCGACCAGAACGGCCATCCGTACCGGCCGATCGGGCGCTGGCTGGTGGAACAAGGCCAGCTGAAAAAGGAAGAAGTGAGCATGGGTGCCATCCACGCCTGGGCCCAGGCCAACCCGCAGCGCGTGCCGGAGCTGCTTGCCAGCAACCCCAGCTATGTGTTCTTCAGCACCCGCCCGGACAGCAACGAAGGCCCGCGCGGTTCGCTGAACGTACCGCTGACCGCCGGATACAGCGTAGCCATCGACCGCAAGGTGATTCCGCTGGGCAGTCTGCTGTGGCTGTCCACCACCCGCCCGGACGGAACCCCGGTAGTACGCCCAGTGGGCGCCCAGGATACGGGAGGAGCGATTACGGGCGAGGTGCGGGCCGACCTGTTCTGGGGCACCGGGCCGGAGGCCGGGGAACTGGCCGGAAACATGAAGCAGCAAGGGCAGATCTGGATGCTGTGGCCCAAGGGCAAGCCGCTGCCTGAGGTGCCCAAGGTACCCTGAAGGTCAAGCGAGCCCTGTGGGGGCGGGTTTACTCGCTAGCAAGACCACGCGGTGCATGACATCGGCTTCGCCGGTGTTCGCGGCTGAAGCCGCCCCCACAGGGACTACGGCAGTTCTCAGATGGAAACCACGAAAAACGCCACGATCATCGCCATCCCGGCAAACCACACCAGCGAGCGCAGCACGGCCCAGTCCGCCAGGTAGCAGATGATGTAAAGCAAGCGGCTGGTGATGTACATCACCCCCAGCACATCCTGGGTTACCTGTTCGGCATTGCCGACGATATCGGCCACCAGCACCGCCGCGGCAAAGGCCGGAAAGGCTTCGTAACTGTTCTGCTGGGCGGCATGGGCGCGGCGTGGCAGGCCGGAAAGCGTATCCAGGAAAGCACGCGGATCGTGGTTGTCTCTCAGGCCGAAACGGCCACTGCTCGCCTTGGCGATCAGCGCGCACAGCGGCGGCAGGACCAGCGCGATCAGAATGCACCACAGGGCAACGGTCATAGGCAGGACTCCTTGTTCAGTCTTCGGGTCAAAGCTTCATTATCAACATGCCGGCCAACACCAGCCCGCAAGCTAGGAGTCTGGGCCCGCCAAAAGGTTCTTTGAGGTAGCGCATGCCCAGTAGTACCACCAGGATAACGCTCAATTCCCGCAATGCTGCCGCCTCAGCCACCGACCCCAGGTGCATCGCCCACAGCACCAGGGCGTAACTGAGCAGGACGCACAGCCCTACCGCCAACCCCAGGCGCCACTGCAGGCGCCAGAACAACACGAACGGCGCACGTCGCGCCACGCTGGCAAGCAATGGAAAGGGCCAGGCGCTGAGCAAGGTCAGCCACACCAGGTAGTCCCAGGGTTTGCCCCACAGTCGCACGGCCTGGCCGTCAAACCAGGTGTAGCAGCCGATGCACAGGCCGATCAGGGCAACCACCGGCAGCATCGACCAGGGTAGCCGCTCACCGCCACCGCCCTGCCACAACAGGCAGGCCATGCCGCAAGGGATCAGCAGGATGCCAATGATCTGCTGCTGGCTCAGCGATTCGCCGGCAAAGGCCAGGGTCAATGCCAGCACTACCAGGGGCGACAGCCCGCGCATCAGCGGGTAGACCAGCCCCAGATCGCCGACGCGATAGGCCTGGATCAGCAGGAAGCGGTACAACTGCTCGGCCAACGCCGAAGCCAGCAGCCAAGGCCAGACGCTGGTCGGCGGCACCTCGACGAAGGCCACGGCAAGCACCGCGAAGGCCAGCGCCACCGTGTCCATGCTGGCGATCACCAGCAGGCGCTCACCACTGAATTTGATCAGGGTATTCCAGGTCGCATGCAGCAGGGCGGCGATCAGTACCAGGGAAGTTGCCAGCACACCGTTGGGTCCTTTGACGTTTTCGAGGGATGAATATATAGCGTTGGGGGGCGGGTTGCCTGGGATGTGTTCGCCGATGGCGGTTCAGCGCCTGTGGGATCGAGCGCTGCCATGATTGCGCCCGCCAGCTGTAAACACCCGGAACGCTTCCAGCAATTCTGGTCAAATCCTGTGCCCCGAAGCCCTCGTCAGATCATCAAAGAACTGCCCGAGCCATTCGGGTTATGACTTGGAAGCCACTACTACAGGATTCGGGATGCTTGAACTAGTTGCCGCGTTTATCTGCCTCACCACCCTCCTCACCTATGTGAATTACCGTTTCATCGGCCTGCCCCCCGCCATTGGCGTGATGGTTACGGCGCTGCTGTTCTCCCTGATGTTGCAAGGCCTGAGCCTGATCGGTTTCCCCGGCCTGGAAGCACGCGTCGAAGGGCTGATGAACCAGATCGACTTCAACGACCTGCTGATGCACTGGATGCTGGCATTCCTGCTGTTCGCCGGCGCCTTGCACGTCAACCTCGCCGACCTGCGCAGCTACCGTTGGCCGATCGGCCTGCTGGCCACCGTCGGCGTGCTGATCGCCACCGTGGTCATCGGTTACCTGTCGCACTGGGTGTTCGCCCTGTTCGGCTGGCAGGTGCCGCTGATCTACTGCCTGTTGTTCGGTGCCCTGATTTCGCCCACCGACCCGATCGCCGTGCTTGGCGCGCTGCGTACCGCCAATGCCTCCAAGCCGCTCAAAACCACCATTGTCGGCGAATCGCTGTTCAACGATGGCACCGCAGTGGTGGTCTTCACCGTGCTGCTCGGCATCATCCGCCTGGGCGAAACCCCGAGCATGACCGACACGGCGATCCTGTTCGCCCGCGAGGCCATCGGCGGGGTAGTGTTCGGTGGCCTGATCGGCTACGCCACCTACCGCATGATCAAGAGCGTCGAGCAGTACCAGGTGGAAGTGATGCTGACCCTGGCGTTGGTCATCGGTGGCTCGGCCATGTGCTATGAACTGCACGTTTCGGCGCCGATCGCCATGGTGGTGGCCGGCCTGATCATCGGCAACCTGGGGCGCAACCTGGCAATGAATGACATGACCCGCCGCTACATGGACGGTTTCTGGGAACTGATCGACGACATGCTCAATGCCCTGCTGTTCGCGCTGATCGGCCTGGAGCTGTTACTGCTGCCGTTCAACTGGCTGCACCTGGCAGCCGGTGGCGTGCTGGCCCTGGCGGTGCTGCTGTCGCGGCTGCTGACCGTGGCCCCGGCGATCGTCTTGCTGCGGCGCTGGCGCCCGGTGCCCAAGGGCACGGTACGGGTGCTGACCTGGGGTGGCCTGCGCGGCGGGGTGTCGGTGGCCCTGGCGCTGTCGCTGCCTTTGGGCGAGGAACGTGACCTGCTGCTGTCGATCACCTACATCGTGGTGCTGTCGTCGATCCTGGTGCAGGGTTTGAGCATTGGCCGGGTGGTGCGCAAGGTCAGCGCCCAGCCATGAGGCTTTCGGGGCTGCGTTGCAGCCCCGAAATCGTCATTCCACCGCCGAATCCGGGAACTGGTCCTGGATGTATTTGATCTCGGTGCGCCCGTGGGGCGCTGGCAGCCCGTCTTCGCCCAAGTTGACGAAGACCATCTTGTCGACCGTGAGAATGGCCTTGCGGGTGATCTTGTTACGCACTTCGCACTTGAGGGTGATCGAGGTGCGGCCGAACTCGGTGGCGGTGATGCCCAGCTCGATGATGTCGCCCTGGCGCGAGGCACTGACGAAGTTGATTTCCGATATGTACTTGGTCACCACGCGCTGGTTGCCCAGCTGGACAATGGCGTATATCGCCGCCTCTTCATCGATCCAGCGCAACAGGCTGCCACCGAACAGCGTGCCATTGGGGTTGAGGTCTTCGGGTTTAACCCACTTGCGGGTGTGAAAGTTCATCTGTACTCCTGACCTGCTTGGCTACGGTGTAGCAATGATGGCAGAGCGGCCGGTGTCGCTCCATTGAACATCGACTATCGTCGCGATTAATCGACAGAAAACCTTGGGCAAGCCGGCGGTCACGGCTATAATCTCCGCCGCTTCACATGGTTGCCCACAGCGGTGCCATGCCCGCCACCTGTCCGAGGGGCGCTGCAGCAGGCTAGGCCTGTCAGGCTCGGATGGGGCGTTGTCCGCTCCCGCGGACGCTCAACGCACAACGGCGCCCATTCGCACACTACGAATGGAGGCTCTCATGAGCGCTGCAAACATGCCTGCTGGTTTTACCGATTACAAAGTCGCCGACATCTCCCTGGCCGCCTGGGGCCGTCGCGAAACCATCATCGCCGAATCGGAAATGCCTGCACTGATGGGCCTGCGCCGCAAGTACCTGGCCGAGCAACCGCTCAAGGGTGCGAAAATCCTGGGCTGCATCCACATGACCATCCAGACCGCCGTGCTGATCGAAACCCTGGTCGCCCTGGGTGCCGAAGTGCGCTGGTCGTCGTGCAACATCTTCTCCACCCAGGACCAGGCCGCCGCGTCCATCGCCGCCGCCGGTATCCCGGTATTCGCCTGGAAAGGTGAAACCGAGCAAGAGTACGAGTGGTGCCTGGAGCAGACCATCCTCAAGGATGGCCAGCCATGGGACGCCAACATGGTCCTCGACGACGGTGGCGACCTGACCGAACTGCTGCACAAGAAGTACCCGCAGGTACTGGAGCGCGTGCACGGCATCACCGAAGAAACCACCACCGGCGTGCACCGCCTGCTGGACATGCTGGCCAAGGGCGAGCTGAAAGTCCCGGCGATCAACGTCAACGACTCGGTCACCAAGAGCAAGAACGACAACAAGTACGGCTGCCGTCACAGCCTGAACGACGCCATCAAGCGGGGTACCGACCACCTGCTGTCGGGCAAGCAGGCCCTGGTGATCGGCTACGGTGACGTGGGCAAGGGCTCGGCCCAGTCCCTGCGCCAGGAAGGCATGATCGTCAAGGTCACCGAGGTCGACCCGATCTGCGCCATGCAAGCCTGCATGGACGGCTTCGAAGTGGTTTCGCCGTTCATCGACGGGATCAACAACGGCACCGAAGCCAGCATCGACAAGGCCCTGCTGGGCAAGATCGACCTGATCGTGACCACCACCGGTAACGTCAACGTCTGCGACGCCAACATGCTCAAGGCCCTGAAGAAGCGCGCCGTGGTCTGCAACATCGGTCACTTCGACAACGAGATCGACACCGCCTTCATGCGCAAGAACTGGGCCTGGGAAGAGGTCAAGCCGCAGGTGCACAAGATCCACCGCACCGGCGCCGGCAGCTTCGACCCACAGAACGACGACTACCTGATCCTGCTGGCCGAAGGCCGCCTGGTCAACCTGGGTAACGCCACCGGTCACCCAAGCCGCATCATGGACGGCTCGTTCGCCAACCAGGTACTGGCGCAGATCTTCCTGTTCCAGCAGAAGTTCGCCGACCTGTCGGCCGAAAAGAAAGCCGAACGCCTGACCGTTGAAGTGCTGCCGAAGAAACTCGATGAAGAAGTTGCCCTGGAAATGGTCCGCGGCTTCGGCGGCGTGGTCACCCAGCTGACCCAGCAGCAGGCCGACTACATCGGTGTCACCGTGGAAGGCCCGTTCAAGCCGGACGCCTACCGCTACTAAGCGGCAAGTTTCAGGCGGCAGGCAGGTGCAGACCGCGCCGATGCCGCTTGAAGCCCAGGCGCAAACTTCTTGAACGATGCCCAAGCCAGATCGGCCATCACCGATCTGGCTTCTATTTGCAGCTTGCCGCTTGCAGCTGGCTGCCAGAGGAACGTCCGATGTCCCAGGAACGCCGCTACAGTTTCGAGTTCTTCCCGACCAAGACCGATGCCGGCCACGAAAAGCTGATGGGCGTCGCCCGCCAGTTGGCCGCCTACAATCCGGATTTCTTCTCCTGCACCTACGGTGCCGGTGGCTCGACCCGCGACCGCACGCTGAACACCGTGCTGCAGCTGGAAAGCGAAGTGAAGGTACCTGCCGCACCGCACCTGTCGTGCGTGGGCGACACCAAGGCTGAACTGCGCGGCCTGCTGGCCGAGTACAAGGCCGCAGGCATCAAGCGTATCGTCGCCCTGCGTGGCGACCTGCCATCGGGCATGGGCATGGCCAGTGGCGAATTGCGCTACGCCAGCGACCTGGTCGAGTTCATCCGCCAGGAAAGCGCTGACCACTTCCACCTGGAAGTGGCTGCCTACCCCGAGATGCATCCACAGGCGCGCAACTTCGAGGCCGACCTGGCCAATTTCGTGCACAAGGTCAAGGCCGGCGCCGACAGCGCCATCACCCAGTACTTCTTCAACGCCGACAGCTACTTCTATTTCGTCGAGCGTACACAGAAACTGGGCGTGGATATCCCGGTGGTGCCCGGCATCATGCCGATCACCAACTACAGCAAGCTGGCACGCTTCTCCGACGCCTGTGGCGCCGAAATCCCGCGCTGGATCCGCAAGCAACTGGAAGCCTATGCCGACGACACCGCCAGCATCCAGGCCTTCGGCGAAGAAGTGATCACCCGCATGTGCGAACAACTGCTGCAAGGCGGCGCACCGGGCCTGCACTTCTATACCTTGAACCAGGCCGAACCGAGCCTGGCCATCTGGAACAATCTGAAGCTGCCACGCTGAAATTTTTTGCAAAATCTGTTTAAGATCCGATTAAGGCTTTGGTCATAGACTAAAGCCTTATTCATTTTCGGGTTACACAGGTCTTGCCTGCCATGCAGCACTCGCATCCACAGCTCGTCTACCTGGCTTTTGGCCCGGCGACCTACCACCAAGAAGCCTGCTTCAGCATCGTCAGCGCCCTGACCCATCTGGACTCGGCAGCAGGCGAAGCCATGGACATCCAGGTCTACACCGACAATCCGCAACCCTATGCCGGCCTGCCGGTCACCGTGCACGTGCTGGACGAAGCGACGCGCCAGGCATGGAACGCCCCTCACGGGTATCACTTCCGCAGCAAGCATGTGCTGCTGCGCCAAGTGCTGCAGCAACACCCACTGGCAGTGCTGATCGACACCGACACGTTCTTCCGCAAGTCGCCGCTGGAACTGTTCGCCCGGGTAGCCCCAGGGCGTCTGCTGTGCAATGCCATCGGCGCACGCTATGGCAGCAACCAGAAATGCCTGCTGTACAAGAACCTGCTGGCCATTCTCGAGTCCCGTGGCCTTGCCGATTGCCAGATGCCACTGGTCAACTCTGGGGTTATCGGACTCACGGCGCAGGACGCAGGCACCCTGGACCGCTCCATCGCCATGATGGACGAGTTCCATCCGCTGGCTCGCGAGGCCTATACCCTCGAGGAATTCTGCCTGGCAGTGGCGGCCTACCGCACGCTGGAGCTGGCCGAATGCACCGACGTCATCCACCACTACTGGAGCCGCAAGGCGCAGTTCCGCGCCAAGATCCAGGCCTGGCTGCGCAAGCATGGCCATGACCCGCTGAGCGACGCCGCGCTGGCTGACGTGCACCTGGTCAATGACCAGCTGCCACGGCCACCGGCCCTGCAACGCCTGGGCTACAAGGCACTGAGCATGACCCTGCCCAGCCACGAACGCCAGTTCGCCCGCGAGTTGCTGTATGGCTGCTACCCCTACCCCAACGAGTTCGACCGCGCCTGCGCACCGGCCTGGTGGGACAAGGCCCTGGAGAACCTCAATGCGCGTAATGGCCACATGCAGCCCGAGCAACTGCGCCAGTGCCTGCGCCACCCTGGGTTGCGCCTGACACTGGGCGAGCGACGCAAGGACATCGAGGCGCATCTGCTGCGGTCTTCGCAGGGCTGAAGTGCCTGCCGGAGCGGCCTTGCGTCGCAATCGGGCCGCAGAGCGGCCGCAGGTCCCGCCTAGGCCGCGTTGCAGCCCTCGCCCACTCTAAATGTCGGGGCGCTGGTCTTGAACAGACCGAGCTTGTAATCTCCGGCCATGCCGTACGTCGCCCGTCTGTTGTGGATTCTCTTGTTAGCCTGCCTGAGCCCCCTGGCGCTGGGCGAGCGCCTGCGCCTGGTGACCGATGACTGGGCCCCCTATGTCTACCTGCATGACGGCCAGCTGCGCGGCATCGACTACGAAGTTACCACCCGGGTCTTCGCACGCCTCGGCGTCGAGGTGGACGTGCAGATCCTGCCGTGGAAGCGCTGCCTGGCAATGATCGAACAAGGCCTGGCCGACGGCATCCTCGATGTATTCCAGAACGAGTCACGCCAGCCCTACCTGGTTTACGCCGCCGAGCCCATGTCGGATGTCGAATTCGTCCTGTTCCAGGCCAGCGCACGTCGCCATCCGGTCAGCAAGCTGGGGGATCTCGCCGGCTTCACCGTCGGCACTTCGCCCGGCTACAACTATGGTGCAGCGTTCAACGAGGCCGCCTACTTCAAACGCGAAGCCGCCCCTAGCCACGAAGCCAACTTCGGCAAGCTGGTCCTGGGCCGCATCGACCTGGCAGTCACCGACCGCAGGGTTGGCCATTACCTGCTGCAGCACCTGGGCCTGCAACAGCAGGTCGAGGTATTGCCGCTGGTGGTCAACCGCCAGGCGCAATACCTGGCCCTGGTACGCAAGCCGGGACGCGAGTTGCTGGCCCAGGCCTTTGCCAAGGAACTGCGGCGTTTCAAGCAGGAACCGGCCTACGCGGCAATCAGCCAGCGCTACACAGGCGACATCGGGAACATTCCCAACGCCGTTGAGCAGCAGGAAAGCAGCACGGCGCGATAGCTCTGTTATACTCGGGCCTTCCCGCCCGGCTCACGCCCGGACGCTCGGCCTCGCAACAGGCATCCCGATCGGCATCGACGCACCTTTTGGCGTCCACCCCCCGTTACTTGGATGTGCAGTGAAAGCCCAGCTGGACCGGACGCGATCGCATCCCACCGATGCCCGTCGCGCCAGGCAGAACATCCCACACGGGCCCAGCCCACACGAGAACAGGATTGCCCATGTCCTTTGCTTCCCTCGGTCTCTCCGAGGCTCTTGTCCGCGCTATCGAGGCTGCGGGCTACACCCAGCCGACCCCCGTGCAACAGCGGGCGATTCCCGCCGTGTTGCAAGGCCGCGACCTGATGGTCGCCGCACAGACAGGTACTGGTAAAACCGGCGGTTTCGCCCTGCCGATCCTTGAGCGCCTGTTCCCGGCCGGCCACCCCGACAAGTCGCAGCGCCACGGCCCACGCCAACCTCGCGTACTGGTCCTGACCCCGACCCGCGAACTGGCGGCCCAGGTGCATGACAGCTTCAAGGTCTATGCACGTGACCTGCCTTTGGTCAGCGCCTGCATTTTCGGCGGTGTCGGCATGAACCCGCAGATCCAGGCCATTGCCAAGGGTGTCGACGTGCTGGTCGCCTGCCCGGGCCGTCTGCTCGACCTGGCCGGCCAAGGCAAGGTCGACCTGGCCCACGTGGAAATCCTGGTGCTCGACGAAGCCGACCGCATGCTCGACATGGGCTTCATCCATGACGTCAAGAAGGTCCTCGCCCGCCTGCCGGCCAAGCGTCAGAACCTGCTGTTCTCGGCCACCTTCTCCAAGGACATCACCGACCTCGCCGACAAGCTCCTGCACAACCCGGAGCGAATCGAGGTGACCCCGCCGAACACCACCGTCGAGCGTATCGAGCAGCGCATCTACCGCCTGCCCGCCAGCCACAAGCGCGCCCTGCTCGCGCACCTGATCACCCTGGGTGCCTGGGAGCAGGTGCTGGTATTCACCCGCACCAAGCATGGTGCCAACCGCCTGGCCGAATACCTGGAAAAGCACGGCCTGACTGCTGCCGCGATCCACGGCAACAAGAGCCAGAATGCCCGTACCAAAGCCCTGGCCGACTTCAAGGCCAACAGCGTGCGGGTACTGGTAGCCACCGACATCGCCGCCCGCGGCCTGGACATCGACCAGTTGCCCCACGTGGTCAACTTCGAGCTGCCGAACGTCGAGGAAGACTACGTTCACCGTATCGGCCGTACTGGCCGTGCCGGGCGCTCGGGCGAGGCCATTTCCCTGGTCGCGCCGGATGAAGAGAAGTTGCTCAAGAGCATCGAACGGGTAACCAAGCAGAAGATCCCGGACGGCGACCTGATGGGCTTCGACGCCAGCCAGGTAGAAGCGGAAAAGCCGGAAGTACGCGAACGCCCGCAGAACAACGGCCGTGGCGCGCGTAACCAGCAGGCCCGTGGCGAAGGTGGCAAAGACGCCAACGGCGGCCGCAAGGACAAGGGCAAGGATAAAGGCAAGGCCAAGCAGCAGGCTGCGGACAAGCCAGCTGACAAGGAAAAAGCCGGCGACAAGCCACAGCAGCGCAAACCGCGCGACAAGAAGCCGCGCCAGCAGCAACAAGCCAGCGCCAGCGTGCCGAAAGTGCCTGCCGACCGGGATCCGGAAGAGTTCCTGGACGACGAAATCGACAACTTCGGCAACCGTGCCGACTACGTCAGCCCGTATCAGAATGGCAAGGGCCAGGGCCGCAACCGCCGCCCGGGCGGCAATGCCGGCCAAGGCAACGGCCAGCGCAGCAACAGCGGCGGCCAGGGTCGTACAGGTGGTCAGCAGCGTAGCGGCAGCGGCGGCGAGAAGCGCCCGCCCCGTGCCAACAACGGTGGCGGTGCCCGTCGTGATGGCGGCGCTGGCCGTGGCCGCCCGGCCCGTGATGATGCAGCCCGGCAGGAACCGGCCGTGCGCAACCCGCGCCAGCCGGAAAAACAACCGGTGATCATTCGCAAGGAATCCAAGCTCGACCGTTACCCGACGCCCGAGCAGCTGGATGACCTGCCAAGTCGCCCGCGCGGTGAGCGCCCGGCACTGCTGACCCGCAAGGGCTGACAGATAGAAATACCGAGGGGCCGCTTTGCGGCCCCTCGGTCTTCAGCAGGTCTGAGTTACTTCTGCTTGACACCTTCGAGGCTGATATCCAGGTCCAGGGTCTGCGAAGTAGCACCCGGCCCTTTGATGCCGAAGTCGTTCAGGTTCAGCGTGGTGGTGGCGTTGAAACCGGCACGCTCGCCACCCCATGGGTCCTTGCCTTCACCATTGAAGGTGGCCTTGAAGGTCACCGGCTTGGTCACGCCGTGCAGGGTCAGGTCGCCGGTCACGTCAGCAGTCTTGTCGCCAGTCGGCTTGACGCTGGTGGAGACGAACTTGGCTTGCGGGTATTTCTTCACGTCGAGGAAGTCGGCGCTGGCGATGTGCTTGTCACGCTCGGCGTGGTTCGACCACAGGCTGGCGGTTTTCAGGTCGACGTTGATCTTGCTGGCTTCAGGCTTGGCACTGTCCCAGGTGAAGTTGCCGTCGAAGTCCTTGAAGGTACCGTGGATGAAGCTGTAGCCCAGGTGGCTGATCTTCCAGTCGACGAAGGCGTGCTGGCCTTCCTTGTCGATCTTGTACTCGGCAGCCATGGCCTGGCCGGCGGAGATCAGTGCGGTACCGAGCGCCAGAGCGGCAAAAGTCTTTTTCAACATCCTTACTTCCTTCCTATGCAATTGAGGTTGAGAGTCAAGCTTTGCGGCCCAGCATGCGGGTCAGGGTCGCGTCACGGTCGATGAAATGGTGCTTGAGGGCTGCCAGGGCATGCAGTACGGCAAAAATCACCAGGCCCCAGGCCAGCCACAGATGAATCACGCCAGCCAGGTCTGCCTGGTCCGGCAGGTCGCTGACCAGTGCCGGCACTTCGAACAGGCCGAACACCGGAATACCGACGCCATCGGCGGTGGAAATCAGGTAACCGGCGATCATTACCGCAAACAGCCCGAGGTACAGTGCCAAATGGCCCAGTTTGGCGGCCAGGCGGGTGAATGCGCCGTGAGTGGCCGGCGCCGGTGGCGGCGGGCTGATGAAACGCCACACCACCCGCAGCAGCATCACCGCCAGCAGCACCAGGCCGATGCTCTTGTGCAGGTCCGGGCCAGCCTTGCGCCAAGGGCTGTAGTAGTCGAGGCCGACCATCCACAGGCCCAGGCCGAACAGACCGAAGACTGCCAGAGCCACGCCCCAGTGCAGGACGATGCTGACTACGCCGTAGCGAGAAGGTGAGTTGCGCAGTTGCATGTTGACGTGTTCCCCGTGAAAGCTGTGCACAGACTAACGCGTAACGTATCGAAGAAAAGCGGAAAAAATTGCTTCGGATTATCAATAAATCCGATATGAATTTTGAAACCCTCCTATTAAGGAAACATTAACGATAGCCGGGGCGTTGCTGCTTGCCAGTGCCGGCCCTTTCGCGGAGGAACCCGCTCCCACAGGCATCGGCACTGTTTTCCAATCCTGTGCCGGAGCGGAGAGGCGTCCGGCACCGGCAACCGATCAACCAGCCTTGGCCTGGGTATTGGCCACCGCTTTCTTGGCCGGCTCGGACTTGGCCGTTGCCTTCCGGGTCTCGGCTGGCTTGTGAGCCGGCTTGTGCGTCGGGGCATGCTTGGCCGGTGCCGCTTTGGTCGCAGCAGGCTTGGCCGCCGCTTCCTTGGCCACAGGTGCTGGTGCAACCGGGGTTGGCGCGGCTTGCGGCGCTGGCACAGGGGCCGGGGCCGGTGCCACTTCCTCGGCCTTGGCAACCGGCTCGGCCTTCACCTCAGGCTTGTCCGCCGCACCGAACAGGCGCGAGAAGAAGCCCGGTTTGTCCGACTTGTCCTGCTTGGCCTCGTCAGGCTTGTTCGGTTCGGCTTTGACAGGGGCCTTGTCAGCCTTGTCGTCCTTGTCGGAAGCACCGCCGAACATATTCGAGAAGAACCCACCTTTGCTCTGCTTGGCCGCCCCGGCGCCTGCCGCTGCAGCCGCTGCCACCGGTGCCGCCTTGGCCGGGTCGAACGACTTGCCCGCCAGCAGGTCCTGGACCTGGCTCGCCGCGCGCTGGCCACTGCGCAGGGCACCTTCCAGGGTGCCCGGGTAGAGGGCGTCGGTATGTTCACCGGCAAAGGTGATGCGCTGCACCGGGCGCTCCCACAAGCGCCAGTACTTGCTGATCTGCCCCGGCCCGTAAGCCAGGTAGGCGCCGCCGGTGCCGGCGTCGGTGCTGTAGCGCTTGACCTCGTAGCCGGTGAACGAGCCGCGGGCCTGCGGGTAGAACGCATGCAGGCGAATCAGCACCTGGTCGACCATCTGCTTGTCGCCGAATGCCTGCAACAGGCGGGCATTGTCCCCCGACAGGTTGATCACCACGTTGGCGCCACCCTTGAGCGCTGGCTCGATCCACAGCATGCCCAGGCCGGCGTTGCTGAAGATTTCACCCGACATGCGCGCGCGGCTTTCCCAGACAGGCTTCTTGAACTTCAGCATCAGCTGGTCGCGCCAGCCATAGTTGGTGCCCTTGACCGCCGCCAGGTGCTGGCTGTCCAGGCTCGGGGTCATCTGGATCTTGGCCAGGGCGCGCAGCGGCACGGCCATCACCAGGTAATCCGCCTGGTAACCGACGCTGCCGACCTTGACCGTGACGCCGTCCTTGTCCTGGACGATAGCCGTCACCGGCGAGCTGGTCTTGATGGTCTTCAGCTGCTTGACGAAGGCCTGGGCCAGCACCGGGCTGCCGCCCGGCAGGCGCGCAGCGCGCAGGTCACGGTCGCTGACGCCTCGGTAAACGCGGTTCTGCTGAGCGAAGTACAGCAGCGACAGGCGCGACGGTTCATCGTAGCGAGTACGGATCTGCTGGTTGATCAGCTGACGGGCGGTGGCCGGCAGCTGCAGCTTGTCCAGCCAGGTGGAGACGTTGATCTGGTCGAGGGCGAACAGCGTGCTGGTGGCCTGCGGATTCAGCGGATCATCGATCGAGCGGGCCAGGTCGTCGAGGGTTTTCTCGTAGCGCTTGAGTGCCTCGGCAGTGGCCGGCTGCTTGCTGGCCAGGTCGGTGGCACTGAAATACTCGCCGTCGATCAGGTAGCCGGGGGTACGCACGAATTCAGGTGCCGGCAGTGTTTCAAGCTTGAAACGGTCAAGGTACTGGTTGAGCACCGGCTGCGCCTTGGCATTGCCGATCCACTCGCTGGTGGCCAGGCCCGAGCGCCCGCCCATGCCTGGCTTGGCTTCCAGCAGCGTCACCTGCCAGCCCTTGTTCTGCAGCTCATAGGCAGCCGTGAGGCCCGCCAGGCCGCCACCCACGACGATCGCCGAAGGTGTCTTGTCCTTTGCCAGCGCGGCGCCGCTGGACACACCAATCAATACCAACGCGCACAGGCGCACCCAAGCAGCAGCCATGTCGGCGAACTCCGAGTCAGGGGTTACAGAAACGGGTAGAGGCGGGAATGCCCCGAGAGAGATGCGTTAAGAATACGTCAGGTCCGTCGGCCCTGCCAGCACAGCGACATCAAGTGCTTTTGCCAACTGACATTTTTGCCATTGACGCGCTCACCCGCAGGCTCGATTGCAGCGGCGCCCAGCGCCATTGAACCGCAGCGGTTGTCCTGCCCTGCGGCATTGCTTAGGCTTACGCGGTCGAACCAAGCCGCAAGCCAGGAGAAGTGCCGATGGGCCTCAATGACCAGTGGATGCAACGTGACCTCAAGGTCCTGTGGCACCCCTGTACCCAGATGAAAGACCACGAGCAGCTGCCGCTGATTCCGATCCGGCGCGGCGAAGGCGTGTGGCTGGAAGACTTCGAAGGCAAGCGCTACCTGGATGCGGTGAGCAGCTGGTGGGTCAACGTGTTCGGCCATGCCAACCCGCGTATCAACCAGCGCATCAAGGGCCAGGTCGACCAACTGGAGCACGTGATCCTGGCCGGTTTCAGCCACCAGCCGGTGATCGAGCTGTCCGAGCGCCTGGTGGCCATGACCCCGGCCGGGCTCGACCGGGTGTTCTATGCCGACAACGGTTCGTCGTGCATCGAAGTGGCGCTGAAGATGAGCTTCCACTACTGGCAGAACGTCGGCAAACCAGGCAAGAAGCGCTTCGTCACCCTGAGCAACAGCTACCATGGCGAAACCATCGCCGCCATGTCGGTCGGTGATGTGCCGCTGTTCACCGAAACCTACAAGGCACTGCTGCTCGATACCCTCAAGGTGCCCAGCCCCGATTGCTACCTGCGCCCCGAAGGCATGAGCTGGGAGGAGCATTCGCGCAACATGTTCCAGGCCATGGAGCAGACCCTGGCCGAACACCACGCCTCGATCAGTGCGGTGATCGTCGAGCCGTTGATCCAGGGCGCTGGCGGCATGCGCATGTACCACCCGGTGTACCTCAAGCTGCTGCGCGAGGCCTGCGACCGCTACGACGTGCACCTGATCCACGATGAGATCGCCGTGGGCTTCGGCCGCACCGGCACGATGTTCGCCTGCGAGCAGGCCGGCATCCGCCCGGATTTCCTCTGTCTGTCCAAAGCCCTGACCGGTGGCTACCTGCCGCTGGCCGCCTGCCTGACCACCGACAAGGTCTACCAGGCGTTCTACGACGACTACCCGACCCTGCGCGCATTCCTCCATTCGCACAGCTATACCGGCAACCCGCTGGCCTGTGCTGCGGCACTGGCGACGCTGGACATCTTCGAACAGGACAACGTGATCGAAGCCAACAAGGCACTGGCTGCGCGCATGGCCAGCGCCACCGCGCACCTGGCCGAGCATGCCCATGTCGCAGAAATCCGCCAGACCGGCATGGCCCTGGCCATCGAGATGGTCAAGGAAAAGGCTGGCAAGGTCGCCTACCCGTGGCAGGAGCGACGCGGCCTGAAGGTATTCGAGCATGCCCTGACCCGTGGCGCCCTGCTGCGCCCGCTGGGCAGCGTGGTGTATTTCCTGCCGCCTTATGTGATCACCCCGGAGCAGATCGACTTCCTTGCAGAAGTGGCCAGCGAGGGTATCGAAATCGCCACCCGCGAAAGCGTCAGCGTGGCGGTACCGGCCAACTTCCACCCCGACTTCCGCGACCCGGGCTAGCCCTACAGCCTGCCGTCTAACCCGGTGGGAGCGGGTTCACCCCGCGAATGCGATAGCGGGCTCACCGCCGCATTCGCGGGTAAACCCGCCCCACAGGGTCACATGATCCCTTTCCGTCCGAGCTAAACCATGAGACTGTCCCGCTTCTTTATCGACGCCCCCCTGAGCCTCGGCGAGCACGACCTGCCCGAAGCCCAGGCCCACTACATCGGCCGTGTACTGCGCATGGCTTCCGGCGACGCCGTGCAGCTGTTCGACGGCAGCGGCCAGGAATACCGTGGCCAGCTGCTCGAAGTGGGCAAGAAAACCGTGCGCGTCAGCCTCGACCAGGCCCTCGCCGGCCAAGCCGACTCACCACTGCATGTTCATCTCGGCCAGGGGCTGTCCCGCGGCGAGCGCATGGACTGGGCGATCCAGAAGGCCACCGAACTGGGGGTGAATGAAATTACCCCGATCGTCAGCGAACGTTGCGAAGTGCGACTGAAGGACGAACGCGCCGACAAACGCCTGGCCCATTGGCGCCAGGTAGCGATCAGCGCCTGCGAACAGTGCGGGCGCTCGACCTTGCCGGTCATCCACCCACCGGTAACCCTGGGCGAATGGTTGAACAGCGCCAAGGCCGACCTGAAACTGGTTTTGCACCCAGTCGCCGAACCTCTCACCAGCCATGCCAGGCCGGCCACGCTGGCCTTCCTGATCGGCCCGGAGGGCGGCCTGAGCGAGGCAGAGGTTGAGCAGGCCAAAGGCACTGGCTTCCACGCCGCGCGCCTCGGGCCACGGGTGCTGCGTACCGAAACCGCCCCCGTGGTGGCACTGTCGGTGGCACAGCAGCTGTGGGGCGACTTCTAGCTAACGCACATAGAATGACACCGCCACGAAGTGCATGAGGCTGCCGGCAATCACGAACAGGTGCCAGATGCCATGCCAGTGGCGGAAGCGGCTGTCGAAGGCAAAGAAGAGGATGCCGACGGTGTAGAACACACCGCCGGCAGCCAGCCAGGCGAAGCCGGCAGTGCCCAGCGCGTGCAGCAGCGGCTGCACGGCCACCAGCACGATCCAGCCCATTACCGCATAGATGATGATCGACAGGATCCGCGCCTCGGAGCGCGGTTTGATCTCCTGCAGCATGCCGATAACCGCCAGCCCCCAGACGATACCGAACAGGCTCCAGCCCCACGGGCCGCGCAAGCTGACCAGGCAGAACGGCGTATAGCTGCCGGCGATCAGCAAATAGATCGACAGGTGATCGAGCTTGCGCATGATCACTTTCGCCCGTCCGCGGGTGCTGTGGTACAGGGTAGAGATGCTGTACAGCAACAGCAGGGTGCTGCCGTAGATGGAAAAGCTGACGATCTTCCACGGGTCGCCTTGCAGGCCCGCGGCCACGATCAGCCAGATGGCACCGATACAGGCCAGGACAGCCCCGACCAGGTGAGTCCAGGCGTTGAAACGTTCACCGTAGTACATGCAAACACAGACCTCCTGCGGTGGGCTGGGTTCCTGCGCCAGTCTGCTCCGGCCCTATCGCGGCCCGTCAGGCTTACACGTCCTACAACGACCGCGTCAGCCAAACGAGCAAACGCTTTGTTTCACATCCTAACCAAAGTCAGGTTGCAGATCAGCGTCACGCACCAGCCGCTCCAGCCCGACCAGGTCCGGCACCCGCGCCACCTGCTCGCCCACCTGCACTGCGGCCAGCTCCAGCCGGCCCAACGCCACGTCCACGTAGTTGAGCTGGCTGTCGAGCTTGCACGAGCGCGGGATATCCTGCAGCAACAGCGCCAGGTAGCGCAGGCCGGTATCGCCCAGGGCATTCAGCACCACCACACGCGCCCGCTCGCCGCAAGGCGTTTCGCCGCCACAGGCGGCCTCGAAGCCGATCAGCGGCAGACGTTGCTGGCGCCAGTCGATCCAGCCCAGGTGCCAGGCCGGTTCGCCGCGCTGGCACAGCACGTTGCGCTGGCCACTCAACTCGGCCACCGCGACGTTGGGCAACACCAGGGTGCGGTCGCCCAACGGCAGCAACAGCCCGGTCAGGCTGCTGCGCTGGCCGGCGATCAGTTCAAGCATGGGTCTGGCTCCAGTGGGCGATGCTCTGCAACAGGACCGACTCCTGGTACGGCTTGCCAAGGTATTCGTTGACGCCGATGGCCATGGCGCGGTCGCGGTGCTTCTGCCCGGTGCGCGAGGTGATCATGATGATCGGCAGGTCTTTCAGCCGCTCGTCGCGGCGGATGCGCGTGGCGACCTCGAAACCATCCATGCGCGGCATCTCGATATCCAGCAGCAGCACATCCGGGCGGTGCTCTTCCAGCAGGGCCATGGCATCGACCCCGTCCTTGGCCGTCAGGACGCTCATGCCGTGGCGTTCGAGCAGGCGGCTGGTGACCTTGCGCACAGTTACCGAGTCGTCCACTACCATCACCAGCACAGCCCGCCGTGGTGCCGGCCCGAATACCTGGCGCTGCGCCGCACCACCACCCGGCAGGCGCGCCAGGCGCCGCTGCTGGCCACGCAACTGGCCCAACAGGTCGAGAATCAGCACCACCCGACCATCGCCCAGCAATGTCGCCCCCGACAACCCGGCAACCGCAGCGAACTGCGGCCCCAGGCTCTTCACCACGATTTCGCGGCTGGGCGACAGGGCGTCTGCCTGGATCGCGAACGATTGTTCCTGGGAATGCACCAGCAGCACCGGCAGCGGCACACTTTGCCCCAGCAAGGCCGGGCGCGGCATGCCCTGCAGCAACTCGCCCAGATAACGCAGTTCGTATTCATGACCGGCGTACACATAACGCGGTGTATCCAGTTGGTAGCACGCCGCCAGTTCAGCGGGCGGCACGCGGACGATGCCTTCGATGGTGTTCAGCGGAATGGCGTACTGCTCTTCGCCCAGATGCACCATCAACGCACGGTTGACCGACACGGTGAACGGCAGGCGAATCAGGAAGCGCGCGCCCTTGCCCTGGGCCGACTCGATGCTCATCGAGCCGCCCAGTTGCTTGACCTCCTCGTGCACCACGTCCATGCCCAGGCCACGCCCGGAAATCTGGGTGATCTTCTCCGCAGTGGAAAAGCCTGGGCGCAGGATGAACTGCAGGATCTCGTGATCGCTCAAGTGCGCCTGCGGGTCCAGCAGGCCGCGCTTGATGGCCTTGCGTCGCACCGCTTCCAGCGGCACGCCGGCGCCGTCATCGGTCATTTCGATGACGATGTCGGCGCCTTCATGCAACAGATTCAGGTGGATGGTGCCCTGCTCCGGCTTGCCGGCGGCCAGGCGTACTTCCCGGCTCTCCAGGCCGTGGTCGACGGCATTGCGCAGCATGTGCTCCAGCGGCGCCACCATGCGTTCGAGCACGCTGCGGTCAAGCTCGCCTTCGGCGTTGCCGACCACCAGTTCCACCTGCTTGCCCAGCTCGCTGGCCACCTGCCGCACCACACGCTGCAAGCGTGGCACCAGGCGTTCGAAGGGCACCATCAGGGTGGCGGTGAGGCCTTCCTGCAACTGGCTGTTCACCCGCGCCTGCTGTTGCAGCAGGCTGTGCGCCTCCTGGGCACGCTGGGCCAGGGTTTCCTTGAGGTCGAGCAAGTCCGAGGCAGATTCGAACAGGGCCCGCGACAGCTGCTGCAACTGTGAATGACGGTCCATCTCCAGGGGGTCGAAGTCGTCATAGGCATCGCCTTCGATCTGCTGCCGACTGGAGATCCGCCCCTGGGTCTCGATGTCCAGGCGCAGCAACTGGTCGCGCATGCGCTCGAGGGTGGTTTCCATCTCGTTGAGGGTGAACTGGGCATCGTTGACCTGCTGCTCGATGCGCCCGCGGATGACGGAGTGTTCACCGGCCAGGTTGCCGAGCTCGTCGAGCAGCTCGGCATCGACCTTGACCATGTCGCCTGGCGCCCGCTCCGGAACCGCCGTTGGCGCCTCGCTGGCAGCGGCACCGACCGGCCCCTGGCCCGCAGCACTGTCGGTCAGCGCCGCGCTGCTGAAGTTGCGGATGTAGTCGATCAGCGCCGTGGCGGCATGCAGCGGCTGGCCCAAGCGCACGGCATCGAGCATGTGCGCCAGGCGGTCATGGCAATTCTGCAACAGAGCGAACAGCGGCGCACTCGGCGGCAGGCGCCCCGCGGCCAGCAGCTCGTAGAGAAACTCCAGCTCATGGGCCAGGTCGCCGATTGGCGCGATCTCGACCATGCGTGCCACACCTTTGAGGGTGTGCAGGTCGCGCATGAGGTTGTCCACCTCGACGCTGTTGCGCGGGTCGGCCTGCCAGCGTGCCAGCGCTGCGGCGGCGCTCTCGACGATGTCCGAGCTTTCTTCGAGAAACACTTCCAGCAGTTCTTCGCCAGGGCTTTCCGGCTCTTCCACCAGCGGCTCCGCTGCAGCGGGCTGCAAAGGGTTGTGCGCCAGCCCCAGCCCCAGGCTATCGGCCAAGTCCATGTCCGGGTGCAGCGGCGTGACCGTGTCGATGCCGACCAGGCCGGTGGCCTCTGGCGCGAGGGCCTGCCCCAGCAGGTTGCGCAGGCTGTCGACCAGCGCCGGGCGCGGCGTGATGTCCTGCCCCGCCGCCACCTCGTCGAGCATGTCCAGCAGGCTTTCATGGGCCCGCTGGGCTTGGGCGAAGAAGCGCGCATCGGCGGGCAAGCTGCCCTCCTCCACGGCACCGTACAGGTCGAGCAGGGCCTCGCACAGATCGTCCATCTGCCACAGGTCGGCCAGGTGTGCGGCATGGCCCAGGGCGGTGAGTTGGTCGAGCAGAGTGTCCAGCGCGTCGCGCTGGCCGGGTTGCTCCTGCCAGCGAGATAGCGACGACTCGGCATCCAGCAGAATGTCCATGGCCTGGGCCAGGAAACCGGCGACCAGCTGCGGATCGCGCTTGTTGCGCCGCGCATGCTGCGGGCCGTCATGCAAGCTGGCCAGCCGTTCGTCCACCGCCTGGCCAACCTGCTCGATCAGCTCGGCGGCACCAGGGATGGCCGCCAGCGGCGTGCTGTCGAGTTGGGCCAGGCCCTGCTGGAACAGCGCGCGCGCCGCGTGCAGCCATTCGATCTCGGCCATTTGCAGCGGCAACTGGTGGCCCTTGTACTCACGGGCCAGGCGGTCGAAGGCAGTGGCCAGCTCGGCGACTGGCATCACCCCGGCCATGGCCGCGCTGCCCTTGAGCGTGTGCAGGGCACGCTGCAGGCCATCGCTGACCGGCGTGTCGTGGTCGCCAGCATCGCGCAGGAAAGCATCCAGGCTGGCCAGGTGGCCCTGCGCCTCGCTGCGGAAGATGTCCAGCAATTGCGGATCGAAGCCGCCCAGGTCCGCTGCCACCGGTGCGGCGTTTTCCGCCAGCGCATGCAGGTGCCCGGCCAGTTGCTCGATTTCGCTCAGCTGCGGCAGATGGCCAGCAGCGAAGTCGGCCAGCAGGTCGGGCAGGTAGACGAACACCCGCTGCAACGCCACCACGCCCTCCGGGCTCAGCACGCTGCGGCCCTCGAGTACCCGGTTGAGCAAGTGTTCGGCGCCCCAGGCCAGCTCGGCTACCGCCTCGGCATGCACCATGCGGCCGCTGCCTTTGAGCGTATGCAGCGCGCGACGCATTTCCTTCAATGCCTCGTGCTGCTGGTTGTCGGCACGCCAGCGCAGCCAGTGGCGCTCGACCTCCGGCAGCAGTTCACCGGCTTCGTCGAGGAACACCTCGCGCAATTCGTCGTCGATGCCATCAGCGCTGCCATCGCGGCTCGCACTGGTGTCATCCTGCGTGCATTGCACGCCCAGCGTCGCCAGGCTGGCGCGGGCCATGTCGATGAACGGCTGGGCATCTGCCAACGGGTCGGCCACTCGCCACTGCAGGTAGCATTCGGCTGCGCTCAGGGCCTCGGCCAGGTGCGTCAGCTCATCGGCTGGCGGCTCCACCTCCAGGTGCTGCAGCCAGCGCTGTACATAACTGGCGCAGCCTTCGAACAGCTCGGCCACGACCGGCAGCATCAACATCGCCAACGCCCCGCGAACCTGCTGCAACAGCCCCGGCAAAGGTTGCAGGCGTTGCCGCGGCCAACCGGACTCCAGGCAATCGCCGATCAGGTCCTTGGCTTGTTGCAGCACGTTCAGTGCCTCGTTCAACACCAACAGGCGGATCTCGGCGAGGTCCGAGCCCGGCAAGCCGCCCTGGCCGCTTTCCTCCAGCGGGCCGACCATGCCGTTAAGCGTGGCCTCGACGTACAGCAGGGCGCCCGCCACATCCATCAACACCGCGTCATCCACTGCTCGCTCGCCCTGGGCCAACGCCTGAAGCGCCAGCACCTGGTCGATGATCACCCGGCGCGGCTGCTGGAAACCCAGCACCGCCAAGGTGTCGGCCACGTGGCGCAAGGGGGCCAGCAGGGCATCCAGCTGCTCGCTGTGCTGGCGGTCGCCACGCACGAACTGGTCCAGACGCTCCTTGATGCGCATCAGGTCGTCACACAGCGCCGTCACTACCGAACGCAGGGCATCACGTCCCGCCCCGGCCTGGATCTGTTCACGCCAGTTGCCCAGCGACAGGTCAAGGTTGGCCAGGTCGTCGGCACCGGCGAAACGTTGGGCGGCGCCGCTGATCAGGCTGGCCTGGGCCAGCGGCTCCTCGCCACGGCAGGCACGTAGCTGGTTGAGCAACGGCAGCATGACCAGTGGCAGGTCGTGGCGGGCACCGCGCAGGCGCTCCAGGTACGAAGGCAGCTGTTCCAGGCCCCGGAACAAGGCGCCCAGGCAATCCCCCCGCGGGCTGACCTGGCCGTCGGCCAAGGCTTTGGCGAACAGTTCCAGCTCCTCGGCCAGGCGGGTGGCACCGCGCAGTTCGAGCATGCGCAGACAACCGTGCACCTGGTGCAGGTTGTCGACCACGAAGGCCAGCATCGACAGGTCGCCCGGTTCGCCGGCAAAGCGCTCCAGCGCCTGGCGCGCCTGGGCCAGGCAGTCGAGGATGGCGGCCTTGGTCCAGGCCAGCGCCACGGTGTCGTGGCGTTCGGGGCTTATCGCAACTACAGCCATTGGCATTCCTCAGCGCGGCGCGTCACCAGAGCTCTTCATCGGCTCTGCAGGTGGCGGCAGGGTGAACCCGGACACCGAACGGCGCATCTCGCTGGCCATGCGGGCCAAGTGGCGGATGCTGTCGGCAGTGGCGCTGGAGCCGGCGGAAGTTTGCGCGGTGATCTGCTGGATCACCGCCATGGTGTGGGAAATCTGCCCGGCCGATGAGGTCTGCAACTGGGCAGCGTCGGAGATGCTGTGGATAAGGTCGGCGAGGTTCTGCGATACCCCTTCGATCTCGGCCAGGGCAACGCCCGCGTCCTGGGCCAGGCGCGCACCGCGTACCACTTCGGCGGTGGTCTGCTCCATGGAGATCACCGCCTCGTTGGTGTCGGCCTGGATGGTGCGCACCAACGCCTCGATCTGCCGGGTGGCCGACGATGAACGTTCGGCCAGGCGCTGTACTTCATCGGCGACCACGGCAAAACCCCGCCCGGCTTCACCGGCCAGCGAGGCCTGGATCGCCGCGTTCAGGGCAAGAATGTTGGTCTGGTCGGCAATGTCGTCGATCAGGCTGACGATATCGCCGATTTCCTGGGAGGACTCGCCCAGGCGCTTGATCCGCTTGGCGGTGTCCTGGATCTGCTCGCGAATGTTGTCCATGCCATTGATGGTGTTGTGCACCACCTCGTTGCCCTTGTTGGCGATCGCCACCGAACGCTCGGCCACCTTGGCCGACTCGTAGGCGTGGGCCGAAACCCGGTCGATCGACTCAACCATGTCGCCGACCGCCTCGGACGCCTCGCTGATCTGCTCGGCCTGGTGTTCGGAGGCCTTGGCCAGTTGGCGAGCGGTGTTCTGCGTGTCCTGCACGGCAGCAGCGACCTGCATGGCACTGTGGTTGATGGTGGCGACCAGATCGCGCAACTGGTCCACCGAATAGTTGATCGAATCGGCAATGGCGCCGGTAAAATCTTCAGTCACCGACACGGTCACCGTCAGGTCGCCGTCGGCGAGTTCTTCGATTTCGTCGAGCAGGCGCATGATCGCCTGCTGGTTGCGTTCGTTCTTTTCCGCCGTCTCGCGCAGCTGGCGGTTGGTGGTACGCACCATGACCAGGCCGATGAGAATGATCGAGGCTAGCGCCAGCAGACCGAGTATGTAGCCGCCAACGGTGTCGAGGGTACGCCCGCCGGCCAGGTTCTCGAAGCCGTTGGCCAGGTGCGAGGCTTCGTCAAGCAGGGTTTGCGACAGGCTGAACAGGTTGCCCGCGGCTTCGCGTACGCGGAACAGCTCGGGCGAGGTCTCGAGGATCTCGTCCACGGAGCCGGCGACGAACTGGAACAGCTCGGCGATTTCGGCCAGGCGTGCGCGGGCATCGGCATCCTCGACACGGGTCACCTGGATCGCCGCGTTGCCATTGAGCATGCCCTCCAGCACCTGGCCGAAACGCCCGGCATCGCGGCCAAAGGCGTCGGCCGCCTGGGCTGCGCTGTCGTCGCCGGCCAGCACGGTGTTGACCGAGCCGAGGATGCGTTCGGCCAGCAGCAGCTGGCGCTGGGCCACCGCCACCTGACTGGCCGGGGCCCCGCTCTGCAGCAGGATCTCGACCACCTTTTCATATTCCACCTGCAACTGCGGCACGGTCTCGGCCAGGGTCGCCGCCACCTGGTGCAGCGACAGCACGGTCTGTTCGCTGGCCAGGATGGTGTCGGTGTTCCGGCGCAGGTTCTCCCAGTCACGGCGTACCGCTTCCATCTCGTCACGCACCGCCGGCGGCGCCGGTGGCAGGCCGGTGGACCTGTCACCTTCGCGCAGGTAACCCCAGCGCCGTTCGAAATCGTTGCGTGAATCCGACAACAGCTTGAACGCCAGCGCCTTGCCCGTGGCGGCTTCGGTCGCATTCTTGGCGATACGTTGCGACAGCACGCGCAATTCGCCGGCATGGCCGATGTACTGCTTGTCGTAGTTGGACTGGGTGTTGAGGTAGGCGAAGTTGGCAAACAGCAGGATGATCGACAGGATCAGGATCAGGAACAGTACAGTGATCTGCGCAATGCTGCGGGTACGTGGAGTCACGGTGGTAGCGGTGACGGGAGGGGCAGGCTTGTTCACGTTCGCAGGTCCTATAACGCCACATCGAGAAAGCCCGGCGCCTGGGCCAGGGCGAAGGGGCTGAAGATCGCCCAGTTGCGTTCACGCGGGAAGTGCCCCTGCACAAAGGGTGCAGCGGCGTGGATCAGCGGTTGCGGCGGCGACAACTGCAGGCTGTCCAGGGCAAAGTGCTGCAGGCCCAGCACCTCGTCCACCAGCAGGCCGACGAACAGGTCATCGTGGTCCAGCACCAGCACCCGCCGCTGCTTGCCCGGGGCGGCCTGGCCCAGCCCAAGGAAGCTGCTCAGGTCCATCACCGGCAACAGCCGGCCACGCAGGTTGGCCACCCCGCACACCCAGGGCTGTACACCGGGAACGCGGCTGCTGCGCGGTTCGCGCAGCACCTCGGCGACCTCGCCCATGGGCGCCACGAACCACTGGCCGGCGATGCGGAAGCCGATGCCGCTCCACTGTTGCAGGCGGCTGTCCTGCGGCGGCTGGTCGGCGACCAGCAGGCGACAGCGCCGGTCGATGTCCAGCAACAATTCGAAGGCGGTCAGCGACGCGCCCTGCGGGCGGGTGGTCAAGCCCCCAGCACCTCTTTGAGCTTGGCAATCAGGGCGTCTTCTTCCACCGGTTTGGTCAGGAAGTCACGGGCGCCCTGGCGCGTCGCCCAGACCCGGTCGGTTTCCTGGTCCTTGGTGGTGACGACGATCACCGGGATGGCGCTGGTTTCCGGGTCCTTGCTGAGCTGCCGGGTAGCCTGGAAGCCGTTCATACCAGGCATGACGATGTCCATCAGCACCGCATCGGGCTTGTCCTGCCGGGCCAGGGCCACGCCATCGGCACCGTTGTTGGCCTTGAGCACCTGGAAGCCGTGCTTTTCCAGCCATCCGGTCAATCGGTACATCTCTGTCGGCGAGTCGTCGACAATCAGAACTCGGGCCATGCTGTTTCCCCATCAGGAAAGAAAGACCGTGCCATGGCGAGGCGCGGTCAGGGTGCGTGTTGTTGGGTTGCGGCAAAACCGGGCACGTGGGCACGGATCGCATCGAGCAGCTCTTCCTTGCTGAACGGCTTGGTCAGGAACTGGTCGGACCCGACCACCCGGCCGCGGGCCTTGTCGAACAGGCCGTCGCGCGATGACAACAGGATGACCGGGGTGTCCTTGAAGGCACTGTTGTGCTTGATCACGGCACAGGTCTGGTAGCCGTCCAGGCGCGGCATCAGCACATCGACGAAGATGATGCTCGGCTGGTGGTCGACGATCTTGGCCAGGGCATCGAAGCCATCGCTGGCGGTGATCACCTCGCAGCCCGCTTCACCGAGCAACATCTGTGCGGTGCGGCGGATCGTGCGCGAATCGTCGATCACCATCACCTTCAGGGGTTGTTCCATCTGTTGGGCTACCGTGGCTGATAATGCGGAAACCGTGAGGCCGCTGCGTCGCGATCGGGCTGCGCAGCAGCCACAAAGGCCTGTTGCACAGCGCCATGACTGGCATTTTTAGCACACTCCGGGTGCCCGTTCCATCTGCCGCGCCCCTTGACCAGCAGCGTTCACGGCGCCACCCTGAGCCACTTTACTTTCGATCTACCGCGGCCACGCGCCGCCAAAGAGGAACCACCCCATGAGCGTTCGCCTCGGCATTGTCATGGACCCTATCGCGTCCATCTCCTACAAGAAGGACAGCTCGCTGGCCATGCTGCTGGCTGCCCAGGCGCGCGGCTGGAGCCTGTTCTACATGGAACAGCGCGACCTGTACCTGGGTGCCGGCCAGGCCCGCGGGCAGATGCGCCCGTTGAAAGTGTTCGCCGACCCGGCACGCTGGTTCGAGCTGGGCGAGGAGCAGGACAGTGCGTTGGCCGACCTGGACGTGATTCTCATGCGCAAGGACCCGCCCTTCGACATGGAGTTCGTCTACAGCACCTACCTGCTGGAGCAGGCCGAGCGCGAAGGCGTGCTGGTGGTCAACCGCCCGCAGAGCCTGCGCGACTGCAACGAAAAACTGTTCGCCACACAGTTCCCGCAATGCATGGCGCCGACCCTGGTCAGCCGCCGCGTGGACATCCTGCGCGAGTTCGCCGACAGCCGCGGCGACGTGATCCTCAAGCCGCTGGACGGCATGGGCGGCGCCTCGGTGTTCCGCCACCGCAAGGACGACCCCAACCTGTCGGTCATCCTCGAAACGCTGACCCAGCATGGCAACCAGCAGATCATGGCCCAGGAATACCTGCCGCAGATCAAGGACGGCGACAAGCGCATCCTGATGATCGACGGCGAGCCGGTCGACTACTGCCTGGCGCGCATCCCGGCCAGCGGCGAGACCCGTGGCAACCTGGCGGCCGGTGGCCGTGGCGAGGCGCGCCCATTGACCGAGCGCGACCGCTGGATCGCCGCCCAGGTCGGCCCGACCTTGCGCGAGAAGGGCCTGCTGTTCGTCGGCCTCGACGTGATCGGCGACTACCTCACCGAAATCAACGTCACCAGCCCCACCTGCATTCGCGAGATCGACGCCGCCTACAACACCGACATTGGCGGCAAGCTGATGGACGCCATTGATCGCAAGCTCAAGGCGCGCTGACCGCCGACGCGGAGCAAATACGCGGAGTGGGGTATGATGCCGGTCCTTTTCGACTGAGCTGCTGCCCCGCCCCGCGGTTGCTGGATACCTGATGACGCTGCCTGCCGACATCCCCGCCGACTTGCTGCCACCGCGCGTTCGCCCGGTGGACAGGCTTGGTTTTACCCTGTTCCTGGCTGCCCTGGTGCACCTGGCGCTGATCCTTGGCGTGGGTTTCACCGTGGTCAAGCCGGCGGAAATCCGCCAGACCATGGACATCACCCTGGCCACGTTCAAGAGCGAGAAGCGGCCGGAAAAGGCCGATTTCCAGGCCCAGGACAACCAGCAGGGTAGCGGCACCCTGGACAAGAAAGCAGTGCCCACCACCACCGAGGTGGCACCGTTCCAGGACAGCAAGATCAACAAGGTCACCCCGCCGCCTGCGGCCAAGCCCGAAGTGACGCCACCGCCTGTGCCGGAAAAGTCCGCCGTGGCGACCAAGGCGCCGAAAGCCCAGAAGGTCGAGCCCAAGCCCAAGGAAAGCAAGCCGCAGCCCAAACCTGCGGCCGCCACGCCGGAGTTCGACAGTTCGCAGCTATCGAGCCAGATCGCCAGCCTCGAAGCCGAGCTGTCCAATGAACAGCAGATGTACGCCAAGCGCCCGCGCATCCACCGCCTGAATGCCGCATCGACCATGCGCGACAAGGGCGCCTGGTACAAGGAAGAGTGGCGCAAGAAGGTCGAACGGGTGGGCAACCTCAACTACCCCGAGGAGGCGCGTCGGCAGCAGATCTACGGCAACCTGCGAATGATGGTGTCGATCAACCGCGATGGCTCGTTGTACGAGGTGCTGGTGCTGGAATCGTCCGGGCAGCCGGTGCTCGACCAGGCGGCGCAGCGCATCGTGCGGCTGGCGGCGCCGTTCGCGCCGTTTACCGGGGACCTGGCCGAGTTTGACCGGCTGGAGATCATCCGTACCTGGCGCTTTGCCCGCGGGGACCGTTTGTCCAGTAACTGACTCACCGGCTTTACCGGCCTCTTCGCAGGCACGCCCGCTCCCACAGGATCTTCACCGGTTTCGAACCCTGTGGAGTACCTGTGGGAGCGGGCTTGCCCGCGAAGAGGCTGGCATAAAGGACACAAAACCGCACCTTGTCAGCCTCGCCACCTGGCGCCACACTATCTCCCATGAAAACCCTCACGCCGAGCTACCTCAAGCATCAGTTCCTGATCGCCATGCCGCACATGGCCGATCCGAACTTCGCCCAGACCCTCACCTACATCGTCGAGCACAATGCCCATGGTGCCATGGGCCTGGTGGTGAACCGGCCACAGGAACTCAACCTGGCCGACATCCTCGAACAGTTGCGCCCGGACGAAGCACCACCCGCCAGCACCCTGCAGGTGCCGATCTACCAGGGTGGCCCGGTGCAGACCGACCGCGGCTTCGTGCTGCATAGCAGCGAATGCAGCTACCAGGCCACCGTCGAACTGCAGGGCCTGTCATTGTCCACTTCGCAGGACGTGCTGTTCGCCATTGCCGAAGGCGTGGGGCCGCAGAAGAGCCTGATCACCCTGGGCTATGCCGGTTGGGAAGCAGGCCAGCTGGAAGCGGAGCTTGCCGACAATGCCTGGCTCAACTGCCCGTTCGACCCGGAAATCATCTTCGGCCTGGCCAGCGACCTGCGCCTGGAAGCCGCAGCCGCCAGCCTGGGTATCAACCTGAACCTGCTGACCAGCCAGGCGGGCCACGCCTGATGGCCGAAGTGCAGAACGAACCCCGCCTGCTGCTGGGCTTCGACTACGGCAGTAAACAGATCGGCGTGGCTGTCGGCCAGGTGGTTACCGGCCAGGCCCGCGAGCTGTGCACCCTGAAGGCGCAGAACGGTGTGCCGGACTGGGCTCAGGTCGAGAAGCTGATTGCCGAATGGAAGCCTGACGCCATCGTTGTCGGCCTGCCGCTGAACATGGATGGCACCCCCAGCGAAATGAGCGCCCGCGCCGAAAAGTTCGCGCGCCGCCTGAACGGCCGTTTCAACCTGCCGGTACACACCCACGACGAGCGCCTGACCACCTTCGAGGCCAAAGGCGAGCGCATGGCCCGTGGCGGCCAGCGCGGCAGTTACCGTGACAACCCGGTCGATGCCATTGCCGCCGCCTTGTTGCTGCAAGGCTGGCTGGAGGCCAACACCTGACCATCTTTGCCGCCGGGCCCGCCCGGCGCACCCTTCCAAGGAGCCCGCAATGAGCCTACCCAATCCCGCCGAGCTGATCCGGCAGATGGCTGTCGACCTTCGCGCCCACCTGGCCCGCCGGGCAATTACCGAGCCACGTTATATCGGTATCCGCACGGGCGGCGTCTGGGTTGCCCAGGCCCTGCAGGAAGCCATGGGCGACAGCAGCCCGATGGGCACCCTGGACGTCTCGTTCTACCGCGACGACTTCAGCCAGAACGGCCTGCACCCGCAGGTGCGTCCATCCGAGCTGCCGTTCGAGGTCGAGGGCCAGCACCTGATACTGGTGGATGACGTGCTGATGAGCGGCCGCACGGTCCGCGCCGCACTTAATGAACTGTTCGATTACGGCCGCCCGGCCAGCGTCACCCTGGTCTGCCTGCTGGACCTGGATGCCGGCGAATTGCCAATCCGCCCGAATGTGCTTGGCGCCACCCTGTCGCTGGCCGCCCATGAACGGGTAAAATTGACCGGACCCGCACCGCTCGCCCTCGAGCGCCAGGACCTCGCCAACGCTTCTGCCCTTTAAGAGTCCCCCCGCGATGACGCCAATCGACGCCAAGCGCCCGCTGCAGCTCAATGACCAGGGCCAGCTGCGCCACTTCCTCTCGCTCGACGGTTTGCCCCGCGAACTGCTCACCGAGATCCTCGACACCGCCGACTCGTTCCTCGAAGTCGGTGCCCGGGCCGTGAAGAAAGTCCCGTTGCTGCGCGGCAAGACCGTGTGCAACGTGTTCTTCGAGAACTCGACCCGTACCCGTACCACCTTCGAACTGGCAGCCCAGCGCCTGTCGGCCGACGTGATCAGCCTAAACGTGTCGACTTCCTCGACCAGCAAGGGCGAGACCCTGTTCGACACCCTGCGCAACCTCGAAGCCATGGCCGCCGACATGTTCGTGGTACGCCACTCGGACTCCGGCGCCGCGCACTTCATCGCCGAGCACGTGTGCCCCGAGGTTGCCGTGATCAACGGCGGTGATGGCCGCCATGCGCACCCGACCCAGGGCATGCTCGACATGCTCACCATTCGTCGCCACAAGGGCAGCTTCGAGAACCTGTCGGTGGCCATCGTCGGTGACATCCTGCACTCGCGCGTAGCCCGCTCCGACATGCTCGCGCTGAAAGCGCTGGGCTGCCCGGACATTCGCGTGGTCGGCCCGAAAACCCTGATCCCGGTCGGTATCGAGCAGTATGGCGTGAAGGTCTACACCGACCTCGCCGCAGGCCTGAAAGACGTCGATGTGGTGATCATGCTGCGCCTGCAGCGTGAGCGCATGGCCGGCGGCCTGCTGCCCAGCGAAGGCGAGTTCTACCGCCTGTTCGGCCTGACCACCGCGCGCCTGGCCGGCGCCAAGCCCGATGCCATCGTCATGCACCCTGGCCCGATCAACCGCGGTGTGGAAATCGAGTCGGCGGTGGCCGACGGCAAGCATTCGGTGATCCTCAACCAGGTCACCTATGGTATCGCCGTGCGCATGGCCGTGCTGTCCATGGCCATGAGCGGGCAGAACGCGCAACGTCAATTCGACCAGGAGAACGCCCAGTGACCGTCAGTATTCTTGGCGCCCGGGTCATCGACCCGAACAGTGGCCTCGACCAGGTCACCGACCTGCACCTCGACGGCGGCCGCATTGCCGCCATCGGCGCCGCCCCGGCCGGGTTCAGCGCCAGCCGCACGATCGACGCCGCCGGTCTGGTCGCCGCGCCAGGCCTGGTGGACCTCGGCGTGTCGCTGCGCGAGCCGGGCTACAGCCGCAAAGGCAACATCGCCAGTGAAACCCGCGCCGCCGTGGCCGGCGGCGTCACCAGCCTGTGCTGCCCACCGCAGACCAAGCCGGTGCTGGACACCTCGGCGGTGGCCGAGCTGATCCTTGACCGCGCCCGCGAGGCCGCCAACAGCAAGGTCTACCCGATCGGAGCGCTGACCAAGGGCCTGGAAGGCGAGCAGCTGGCCGAGCTGGTGGCCCTGCGCGACACCGGCTGCGTGGCCTTCGGCAATGGCCTGAAGGAAATCCCCAACAACCGTACCCTGGCGCGTGCCCTGGAATACGCCGCCACCTTCGACCTGACCGTGGTGTTCCACTCCCAGGACCGCGACCTGGCCCAGGGCGGCCTGGCCCATGAAGGCGCCATGGCCAGCTTCCTCGGCTTGCCGGGCATCCCGGAAACCGCCGAGACCGTGGCCCTGGCGCGCAACCTGCTGCTGGTGGAGCAGACCGGCGTACGTGCGCACTTCAGCCAGATCACCAGTGCCCGTGGCGCGCGGCTGATTGCCCAGGCCCAGGCCCTGGGCCTGCCGGTCACCGCCGATGTCGCGCTGTATCAGCTGATACTCACCGACGAGTCGCTGCGTGAATTCTCCAGCCTGTACCACGTGCAGCCGCCGTTGCGCACCGCCGCCGACCGTGACGGCCTGCGCGAGGCCGTGAAGTCGGGGGTGATCCAGGCGATTTCCAGCCACCACCAGCCACACGAGCGCGACGCCAAGCTGGCCCCGTTCGGTGCCACCGAGCCGGGCATCAGTAGCGTCGAACTGCTGCTGCCGCTGGCCATGACCCTGGTACAGGACGGTCTGCTCGACCTGCCAACCCTGCTGGCGCGCCTGAGCAGCGGCCCGGCAGCGGCCCTGCGCCTGCCGGCCGGTGAGCTGAAGGCGGGCGGCGCCGCCGACCTGGTGCTGTTCGACCCGCAAGCCTCGACCGTGGCCGGCGAGCAGTGGTTCTCGCGCGGCGAGAACTGCCCGTTCATCGGCCACTGCCTGCCGGGTGCGGTGCGTTATACCTTGGTCGACGGGCATGTCTGCCACGAGGCCTGAGTAAAAGCCATTCGCGGGCACGCCCGCTCCCACAGCAGATCACTGTCCCCTGTGGGAGCGGGCATGCCCGCGAACGCTCTTGCACGGTGCCCCCTGCCAAGCGCGACCATTCATCCCCTGCGGTTGAAATCCTTCCCCCCACCCCCATATGAGTCTGCATCAGGCACTTTCGCCCCGCTGCGTGGAGACTCTCCCCTTGACCACCATCGTTTCTGTCCGCCGTAACGGCAAAGTCGTCATGGGCGGCGACGGCCAGGTATCCCTCGGCAACACCGTGATGAAAGGCAACGCCAAGAAAGTGCGCCGCCTGTACCACGGCCAGGTCATCGCGGGCTTCGCCGGCGCTACCGCCGATGCTTTCACCTTGTTCGAGCGCTTCGAAGGCCAGCTGGAGAAACACCAGGGGCACCTGGTTCGTGCTGCCGTGGAACTGGCCAAGGAATGGCGTACCGACCGTTCCCTGAGCCGCCTGGAAGCCATGCTGGCAGTAGCCAACAAGGATGCTTCGCTGATCATCACCGGCAACGGCGACGTGGTCGAACCGGAAGACGGCCTGATCGCCATGGGTTCCGGCGGTGCATACGCCCAGGCCGCTGCACGCGCCCTGCTGAACAAGACCGACCTTTCCGCCCGGGAAATCGCCGAGACCGCCCTGAACATCGCTGGCGATATCTGCGTATTCACCAACCACAACCTGACCATCGAGGAGCAGGACCTGGCCGAGTGATTCAGCTGTTCTGGCGCCCCCGCCCGGTGCGGGGGCTTTTCCACGCTGACTCATCTGCCCAAGGACCCAACTGATCATGTCCATGACCCCCCGCGAGATCGTCCACGAACTCAACCGTCACATCATCGGCCAGGATGACGCCAAGCGCGCCGTGGCCATTGCCCTGCGCAACCGCTGGCGGCGTATGCAACTGCCTGCCGAGCTGCGTGCCGAAGTCACGCCGAAAAACATCCTGATGATCGGCCCTACCGGCGTCGGCAAGACCGAAATCGCCCGCCGCCTGGCCAAGCTGGCCAACGCGCCGTTCCTCAAGGTCGAAGCCACCAAGTTCACCGAAGTGGGCTACGTCGGCCGCGACGTCGAGTCGATCATCCGCGACCTGGCCGATGCCGCGCTGAAAATGCTCCGTGAGCAAGAAATCATCCGCGTGCGCCACCGCGCCGAAGACGCTGCCGAAGACCGCATTCTCGACGCCCTGCTGCCACAGGCGCGGGTCAGCAGCTTCGCCGAGGAAGCCGCGCAGACCAGCACCGATTCCAACACCCGCCAGCTGTTCCGCAAGCGCCTGCGCGAAGGCCAGCTGGACGACAAGGAAATCGAGATCGAAGTGGCCGATGCCGTGGGCGTCGAAATTGCCGCACCACCCGGCATGGAAGAAATGACCAACCAGCTGCAGAGCCTGTTCGCCAACATGGGCAAAGGCAAGCGCAAGGCACGCAAGCTGAAGGTCAAGGAAGCGCTGAAGATGGTTCGCGATGAAGAAGCGAGCCGCCTGGTCAACGAGGAAGAACTCAAGGCCAAGGCCCTGGAAGCGGTCGAGCAGCACGGCATCGTGTTCATCGACGAAATCGACAAGGTTGCCAAGCGTGGCAACGTTGGCGGCGCCGACGTGTCCCGCGAAGGCGTGCAGCGCGACCTGCTGCCACTGATCGAAGGCTGCACCGTCAACACCAAGCTGGGCATGGTCAAGACCGACCATATCCTGTTCATTGCCTCGGGTGCGTTCCACCTGAGCAAGCCGAGCGACCTGGTGCCCGAGCTGCAAGGGCGCCTGCCGATCCGCGTGGAGCTCAAGGCCCTGACCCCGGAAGACTTCGAGCGCATCCTGCAGGAACCGCACGCGTCGTTGACCGAACAGTACCAGGCCCTGCTCAAGACCGAAGGGCTGAACATCGAGTTCCTGGCCGACGGTATCAAGCGCCTGGCCGAGATCGCCTACCAGGTCAACGAGAAGACCGAGAACATCGGCGCCCGCCGCCTGCACACCTTGCTCGAGCGCTTGCTCGAAGAGGTGTCGTTCAGTGCCGGCGACCTGGCCAGCACCCATGACGAAGCGCCGATCCAGATCGATGCAGCGTATGTGAACAGCCACCTGGGTGAGCTGGCGCAGAACGAAGACCTGTCGCGCTACATCCTGTAAGACCGCAGGGGGCCGCTCTGCGGCCCATCGCGGCACAAGGCCGCTCCCACAGCCCTCCAATGCAGCGCTGAACTTGTGGGAGCGGGCTTGTGCCGCGAAAGGGCTGCGTAGCAGCCCCAATGTCCCTTGAATCCCTCCTCCATAAGCTGGAAGCTTGCACCATCAGCTCCCGAGAGATTCCGCCCATGGCCCGCCTGCCCACCGCCATCAACCTGTACAAAGCCTCGAAAACCCTCAGCCTCACCTACGCTCCCGGCGAGGTCTACCACCTGCCCGCCGAATTCCTGCGCGTTCACTCCCCCTCGGCCGAGGTCCAGGGCCACGGCAACCCCATCCTGCAGTTCGGCAAGATCAATGTCGGCCTCAGCGGCCTGGAACCTGCCGGCCAATATGCACTGAAACTGGTCTTCGACGATGGCCATGACAGCGGGCTGTTCACCTGGGAATACCTCGAACAGCTGTGCCTGCGCCAGGAACAGCTGTGGGCCGAGTACCTCGACGAGCTGCACAAGGCCGGAAAATCCCGCGACCCCGCCGAATCGGTGGTGAAACTCATGCTCTAGCGCAAGGCCCTCAGCGTTTAGAGCGCATTTTCTAGAATCATCTGTTTGAATGCCTTATAGACAGCCCAGTGAAGGGCTGTCTTGCGCATTACATGAAAGTCGGGTAACCAATGGGGAGTGGCAAGTTCCCTGCATCACGTTGCAGGTAGCAACAACCCTCGCAGCACCGCTGTTCCTTATCACTGGTCACCCGAGTAGCAGTACCGGGCTCAGCACTGTGCACCCGCCACAGCAAACCGGTACTCGTCTCAGGACAACGGAGCGTCGTAGATGAGTAACAAGAACAACGATGAGCTGCAGCGGCAAGCCTCGGAAAATACCCTGGGGCTCAACCCGGTCATCGGTATCCGCCGCAAGGACCTGTTGAGTTCGGCACGTACCGTGCTGCGCCAGGCCATGCGCCAACCGCTGCACAGCGCCAAGCATGTGGCCCACTTCGGCCTGGAACTGAAGAATGTGCTGCTGGGCAAGTCCAGCCTGGCCCCGGAAAGCGATGACCGTCGCTTCACCGACCCGGCCTGGAGCCACAACCCGCTGTACCGCCGCTACCTGCAAACCTACCTGGCCTGGCGCAAGGAACTGCAGGACTGGATTGGCAGCAGCGACCTGTCGCCCCAGGACATCAGCCGCGGCCAGTTCGTCATCAACCTGATGACCGAAGCCATGGCGCCAACCAATACCCTGTCCAACCCCGCGGCGGTCAAGCGCTTCTTCGAAACCGGCGGCAAGAGCCTGCTGGACGGCCTGTCCAACCTGGCCAAGGACCTGGTCAACAATGGTGGCATGCCCAGCCAGGTGAACATGGATGCCTTCGAAGTGGGCAAGAACCTGGGCACCAGCGAAGGTGCCGTGGTGTACCGCAACGATGTGCTGGAGCTGATCCAGTACAGCCCGATCACCGAGCAGGTGCATGCGCGTCCGCTGCTGGTGGTGCCGCCGCAGATCAACAAGTTCTACGTGTTCGACCTCAGCCCGGAAAAGAGCCTGGCGCGCTTCTGCCTGCGCTCGCAACAACAGACCTTCATCATCAGCTGGCGCAACCCGACCAAGGCCCAGCGCGAATGGGGCCTGTCGACCTACATTGATGCGCTCAAGGAAGCCGTCGACGCGGTGCTGGCGATTACTGGCAGCAAGGACCTGAACATGCTCGGGGCCTGCTCCGGCGGCATTACCTGCACTGCCCTGGTGGGCCACTATGCCGCCCTTGGCGAAAACAAGGTCAATGCCCTGACCTTGCTGGTAAGCGTGCTGGACACCACCGTCGATACCCAGGTCGCGCTGTTCGTCGACGAGCAGACCCTGGAGGCCGCCAAGCGCCACTCCTACCAGGCCGGCGTGCTCGAAGGCAGCGAGATGGCCAAGGTGTTTGCCTGGATGCGCCCCAACGACCTGATCTGGAACTACTGGGTCAACAACTACCTGCTTGGCAACGAGCCCCCCGTGTTCGACATCCTGTTCTGGAACAACGACACCACGCGCCTGCCGGCCGCGTTCCACGGCGACCTGATCGAGATGTTCAAGACCAACCCGCTGACCCGCCCCAATGCCTTGGAAGTGTGTGGCACACCGATCGACCTGAAGCAGGTGCAATGCGACATCTTCAGCGTAGCCGGCACTGCTGACCACATCACCCCGTGGCAGTCGTGCTACCGCTCAGCGCACCTGTTCGGCGGCAAGATCGAATTCGTGTTGTCCAACAGCGGGCATATCCAGAGCATCCTCAACCCGCCAGGCAACCCCAAGGCGCGCTTCATGACCGGTGCCGACCGCCCGGGTGATCCACTGGCCTGGCAGGAGAATGCCACCAAGCATGCTGACTCATGGTGGCTGCACTGGCAAAGCTGGCTGGCCGAGCGGGCCGGTGAGCTGAAGAAGGCACCGACACGCCTGGGCAACCGGGCCTACGGTGCCGGCGAGGCTGCACCGGGGACTTACGTCCACGAGCGATAAAGCTGCAGCGCCGTGGCCACCTGCGGGGCGCCACGGTGTTCATTCACCCAAGAGTCACGCGCATGCCGCAACCCTATATCTTCAGGACCGTCGAACTGGACGACCAGTCCATCCGCACCGCCGTCCGCCCGGGCAAGCCACACCTGACGCCGTTGCTGATCTTCAACGGTATCGGCGCCAACCTGGAGCTGGTGTTCCCGTTCATCGAAGCACTGGACCCGGACCTGGAAGTCATCGCCTTCGACGTACCCGGGGTCGGCGGCTCGTCAACCCCGCGCCACCCGTACCGCTTTCCCGGGCTGGCCAAGCTGACCGCACGCATGCTGGATTACCTCGACTACGGCCAGGTCAATGTCATTGGCGTGTCCTGGGGCGGCGCCCTGGCCCAGCAGTTCGCCCACGATTACCCCGAGCGCTGCAAGAAGCTGGTGCTGGCCGCCACTGCGGCCGGTGCAGTGATGGTGCCCGGCAAGCCCAAGGTGCTGTGGATGATGGCCAGCCCGCGGCGCTACGTACAACCGTCGCACGTTATCCGCATTGCGCCGCTGATCTATGGCGGTGGCTTCCGACGCGACCCGGACCTGGCCATGCAGCATGCCGCCAAGGTGCGCTCCGGCGGCAAGATGGGCTACTACTGGCAGCTGTTCGCCGGGCTTGGCTGGACCAGCATCCACTGGCTGCACAAGATCCAGCAGCCAACCCTGGTGCTGGCCGGCGACGACGACCCGTTGATCCCGCTGATCAACATGCGCCTGCTGGCCTGGCGGATTCCCAATGCGCAGCTACACATTATCGACGACGGCCATCTGTTCCTGATCACCCGGGCCGAGGCCGTCGCCCCGATCATCATGAATTTCCTTCAGCAAGAACGACAGCGCGCCGTCATGCACCCCCGCCCGGTTTCGGGCGGGTAGATCGACGGGGCTTCGCGCGGGTGCGGGCATGCCCGCGAAGGTCTCGACAGCGGAACGGCTCAGACGAGGGAGTGTTGCCATGAAAGACAAACCGGCCAAAGGAACGCCAACGCTTCCCGCCACCCGCATGAACGTACAGAACGCCATCCTCGGCCTGCGCGGGCGTGACCTGTTGTCCACGTTGCGCAATGTCAGCCGTCACGGCCTGCGTCACCCGCTGCATACCGCACACCATCTGTTGGCCCTGGGCGGCCAACTGGGCCGGGTGCTGCTGGGCGACACGCCGCACCAGCCGAACCCGCGCGACCCGCGCTTCAACGACCCTACGTGGAGCCAGAATCCGTTCTACCGCCGCGGCCTGCAGGCTTATCTGGCCTGGCAGAAGCAGACCCGCCTGTGGATCGAGGAAAGCCATCTGGACGACGATGACCGGGCCCGGGCGCACTTTCTGTTCAACCTGATCAACGACGCCCTTGCGCCCAGCAATTCGCTGCTCAACCCACTGGCGGTCAAGGAGCTGTTCAACACCGGCGGGCAGAGCCTGCTGCGCGGTGTGGCTCACCTGCTCGACGACCTGCGCCACAACGACGGCCTGCCGCGCCAGGTCGACGAGCGTGCCTTCGAGGTGGGCGGCAACCTGGCCGCGACCCCCGGCGCAGTGGTGTTTCGCAACGAGCTGCTGGAGCTGATCCAGTACAAGCCGATGAGCGAAAAGCAGCACGCCCGGCCACTGCTGGTGGTGCCGCCGCAAATCAACAAGTTCTACATCTTCGACCTCAGCCCGACCAACAGCTTCGTGCAGTACATGCTGAAGAGCGGCCTGCAGGTATTCATGATCAGCTGGCGCAACCCCGACCCGCGCCACCGCGAATGGGGCCTGTCCAGCTACGTGCAAGCGCTGGAAGAAGCGCTCAACGCCTGCCGCAGTATCAGCGGCAACCGCGACCCCAACCTGATGGGCGCCTGCGCCGGCGGCCTGACCATGGCCGCGCTGCAAGGCCACCTGCAGGCCAGGCAGCAACTGCGCCGGGTGCGCAGCGCTACCTACCTGGTCAGCCTGCTGGACAGCAAGTTCGAGAGCCCGGCCAGCCTGTTCGCCGACGAGCAGACCATCGAAGCCGCCAAGCGCCGCTCCTACCAGCGTGGCGTGCTCGACGGCGCCGAGGTGGCACGGATATTCGCCTGGATGCGGCCCAACGACCTGATCTGGAACTACTGGGTCAACAACTATCTGCTCGGCAAGACGCCACCGGCCTTCGACATCCTGTACTGGAACGCCGACAGCACGCGCCTGCCCGCTGCCCTGCATGGTGACCTGCTGGACTTCTTCAAGCTCAACCCGCTGACCTATCCGGCCGGCCTGGAGGTGTGCGGTACGCCCATCGACCTGCAGAAGGTCGACCTGGACAGTTTCACCGTCGCCGGCAGCAACGACCACATCACCCCTTGGGACGCGGTGTACCGCTCGGCCTTGCTGCTGGGTGGCGACCGGCGCTTCGTGCTGGCCAACAGCGGGCATATCCAGAGCATCATCAACCCGCCTGGCAACCCCAAGGCGTATTACCTGGCGAACCCCAAGCTGCCCGGCGACCCGCGCGCCTGGTTTCACGACGCCAAGCGCAGCGAGGGCAGCTGGTGGCCGTTGTGGCTGGACTGGATCACCCAGCGCTCCGGCCCGCTCAAGGCACCCCGCAGCGAGCTGGGCAATGCCACCTATCCACCGCTGGGGCCCGCACCGGGCACCTACGTGATGACCCGCTGAGCCTGCCGACGGGATGAAGACTCGCGACCGTATCCTCGAATGCGCCTTGCAGCTGTTCAACCAGCAGGGCGAGCCGAACGTCTCCACCCTGGAGATTGCCAACGAACTGGGCATCAGCCCGGGCAACCTGTACTACCACTTCCATGGCAAGGAGCCACTGGTACTGGGCCTGTTCGAGCGCTTCGAAGAAGCACTGATGCCCTTGCTCGACCCACCGCTCGAAGTGCGCCTGGAGGCCGAAGACTACTGGCTGTTCCTGCACCTGATCGTCGAACGCATGGCGCAGTACCGCTTCCTGTTCCAGGACCTGTCGAACCTGACCGGGCGCCTGCCCAAGCTGGCACGCGGCATGCGCAGCCTGATCAACGCGCTGAAGCGTACGCTGGCAGCGTTGCTGGCCAGCCTCAAGGGCCAGGGGCAGGTGGAAAGCGAAACCCAGGCGCTGGGGCAACTGGTGGAACAGATCACCCTGACCCTAATGTTCTCGCTGGATTACCAGCGCGTGCTTGGGCGCGAGGGGGATGTGGGGATCGTGGTGTACCAGGTGATGATGCTGGTGGCGCCGCATCTGCAGGCCCAGGCGCGGGCGGCGGCAGAGCAGTTGGCGGTACGCTATCTGGAGGGGTAGACCTGGTGTTTCGGTGCCGTGGCCTTCGCGGGCAAGCCCGCTCCCACAGGGCCTGCGCTGACCAGATGATCGGCGCGATACTTGTGGGAGCGGGCGAGCCCGCGAAGCAGGTGACGCGGTATCAGATCAGGGTACCGCTGCCATTGGCTGCCGACGGCGTGCTGCTGGCGGGGGCGGCGGCTGGTGCCGGGGCGGCGGTCGCAGCTGGCGCAGCACTGCTGGCAGGCGCTGCCGGCTTGGCGGCGGCCGGTTTGGCCGGAGCCTTTTTCACCGCTGGCTTCTTCGCTGCCGCTGGCTTGGCCGCTGCCGGTTTTGCCGCGGGCTTGGCTGCCGCTGGTTTGGCTGCAGGCTTCGCCGCTGCCGTCTTGGCTGCCGGTTTTACCGCTGCTGCCTTGGCTGCCGGCTTGGCCGCTGCGGTTTTCGCCGCAGGCTTGGCCGCTGCCGCCTTGGCCAGCGGCTTGGCCGCTGCCTTGCTCGCCGCCGGCTTGGCGGCCGCACGCGACGAGACCGGCGTAACCGACGCACCGGTCAGTTTCTCGATCTGCTTGGTCAGGCTGTCCACCTGCTGGTGCAGCGCCTTGATCTCGTTGCGGCTCGGCACGCCAAGGCGCGAGATGGCGCTGTTCAGGCGCTTGTCGAAGGCCTCTTCGAGTTCGCTCCACTTGCCCAGGGCACGGTCCTTGACGCCAGACACGCGCGAACTGGTCGACGACTTGGCGGTTTCCGCCACGTCTTCAGCCGTCTTCTTCGCTTGCTTCTCGGCCTTCTCGCCATCCTTCACCAGCGAGTCGAACAGCTTCGAGCCGTCCTGGTCGATCTTCGAATAGATACCCAGCCCTGCCAGCCAGATCTTGCGGGAGTACTTCTCGATCCCGCCGACCCAGGAGCTGCCTTCTTTCTCGGAATTCTTCTTGCCAGCCATCCTGCTCTCCTTATGGTTTGTGCGCGACGCGCTCAAGCAGCTCATGCAGCTGTTCAAGCTTGATGGACAACGCCTCAACGTCATGTTTAGACGGAATGCCCAGGCGATTCAAGGCGCGCCCTACCCGTGCGTCGAAAGCTTTTTCGATTTTGTCGAGTTGAATTTCGACCCGCCCCGGGACGCGGCTAACGGCCTGGGTCGCTTCATCGATCTGGCTGTTGGCCGCATCCAGTTCCTTGTCGATACGCTGCTTGCCACGTTTCTCGACGCCTTCACCGGCCTTGACCAGCTCGTTGAAGTAGTCGGAGCCTTCCTGGCCCACGCGCGCATAGGCGCCGATACCCGCCAGCCAGATCTTGCGCGCGTAGCCGCGCACCTCGCCCAGCGTACCCAGGGCGTCGTCCTTTTTCTTCACAGTCACTTTGGCCATGCTCTGTACCTCATGCTCATGAGTGGAGGAGGAACCGCCCATGGAGGTTGGGCTTGAGCACAAGGTAGAGAGGGAAATTAGAATCTTCACCCTAAGGTGAAGGCAGGGCCCGGCACCGGATCAGGCCAGGGCCTTGTCCAGTGCCCGCTCGATCTCGCCCTTGATCGTGCCGCTCATCATCGACAGCATCATGCCGAGCTTCAGCTCCACGCGGATGCTGTCTTCGCCGATATGCACGCTGCCGTTGGCACCGCTGCGCGCCACATCGACCCGGTCACCGTTCCAGGTAGCCTTGAGGTCGTATTCACGGACCAGCCTGTCCACCAGCGCCTCGGCCTTGGCACGGGCGGCATCACGGCCGAGGGAATGTTTGCGTTCGACGCTGATCTGAGTCATGCAGGTGTTCCTGGAGATGAAGACATAATCGGCATTATGCCCGCCCCCGCCCACTGGCACACCCCGCCAAGACAAATCCGCCCGTTCGCCCTAGAATGGCGGTAATTTTTTCCGGTGAAGCGATATGAACGACCAGCGCAAAGGCGACCAAGCCGAACCCACCACCCATTTCGGTTACCAGGACGTCCCTGAAAGCCAGAAGGCGAAGAAAGTCGCCGAAGTGTTTCACTCGGTGGCGGCCAAGTACGACCTGATGAACGACGTGCTTTCCGGCGGCATGCACCGCCTGTGGAAGCGCTTCACCATCGAGCTGTCGGGCGTACGCGCCGGCAACCGCGTGCTGGACATCGCCGGCGGTACCGGTGACCTGGCCGCCAAGTTCTCGCGGCTGGTCGGCCCGACCGGGCAGGTGGTGCTGGCCGACATCAACGAATCGATGCTCAAGGTTGGCCGTGACCGCCTGCTCGACCGTGGCGTGGCCGGCAACATCGAGTTCGTCCAGGCCGATGCCGAGAAGCTGCCGTTCCCGGACAACCATTTCGACTGCGTGACCATCGCCTTCGGCCTGCGCAACGTCACCCACAAGGACGATGCCATCCGCTCGATGCTGCGTGTGCTCAAGCCGGGCGGCCGCCTGCTGGTGCTGGAGTTCTCCAAGCCGACCAACAAGCTGATGTCCAAGGCCTACGATGCCTACTCGTTCGCCTTCATGCCCCTGGCCGGCAAGCTGATCACCAACGACGCGGACAGCTACCGCTACCTCGCCGAGTCGATCCGCATGCACCCCGACCAGGAAACCCTCAAGGCCATGATGGTCGACGCCGGTTTCGACCGCGTCACCTACCACAACATGACCAGCGGCATTGTCGCCGTACACCGGGGAATCAAGCCCTGATGCTGCTGGCCGGGCTGTTCGCCAGCGTCGAACATGGCCTGAACCGCGTCCTGCGCATGGACAGCACGGCCCTGCCGCGGCTGGCCGCGCTGGAAGGCAAGGTCATCGAGATCGACTGCCGCCAACCGGCCCTGCAGGTATTCATCCTGCCCGATGAAGAGGGCCTGATGCTGGCCACCCACTGGGAAGGCGAGGTCGACTGCAGCCTGCGCGCCCCGGCCGGCAGCCTGGCGCAGCTGGCGCTGGCCAGGGACAAGACTGCGGTGCTGCACAGCCCGCAGGTCGAGCTGCATGGCGACAGTGCCGTGCTGCTCGACCTGTTCGGCGTGCTGCAGGACCTGGAACTGGACTGGGAACACGAGTTGCAGCGCTGGCTCGGCCCGGTCGCCACGGCCATGCTGGCCGGGCACATCCGCCTGCGTGCGCGCTGGACCCGCCAGGGCCTGGCGCGCTTCAGCCAGAACCTTTCCGAGTACCTGGCCGAAGAGTCCCGCACCCTGGTCGGCAGACGCGAAGCCGAAGCCGCCTTCAGCGAACTCGACGCCCTCAAGCTTGATACCGAACGCCTCGAGGCGCGCATCAAGCGCCTCTCCCGATCCCTTGATACCAGCGATAACGCATGAAGCTGCTCGCCGTCCGCCGTCTTTTCCGCATCCAGCGCGTAGTCATCCGGTACCGGCTGGATGACCTGCTGTTCGACTACCCGCTGCCTTGGTGGCTGATGAGCCTGCGGCTGCTGATGCCGTGGCGTTGGCTGCCACGCAAGCCGTCCGAACTCAGCCGTGGCGCACGCCTGCGCCTGGCGCTGCAGGACCTGGGGCCGATCTTCATCAAGTTCGGCCAGTTGCTGTCGACCCGGCGTGACCTGCTGCCAACCGACATCGCCGACGAGCTGATGTTGCTGCAGGACCGCGTACCGCCATTCGACCCGCAACACGCCGTGGCGCTGATCGAGGAACAGCTCGGTGCCAAGGTGGGCGAAGTGTTCAGCCGCTTCGACGTCGAGCCACTGGCCTCCGCTTCGGTAGCCCAGGTACATGCAGCCCGCCTTAAAAGCGGCGAAGAGGTGGTGGTCAAGGTGGTCCGGCCGGGCCTCAAGCCGGTAATCGCTGCGGATATTGCCTGGCTGTTCCTGATCGCCAAAGGCGCCGAGCGTGCCTCTGCCGATGCCCGCCGGCTGCATCCGGTGGAAATCGTCGGCGATTACGAAAAGACCATCTACGACGAACTCGACCTGTTGCGCGAAGCAGCCAACGCCAGCCAGCTACGACGTAATTTCGAAGGCTCCGAGCTGATGTATGTGCCGCAGGTGTACTGGGACTGGTGCCGGCCGAAAGTCCTGGTGATGGAACGCATCTACGGCGTCCCGGTAACCGACATGGCGACCCTCGCCGATCAGCGCACCGACATGAAGATGCTGGCCGAGCGCGGGGTGGAGGTGTTCTTCACCCAGGTGTTCCGCGACAGCTTCTTCCACGCCGACATGCACCCCGGCAACATCTTCGTCAGCACGGTGCGGCCCTGGAGCCCACAGTACATTGCCATCGACTGCGGCATCGTCGGCAGCCTGACGGACGAGGACCAGGACTACCTGGCGCGCAACCTGATCGCCTTCTTCAAGCGTGACTACCGCCGCGTCGCGCAGTTGCACATCGACTCGGGCTGGGTACCGGCGCACACCAAGGTCAATGAATTCGAAGCGGCGATCCGCACCGTGTGCGAACCGATCTTCGAAAAACCGTTAAAGGATATTTCCTTCGGCCAGGTGCTGATGCGCCTGTTCCAGACTGCCCGGCGCTTCAACATGGAAGTGCAGCCGCAGCTGGTACTGCTGCAGAAAACCCTGCTCAACATCGAAGGCCTGGGCCGCCAGTTGTACCCCGACCTGGACTTGTGGAGCACCGCCAAGCCGTTCCTGGAACGGTGGATGCGTGAGCGCATGAGCCCGAAAGCCGTGCTTGGCAACATCCACAGCCAGGTCGAACAGCTGCCGCACCTGGCCGACATGGCCCGTGATGTGCTCGAACGCCTGTCACAACCGCACCTGCACGATCCGCAACTGCCCGAACGTCGCCGCCAGGGCGACCGCTGGCCGCTGCGCCTGCTCGGTGCCGGCCTGCTGGGTGGCGGTGCGGTGCTGGCCGCCGGGGCCGTCGAGGCTGCCAGCCTGGCCGCCCCAAGCGCCTGGCCGGCCTGGCTGATGCTGGCCGCGGGCCTTTACCTGATCGTGCGCCAATAGCCAGCCGCGCGCATGGCTGGCACACTAGCGCAAAGGGCCCGGCACAGGAGCGGGCCCGCTTTGGAGTCGACGATGAAAGACTGGCTGGACGAGATCAAGTGGAACAGCGAGGGCCTGGTACCGGCGATCGCCCAGGACCACAAGACCGGACGCGTGCTGATGATGGCCTGGATGAACCGCGAATCGCTGGCCCTGACCGCCACCGAACAGCGTGCCATCTACTGGTCGCGTTCGCGTGGCAAGCTGTGGCGCAAGGGCGAGGAGTCCGGGCATGTGCAGAAGCTGCATGAAATGCGCCTGGACTGCGATGCCGACGTGATCATCCTGATGGTCGAGCAACTGGGCCATATCGCCTGCCATACCGGCCGTGAAAGCTGCTTCTACCGCGTTTTCGAAGACGGCCGGTGGATAACCGTCGACCCGGTCCTGAAGGACCCGGATGCCATCTACAGCGCAGGACACTGACATGAGCGACACCCTCAATCGCCTGGCCGACGTGCTTGAAGAACGCAAGCAAGCGGCGCCCGACAGCTCCTACGTGGCCAGCCTGTACCACAAGGGCCTGAACAAGATTCTGGAAAAGCTCGGCGAAGAATCGGTCGAGACGATCATTGCCGCCAAGGATGCTGCGCTCAGCAAGGATTACAGCGATGTCATCTATGAAACCGCCGACCTGTGGTTTCATAGCCTGGTAATGCTCAGCGCGCTGGGCCAGCATCCGCAAGCCGTACTCGATGAGCTGGAGCGCCGTTTCGGCCTGTCCGGGCACGATGAGAAGGCCGCACGAACGCCTACTGCCTGACGGGCGCCTGTGGGAGCGGGCGTGCCCGCGAAGAATGCGACGCGGTGCATGGCACCGGCTACGCCGGTATTGCCCGCTCCCACAGGGACCGTGTTGCCGGATCGATTTGCTGTACACACATTTTTCAGGAGTACGAAATGGGTATCTTTGACTGGAAACACTGGATCGTCCTGCTGGTCGTCGTGGTCCTGGTGTTCGGCACCAAGAAGCTGAAGAACTTCGGCAGCGACCTGGGCGAGTCGATCAAAGGCTTCCGCAAGGCCATGAGTGACGAAGAGAACAAGCCGGCCGAGCAGACTCCGCCGCCAGCCCAGCCCGTACCACCGGTGCAGAACACTGCCCAGCCGAACCAGGGCCATACCATCGAAGGCCAGGCCCAGCCGGTCCAAGAGCCGCAGCGGAAAGACTGACCCATGTTCGGCATCAGTTTCAGCGAGCTGCTGCTCGTCGGCCTGGTCGCCCTGCTGGTGCTCGGCCCCGAGCGCCTGCCCGGTGCCGCACGCACGGCGGGCCTGTGGATCGGTCGGCTCAAGCGCAGCTTCAACAGCATCAAGATGGAAGTGGAGCGCGAAATCGGTGCCGACGAAATCCGTCGCCAGCTGCACAACGAGCACATCCTGCAGATGGAAGAGGAAGCCAGACGCATCCTCAACCCGATGACCCCACCGGCACAGCCGCCGGTCACCTCTGCCGTCGTGCAGCCCCCTGCGGGGCTTGAAGCCCGGCCAGTCGAGACAGCTGCCGCCCCGGCCACACCTTCCGAACCGCCCCAACCGCCGCGAGCCCCATGAGCGAGAACCCGGAACACGACCAGCCGATGCCGCTGGTATCGCACCTGACCGAACTGCGCACGCGCCTGTTGCGCTGCGTTGCCGTCATTTTCCTCATTTTTGCCGGGCTGTTCTCCTTCGCCCAGCAGATCTACACGCTGGTCTCGGCGCCGCTGCGCGAGCACTTGCCAGCGAATGCGACGATGATCGCCACCGACGTGGCCTCGCCGTTCCTGACACCGTTCAAGCTGACCATGATCGTCTCGCTGTTCCTGGCGATCCCGTTCATCCTGCAGCAGATCTGGGGCTTCATCGCACCCGGGCTGTACCGTCATGAAAAGCGCATCGCCATCCCGCTGCTGGTGTCGAGCATCCTGTTGTTCTACGCCGGCATGGCCTTCGCCTATTTTCTAGTGTTCCCGCTGATCTTCGGCTTCTTCGCCAGTGCCACGCCGGAAGGCGTGTCGATGATGACCGACATCGCCAGTTACCTGGACTTCGTGATGACGCTGTTCTTCGCCTTCGGCGTGGCGTTCGAGATCCCGGTGGCGGTGGTACTGCTGGTGTGGATCGGCGTGGTCGACGTGAAATACCTGAAGAAGATCCGCCCCTACGTGATCATCGGCTGCTTCGTGGTCGGCATGGTTCTCACCCCGCCGGACATCTTCTCCCAGACCCTGCTGGCCGTACCCATGTGGCTGCTGTTCGAGATCGGCGTGCTGTGCGGCAGCCTGATCCGCAAGCGCAGCGAAGCCGACGACAACGCCGCCAATGACCACAACGACCAGCCGCCAGCGACCCAACCGTGAACCTGTTGCTTCTTGAAGAGGCCGACTTCGTCGCGGCCGACCGCGTCGTTCTTGCTGACCGGCGCTTCACCCACATGCAGGAGATCCACCGCGTGACGGTGGGCGACAATCTGCGCGTTGGCCGTATCAACGGCCTGATGGGCAAGGCCACGGTATTGCGCCTGGAAACCCACGAGGCCGAACTGGAAGTCGTCTTCGACCAGCAGCCACCGGCCAAACTGCCGTTGACCCTGGTGCTGGCCGTTCCTCGCCCGAAAATGCTGCGTCGGCTGTTCCAGACCGTAGCCACCCTGGGCGTACCGCGGCTGATCCTGGTGAACAGCTACAAGGTTGAGAAAAGCTTCTGGCAAACCCCTTTCCTGCACCCCGACAGTGTTCGCGAGAACCTGATCCTCGGCCTGGAACAGGCACGTGACACCGTGCTGCCCGAGGTGATCATCGAAAAACGCTTCAAACCGTTCGTCGAAGATCGCCTGCCATCCATCGCCTCTGGCACCCTGGGCCTGGTCGGCCACCCCGGCCCCTACCCCGCCTGCCCACGTGCCGTGGAGCAAGCCGTGACCCTGGCCATCGGCCCGGAGGGCGGCTGGATCCCCTACGAAGTGGAGCTGTTGGGCAAGGCCGGCCTGGCGCCGGTGCAACTGGGTGAGCGCATCCTGCGGGTAGAGACCGCGGTGACAGCGCTGCTCGCACGAATATTCTGACGCACAAGTCAACTTTTACCCATAAAGTTTCCCTTTCCCGCGCCGATGGCCTTGGCAACAACAACAGATATCGTGCTGCCAAACCGGCCAGGGAGTTTCGCATGTATCAATGGATCGCCCAATCGATGGGCAACGTGAGCGTCAGTCGCAAACTAGGGCTGGGATTCGGCCTCGTGCTGCTATTGACCCTGGCCATTACCCTGACTGGCTGGTATGGCATGGACAGCATCGTCAAACGTGGCGACAAGCTGGGTAACATTTCGCTCATCCAGCAATATACCCAGGAACTGCGCATCGCCCGCCAGCAATACCAACGCCAGCGCGACGACGCGTCGGTGGCAGAGCTGGAAAAAGCCTTGGCCAATCTCGACCGCCAGGTACAACTGATGCTCACGCAGATCGAGCAACCTGCCGACCGTCAGCGGCTGGAGCAACAACGTGAGGCCGTGCGCGGCTACCAGCAGGCGTTCAGCGAGCTGAAACAGGCCGGCCAGCGCCGCGAGGCCAGCCGCAGTGTGCTTGGCGACACCGCCGACAAGGCAACGGAACTGGTCGGCAAAGTGCAACGTGCGCTGCAACAAGGTGGCGATATCAACCAGTATCAGCACGCAGTGGAAGTAAGCGCATTGCTGCAACAGGCGCGCTTCCAGGTGCGCGGCTACACCTACAGCGGCAACGCTGAGTTCCAGCAAACAGCGTTGAAAGCCATTGACCAGGCCCTTGCCGAGCTGCGTGCGCTGCCGGCCAAGGTACCTGCAGAACATGCCGCCAGCCTCGACGATGCCGCCACCGCCATGGCCGGCTACCGCGACGCGGTTACCCAGTTTGGCGATGCCCAGGCCGCCACCGAGCAGGCCCTGCAAAACATGGTCGCACACGGCACGGTGCTGCTGCAGACCAGCCAGGCGATGACCGCTTCGCAGACCGAGGTACGCGATGCCGGCGCCGCCCAGGCCAAGAGCCTGCTCGCCCTGGCCACCGCGCTGGCCCTGGTCCTGGGCCTGCTGGCAGCCTGGACTATCTCCCGGCAGATCATCATCCCGCTGCGCCAGACCCTGCGCGCCGCCGAACAGGTGGCCAGCGGCGACCTGACCCAGCAGCCCCAGGTGCAACGCCGCGACGAACTCGGCCAGTTGCAGGCCAGCATGCAGCGCATGACCCAGGGCCTGCGCGAACTGATCGGCGGCATCGGCGATGGCGTCACGCAGATCGCCAGCGCCGCCGAGGAGCTGTCGGCGGTGACCGAGCAGACCAGTGCCGGGGTCAACAACCAGAAGGTCGAAACCGACCAGGTGGCGACGGCCATGAACCAGATGACCGCGACCGTGCACGAAGTGGCCCGCAATGCCGAGCAGGCCTCGGAAGCCGCGCTGGTAGCCGACCAGCAGGCCCGCGAAGGCGACCGCGTGGTGGGCGAAGCGGTGGCGCAGATCGAGCGCCTGGCGGGCGAAGTGGTCAATTCCAGCGAGGCCATGAACCAGCTCAAGGCCGAGAGCGACAAGATCGGCAGCGTGCTCGATGTGATCAAGTCGGTGGCCCAGCAGACCAACTTGCTGGCCCTCAACGCGGCAATCGAGGCCGCCCGTGCCGGTGAGGCCGGGCGTGGCTTTGCCGTGGTTGCCGACGAGGTGCGCAGCCTGGCCCAGCGAACGCAGCAATCCACCGAGGAAATCGAAGAGCTGATCGCCGGCCTGCAGAGCGGCACCCAGCGTGTGGCCAGCGTGATGGACAGTAGCCGCCAATTGACCGATAGCAGCGTCGAACTGACCCGCCGCGCCGGCTGTTCACTCGAGACCATTACCCGGACCGTGTCGTCGATCCAGGCGATGAACCAGCAGATCGCCACGGCCGCGGAACAGCAGACTGCAGTGGCCGAGGAGATCAACCGCAGCGTGATGAACGTGCGGGACATTTCCGACCAGACCTCGGCAGCCAGTGAAGAGACGGCCAGCTCAAGCGTGGAGCTGGCGCGGCTGGGTACCCACCTGCAGGGGTTGGTGAGGCGGTTCAAACTCTGATCGGGTGAATGGATAGCCTGTGCTGTACCTGTGGAAGTGGGTTTACCCACGAGGGTGCCAGCACAGGCAGACCATTCCCACCTGTTAAGGTGAAATTTCCTACCTGATTTTCAGGTCAAGTCCTACAACTCCGCTGCCGATTGGCAGGTGTGATGCCGGCACTGCGCCCGCATCCGCTCCCCAATTGCACGGAGACTCACCATGCTCGGCTACCTCAACCGCAAGCTCGGCAACATCAGTGTGCGTGCCAAGCTCGCCCTCGGCTTCGCCGTGGTGTTGCTGCTTACCTTGGCAACCACGATCAGTGGCTGGCGCGCACTGGATGGCGCCATCGTGCGCTCGCAGCAACTCAGCGAAATAGGCCTGATCAACGACCTGACCAAGGACCTGCGCGCGGAACGCATCACCTACCGTGTCCTCAGCGATGACACCAGCAAAGCACAGATCAGCACCATCCTCGACCAGCTGAACAACAGGCTGACCACCCTGCTGCAACGCAGCAACGTCGACGAATCCCGGCAGATACTCAGCGAAAAACTGGCCTTGTTGCAGCGCCTGCGTGAGGATTTCAGCGAACTGCAACGCAGCGTCGCCGCCCGTACCGCCCTGCGTCAGGCCATGCAGGCCCAGGAGCAGAAACTCAACGACGCGATTGACGAACTGCAGACCCAGGCCTTGCTGAGGATGGGCGCCGACAGCCAGCAAAGGGGCGTACTCGGCCTGATGGACACGGTAAGCCGGCATATCGACGCTGCCAACCAGCAGAGCCTGGTGCCGGCTTACACCTTTTCCCCTGTCGACGACTTCACCAAGGTCGGAAACAGCGCCCTGGCTGCCGCTGACAGCAGCCTTGAACAATTGCTCAAAGGCCTTGCCCCGCTAGGCTTGCCCGGCGCCCTGACCGAACAGCCGGCGGCCGAACTGGCCAGGTACCGCGCCAGCCTGGAGCAGTACCGCCGCGCTGCCGTGCGCGTCGAGCAGCTACAGAACAACCTGGAAACAATGGGCGACGAACTGCGTGCCGCAAGCCTTGAACTGGGCAAGCGCAAGATCGAGCAACGCGACAGCGAAGCCCTGGCCGCCCGCTCGCTGCTGACCAGCGTGGCACTGCTGGCGCTGGTGGTGGGGGTGCTGGCCAGCTGGCTGATCACCTTGCAGATTACCCAACCCCTGCGCCAGACGCTGGGCGTGGCTGCGCGCATTGCCAAAGGCGACCTGAGCCAGGTCGAAGCCGTGCAACGCCGTGACGAGATGGGCCAGCTGCAAGGCCGCATGCGCGACATGACCTTGAGCCTGCGCGAGCTGATTGGCGGCATCGACCAGGGTGTTGGCCAACTGTCACAGGCTGCATCGGAGCTGGCCACCAGCAGCGAGGATACCAAGCTGCGCATCAACCAGCAGCGCGAGGAAACCGACCAGGTGGCCACCGCCATGCACCAGATGAGCGCCACGGTGCAGGAAGTCGCGCAGAACGCCGAGCAGGCCTCGCTGGCCGCGACCAATGCCGACCAGCAGGCGCAGATGGGCGACCAGGTGGTGGCCGAGGCTATCGGCCGCATCGAGCAGCTGGCCGGGCAGATGGACCATTGCCTGGCGGCCATGCAGCACCTGGCCGGCGAAAGCCAGCGCATCGGCAGCATCCTCGATGTGATCAAGTCGGTGTCCGAACAGACCAACCTGCTGGCCCTGAACGCAGCGATCGAGGCGGCACGGGCCGGTGAAGCCGGGCGCGGCTTTGCCGTGGTGGCCGACGAAGTCCGTGGCCTGGCCCAGCGCACTTCGACAGCGACAGAAGAAATCGGCCAACTGATCGACAGCTTGCACAGCGGTACCGATGAAGTAACCCGGCTGCTGGACAACAGCAAGAGCCTGACCGAGCAAAGCGTGGAACTGAGCCGCAGGGCCGGGCATGCGTTGGGCCAGATTACCGACACGGTGTCGAGCATCCAGGGCATGAACCAGCAGATCGCCACGGCCAGCGAAGAACAGAGCGTGGTCGCCGAACAGATCAACCGTAGTGTGCTGAATGTGCGGGACGTGTCGGATCAGACCAGCGCGGCCAGCGAGCAGACGGCAGCTTCGAGCGGGGAGCTGGAGCAGTTGGGGCAACAGCTGCGCGGGATGGTGAGGCGGTTCCGCATTTGAGATTGCCGGGGCTGCCTTGCAGCCCTTTCGCGACGCAAGGTCGCTCCTACAGGAGATCGCGTACCTCTATAGGAGCGGCCTTTTGTCGCGAAAGGGGCGCAAAGCGCCCCCAGTGATTACAGCACCTGACGCAGGAAAGCCTGCGCGCGCGGGTCCTTCGGCGCAGCGAAGAATGCCGCTGGCGCCGAGTCCTCCAGCAACTTGCCATGGTCGAAGAACAGCACGCGGTCCGCCACTTCGCGGGCAAAGCCCATCTCGTGGGTCACGCAGACCATGGTCATGCCTTCCTGGGCGAGGGTCTTCATCACGTCCAGCACCTCGCCGACCATTTCCGGGTCCAGCGCCGAAGTCGGCTCGTCGAACAGCATCACTTTCGGGTCCATGGCCAGGGCGCGGGCAATCGCCACCCGCTGCTGCTGGCCGCCGGACAGGCGCGACGGGTATTCGTTGGCCTTCTGTGCGATGCCGACCTTCTCCAGCAGCGCCCGGGCCTTGGCCTCGCGCTCGGCCTTGTTGCGCTTGCGCACCACTTTCTGCGCCAGGCACAGGTTTTCCAGCACGGTCATGTGCGGAAACAGGTTGAAGTGCTGGAACACCATGCCGACTTCGCGGCGGTAGGCGTTGATGTCGGTCTTCGGGTCGGCCAGTTGCAGGCCATCGATGGCCACATGGCCTTCGTCGAAATGCTCCAGGCCGTTGAGGCAGCGCAGGAAGGTCGACTTGCCCGAACCCGACGGGCCGAGCACCACCACCACTTCACCCTTGGCGACCTGGGTGGTGACGTTATCCACAGCGCGTACCACGTGGCCGCGGGTGTCGAAGACTTTCAGCAGGTCACGGACTTCAATCACTTTGCGCAAGCCTCCGCTCGAGCCGGCTGGCCAGGTGCGACAGCGGCAGGTTGATCAGCAGGTACAGGCCTGCCACGCAGAACCAGATCTCGAAAGTCGAGAACGAGGTGGTGATGGCCTCGCGGCCGCTCTTGGTCAGTTCGGTGATGGCGATCACCGACACCAGCGAGGTGTCCTTGACCAGGCTGATGAACTGCCCGGCCAGAGGCGGCAGCACACGCTTGAACGCCTGCGGCAGGATCACATGACGCATCGACTGGCCCGCGTTCAGGCCCAGCGAGCGGGCGGCTTCGTTCTGGCCCTTGGCGATGGACTGCACGCCGGCACGCACGATTTCCGCCACGTAGGCGCCGGTGAACAGCGCCAGCGCGGCGACCCCGGCAAACTCGCGGGACAGGTTAAGCACCGTACCGATGAAGAAATAGAAGATGAAGATCTGCACCAGCAGCGGGGTACCGCGCACCAGTTCGACGTATACCGTCGACAAGTCACGCAGGGTCGGGTTGCTGGACAGGCGGCAGAGGCCGGCAAACAGGCCGATGACCAGGCCCAGGGCACCGGACACCACCGAAATCCACAGCGTGGTCCACAGGCCCCAGGCCAGTGGGCCGGCGGCCCAGTGGCGGGTAACGCCGACCTGGTCACCTTCGGCGACATCATCGCCACGGGCCAGTTGCAGGCTGTCCTTGGCCACGTCGAGCACCTGCTCGTCACCGTTCTCGTCCTTCAGCGTGACGCGAGCGCTGTCACCTGAGATGACGATTTCCTGCACGGTACCGTAACCGGCGGCGCGCTGTGCTTCCTCGGCCTTGTAGGCGAAGTACTGCGGGACGCGGTTCCAGCGCCACTCGTAGGAAATCATCGAGGTGGCCAGGTACAGGCTGAACGCCAGGCCCACCAGGACCAGGGCGGTCAGCCCATGCCAGGGCCACTGGGCTTTCTTGTGTTTGATCACGTGGGGGTACTTCCGTAAATGCGAACGCGCAGGGTTTGCCTGCGCGTCGGGGTCATAAAGCCGGGCTTGTGGCCTGGGCCTTACTCCATTTCCTTCAGCCAGTCCTTGTTCTTGAACCACTTGTCGTGAATACGATCGTAGGTCCCGTCATGCTTGATCTGGTGCAGGAAGTTGTTGATGAAGTTGATGCTGTCGTAGTCACCTTTCTTCAGGCCGAAGGCCAGCGGCTCGTAGGTGAAGGGTTCTTCGAGGAACAGCAGCTTGCCAGCACCGGCTTTCTCCACTGCCACGACGTTGTAAGGCGCGTCGTAGACGAAGGCATCAGCCTTGCCGTTGACCACGTCCATTACCGCTTCCTGCTCGTTGTCGTAGCCATGGTACTTGGCTTTGCCGATCAGTTTCTTGGCGACCATTTCACCGGTGGTACCCAGCTTGGAAGTCAGCCGGTACTTTTCGTTGTTCAGGTCCTTGTACGACTTGATCTCGCCCGCCAGCTCCTTGCGGATCAGCAGGGTCTGGCCGACCACGATGAAGGGTTCGCTGAAGTTCAGGCGCAGGTTGCGTTCCTGGGTCAGGGTCATGCCGCTGCCGATCATGTCGAACTTGTCGGTCAGCAGGGCCGGGATGATGCCGTCATAGGCGGTGGAAACCGGCTCGAACTTGACGCCCATGGACTTGGCCATGGCTTTGAGGATGTCGACCTCGAAGCCAATGATCTCGCCACGCTTGTTGGTCATCTGGAACGGCATGTAGGTCGGGTCCATGCCCACCCGCAGGGTGCCGCGCTTGACCGCGTCATCGATGGCCCCCGCCTGGGCCGCAGTCACCGCGACCAGGGCGGTGACACCGACCAGCAGTCGCGAAAGGTATTTCTTGATCATCACCAGGTCCCCTAGCAAGAAAAGTAGCGAATCTTATTGTTGGCACGGCCGTACTGGCCGATGCGGCATATCGGAGAGGGATGCTAACGCATGGCGGCCTGGGGACCTAGAGCTGGGGGGGACTTTGTTGGCCAAAATCGAGGCAAGGGCCTAAAAGCTTCGCGGGCACGCCCGCTCCTACAGGTACAGCGCATGCCTCAAAGGCTGTGCAGTACCTGTGGGAGCGGGCGTGCCCGCGAAGAGGCCGATCAGGCGCCGACGAGTGCCGGCTGGCCTTCGTTCTCCGGATGCAGCGGCAACAGCGGCGAATGCGGGTCGTTCTTTATCGACGCACGCCACACATCGATCCACGCCGCATTGTGCTCCGCCCACACCTGTTCGTGCAGGCGGCTCAGCGCCACCGGGTCGCTGAGCAGGGCCAGGCGGGTGTTGAGGTCCAGCCCCTTCGGCCCGACCTCCATCGCCTTGGCCACACGCTCGGCACGCAGCGCCTCGATCGGTGCCGCCTGGCCGTGACGGGCCGTGGCCATGGCGCAGGCCAGGGCGTTCTGCCGCGGGTCGACCACAGCGCGCACGAAGCCATCATGCAGGGCATGCCAGCGGTTTTCGTGGGTGTACTGGTCGGTGGCCAGCAGCTCCTGCGGAGTGGCGTATTCCTCAGGGATGAGGAACAGCTTCTCGTCCTTGGCCGCCAGGCCCAGGCGGGTGCGGCTGGAAATCACCGAAACCGGGATCGACAGCACCAGCGAACCGACGATCGGCGCCAGCCACCACAGGAAGCTCGGGTTCAACCAGGCCACCAGCGCCGCCCAGGCGATACCCAGCAGGGTCTGCGGACCATGCCGGCGTACGGCTTCGCTCCAGGGCGTGGAGTCGTCGTCACGCTGCGGCGAGTTCCAGGTCGCTGCCCAGCCGAGGAACGCGGCCAGCACGAAGCGGGTGTGGAAGATCATGCGCACTGGCGCCAGCAACATGGAGAACAACATCTCCATCAGCATCGACAGGGTGACCTTGATCCGCCCACCGAACTCGGTCGCGCCCTTGGCCCAGATCAGGATGACGCTGAGCAGCTTGGGCAGGAACAACAGTACGATGGTGGTGGAGAACAGCGCCACGGCCTTCTCCGGGTGCCACTGCGGCCACAGCGGGTAGAGCTGGTACGGCTCGATGAAGTACTGCGGCTCCATCAACGTGTTGGTCGCCAGCAGCGCGGTCGACAGCACCAGGAACAGGAACCACAACGGCGCCGACAGGTACGACATCACCCCGGTCAGGAACACCGCGCGGTGCACCGGGTGCATGCCCTTGACCAGGAACAGGCGGAAGTTCATCAGGTTGCCATGGCACCAGCGGCGGTCGCGCTTGAGCTCGTCGAGCAGGTTGGGCGGCAACTCCTCATAGCTGCCCGGCAGGTCGTAGGCGATCCACACGCCCCAGCCGGCGCGGCGCATCAGTGCGGCCTCGACGAAGTCGTGGGACAGGATCGCCCCGGCGAACGCGCCCTTGCCTGGCAACGGCGCCAGGGCGCAGTGCTCGATGAACGGCTTCATGCGGATGATCGCGTTATGGCCCCAGTAGTGCGACTCGCCCAGCTGCCAGAAGTGCAGGCCAGCGGTGAACAGCGGGCCGTACACGCGGGTGGCGAACTGCTGCAGGCGCGCATACAGGGTGTCCATGCCCGAGGCCTTCGGCCCGGTCTGGATGATACCGGCGTCCGGGTTGGCCTCCATCAGGCGCACCAGGCTGCTCAGGCACTCGCCGCTCATGACGCTGTCGGCGTCGAGCACGACCATGTACTTGTACTCGCCACCCCAACGACGGCAGAAGTCGTCGAGGTTGCCGCTCTTGCGCTTCACCCGGCGCCGGCGGCGACGGTAGAAGATGCGGCCGAAGCCTTTGGTTTCGCGGCACACGTCCAGCCAGGCCTGTTGCTCGGCCACGGCGATGTCGGTGTCGTTGGTGTCGCTGAGCACGAAGAAATCGAAGCGGTCGAGGTTGCCGCTGGCGGCTACCGACTCGAACGTTGCGCGCAGGCCGGCGAACACCCGCGGGACGTCTTCGTTGCAGATCGGCATCACCAGCGCGGTACGCGCCTCGGGCGCGATCGGCTCATTACCGGCGCTGCTCCCCGAGATCTTGTATTTGTCGCGCCCGGTGAGCAACTCGAGGAAGCCCATCAGTGCGGTCCAGAAACCTGCCGACACCCAGCAGAACAGGATGCCGAAAAGTACCAGGATGGAGGTCTGCAAGGCGTACGGCCACACCTGTACCACGGTGTCCCACAGCGGCTGGTTGACAACTTCGTCGAAGTCCACGAACGACCAGCCCTGGTACGGCAAGATGCCCTTCATGTACCAGCCGGCGACGATGGTCTGGCCGATCATCAGCGCCAGCAGGATGTAACGGCGGATCGAGCCGACCGTGCGCCAGCGTGCCGGCGGCAGCTCGCGCTTGGGCGGCTGTGGCGCGTTGGCACGGCCGGTCATGCGTCGCCACATGCGGATCAGGATGTTGGTGCGCCATGGCTCGGGCACGACCTTGGTGCGCTTGATCGGCGGGGCGATCTTCAGGCACAGCCGGCCGCTGCCGTCGACGCCGAGCATTTCGGCGTCTTCCAGCTCGGCGGCGCTGCCTACGGTCAGGCGCGGGCCCACCGAGGCCTGCACGGCCTCGGCAGAGCTGGCGGCCGGGTTGGCCGCCAGGCGTTGGTGCAGCTCACTGAAGGACGTGCAGCTGGCGAGTTCCGCCCGTTGCTCATCGCTCAGTGGTAGGTGGGCCAGGTATTCGCGCAGCGATTCCGGCCTTGCGCTTGAGTTACTCATCGGCAGGCAACTGATAGCTCCAGGTCTCGGTCAGCACCTTCTCGGTGGTGGCCGGGGTCCCGTTGGTGGGTGCCGCATCGGCGGCAGGTTGTTCGGCCTTGGCGGCTTTATCGGCCTTGGCATGCTTGGTTGCAGCCTTGTCCTGCTTGGCATCCGCGGCAGGCTTGGCGGTTTCGACCGGCACGTCACGCACCAGCGCGGCACGCATTTCGGTCGATTTGTTGGCTTCCTTGACCTTCAGCCGCAGGGTCAGGCGCCAGCCCTTGGTCTCTGGGTTATAGCGCAAGTTGTTCTCGACCACCTCGGCGTTGTCGCCGACGCTGATCTGGCTGCGCACCGCGGTGTCTTCCGGCAAGGCCGCCAGCGTCGGGCCGGCGAAGTCGACCAGGAAGGCCACGCTGCCGTCAGGCTGGCGGATCAGGTTGGATTGCTTGACGTCACCGGTCGAGCGCAGGGTCTGCTTGACCCAGCCCAGCTCAGGCGCCTGGAACTTCGGCTCGTCGATGGTCCAGTGCAGGCGGTAGGCGTACTCGATCGGCTTGCCTGGCTCAGGCAGCTTCTCCGGGCTCCAGAACGCCACGATGTTGTCGTTGGTTTCGTCGGCGGTTGGGATTTCGACCAGGTCGACAGTACCCTTGCCCCAGTCACCCTTCGGCTCGATCCAGGCGCTCGGGCGCTTCTGGTAGTTGTCGTCGAGGTCTTCGTAGTCACTGAAAGCGCGCTGGCGCTGCATCAGGCCGAACCCGCGCGGGTTCTCGACGCTGAAGTTGCTCACGGCCAGGTGTTTCGGGTTGTTCAGCGGGCGCCACAGCCACTCGCCGTTACCCGCATGGATCGACAGGCCTTCGGAGTCATGCAGGGCCGGGCGATAGTTGAGGATCTTGGACGGCTGGTTAGGGCCGAACAGGTACATGCTGGTCAACGGGGCGATGCCCAGGCGGCTGACGTGGTCACGCAGGAACACGCGGGACTGTACGTCGACTACGGTGTCGTTGCCCGGACGCAGGGTCAGCTTGTAGGCGCCAGTGGAACGTGGCGAGTCCAGCAGTGCGTAGATCACCAGGTGCTTGTCGGCCGGCTTGGGCTTCTCGACCCAGAACTCGGTGAAGCGCGGGAACTCCTCGCCCGACGGCAGCGCCGTGTCGATGGCCAGGCCACGGGCCGAGAGGCCGTACACGTGGCCCTTGCCGACCACACGGAAATAGCTGGCGCCAAGCAGGGTCATGATCTCGTCCTGCTTGTCAGCCTTGTTGATCGGGTACAGCACGCGGAAACCGGCGTAACCCAGGTTCTTGGTGGTTTCCGGGTCGTGCGGCACGTCACCGAACTCGAAGCGGCTCGGGTCGTACTTGATTTCCTCGACCTTGGTGGCGGTGACCTGGTTGATCTTCACCGGCGTGTCGAAATGCATGCCCTGGTGATAGAACGACAGTTTGAACGGAGTCTTGTCCTTGGCCCATTCGGCCTTTTCCTGCAGGAAGTGGATCTTCTGGTAGTCCGCGAACTTCATGTCGCGGAACACCGCCGGCAGGTTGCTTTTCGGTGCTTCATACTTCTGGCCGGCCAGATCCTTTGCCTTGGCTGCAACATCGTCAAGATTGAATGCCCACAGCTGGCCCGCGCTCATCAGGCCGACCACTGCCACGCCGGCCATCAAGGCCTTGCGTAACCGAACACCGGGGATTCTTGATGCTTTTTGGGGACTAACAATCACGAGCAACCCTCGCCGAAAACAGATCATGAAACCAACGGCCAGCGACAAATGCCGGGTTGGCGAGCACTGTTCGGACCCCGTGAGGGCGTAATGATTCCCCAAACGGATCCAGACAATGCTCGAGTCAGAGTGAAACGAACCTGCGAACGCAGGTCCATGCAGCGCGCGATTATCCAGCAGGTCGCGTTACAACGCATCAGGCTGGAACAACTATTTATCGTACAAAACCCCTTGTTTTCCTGTGAACAGGGGGTTTTTCGACCTCATATTTGTAACATAAATGTTACGGGGCCATCATTGACCAGATGTACCTGCATGTCTGCGCCGAATTGCCCGCTCGCCACATCGCCATGCCGGGCCTTGGCCTGCTGCAAAAGATAGTCGAACAACTCGGCGCCAAGGGCCGGAGGCGCCGCCGTTGAAAAGCTTGGGCGCATACCATTGCGGGTATCCGCCGCCAGGGTGAACTGGGAAACCAGCAACAGCCCGCCGCCAACATCTTTCAGCGACAGGTTCATCTTGCCCTGCTCATCGCTGAATACCCGGTAGTTCAACAGCTTGTGCAAGAGCTTGTCGGCATGCTCCGGCGTATCCCCGGGTTCGACCGCCACCAGCACCAGCAACCCCTGGTCGATGGCTCCGACGATTTCCCCGGCCACCTCGACCCGTGCGCCACGCACGCGCTGCAGCAGCCCCCTCATGCTTCTTCCAGGGGCAGGTCGAGCAAGCGCCGGGCCATCTGATCGGCGGCGCGCACCAAGGCATCGGTGATGCCGGGCTCGGAAGCCGCGTGTCCGGCATCGCGGATCACCTTCAGCTCACTGTTCGGCCAGGCCTGGTGCAGCGCCCAGGCGTTGTCCAGCGGGCAGATAACGTCGTAGCGACCGTGCACGATCACCGCCGGCAGGTGGGCGATCTTCGGCAGGTCGCGGATCAGCTGGTCCGGCTCGAGGAACGCGTTGTTCATGAAGTAGTGGCATTCGATGCGGGCGATCGACAAGGCGCGTTGCGGCTCGGAGAACCGGTCGACCACGAGCGGATTGGGGCGCAGGGTGGCAGTGCGGCCTTCCCAGGTGGACCAGGCCTTGGCGGCGTGCATCTGGGCGATCTGGTCGTTGCCGGTCAGGCGCTTGTGGAAGGCCGCAACCAGGTCGCCGCGCTCTTCCGGCGGGATTGGCGCGATATAGTCCTGCCAGTAGTCGGGGAACAGCCGGCTGGCGCCCTCCTGGTAGAACCAGTGAATTTCCTGCGGCCGGCACAGGAAGATACCGCGCAGGATCAGGCCGTGCACCCGCTCGGGGTGCGTCTGGGCGTAGGCCAGGGCCAGGGTAGATCCCCACGAACCGCCGAACAGCACCCATTTGTCTATCCCGAGGTGCTCGCGGATACGCTCCAGGTCCTCGACCAGGTGCCAGGTAGTGTTGTTCTCCAGGCTCGCGTGCGGCGTGGAGCGGCCACAGCCGCGCTGGTCAAAGGTGATGATGCGGTACAGCGTAGGGTCGAAGTAGCAGCGGCTCTGAGCGTCGCAGCCGGCCCCCGGGCCGCCGTGGATGAACACCACCGGCAGACCTTCTGGCGAGCCGCTTTCGTCGACATACAGCACATGCGGCGCTTCCACGGCCAGATCGTGCCGGGCGTAGGGTTTGATCTGCGGGTACAGGGTCTGCATTGCGCACTCCGTGTGAGGATTATTCGGCCGTGGGCCATCATAAACCTGAATTGCGCTTTCAGCACCGTCCTCGCTGATACGTCCGCTGTGCAGCGGCAGACATATCTACCCCACACGGGCCAGGCCACCCGGTGATAGTCCCTTGCCCTATCAAGCGAGACCGCCGATATGCCAAACCCAGCGATTTCTCAGCCTGGCGTGCACTACGCCACCATCGAAAGCAAGATCCCCGCCTGGCTCAAGCTTGCCCCGCCGGAAACCCACCGCGCCATGCGTAACTGGCAGCAGGCCCCCGCCTGGCTGCCGGCAGCCATCCAGCGGCAACCGGACGTCGCCAAGGCCTGGCAGGAAGAACATGCCCGACACCGCGAACATCACGCAAACGTGCAGAAGCTGTTCGAGCACTTACCAGACCTGGAAACCTATGCCAGCGAAATGCTGACAAAAGCCATCAAGCAGCGCTTCGGGCTCGACCTGGATGTACGCAACACCTACCTCGTCGATGCCCGAATGATCGACACCAAAGGCGCACTCGATGGCCGCCAGGCGGTCAAGAGAGCCACCCGTTCCCTGCTGCAATGCGCGCTGCACAACTTCGACCAGGCGTCCGCTGCAGAGCGTGGCATGGATGCGCCAGGCGCCTTGTTGAACAGGTCAGTGATCCTCGATCACCGCCAGTTCATGGGCACAGTACCGATCACCAATACGGTAAGTATCACCGCCGAAGCATTCGCCGACTTGTGCCGCACCCTGGATATCGGCGGCAAGTACCATGAATTGGTGCATGCCATTTATTATCCGGCTGCCACGTCAGCACTCAGCGCCGACCAAGCAGCGCTGCGCGTTTACCAGACCCTTGGCAATGCAGAAGTTTCAGCTTTCAGGCAATCGCTGCACTTTGCCCGACTCAAGGGTGACATCAGCCCAGCGTTCTACAGCGCCGCGTTGTCCATGCCCGCCGACCAGCCGCCTTCGACGAACTCCCCCGTCACGTTCGGCTTGCTCAACCTCTGGGAGACCGAACTAACCGGAATCGTCGTCATGCAGCTGAATGCGTCCGGGCCAGGACCAGTGGGCCTCTACACGCCGGGGGACAATATCTCGCCGCTCAAGGAGTTCGCTACCTGGGATGCGCTGCAGGCCGAGTTCAGCGCCAGGCTTAACGACAATATCCATTACCTTGACCAGCACATCGGCGAACGGGACAAAGCCTCGGTAAGCATGCGCCTCAGGGAGCGTTTGACCCCCTTAGACTGGAGCATCCGCGGCCTGAACGAACCCGTGGCTGATCCACATGCGGCCCTGTACCCCGTCGCTCGGTCGTTTACCTATGCTTTCCAGGGTGTGATGGCCTTCCAGAAAGCCGAACGCCACGAGAAGGATGTGCTATTCCACGCCACCCCTACCGAGATCGTGGATCGGCGCACGGCCCTGGCTCACCGGGAGATGATAGCCGGCCGCTTGTTGATGGCCCTGAACATTGCCGGTTTCTTTGTACCGGGGCTAGGTGAGGCGATGCTCACCCTGTGCGTGGCCCAGTTAGCCTACGAAGTGTACGAAGGTATCGAAGCGTGGGAGAACGATGAGCGCGACACAGCCTACCGGTACTTGGTCGATGTCATTGAAAATGTGGCGGTCATGGCTGCCCTGAGTGCGGCGGCCAAGGCAATCAAAGGTGCAAAGGGTCAGCCAGGTGCCGAGGTGGAAACCCCGTTGGTAGAGGAACCCGGCGTATTACCTGTTCCCGTCGAGACCCCTTCCTTCATCGAGGAATTGGAAGACGTGGAAATGCCTGACGGTCAGGTACGCTTGTGGAAACCGGACCTTGCTCCCTATCGATGTAACGAGGTGCTTCCTGAAAACCTGGAGGCGAACTCACTCGGCCTTCGCCAACACCAAGGCAAGCTTTGGCTGGAGACTCACGGCGACCGCTACATCGTCGAACAGATAGCCACCACGGGTGAATACCGCTTGCAACATCCGGGTGGTCCGCGCCGATACTCGCCACCGGTACGGCACAACGGCGCCGGGGCCTGGGTGCATGTGACAGAGCGCCCCGCCACGTGGACAGGTACCACTTTGCTGCGCCGAATCGGCCACCTGAGCGCGGATTTCGACGAACCGACACTGCAACAGATCATTGAAATCAGTGGTATCCACGAAGACGTGCTGCGCCGCGTTCTGGTCGAAAACCAGCGGCTGCCGGCTTTGCTGGAGGACACGTTGCAGCGCTTCAAGCTGGACAAAGTCACTCGACAACTGCCAGACCACAGCCTTTGGCCCACCACCTTCAACAGGCGCTATGATCGTCTTCCGCTAGCCAAGGCCCCGGGCGCCGAGGCGATCCGCTGGTTCTACCCAAAGCTACCGACCGCCATTGCCAACGAACTGGTGCGCAACGCCAGTACCAGCGAGCAGCAAATGCTCCATGCGGGCAAGGTGCCGCTGCGCATGGCCGAAGAAATCCGCGTGTATCAGCAGCAAATACGTCTCACCCGAGCCTACGAAGGGCTGTACCTGGACTGCGTGCAAACCTGGGACAGCGACCGATTGATCATGCACTCCTTGCATCAGCTTCCCGGCTGGCCAACGAGTGTTCGCCTGGAACTCCGCCAACAACGTTTCTGGCCATTTCAGAGCGCGGTTATCGGCCCGGCCGACGCGCTTTCGAGCAGTACCATCTCCTGCATCAATGCAGGCTACCTCACCCATGCGGAGTCAATGACGCCCCTGGCCAATCTTTACACTGCGCTATTCCAGGCCTTGCCTGAAGCCATGCAACAGGTAGGTGTCAGGGATGCCGAAGAGCTACGCCGGTTGCTGCAGCAAAGCCCCCTGTCTCGTGAGTCGTTGCGCGAGGTGCTGGGCATGCGGCCGGTCAGGCCTGGTTACCGCTCCCCCATGCGCCTGGCCGACGGCCGCATCGGCTACCCCTTGAGCGGTGGCCAGCCGTCGGCGCCTGCTTTCAGCCGGCAGACCTTGCTCGATGCGGTGGCAGCAACCGGTTTACCTGCACACACCCGCCGTTCGGCTGAACATATCCTGATGATCGTTGCCAGCCGTGGCCGAACCCAGGCGCAGGTTCTAGAGCGATTGCAAGAGTTGCTGGAACAGCGTCAGGAATTGCAAAGCAGGCTGGATGATTGGTACGAAGGTATATCCCCGGGCTCGGACCAGGCAATGCTGGAGCACCAGAACGTGCGCGATACCATCATGCAGCACTGGTACGACAGCGCACTGGAAGAAGGCCCCCAACATTCCGCGCAGCTCGTCTTCAGCCAGGTATCCCTGGCGGATATCCCGATGAACCTGCCCGAGCATTTTACCGCCCGTGTACGCAGGCTACGTCTGGACGACCTGCGCTCAGGTAGCAGCGCAGGCTGGGCCCAGCACGAGCGTCTATTGCAGCGCCTGCTGGCTCAGTTGCACAACCTCGAAGAACTGGAGATCACCCGCGATTACAATCAGCGGGCGACGCCATCTCCGTTCCTTTACAGCATCGGCCCGATCGCTCAGTGCCTGCCGGGCCTGCGAGCCCTGACCTTGACCAACCAGAACATCCCGATCAATGCAAGGCAACTGACTGAGCTAGCCGGGCTACCCGAGCTCCGCTACCTTGATCTGAGTGGCAACCGGTTTGCCCAGAACGACCGCCCGAGCCTCGATGCGCTGTCATTGGACAACCTGGGTCTTGATGACATGCAACTCAACCAATGGCCTATCGGCCTCGGAAGCGAAACCTTGGGGCGGATCGGCCACGTTTCCCTGCGCAACAACAACCTCAGGTCCCTGCCTGCCTTCTTGCTCAACAATCCGGACAGCGCTCTCAGCCACACGGTAATCTCGCTGGAGGGTAATGATATCAACGGCGACCATCTTCAGCGGCTGTTGTTGAACGAAAGCCGCCATGATTCGCACATCAATGTCGACCGCTCGCCTGAAGTCAGCGAAAGGCTGGAGCGAATCCGCAATGAGCGGCAACAGTTACGCGAGGCGATTGACGGCTGGGCGCAAGCCTCGAGTTCAAGTACGCAACTGACCCCGGCCATTGTCGAAGATCGCCAGCGCATCGCCAATGCCATCAACCAGTTCTGGGAAAACCAGGAGCGCGGCTTGCGCTATCTGCGTCTGCATCTGGCAGACGTATCGTTGGCAAACTTCCCCCGGCGCCTACCAGCATTCTTCCTCGAGCGCGTGAACGCATTGACGCTCAGCGGAGCAAGCGGCTCCACCGAACAGCTCGATGAGCTGCTAGGCCGCTTCCCCAATATCACTCGCCTGATCATTGACGGCCATGTGGACGCCACACAGACGCTGGTCTCGGCGCTCGCCCGACTGCCACGCTTGAATGTCCTGGAGTTTCGCAACATGGGGCTGGAGATCGACCAAGCCATGCTCGAGGCGTTTGGCCGCCTGCGCAATCTCACCTTGCTGGACCTGTCCGGTAACCGCATGGGTGTGATTACCGACGTGCCTACGTCCCTCGTAACCAGCCTGACCTCGCTGAGCCTGAGCAACATGGGCCTGCAAACCTGGCCAGCCTGGTGCGAAAGATTGCTGCCACTGGAATTGCTGGACCTGAGCAGCAACAACATCTCGCAATTGCCTGATTCCGTGCTGCACAATCTGGAAAACCCGATGCCGATCTCATCGATCGCACTGTTCGACAACCCGCTGGCTCTCGATACCGTCCTGCGCTTGCGTGCTTATTCGGAAAGCCAGCACAGCTTTACTTTTGCCCTGGACACCGACAACCTGCTGCTCACCGACACATCGAGTGAAGGCTCGCTCCTGGATCACCCCCACTTTCCGCTTGCCGGTGACGATACACCCAGGGTTGAACTGTGGGCGCTGGGCAACGAAGCGCAAAATGAGGCCCTGCGAGACTGCTGGGAAACCCTGCAACGGCTGGATGACGGTGCGAACCTGTTGCGCCTCGCCGGACGTTTGCGCAACGCCGCGCCCTATGTCGATCCACTTTCACAAGCCGCATTCTGCGAGCGCGTGCGGATGATGCTAGTCATTGCCGCAACCCACGACGAGATGCGCCCGACCATGAGCGTGATGGCTGCTGAAGCGTTACCTGACCCGGTGACCGGTGCGCAAACCTGCCACGACGGCGCGCTGCAGGCGTTCAACAACATCGAACTCTACATCATGAACAACCGCGTGCTGACCGATGCCGGTGATACCTTGCAAGCGCTGTTCCGGCGCCTGCGCCAGCTGTACCGCATGGGGCAGCTGGAGGTGCTGGCCAGCCAGCGCACCGCGCCGGGCGACCACGTTTCCGTACGCCTGGCGTACCGTCGTGACCTGGCCTCCGAACTGGACTTGCCGATTGCCGACCGCATGCGCTTTCGCAGTGCGGCCCAGTTGGCGAAAGGTGAACTGGACAGCGTCCTGGAGCAGGTACGCGGACGGGAAAGCAGCGACGCGTTCATGCAGTACCTGATGACCAACCAAAATTGGACCGAACGCCTTCGCATCGAGCATGCCGAGCGCTTTGCCAGGATTGTCGAGCGTTTCGGCGAACGCGTCCAGGAACTGAGCGCACTCGACCTGCCACTGCAGCAAGAGCTGGCTCTGCAACAGGGGCTACAGGACGACAAGGATCAGGAAGAGAAAGAGCTGCTCCAGGACCTTACTCGCCCGTTCTTCGGCCAGGACTGATACACGGTGGTGCCCCAAAGGGGCACCATTGGCTATTTGCCGTAGTGCGCCTGCCCCCAAGCCAACATGGCCTGCAGCAGTTTGCCAAGCACCAGCTGTGTGGGCCGCGCCAGGTCTTCCCGGTAAGCAAACGGTTCCACTTCCTCCATGTAGGCACGCTGCGCCAGCTCCAGCTGTACCGCATGGACGTGGCCGGTCGGATGGCCGTAATGACGAGTGATATGGCCGCCTTTGAAACGGCCATTGAGCACGTGGCTATAGCCGGAGGCCTCGGCGCACACCGCCACCAGGCGCTCGGCCAAGGCCGGATCGCAGCTGGCACCATTGAACGTGCCGAGGTTGAAGTCTGGAAGCTGACCGTCAAACAGGTGGGGGATCTGTGAGCGGATCGAATGCGCGTCCCACAGCAATGCGTAGCCGAACGACTCGCGCAGGCGCGCCAACTCGGTACGAACCGTAGCGTGGTATGGGCGCCAGATCTGTTCAAGGTAGGTCGCCCGCTCCTGCGCCGATGGCGTCAACCCCGCTTTGAACAGTGGTTCGCCATCGAACAACGTGGCCGGGTAAAGCCCGGTAGTGGCACCGGCATACAGCGGCTTGTCGTCGTCCGGCCGGTTCAGGTCGATGACAAAGCGCGAATACTCTGCGGCCACTACGCTGGCGCCCATCTCGCGCGCAAAATCATACAGCTGCGGAATGTGCCAGTCGGTGTCAGGCAAGCTGCGTGCCGACTCGACCAAGCCCTGCTCAACGGCAGGGGTCAACCTGAGCCCGGCATGCGGCATGCTGATCAACAGCGGCAAGCGACCTTGATGAAAACTCAGTACCTTGTCCATCGTGCCTCACTCAATTGAAATTTCCTGGCCCATGCGCACCACGCGCTTGGGCAAGTCGCCGCCCAGCCAGTAGGCCAGGTCGGCAGGGCGTTCGATTTGCCAGGCGACGAAATCGGCCACCTTGCCCGCTTCCAGCGAACCGTGGCTGTCGCCCAGGCCCAGCGCTGTGGCGGCGTGCACGGTGACGCCGGCCAGGGCTTCTTCCGGGGTCATGCGGAAGCAAGTGCAGCCCATGTTCAGCATCAGCCGCAGCGACAGCCCTGGCGATGTGCCGGGGTTGAGGTCACTGGCCAGGGCAATCTTCACCCCGTGGCGGCGCAGCGCGTCCATTGGCGGCAACTGGGTTTCGCGCAGGAAGTAGAACGCGCCCGGCAGCAACACGGCGACCGTGCCGGCCTGGGCCATGGCGATGGCATCTTCCTCGGTCATGAACTCCAGATGGTCGGCCGATAGCGCCTGGTAGCGCGCTGCCAGGCTGGAACCATGCAACGACGACAGCTGTTCGGCGTGCAGCTTGACCGGCAGGCCCAGCTCGCGCGCCTTGATGAACAGCCGCTCGACCTGGGCCGGGGAGAACGCCAGGTGCTCGCAGAAGGCGTCCACCGCATCGACCAGGCCTTCGGCGGCCAGGGCCGGCAGCATTTCCTCACAGATGTGGGCGATGTAGTCGTCGGCCCGACCGGCGTACTCTGGCGGCAGGGCGTGCGCCGCCAGGCAGGTACTACGCACCGCCAGCGGCAGCTCATCGGCCAGGCGCCGGGCCACGCGCAGCATCTTGCGTTCGTTGGCCAGGTCCAGGCCGTAGCCGGACTTGATCTCGATAGTGGTCACGCCATCGCGCATCAGCGCCCGGACCCGTTGAAGGGCACTGGCGAACAGCTCGTCTTCGCTGGCCGCGCGGGTCGCCCGCACGGTGCTGGCGATACCACCACCCTGCGCGGCGATTTCGGCATAGCTCACGCCCTGCAGGCGCTGCTCGAATTCGCCGCTGCGGTTGCCGCCGAACACCGCGTGGGTGTGGCAGTCGATCAACCCGGGGGTGACCCAGGCGCCGCCCAGGTCCACCGTGCGTTCAGCCTCGACCGGCGCCAGCCCGGCGCGTGGGCCGATCCATTCGATCAGCCCGTCGCGGGTGACGATGGCCGCGTCCTCGATGGCCGAGTAGCGGCCCTCGGCCATGGTTGCCACATGGCAGTGCTGCCAGAGGGTTGTCATGCACAATCTCCTTTGCTAACGGTGCAGCTCGGCCGGCTCCACTGCCGGCTGGCCCTGCCCTGCGCGCGGCTTGCACCACAGCAGGTAGGATGCCACCAGGAACACCACCCACAGCACGCCGACGAGCAACGCCGCCTGGGTATCGGGGAAGTAACCGAGCACACCAAAGATGAATACCATGAACGCAATGGCCATGGCCGGGCCGTAAGGCCAGAACGGTACCGGGAATTGCAGCTTGGCGACCTGATCGCGGCTCATGCTGCGGCGCATCGCCACCTGGGTAAGCAGAATCATCAGCCACACCCAAACGGTGGCAAAGGTCGCGATCGAGGCGATCAGCAGGAACACGTTTTCCGGGATCAGGTAGTTGAGCAGCACGCCGACCAGCAGTGCAGCGCCCATCACCACCACGGTCATCCACGGCACGCCATGTTTCGACAGCTTGCCGAAGCCGCGCGGGGCGTGGCCTTGCTGGGCCAGGCCATACATCATGCGGCCTGCGCCGAAGATGTCGCTGTTGATGGCTGAGATCGCGGCGGAAATCACCACGATGTTCAGCACGGCAGCGGCAGAACCAATGCCCAGGTTGCTGAAGATCTGCACGAACGGGCTGCCCTGGCTACCGATCTGTGGCCACGGGTACAGGCACATCAGCACCAACAGGGTGAGCACGTAGAACAGCAGTATGCGCAGCGGCACGGCATTGATTGCCTTGGGGATCACGCGCTGCGGGTCTTTGGCCTCGCCGGCGGTAACGCCGATGATCTCGATGCCGCCGAAGGCGAACATCACCACGGCAAAGGAGGCGATCAGGCCACCCACGCCATTGGGCATGAAGCCGCCGTGCTCGAACAGGTTGCTGATGCCCACGGCCTGCCCGTTGCCTGCCTGGCTGAAGCCGAAGGCCATGATGCCGATGCCGGCCAGGATCATCGCGACGATGGCGCCGACCTTGAGCAGCGACAGCCAGAACTCCATCTCGCCAAACACCCTGACGTTGCACAAGTTGAGTCCACCGATCAGGAAGACGATGCCCAGCACCCAGATCCAGCGGGCCACCTCCGGGAACCAGAAGCCCATGTAGATACCGAAGGCGGTGACGTCGGCAATGGCGACGATGACCATCTCGAAGGCGTAGGTCCAGCCGAGGATGAAGCCGGCCATGGGGCCGAGGTAGATGCTGGCGTAGTGGCCGAACGAGCCGGCAACAGGGTTGTGCACGGCCATTTCACCAAGCGCGCGCATGACCATGAACACGGCAGCGCCACCGATCAGGTAGGCCAGCAGCACGGCTGGGCCAGCCATCTGGATGGCCGAGGCGGAGCCGTAGAACAGGCCGGTGCCGATGGCGGAACCGAGGGCCATGAAACGGATATGGCGGGCTGACAGGCCGCGCTTGAGAGCTTGAGCTTGTTGCATGTCACGTCCTTGAGTTGTTTTTGTGGTCGTGAGATCGAAGGGGCTGCGTTGCAGCCCCTGGGGCATTACAGGCTTGGCAGCACACCCGCCGGCAGCAGGCCGGTCAGGCAGCCCTTGGCCAACAGCTCCACGGCCTTTTCGATATCGGGCGCGAAGAAACGGTCACGGTCGTAGTGCGGCACTTCGCTGCGCAGCGCCTGGCGCGCCTGCTCCAGCTTGGCCGAGGTCTTCAGGCCCTTGCGCAGGTCCAGGCCCTGGCAAGCGCCCAGCCATTCGATGGCCAGCACGCCACGGGTGTTCTCGGCCATTTCCCATAGGCGCTTGCCGGCAGCCGGGGCCATCGACACGTGGTCTTCCTGGTTGGCCGAGGTCGGCAGGCTGTCGACACTGTGCGGGTGAGACAGGGCCTTGTTCTCGCTGGCCAGGGCGGCAGCGGTGACCTGGGCGATCATGAAGCCGGAGTTGACCCCGCCGTTTTCCACCAGGAACGGCGGCAGTTGGGACATATGCTTGTCCATCATCAGCGAGATGCGACGCTCGCTGAGCGAACCGATTTCGGCGATCGCCAAGGCGATGTTGTCAGCGGCCATGGCCACCGGTTCGGCATGGAAGTTACCGCCGGAGATGACGTCACCCTCGGCGGCGAACACCAGCGGGTTGTCCGACACGGCGTTGGCCTCAATGCCCAGCACTTCGGCGGCCTGGCGCAGCTGGGTCAGGCAGGCACCCATGACCTGCGGCTGGCAGCGCAGCGAGTACGGGTCCTGAACCTTGTCGCAGTTCTTGTGCGACAGCGAGACTTCGCTGGAATCGCCCAGCAGGTCACGGAAGCAGGCAGCGGTATCGATCTGGCCACGCTGGCCACGCACTTCGTGGATACGCGCATCGAACGGCGAGCGCGAGCCCAGGGCCGCTTCGACACTCAGGCCGCCGCAGGCGATGGCCGCGGCATACAGGTCTTCGGCCTGGAACAGGCCACGCAGAGCATAGGCGGTGGAAGCCTGGGTACCGTTGAGCAGGGCCAGGCCCTCCTTGGCAGCCAGGGTCAGCGGCTCGAGGCCGGCGACTGCCAGGGCTTCGCTGGCCGGCAGCCACTGGCCCTTGTGGCGGGCCTTGCCTTCGCCGAGCAGTACCAGCGACATGTGCGCCAACGGGGCGAGGTCGCCGGAGGCGCCCACCGAACCCTTGAGCGGAATGTGCGGGTAGACCTCGGCGTTGACCAGGGCAATCAGCGCATCGATGACCTTGCGGCGGATGCCGGAGAAGCCACGGCTGAGGCTGTTGATCTTCAGCACCATGATCAGCCGGACCAGGTCATCGTCCAGCGGCGCGCCTACACCGGCAGCGTGCGACAGCACCAGCGAGCGCTGCAGGTTTTCCAGGTCGTGGCTGGCGATGCGGGTCGAGGCCAGCAGGCCGAAACCGGTGTTGATGCCATAGGCGGTACGGTCTTCGGCAATGATCTGCTCGACGCAGGCAACACTGGCGTCGATGGCAGGCGCAGCGCTGGCATCCAGGCTCAAGTGCAGTGGCGCCTGGTGGATACGGCGCAGCTGGGCCAGGGTCAGCTGGCCAGGAATGAGGTTCAGGGCTTCCACGTAGAGTCTCCTTTCTATTGTTCAGTGCGCGGCCGGCAGCACAGGCTGCGGCGCGGTCGAGGATTTCAGCAGTGCGGCGGCGCGGGCGATGTCCGGCGCCAGCCAGCGGTCTTCCAAGTACGCCGGCACCTGCTCACGCAGCAGGCGCCAGGCGGCATGGGTACCAACGCCGAAGCGCTGGCCGTTGAAAAATTCGAATGCCTGGGCGGCCAGCAGGTACTCGATGGCCAAAATCTGGAAACAGTTCTCCAGCACCTGGTGCAGTTTCAGCGCGGCATTGGTACCCAGGCTCAGGTGGTCTTCCTGCAGCCCGGAAGTGACGTAGTTGTCGAGCACTGCCGGTTGCGCCAGTTGGCGGTTCTGCGCGCACAGCGAGGCGGCCACATACTGGGCGATCATCATCCCTGAGTTGACCCCTGGGTTGCTGACCAGAAACGCCGGCAGGCCGCTGACCAGCGGGTTGACCAGGCGGTCCAGGCGGCGTTCGGCGATCGCACCGATCTCGGCCATGGCAATCGCCAGCAGGTCGGCTGCCAGGGCCACCGACTGGCCGTGCGGGTTGGCCTGGGAAACCACCCGGAAGTCGTCCGGCGTGCCCAGCAGCAGCGGATTGTCGTTGGCGCCGTTGAGTTCGGCCTCGATCTGCTTCTGCACATGCGCCAGCTGGTCGCGGGCGGCGCCGTGCACCTGGGGGATCGAGCGGATGCTCAGGGCGTCCTGGGTACGGATGCCTTGGCTGGTGGCGATCACTTCGCTGTCGGCCAGCAACGCCCGCAGGTTCGCGCCCACCGCCTGCATGCCGGGATGTGGCTTGAGGGCAATGATCTCGGGGTCGAAGGCGGCGATCTGACCGCGCAGCGCTTCAAAGCTCATGGCTCCGATCACGTCGGCCCATTGCACCAGCCGGCTGGCATCGTCCAGGGCCAGGCAGGCCAGCCCGGTCATGCACGGCGTGCCATTGACCAGACACAGGCCGTCCTTGGCACCCAGTTGTACCGGCGCCAGGCCTTCAGCGGCCAGGGCCTGGGCGGCATCGACAATCTGCCCCCGGTAGCTGGCCTTGCCGATGCCCAACAGGCACACGCCGACATGGGCCATGTGGGTCAGGTAGCCTACCGAGCCCTGTGCCGGCACCTGCGGCGTGATGCCGTGGTTGAGCAATGCCAGCAATGCCTCGACCACACTGCGCTGGATACCGGACTTGCCATGGCTGTAGTTGCAGATGGCAGCACAGATGATCGCCCGGGTCTGTTCATCGGCCAGCGCCGCGCCGACGCCACAGGCGTGGCTGAGCAAGGTGTTGCGCGACAGCTGGCTGAGCTGCTCGCCCTGCAGCGACACATTGCACAGCGCGCCCAGCCCGGTGTTCACGCCATAGGCGCGTTCACCGCTGGCGACGATATGGCGAACGATGGCCTGGGCATTGTCGATGCGCGTCCACACCTGCGGGGCCAGCTCGAGGCGCGCCCCCTGGCGGGCGACCGCGGCAATGTCCTGCCAGCGCAGTGCTGCGCCGCTGAGAGTGACCGTATCGAGCTGCGACATGCTGCCTCTCATACCGCGACCGCGCGGCGCTGGACAAAGCGGTCGACATATTCGTCGGCCGGGTCGTGAAGGATCTGGTGCGGCGTGCCGACCTGGATCAGGCGGCCATCCTTGAGGATGGCGATGCGGTTGCCGATGCGCACGGCCTCGTCCAGGTCATGGGTAATGAACACGATGGTCTTGTGCAGGGTCTTCTGCAGCTCCAGCAGCTGGTCCTGCATTTCTGCGCGGATCAGCGGGTCGAGGGCGCTGAACGCCTCGTCCATGAGGATGATGTCGGTATCCGCCGCCAGCGCCCGTGCCAGGCCGACGCGTTGGCGCATGCCGCCGGACAGCTGGTGCGGGTACTTCTTCTCGTAGCCCTTCAGGCCGACGGTCTCGATCCACTGCTGGGCGCGCTCGGCACACAGCTGCTTGCTCTCGCCGCGCACCTTCAGGCCATAGGCGACGTTGTCCAGCACATTGCGGTGCGGCAGCAGGCCGAAGCTCTGGAACACCATGCTGATCTTGCGCCGACGAAATTCGCGCAGGGCGTCCATGTCGTACTGCAGGATGTCCTCGCCATCGACCAGGATCTGCCCGCTGGTGGGGTCGATCAGGCGGTTGAAATGGCGTACCAGGGTCGACTTGCCCGAACCGGACAGGCCCATGATCACGAAGATCTCGCCACTGCCAATGGACAACGACAGGTCGTTGACGCCAACCACGCAACCGGTCTGCGCCAGCACCTGGTCCTTGCCGTGGTTGTTGCGGATCAACTGCAATGCCTCGTCGGCACGGTCGCCGAAGATCTTGAAGACGTTTTTCACTTCGATCTTGCTGATCGGCTGCATGCTCATTTGCTCACCTCATGGCGTGGCCGGCCATAGGCCTGGGTAATGCGATCGATCACCACCGCGAGAATCACGATGGCCAGGCCCGCTTCCAGGCCACGGCCGACGTTGAGGGTCTGGATACCGACCAGCACGTCCTCGCCCAGGCCACGGGCACCGATCATCGAGGCGATCACCACCATCGACAGGGCCATCATGGTGGTCTGGTTGATACCGGCCATGATGCTCGGCAGCGCCAGCGGCAGTTGCACGCCGAACAGTTGCTGCCAACGGTTGGCGCCGAAGGCGTTGATCGCTTCCATCACTTCGCCGTCGACCTGGCGGATACCCAGGTCGGTCAGGCGGATCAGCGGTGGCGCAGCGTAGATCACCGTGGCGAAGATCGCCGGCACCTTGCCCAGGCCGAACAGCATCAGCACCGGGATCAGGTACACGAAGCTGGGCATGGTCTGCATGATGTCCAGCAGTGGCATCAGCACTGCACGCAGGCGGTTGCTGCGCGCCGACAGGATGCCCAGGGGGATGCCCACCAGGACCGAGATCAGCGTGGCCACCAACATCAGCGCCAGCGTCTGCATCAGTTTGTCCCACAGGCCGACGGCACCCACCAGGAACAGCAGGCCGGTGATCACCAGGGTCGGCAGGACACGCCGGGTGGCGTGCCAGGCGATGACAGCCACCACGCCAAGCATCAGCCACCAGGGGGTCGCCCGCAGCATGCCTTCAAGGCTGACGATCGCCCACAGCAGGGTGTCGGAGATGTGCCGGAACACATCTCCATAGTTGGTCACCAGGGCGTCGACCCAGCCGTTGACCCAGTCGGCGATGGAGAATGTCAGGTTGTCAGGAAACATAGGTTCCACTCATCAGCTGAGGACGCTCAAAGCGCCGCGTTGATCTTCTTGGCAGCCTCTTCGCTGACCCAGGCCTGCCAGACTTCAGGATGTTCCTTGAGGAACGCCTTGGCCAGCGCGGGCGACTCGATCCGATCCTTGGTCATGCGGGCCAGGTTCTGGTTCAGCAGGTCGATTGGCAAGTTGACTTTCTGCAGCACCTCGACCAGTTCCGGCGCCTCGTCGTGGAAGGTTTTGGACAGACCGACCTTGATCGACACGGTCTTGTCCACGCCGTCCTTTTCCTGCAGCTTGACCAGGTCGACCTGGCCCATCAGCGGGGTGGGTGTCCAGTAGTAGAACAGGATCGGCTCGCCGCGCTTGTAGCTCGACAGCACGGCGGCATCCAGCGCAGGGCCGGTGCCGGGGCGGAAGTTGGTGTAGCTGCTCTCCAGGCCGTATTCCTTGAGCAACCTGGTGTTGTCCAGCTCACAGGTCCAACCGGCCGGGCAGTTGTAGAAGCGGCCTTTGCTTGGCTCCTCCTGGTCCTTGAACACGCTGGAATACTTGGCCAGGTCGGCCACGCGCTTGAGGTCTGGCGCCTTGGCTTCGAGGTTGCGCTTGGTGTCGCCCTCGATCACGTAGCGCGGCACGTACCAGCCCTCCTCCGCCCCCACGACCGGAGCGCCGACACCGACCACCTTGCCGGCGGCTTCGGCCTTGTTCCAGACCTCGCTGCGGCCAACCCATTCTTCGGCGAATACCTGGATGTCATTGGTGCCCAGGGCGTTCTCCATGGTGATGGAGTTGCCGGGCAGGCTGTCGGTCGAACAGCCGTAGCCATTCTTCAGCACGAATTGCATCACGTCGGTCAGCAGCATGCCGCTTTCCCAGTTCAATCCGGCGAACTTCACCGGCTTGCCAGACTCGCACCAGCCAGCGGCCTGGCTGCTAGCGGCAGCACCGAGCAGGCCAAGGGCGAACAGCGAAGCAAGCAAGGTCTTGTTGGTTTTCATTGCGTGACGCTCCCAAACTTGAAAGTGGAATTCGGCAGTCCTTGCAAGAAAAAAGCTGGCTCCATGAAGGTGCTGCGTGGCTCGGCCCGCAGCACCCCATGGCCTATCAGCCAGTGATCATCGGCAGGTTCAGACCCTGCTCTTTGGCGCAATCGATCGCGATCTGGTAACCCGCGTCGGCGTGACGCATCACCCCGGTGGCCGGGTCGTTGGTCAGCACGCGGGCGATACGCTCGGCCGCCGCGTCGGTGCCGTCACATACGATGACCATGCCAGAGTGCTGGGAGAAGCCCATGCCCACGCCGCCACCATGGTGCAGCGAAACCCAGGTGGCACCGCTGGCAGTGTTCAGCAGCGCGTTGAGCAACGGCCAGTCGGATACGGCATCCGAACCATCCTGCATGGCCTCGGTCTCGCGGTTGGGGCTGGACACCGAACCCGAGTCGAGGTGGTCGCGACCGATCACGATCGGTGCCGACAGCTCGCCACTGCGCACCATCTCGTTGAACGCCAGGCCCAGCTTGGCCCGCAGCCCCAGGCCAACCCAGCAGATACGGGCCGGCAGGCCCTGGAAGCTGATGCGCTCGCGGGCCATGTCCAGCCAGCGGTGCAAGTGGGCGTCGTCCGGGATCAGTTCCTTGACCTTGGCGTCGGTCTTGTAGATGTCCTCGGCATCGCCGGACAGCGCGGCCCAGCGGAACGGGCCGATACCGCGGCAGAACAGCGGGCGGATGTACGCCGGGACGAACCCCGGGAAGTCGAAGGCATTGGCGACGCCCTCTTCCTTGGCCATCTGGCGGATGTTGTTGCCGTAGTCGAAGGTCGGCACGCCCTGCTTCTGGAAGTCGAGCATGGCCTGCACGTGCACGGCCATCGACTGCTTGGCGGCCTTGACCACGGCGGCCGGCTCGGTCTGCGCACGGTCGCGATACTGTTCCCAGGTCCAACCCGCCGGCAGGTAGCCGTTGAGCGGGTCGTGGGCGCTGGTCTGGTCGGTGACCATGTCCGGGCGTACGCCGCGCTTGACCAGTTCCGGCAGGATCTCGGCGGCGTTGCCGTGCAGGGCGATGGAAATCGCCTTGCCTTCGGCGGTGTACTTGGCAATGCGCGCCAGGGCGTCGTCAAGGTCGTGGGCCTGCTCGTCCACGTAGCGGGTCTGCAGGCGGAAATCGATTCGGCTCTGCTGGCACTCGATGTTCAGCGAGCAGGCGCCGGCCAGGGTCGCTGCCAGTGGCTGGGCGCCGCCCATGCCGCCCAGGCCCGCGGTCAGCACCCACTTGCCTTTGAGGCTGCCCCCGTAGTGCTGGCGGCCAGCCTCGACGAAGGTTTCGTAGGTACCCTGGACGATGCCCTGGCTGCCGATGTAGATCCAGCTGCCGGCGGTCATCTGGCCGTACATGGCCAGGCCCTTGGCATCCAGCTCGTTGAAATGCTCCCAGTTGGCCCAGTGCGGTACCAGGTTGGAGTTGGCGATCAGCACGCGGGGGGCGTTGGCGTGGGTCTTGAACACACCGACCGGTTTGCCGGACTGCACCAGCAAGGTTTCATCATCGTTCAGCTGGGTCAGGCTCTCGACGATCTTGTCGTAGCAAGCCCAGTTGCGTGCGGCGCGGCCAATGCCGCCATACACCACCAGTTCTTTCGGGTTTTCGGCAACCTGCGGGTCGAGGTTGTTCATCAACATGCGCAGCGGCGCTTCGGTCAGCCAGCTTTTGGCGGTCAGCTTGTTGCCACGCGGGGCGCGGATCTCGACGTCACGGAATTTGTTCAGCTTGTTGTCAGTCACGAAAAGTGCTCCTCGAGCGATCTATCCAAAACCCGACGCGATCGGCGGGCCAGTGGTGCGGTCTGTACAGCGCGAAGTGGACGGCCTATCCACTTTCGCCTACTTGGCTTTACTTGTACATACAAGCATATGCAATTGAACGGCCAAGTTGCTTCGCCGGGCGGCTTCACGGGCCGGCTCATGGCGTTGCAGGCCGCATGGCGCAAGGGCTGCAGGAAATGGAAAAAACCTGGCGAGGCGATTGGCGAGGGGGATAATGGCCCGTGGGCATTGCGCCAACTTGGGGCATTCGGTAACAGGCCAGACCTTTTCGGGGCGTTACCGGGTAACCCCTGATGGGGTGGTGCGGCCCTTTCGCCGGGTTGCGAAGGGCCGGCGGGTTTTACGAAAGCGTAGTCAGCTCGATCACACAGCAACGTCCGAGCACTTCCACTTCCAGCAGGTGGTCGTTACCGCTCAGTTGCAAACAGTCATACAGCCCCAGCGCCGGCTGCAGCTGGCCGTCGATACTCACCTGCAATTGCGCCTGGCCACTGAAAACCAGCACGGTGCCAGCGGCACTGAACAGCCGGCTGCCGCCGTGGTACCACTGCAGTCGCGCACGGTAACGCAGGGGTGCGTAGATCAGGTTGAAGTCGCGAATCGCCCCACCCAGCAGCGCGCAGCTCACCTGGCTTTCACCGCTGAACGCGTAGGCATCGAAGGGCACCAGCGGCCGGCTGGGCTGGCCATCCACCGTAAGGCGCATGCCATCGCCTTGCAGCACGGTGATGATGCGCTGGTAACCGGCAAAGGTAGAGAACCCACCAGAAGCCTCGATATCGGCTATCGACAAGCGCCAGCCGAAGCCCTCGAGCCCGTCACCGGCATCGCGGGTGATTTCCTCGGTGAAGCCGCCACCGTTCTTCCACGGCATGCGCGGGTAGTCTTTGGCACGCAACCAGTGCATTTGGCTCATTTGCTGAAACGTCCTTCCAGGCGATGACGGGAACCGGGGTGGATCAACCGCGCCGCGGTGACAGGCTGGCGGCCGGACCAGGTGCGGCGGCGGATCAACAGGCACGGCTCACCTTGCTCGATCTGCAGCAGCCTGCATTCATCAGGCTCGGCGAGGATGGCTTCGACGACGTGCTCGCCCTCGGTCAGCGGCGCTACCTGGGACAAGTAGGCATAGGGCGTCTGCAGGGTGAAATCCTGCTTGAGGTAGTCCGGGGCGATCTGGGCATTGACGTAACGGTCTTCGATCTGCACCGGGACGCCGTTTTCGTAGTGCACGATCAACGAATGGAACACCCGCTGGCCTTCGCGCATATCGAGGGCCAGGGCGCGCTCGGAGCCGGCGGTCTCCTCGGCCAGGGTGATCAGCTGGCAACTATGCTGGTGGCCACGGGCGGCAATTTCGTCAGCGATGTTGTTGACTTCGAACAGCGCCGAACGAGTCTTGGGCTCGGCGACGAAGGTGCCGACCCCCTGCATGCGCACCAACAGCCCCTCGGCGGTCAGCTCACGCAATGCGCGGTTGATGGTCATGCGGCTGAAGCCCAGCTGGCTGACCAGCTCGCTTTCGGACGGCACGCGGTGGTGCGGCGGCCAGCTGCCATTCTCGATCTGCTGGACGATCATCTGCTTGACCCGGGCGTACAGTGGCGCCGGGCCCTCGCCCATTTGGGCCACCAGCGCGGAAACAGAAGGTGTCGGCACGGCTTTGATCCTTGTGCGAATAGATTGATGGTAGCTTGCCGCAGTTTACCCGGCAGGCAAACGGCTGTATATGTATATACAAGTTGAACAATAACAGGATAGCGCAATGCCCGCCTATTTCGCCGAAAGTGCCCTCCTGCCCAGCGGTTGGGCTCACAATGTCCGTTTCGAGGTAGCCGCAGACGGCACTCTGGCGGTAATCGCAGCCGATGCCAGTGGCGAAGGCGCAGAGCGCCTTGGCGGCCCTGTGCTGCCAGGCATGCCCAACCTGCACTCGCATGCCTTCCAGCGGGCCATGGCGGGCCTGGCGGAGGTGGCTGGCAACCCCAACGACAGCTTCTGGACCTGGCGCGACCTGATGTACCGCCTGGTCGGCCAGATCAGCCCGGAACAACTGCAGGTCATCGCCCGCCAGCTGTACATCGAGATGCTCAAGGCTGGCTACACCTCGGTGGCCGAGTTCCATTACGTGCACCACGACCAGGCCGGCCAGGCCTATGCCGACCCGGCCGAGCTGTCCCGCCGCATCAGCGCGGCCGCAGCCGACAGCGGCATCGGCCTGACCCTGCTGCCGGTGCTGTACAGCCATGCCGGGTTTGGTGGCCAGGCGCCGAATGACGGGCAACGGCGCTTCATCAACTGCACCGAAAGGTACCTGCGGTTGCAGGCGCAACTGGCCCCGCTGCTGGCTGCGCAACCGGCACAGCAACTGGGTTTGTGCTTCCACTCGCTACGGGCGGTGACACCTGGGCAGATTATCGAGGTACTGGCAGCCAGCGACCAGCAATGCCCGGTACATATCCACATCGCCGAGCAGCAGAAGGAAGTCGATGACTGCCTGGCCTGGAGCGGCCAGCGCCCGTTGCAGTGGCTGTACCAGCATGTGGACGTCGACCCGCGCTGGTGCCTGGTACATGCCACCCATGCCGAGCCGGATGAAGTCACCGCCATGGCCCGCAGCGGCGCAGTGGCGGGTCTGTGCCTGACCACGGAAGCCAACCTGGGCGACGGCATCTTCCCGGCGGTGGACTACCTGGCCCAGGGCGGCCGTCTGGGCATCGGCTCGGACAGCCATGTATCGCTCAGCGTGGTGGAGGAGCTGCGCTGGCTGGAATATGGCCAGCGGCTGCGTGACCAGCGGCGCAACCGCCTGTATCGTGGCGACCAGCCGATGGTCGGGCGCACCTTGTATGACGCCGCACTGACCGGTGGCGCACAGGCGTTGGGGCAGGCGGTCGGGGAGCTGGCAGTGGGCAAGCGTGCCGACTGGCTGGTGCTCGATGGGCAGGACCCCTACATCGCCGTGGCCGAGGGTGACGCCATCCTCAACCGTTGGCTGTTTGCTGGCGGTGACCGGCAGGTGCGCGATGTGATGGTGAACGGGCAGTGGGTAGTGCGCCAGGGGCGCCATGCGCAGGAAGAGGAAAGCGGGCGGGCGTTCGCCGGGGTATTGCGCCAGCTGTTGGGGTAGCGGTAAATCGGGGCCGCCTCGCAGCCCCGGAAATTCAATGCATCTTGACGATCTGCTGGTCCGAAGCGCGCCAGATCAAGCGGCTGGTGTCATACCCCTGTTGCCGCGCCCTGGACATCAGGTTCTCGCGCTCCCAGGCCGGCAGTGTCGGTGTCCGCGACAGCAGCCACAAGTGCTTGCGGTCGGGGCTGCCAACCACCGCGGTGCGGTAACGCTCGTCCACGTACAGAATCCAGTACTCGCCCCTGGCCACGCCTGGCACCAGCTTGGTGAACCAGTTGTCGAACTCGACCCACAACTTGTCGGTGTGGCCCGGCTCCTGAATATTCGCGTGCCCTTCTGCACGCAGCCATTCGTCACCCATGGTGCGGCAACGGTTGAGCACGCCCAGGCTGCCATCGACCCTGAGGTTGTAGTGCGCCTCGGATTGCTCACAACCGTCCTGGTATTGCATCGGCAGGCGTGCCAGCTCGTACCATTTTCCCTGGTAGCGCTTGAGGTCGACATTGCCTGCGGTTTTCGGCGCCAGCGGGTCATGCACCGAGCCGGCACAGCCACCCAGCAGCAACGCCAGGCATACCCCCATCAGCAGGTACAGGCGCCTCATTTGAGGCCCTGCCCGGAATACATCAGCACCTTGTCAGCCGCGTACTGCACACTAATGAAGCTCTTCTCGTCCCCCCAGGTGCAGCTGCTCATGCCCAGCGCGCCGGAACATTCGGTCGGCGTGCCGAGCAACTGCTCGACCTCGGCCTTGTTCATACCGGCCTTGATCTTGGAATAGTTTTCCTGATTGATCTTGCTGCAGGCAGTCAGGACGACGCACAGCGACAACAGGGCGAGGGAACGCAACGACATGAAGGACACTCCTGGACAGGGGATACAGGCGAGTGGCCTGCAGTGACCTTCGACGGAAAAATCCCTCCCAGGTTCCCTGCCCTCCCCCTTTTCCCCCTACACCATTGGTCGGATGGCCACTAATGTGCGATTAATCACAAAGCATTAGTCGCACGGGCAATAAAAAGGCCGCTTCTGTGCAGAAGCGGCCTTGCGTCATGACGGCTTGCGCAGTGCGCCCCGTGGCCTCAGAACCTCGACCCGGGCTCCAGCAGAAAGTCCATCTCTTCGCTGGTACTGGGCCGTTCCAATACCAGGTTGCGGTGCGGGAAGCGCCCGAACCGCTCGATCACCCGCCGATGCTGTTCGGCATAGTCGAGAAAGCCTTCGAACAGCCGGCGGTTGGCCTCTGGCTGCTCGTGCAGCAGCATCTGGTAGCGCTCGACACACAGGTTCTGCCAGTCCAGCACTTCGGCATGCTCAAGCACCAGCAGCACGAACACCCGCTGGATAGGCAGCAACTGGTAGTCCCAGCCCTTCTGCAGGCCCTGCATGGCCACTACCTGAGCGCGCCGGTCACCCTCGAAGGCGCGTGGCGTGTCGCGATAGATCATGCGCGGCAGCTGGTCCAGCAGGATCAGCAGGCCCAGCCAGCCTTGCGGGCTCTGTTGCCACTCGTCGAGCCCGCCGGCCAGGGCGTGCTCGACCAGTTCGCCAAACAGCGCATGGGCCTCGGCATCGTGATGCTTGCCGAACCACAGCGTGCTCTTCTCGTCAGCCACGGCCTGGGGACTGGTGCCCCAACCGAACCACCACTCCAGCAACGGCTGCCAAGGTGCGAGCATGACTTACTCCTTGTGGTAGGCGGTGACGCGCTCGACCTCTTCCTTCGAGCCGAGAATCACCGACACGCGCTGGTGCAGGCTCTCTGGCTGGATGTCGAGGATGCGATCGTAACCGTTGGTGGAAGCGCCGCCAGCCTGCTCGATGATGAACGACATCGGGTTGGCTTCGTACATCAGGCGCAGTTTGCCCGGCTTGCTCGGCTCGCGGGCGTCACGTGGGTACATGAACAGGCCGCCACGGGTGAGAATGCGGTGCACGTCGGCCACCATCGAGGCGATCCAGCGCATGTTGTAGTTCTTTTTCAGCGGGCCGGTCTCGCCTGCCAGCAGTTCGCCCACGTAGCGCTGGATCGGTGCTTCCCAGTGGCGCTGGTTGGACATGTTGATGGCGAACTCGGCGGTGCTTTCCGGCACGCGGATGTTCTCGTGGGTCAGGACGAAGCTGCCCAGCTCGCGGTCCAGGGTGAAGCCCTTGACGCCGTTGCCCAGGGTCAGGATCAGCATGGTCTGCGGGCCGTAGATGGCATAACCGGCGGCGACCTGCTGGGTGCCTGGCTGCAGGAAGGCTTTTTCGTTCAGGGTCTCGTTCTGGCTCAGGTACTCGTTAGGGCAACGCAGTACCGAGAAGATGGTGCCGACCGACACGTTGACGTCGATGTTGGACGAGCCGTCCAGCGGATCGAAGACCAGCAGGTAGGCACCTTTCGGGTACTTGCCCGGGATCTGGTAGGCATTGTCCATTTCTTCGGAGGCCATGCCGGCCAGGTGCCCACCCCACTCGTTGGCCTCCAGCAGGATATCGTTGGAAATCACGTCCAGCTTCTTCTGGACTTCGCCCTGCACGTTTTCAGTGCCCATGCTGCCCAGTACGCCACCGAGGGCGCCTTTGGACACGTGATGGCTGATTTCCTTGCACGCACGCGCCACCACCTCGATCAGGAAGCGCAGATCGGCAGGGGTATTGTTGCTGCGGGTCTGCTCAATCAGATAGCGACTCAGGGTAACGCGGGACATGTATGGCTCCGAAAGGATTGGCGGGATAAAAACCCACGCAGTTTACAGGGAGAGTTGCAGGCTAGCGAGTGATGAGACTCGCCACGGCTCTCAGACGGCACAATAGGTCGGTAGTTCAGCGTGCGCCAGGCCGACGGTCTGGTCATGGGCCTGTTCACGGGCAATGCCCGCGAACAGGCCAGTCCAGGCTCGAATCAATCCAGAGCCTTCCAGATCTCGCTGGCATATTCGCGAATGGTCCGGTCCGACGAGAACCAGCCCATCCGCGCGGTGTTCAACACCGCCATGCGCCACCACTCCTGCGGTTTGTGCCACAGCTCCTCGACCCGTCGCTGGGCATCCCAGTAGGCGTCGAAATCGGCACACACCAGGAAGCGGTCATAGGCCACCAGCCCATCGATCAGCGCGGTGTAGCGCGATGGGTCATCCGGCGAGAACACCCCGCTGCGAATGGCTTGCAGCACATCGTTCAGGCGGCTGGACGCGGCAATCGCCGCAGTGGCGCCGAAGTCCCCGGCGCGCCGCCGCGCTTCCACCTGCTGCGCAGTGAGGCCGAAGATGAACATGTTGTCGGCCCCGACCTGCTCGCTCATTTCCACATTGGCGCCATCCAGGGTGCCGATGGTGAGCGCGCCGTTCAGGCCGAACTTCATGTTGCTGGTACCGGACGCTTCGTAGCCGGCGGTTGAAATCTGCTCGGAAAGGTCCGCCGCCGGAATGATGCATTCGGCCAGGCTGACGTTGTAGTTGGGCAGGAACACCACCTTCAGCAGGCCACGTACCGTCGGGTCGTTGTTCACCACCCGGGCAATGTCGTTGGCCAGTTTGATGATCAGCTTGGCCTGGTGATAGCTGGCTGCGGCCTTGCCGGCGAAGATCTTGACCCGCGGCACCCAGTCGGTACCCGGGTCGTTGCGCATGGCCTGGTACAGCGCCACGGTGTGCAGCAGGTTGAGCAACTGGCGCTTGTACTCGTGGATGCGCTTGACCTGCACGTCGAACAGCGCCTCGGGATTCACCGTGACGCCCAGGCGGTCCTGGATGATGCTGGCCAGGGCACGCTTGCTGTGCAGGCGCTGGGCAGCGAACTGCTTGCGGAAAGCGCCTTTTTCGGCGAACGGCACCAGGCCGGCCAGGCGCCCTTCAGGGTCATCCAGCAGCTCAGGGCCCAGCGCCTCGACCAGCATGGCCGTGAGCTGCGGGTTGGACTGGTACAGCCAGCGGCGGAAGGTGATGCCGTTGGTCTTGTTGTTGATCCGTTGCGGGTAGAGTTTGTGCAGCTCGGCGAACACCGTGCTTTTCATCAGTTTGCTGTGCAGCGCCGAAACCCCGTTGACGCTGTGCGAGCCGAGAAATGCCAGGTTGCCCATGCGCACCCGACGGCCATTGTCTTCCTCGATCAGCGACACCGCCCGCAACACATCGAAGTCATGCAGGCCTTTGGCCCGTAGCGCATCGATATGGTAAGCGTTGATCAGGTAGATGATCTGCATGTGCCGTGGCAGCATCCGCTCCATCAGCGCCACCGGCCAGGTTTCCAAGGCTTCGGGCAACAACGTGTGGTTGGTGTAGGCCAGGGTACCCACCGTCAGCTCCCAGGCGGTATCCCAGGGAATTTCATGCTGGTCGACCAGCAGGCGCATCAGCTCGGCCACGGCGATCGACGGGTGGGTGTCGTTGAGCTGGATGGCCGCCGCGTCGGGCAGGTTGAGCAGGTTGTCATGCATGTTCAGGTGACGCCGCAGCAGGTCCTGCAGCGACGCCGAGACGAAAAAGTACTCCTGGCGCAGCCGCAGCTCCTGGCCGGCCTCGGTGCTGTCGGCCGGGTAAAGTACCCGCGAGATGCTTTCGGCCCTAGCCACCTCGGCTACCGCGCCAAGGTGGTCACCGGCATTGAAGCGCTCCAGGTGCAGCTCTTCCAGCGCCCGCGCACGCCACAGGCGCAGGGTGTTGACGCTGGATCCGCGCCAACCGACCACTGGCGTGTCATAGGCCACCGCCCGCACGGTCTCGCCCGGCCACCACACCTGGCGCTGCTTGCCGTGGGTGTCATGCACCGTTTCGACGCTGCCGCCAAAGCTGATCGGGTAGATCACCTCGGCGCGCTCGAATTCCCAAGGGTTGCCGAAATCCAGCCAGTTCTCGGTCTGTTCCTGCTGCCAGCCATCGACCATGGCCTGGCGGAACAGCCCATGCTCATAGCGGATACCGTAGCCGTGGGCAGCAATACCGAGGGTCGACATGCTCTCCATGAAGCACGCCGCAAGGCGGCCCAGGCCGCCGTTGCCCAACGCTGCATCGGGCTCGAGCAGGCGGATCCGCTCCAGGTCCACATCCAGGCCTTCCAGCGCATCGCGGGCAATGTCGAGCAGGCCCAGGTTGCTGAGGCTGTCATACAACAGGCGGCCGATGAGAAATTCGAGGGAAAGGTAATAGACCCGCTTCTGGCTACGGCGATAAGCCTGCCGGGTGTGGTCCATCCAGTGATCGACCATGTGATCGCGCGCGGCCAGGGCGATGGCTTCGAACCAGTCGTGGTCGAAGGCATGTTCCGGGTCCTTGCCGACCGCGTAGGTCAGCTTGTCCAGTACAGCGGCGCGAAATTCGGCCACCTCGGCGTCACGAGCTTTGGGTTCCTGGGACATGCGGCATCCTCGGGCAAGTTGACGAAAACGGAGGGAGACTTCTGAGCCTAGACCCTTCGACAGGGAGTGACAGTTACCGTTCGCAGTTTTCATGCCCACTCTGCGATTCCGGCAAAAGGTTGTTCATAAATTGAACAATTCCGGTATGATCGCGCGCCCCAAGACCGTGATACACCCTCATAACGATGAAAACGACCCTGATCGCCGCGGCCGAAGTCGACCGCCTGGAGACCTGGCAGCGCTACACCAGCAACATGTGCCATGGCTGCCATTCGACCTGCTGCACCCTGCCAGTGGAGGTGAAGATCAAGGATCTGATCCGTATCGGCGTGGTCGACGAATTCGAAAAAGACGAACCGCCGAAGAACATCGCCAAGCGCCTGCAGAAAGAAGGCATCATCGAACGCTTCAACCAGAAATCGGGAATCTTCACCCTGACCCGCATGAGCAACGACGACTGCCTGTACCTGGACCGCAAGAGCCGCCTGTGCACCATTTACGACAAGCGTCCGGATACTTGCCGTAACCATCCCAAGATTGGCCCGCGCCCGGGGTACTGTGCCTACAAACCCAAGGTGGCCACGCGCTAGGCGCGTGCCTGCGTAGCTGTACGCAGGCAGGCCAGCTCTTCACCTTGCGTCAGCAGGGAAGCTTCTGCACGCGCCTCCCTGTTGTGCTGGCGGATGGACGGGAGAGGTCCGTGGCAACACATTCACCGCGCTGGTTGCAATGAAGCCGTCTGCGAACCTCGCCTCGACAAAATGTGCCTGCCAGCCCTCGGCCGGTGGCAGGCGCTGCAAAGTGAAGTGTTGCGCAGGAACCAGCGTCTCGGACTGATAGCGCACCCCACAGGCATGGCGGAAGTCGCGGTCGCGACGGTTGCTTGCCGTCCATACCTTCAGCGCTACCGGCGGTTCGGAGAGGTCGACGTCGAAATTTCCAGATTGCATGTTTGCCGACATCTGCACACTGGGCAGAGACACGCCATCGCGCAGGCGCGTTACTGCCGGCACCAAGGTGCTGAGTACCGCCTGGCGCACTCCGCCATGGTCTGAGTTCGGCAATACCCTGAGGCTGGTCTGGCCGGGCAGGCGCTGCTGATAATCGGTTACAGGATCCGGGGCGAAAAAATCATCGCCGCTGGCAGAAATCAGGTATTTGGGCATGGCCAGGCGCTGCCCTGGCTCGTTCAGGTACTGCATGGGGTCCATCATTGACATCAGCCGGTCGAAAGCGGGGCTACCCAGTTGCTGCAGCACGCCGGCCTGCTGGTATGGCCACAGCGCCAGCGGCCAGTGGCCGCCATAGCGCATGCGCAGGCCCCTGAGCATCTCCGAGGTGTCAGCGATGCCGATGACACTGGGTACGATGGCCATTACCCGCTCATCAGCCAATGCGGTCAGCCATGCACTCCAACCGCGCTTGGAGGCACCCGTGATGATGAAGTGCTCGACCGTCAGCCCTTGCTTTCGCAACTCCAGCTCGGCCAGATCCATCGCCCGGCTTGCCGCAGCGGCCATCGGCACATGCAATGGCAGCTCCGGCGCAGCGCCTCGCAGCGAATGCGCCCAGGTATGGGCCACGGCATCGTCCTCACGCATCGGCTGTTCGGCGTCATCGAAGGTCACATACTGGTTGGGCACGTCGCTGATCATGACCACCGCGGTACGCGTCTCAAGGGCCAGCTCGCGGAGCACTTCGCGCGTATAGTCCGGTGCTTGCGCCGGCCCGTGGCGCACGCCGTTGTTCACCACCAGCAAAGCCTTGCCAGGCACGGCATCCAATGGCCTGTGCAATTCGACATCATGCTCCCACCGGCGGGGTGCTACCACCGGAGCGGGTGTCCATGACTGGGAGACCATCTGCAAACGCCGGAAGGTGTAGCCAGGCCCGATAGCCTCTTCGAGCAGCGTGTACTCCAATGGCGTCTGCCGCACATTGCCGATATGGCAATGGACGACTTTCTGCGGATGCAGGCCGCTGCAGTCTTGCAGGGCACTGGCATGGAAACTGGCCAGCAGGCAAGGGACGGCCAGTGCAAATCGGCACTTCATGAGCATGCTTCCTGGGCAAGAAAGCAAGTCACGTTATGGTGCTCTGGAGCGGCTCGCAAGGCGCCGACCGCCTCAAGAGATACGACTTACATCGGCTTAAGAGAAGGATTACAAGACCTTCCGCTACATAAACAAAAACGCCCCCGGCCTTGCGACCGGGGGCGTTTTCTTTCAGCTCAAGCTAGACGATCAAGCCTTGGCTTTCTTGGCAGCGCGGGTACGCTCGCCTTCGTCCAGGATCTTCTTGCGCAGGCGGATCGACTTCGGCGTGACTTCGCACAGCTCGTCGTCCTGGATGAATTCCAGGGCCTGCTCCAGGGTGTGGCGAACCGGCGGCACCAGGGCGATGACTTCATCCTTGCCCGAAGCACGCATGTTGTCGAGCTTCTTGCCTTTGGTCGGGTTCACGCCCAGGTCGTTGTCACGGCTGTTCAGGCCGATGATCTGACCGTTGTAGATGTCCTGGCCGTGCTCGATGAACAGCTTGCCGCGCGCCTGCAGGGTTTCCAGCGAGTAGGTCAGCGCCTTGCCGGTCTCGATCGAGACCAGTACACCGTTCAGGCGGCCGGACATATGGCCTGGCTTCATGGTGTCGTAGCGATCGAAGATCGAGGTCAGGATGCCGGCACCGTTGGTCAGGGTCAGGAACTGGTTACGGAAACCGATCAGGCCACGAGCAGGTACGTTGTACTCCAGACGTACACGGCCCTTGCCATCCGGCGCCATGTTGGTCAGGTCACCTTTACGCAGGCCCATTTCTTCCATGACCTTGCCCTGCGATTCTTCAGGGATGTCGATGGTGACGTTCTCGTACGGTTCCTGCTTGACGCCGTTGACCTCGCGGATGATCACTTCAGGACGGCCTACAGCCATCTCGAAGCCTTCACGACGCATGGTTTCGATCAGTACCGACAGGTGCAGCTCACCACGGCCGGAAACCTTGAACTTGTCAGCCGAGTCGCCTTCTTCAACGCGCAGGGCAACGTTGTACAGCAGCTCCTTGTCCAGACGTTCCTTGATGTTACGGCTGGTGACGAACTTGCCTTCCTTGCCGCAGAACGGCGAGTCGTTGACCTGGAAGGTCATCGAAACGGTCGGCTCGTCAACGGTCAGCGGCTTCATGGCTTCGACGTGGTTCATGTCGCACAGGGTGTCGGAAATGAACAGCTCGTCGAAACCGCTGATGCAGACGATGTCGCCAGCAGTGGCTTCTTCGACGTCGACGCGGTGCAGGCCGTGGTGGCCCATCAGCTTCAGGATACGGCCGTTGCGCTTCTTGCCTTCGGTGTCGATGGCGATGACCGGGGTGTTCGGCTTGATGCGGCCGCGGGCGATACGACCAACGCCGATCACGCCGAGGAAGCTGTTGTAGTCCAGTGCCGAGATCTGCATCTGGAACGGGCCGTCGACGTCAACGGTCGGGGCCGGTACGTGGTCGACGATGGCCTGGTACAGCGGGGTCATGTCTTCGGCCATGTTGGTGTGGTCCAGGCCGGCGATGCCGTTCAGGGCCGAGGCGTAGACAACCTGGAAGTCCAGCTGGTCGTCGGTGGCTCCGAGGTTGTCGAACAGGTCGAAGATCTGGTCCAGAACCCAGTCAGGACGCGCACCCGGGCGGTCGACCTTGTTGATGACCACGATCGGCTTCAGGCCGGCTTCGAAGGCCTTCTTGGTTACGAAGCGGGTTTGTGGCATCGGGCCATCCTGGGCGTCGACCAGCAGCAGCACCGAGTCGACCATCGACATTACACGCTCAACCTCGCCACCGAAGTCGGCGTGGCCGGGGGTGTCGACGATGTTGATGCGGTAGTCGTTCCAGCGGATGGCGGTGTTTTTCGCCAGGATGGTAATGCCGCGCTCTTTTTCCTGGTCGTTGGAGTCCATCACGCGCTCGTCGTTGAGCTCGTTACGCTCCAGGGTGCCGGACTGGCGCAGGAGTTTGTCGACCAGGGTGGTTTTACCATGGTCAACGTGGGCGATGATGGCGATGTTACGCAGATTTTCGATCACAACTGTATCTCGATCAGAGGATTCGGTTGCCGCCAGTGTAGGCGGCGAATATGTACGCTTTGAGGCTCAGCGGGCCCGATGGTCGGGAGGGCGATGGCGGATGCTGCCGCCATACAGCCCTGGCGTCTTATGCCGGACGATAAACACGCACATTGGCATGTCCCTCACTGAGCAGGTGGTGTGCGTGCAGACGGCTCATCACACCTTTGTCGCAATACAGCAGGTACTGGCGGTTGGCGTCCAGGTGCTTGAACTTGCTGTTGATCGCGTAGAACGGCATGGCCTGGACTTCGATACCGTCCAGCACCAGAGGTTCGTCTTCCTGGGCATCGGGGTGACGGATATCGATGACGATCTGGCCAGGCAGCGCCTCGGTCACTTCCTCGATTTCGATGTCCTTGCCCAGCTCATCGATCACGTGGTCGATGGAAATCAGCCTGGCGCGCTCCAGGGCGCGTTCCAGCACGGCCATGTCGAACTGCTTCTCTTCATGCTCCATGCGGTGGCGCTTGGCGTGGGTGGTCGGGTTGACCGAAATTACGCCGCAATATTCAGGCATGTGCTTGGCGAAGTCGGCGGTGCCGATCGCATAGGCCTGGTCGATGATGTCCTGCTTGTGGCTGGCCAGCAATGGGCGCAGCACCAGCTTGTCGGTAGCCGAGTCGATGATCGACAGGTTCGGCAGGGTCTGGCTGGACACCTGGGAAATCGCCTCGCCGGTGACCAGTGCGTCGATCTCCAGGCGGTCTGCCATATGGGCCGCACCACGCAGCATCATGCGCTTGAGCGTTACGCCCATGTAGCTGTTGTCGACCTTGTTGAGGATCTCGCCGACCACCTCTTCGAACGGCACGCTGATGAACAGCACGCGCTGGCTGCTGCCGTATTTCTTCCACAGGTAGTGGGCCACTTCCATCACGCCCAGCTCGTGCGCACGGCCGCCTAGGTTGAAGAAGCAGAAGTGGGTCATCAGGCCACGGCGCATCATCTGGTAGGCCGCCACGGTGGAGTCGAAGCCACCGGACATCAGCACCAGGGTCTGCTCCAGGGCGCCCAGCGGGTAGCCGCCGATGCCCTGGTGCTGGTTGTGGATCACGTACAGGCGCTGGTCGCGGATTTCGATGCGCACCACCACTTCCGGTTTTTTCAGCTCGATGCCTGCCGCACCGCACTGCTGGCGCAGCTGGCTGCCGACGTAGCGGTCGACGTCCATCGAAGTGAAGTCATGGTGCCCGCCGCGCTTGCAGCGCACGGCAAAGTGCTTGCCGGCCAGCAAGTGGCCGAAGTGGTGCTTGCACTTGGCAACGATGTCGTCGAAGTCACCCAGTGGGTACTCCTCCACCTGCAGGAAATGGGTGATACCCGGGGTGCAGGTGAGGCGCTCGATCATCTCGCGCTGGACTTTCTCGTCTTCGACGCGGGTGACCACTTCGAGATTGTCCCAGACACCCTCCACCGCGAGCTCAGGGTCGAGGTCCTTGAGCACGTTGCGGATGTTCTTGCCGAGCTGGCGGATGAAGCGCTTGCGCACCGGCCGGCTCTTGATGGTGATTTCTGGGAAGACTTTGACGATAAGTTTCATTGGTTAACAGCGCGCGCAGGGCCTGCCGAAAATGAGGGGCGCGAATTATAGCGGAAATTGCTCAGGATTTGACCAACTTTTGATCAGAAGCTTTCAGATAAATGCAGGAGGCGGGTTTAGCCTTGCCTGTTCCGGCCCCTTTCGCGGGTGAACCCGCTTCCACAGGGCCCCCATCCCTTTCCAAGGTTGTGCTATCCCATGTGGGAGCGGGTTCACCGCGAAGAGGCCCTGAAAGAAAGCACACCACTAAATCAACGCACACTATTGGTGCATTGCTGCCAAAATTCGCATCTTAAGGGTGCACTTTTCCCCGTCATCCCTATGCCAGATGCTCGCAAACGCCCCTTTTTATCCCGCACTCGCCATTTTCGGGCACTGGCATGCAATTTGCTCCCTTGTGAGGCAGGTACGCTTGGCCGACTATCCGCGCCCGGCAACACCCTTTTTCCAGGGCAGCGGCCCACCGCGCCCTAGACCATCCGGAGGACAACATGTCGAAGTCGGTTCAACTCATCAAAGATCATGACGTCAAGTGGATTGATCTGCGTTTCACGGACACCAAAGGCACTCAGCACCACGTGACCATGCCGGCGCGTGATGCGCTGGACGACGACTTCTTCGAAGTCGGCAAGATGTTCGACGGTTCCTCCATCGCTGGCTGGAAAGGCATCGAAGCCTCCGACATGATCCTGATGCCGGTCGATGAAACTGCCGTGCTGGACCCGTTCACCGAAGAGCCGACCCTGATCCTGACCTGCGACATCGTCGACCCGTCGAGCATGCAGGGCTATGACCGTGACCCACGTGCCATCGCCAAGCGCGCCGAAGAGTACCTGAAGAGCACCGGCATCGGTGACACCGTATTCGCCGGCCCGGAGCCAGAGTTCTTCATCTTCGACGAAGTGAAGTTCCAATCGGACATTTCCGGCTCGATGTTCAAGATCTTCTCCGAGCAAGGCTCGTGGATGACCGGCGCTGATATCGAAGGTGGCAACAAGGGCCACCGTCCGGGCGTGAAAGGCGGCTACTTCCCGGTTCCGCCGTTCGACCATGACCACGAAATCCGTACTGCCATGTGCAACGCACTGGAAGAAATGGGCCAGACCGTCGAAGTCCACCACCACGAAGTGGCGACTGCCGGCCAGAACGAAATCGGCGTCAAGTTCAACACCCTGGTGAAGAAGGCTGACGAAGTACAGGCCCTGAAATACGTGGTGCACAACGTTGCCGACGCTTACGGCCGCACCGCCACCTTCATGCCGAAGCCACTGTACGGCGACAACGGCTCGGGCATGCACGTGCACATGTCGATCTGGAAAGACGGCAAGAACACCTTCGCGGGTGAAGGCTATGCCGGCCTGTCCGACACCGCCCTGTACTTCATCGGCGGTATCATCAAGCACGGCAAGGCCTTGAACGGCTTCACCAACCCGTCGACCAACTCCTACAAGCGCCTGGTCCCAGGCTTCGAAGCCCCGGTAATGCTGGCCTACTCCGCTCGCAACCGTTCCGCCTCGATCCGTATTCCTTACGTCGGCAGCCCGAAAGCCCGCCGTATCGAAGCACGCTTCCCGGACCCATCGGCCAACCCGTACCTGGCCTTCGCAGCCCTGCTGATGGCCGGCCTGGACGGTATCCAGAACAAGATCCACCCAGGCGATGCGGCCGACAAGAACCTGTACGACCTGCCGCCTGAAGAGGCCAAGGACATCCCGCAGGTTTGCGGCAGCCTGAAGGAAGCCCTGGAAGAGCTGGACAAAGGCCGTGCGTTCCTGACCAAGGGCGGCGTGTTCTCCGACGACTTCATCGATGCCTTCATCGAGCTGAAGAGCGAAGAAGAGATCAAGGTCCGCACCTTCGTCCACCCGCTGGAATACGAGCTGTACTACAGCTGCTGATCCGACAAAGTCTGATCATGACGGCCTCCTTCGGGAGGCCGTTTTCGTTCCTTCGCTTTAATCGCCCTTTTTCCTACAAAGCAAAGGGATGCCACTGACAGTTCCCCGCAGTAACGACTCTCAAGGTAGACGTCCACTCGTCAACGGACGCCATACCATGCGCAAGTTCATACCCGCAGTACTGACCCTATCCGCCTTCCTCGTCGGCTGCAGCAACCAACCCGGAGCGCTACAGACGCAAGTGCTTCATCGTGCTACCGGCAGCTGGGACGGCAAGCCCTACACCCACTACCCGGATGGACAGCCCGTGCTGTCACTGGTGGAAGTCAGCATTCCACCGAATACCACCCTCGACTGGCACTGCCACCAAGCGCTCAACCTCGGTTACCTGAAAGAAGGCGAGCTGGAAGTGGAAACCCGCAGCGGCAAGCGAACGACATTGACGGCAGGCAACACCCTGGCTGAGCTGGTAGGCGAGGTGCACCGCGGCAGAACGACACGACAGGCTGCCACGGTGATGGTCTTTCACGCCGCGAACGAGGAGCTGGCCTTTTCCACGCCGCAAGACCAGTGCCCAGGGCAACGGCCGCCGGCTGACGGGCCGCTGGACCTACTGCTCGATGATATCGAGCATCGCCTGGCAAGCGCCGAATCCGTGGCACTGCACAAATGGGATAAGGCTCAACCCGTGCAAGACAACAAGCGCGAGCTGCAGATCCTGAACGATGTACGCAACACCGCGTGGCGCTACCAATTGCCAGCCGACCGGGCAGCAGCTTTCTTCACCGACCAGATCGAAGCACACAAAATGATGCAATACAGCTTTCTTAACCGCTGGCACAGTCAAGGCCGTACACCTGACACACCTCGCCGGGACCTCCAGCAGGATCTACGCCCCGAACTGGATGCCCTGCAAGCCAGGCTACTGCAGCATCTGGCCAGCCTGCCCAGTGATACCGGTTCCGCTTGCAACCAACGGCTGGCGTCCTCGATCAACGAGCGTGGCTTGTCGCCATTGATGAAGCAGGCCATGGTTCGTGCCACTGGCCAGCTGTGCGATTAGCGCTGAAACCTCTATGCTCTAAATTGGTGCATTTAGCGGACCAGCGCCCCTGAATGCACCCCAAAAAAGAACACAAGAAACGTTACACCAGAACATTCTGGTGCAGAATTGCGCCATTCCTGGCCTTTCTCGGCTAAATCCGCTTCTTTTCGGAGCCTTGGTTTGTTTCTTGCATTTTCTGCAGGAAGACTGGAACCAGCGGATTCACTGCGCGGCCAATCATGCCCGCCCCACTGCCAGACAAGCGCCAAAAGAGGTCAACGACGCCTTATGACCATCAGCGATGCACAGCACCGTCTGCTTCTGGACAACCTGACCACCGCCACGCTCCTGCTCAACGCCGAGCTGTGCCTGGAATACATGAACCCGGCTGCGGAAATGCTGCTGGCGGTCAGTGGGCAGCGCAGCCATGGGCAGTTCATCAGCGAGCTGTTCACCGAATCGAGCGAGGCGCTCAGCTCGCTGCGCCAGGCAGTCGAACAAGCGCACCCGTTCACCAAGCGCGAAGCGCAGCTCACTTCGCTGACCGGGCAGACCATCACCGTCGACTACGCAGTAACGCCCATCCTGCACCAGGGCCAGACCTTGCTGCTGCTGGAAGTGCACCCGCGTGACCGGCTGCTGCGCATCACCAAGGAAGAAGCCCAGCTGAGCAAGCAGGAAACCACCAAGATGCTGGTGCGCGGCCTCGCCCACGAGATCAAGAACCCCCTCGGCGGCATTCGCGGCGCAGCCCAGCTGCTGGCGCGCGAGTTGCCCGAGGAAGGCCTGCGCGATTACACCAACGTGATCATCGAGGAAGCCGACCGCCTGCGTAACCTGGTCGACCGCATGCTCGGTTCGAACAAGCTGCCGTCGCTGGCCATGACCAACATCCACGAAGTGCTGGAGCGGGTCTGCAGCCTGGTGGAAGCGGAAAGCCAGGGCTGCATCGCCTTGGTGCGCGACTACGACCCCAGCCTGCCGGACGTATTGATCGACCGCGAGCAGATGATCCAGGCCGTGCTCAACATCGTGCGCAATGCCATGCAAGCCATCAGCTCGCAGAACGAGCTGCGCCTGGGCCGTATCACCCTGCGCAGCCGAGCCCTGCGCCAGTTCACCATCGGCCACGTGCGCCATCGCCTGGTGGCGCGTGTGGAGATCATCGACAACGGTCCCGGCATCCCCCCGGAACTGCAAGACACCCTCTTCTACCCCATGGTCAGCGGCCGCCCGGATGGCACCGGGCTGGGCCTGGCCATCACCCAGAACATCATCAGCCAGCACCAGGGCCTGATCGAGTGTGAAAGCCATGCAGGCCACACCGCCTTCTCGATCTACCTGCCTCTGGAACAAGGAGCCACCGCCTCATGAGCCGAAGTGAAACCGTATGGATCGTCGACGATGATCGCTCCATCCGCTGGGTCCTGGAAAAAGCCCTGCAACAGGAAGGCATGACCACCCAGAGCTTCGACAGCGCTGACGGCGTGATGGGCCGCCTGGCACGCCAGCAACCGGACGTGATCATTTCCGATATCCGCATGCCCGGTACCAGCGGCCTCGACCTGCTGGCGCAGATCCGCGAACAGCATCCGCGCCTGCCCGTCATCATCATGACCGCCCATTCCGACCTGGACAGCGCCGTGGCGTCATACCAGGGCGGCGCCTTCGAATACCTGCCCAAGCCATTCGACGTGGACGAGGCGGTCTCGCTGGTGAAACGCGCCAATCAGCACGCCCAGGAGCAACAAGGGTTGGACGTGCCGCAAAGCCTGGCACGCACCCCCGAGATCATCGGTGAAGCACCGGCGATGCAGGAGGTGTTCCGTGCCATTGGCCGCCTCAGCCACTCCAATATCACCGTGCTGATCAACGGCGAATCCGGTACCGGCAAGGAACTGGTTGCGCATGCCCTGCACCGCCACAGTCCGCGGGCGGCTTCGCCGTTCATCGCCCTGAACATGGCCGCCATCCCCAAGGATCTGATGGAGTCGGAACTGTTCGGCCATGAGAAAGGGGCATTCACCGGCGCGGCCAACCTGCGCCGCGGCCGCTTCGAGCAGGCCGATGGCGGCACCCTGTTCCTCGACGAGATCGGCGACATGCCCGCCGACACCCAGACCCGCCTGCTGCGGGTCCTGGCCGATGGCGAGTTCTACCGCGTGGGTGGCCACGTGCCGGTCAAGGTCGACGTGCGCATCATCGCCGCCACCCACCAGAACCTGGAGTCGCTGGTGCAGGCCGGCAAGTTCCGTGAGGACTTGTTCCACCGCCTGAACGTGATCCGCATCCACATCCCGCGGCTGGCCGACCGGCGCGAGGACATTCCCGCCCTGGCCCGTCACTTCCTTGCCCGAGCCGCCCAGGAACTGGCGGTCGAGCCGAAGATCCTCAAGCCGGAAACCGAAGAGTTCATCCGCAATCTGCCGTGGCCGGGCAACGTGCGCCAGATGGAAAACACTTGCCGCTGGATCACAGTGATGGCCTCCAGCCGCGAAGTACTGATCGGCGACCTGCCGCCCGAGCTGCTGAACCTGCCGCAGGACGCTGCACCGGTCACCAACTGGGAGCAGGCCCTGCGTCAGTGGGCCGACCAGGCGCTTACCCGTGGCCAGTCCAACCTGCTTGACAGCGCAGTGCCGAGCTTCGAGCGGATCATGATCGAGACGGCGCTCAAGCATACCGCCGGGCGTCGCCGCGATGCGGCGCTGCTGCTGGGTTGGGGGCGCAATACCCTGACACGCAAGATCAAGGAGCTGGGGATGAACGTGGCGGGTGGCGATGATGAGGAAGGTGATGACCATTAATCCTTGACCCGGTGCAACAACGCATTCGCGGGTAAACCCGCTCCCGCAGGCACGGCGCCGACCTTGAGGCTGGCGTTGTACCTGTGGGAGCGGGTTTACCCGCGAATGCTTTTGTAGCACCGCAATAGACACTGGCTCCACGCACCGATCCTGTGCCGAATGCACCGACCCAAGGCACAAATACCTTCAAAACCTGGCCAGATTCCCCTGAAAGCCCAATACTCACGGGCTTTTTCAAAGTTGGCACGCCCCCTGCAATAACTCTTGCATACCCAGTTTCGGGGGCCCTGGTACAGGCAGGCCGGGTGAACCCCTCTTTTATTCGCAACACCGCCCGTTTTGGGGACCTCGGTACAGGCAGGCCGGGAAATCCCCTCTTTTATTCGTGCAGCTTCACCTGCACCCGCCAGCGCCCAGCGTCCTCTGCACCGGCCCATTCGCCGTGCAGGGGGCGCGCGGCCACCACCGTCAGCAGCAAGCCTTCCTTGCTCTTCTGCACCTTCCAGCTCACCGGTTTGCCTTGCAGGCTCAGTTGCCCCTGCTGGCGCTTGCCCTGGGCCTGGAACAGCAGCGCCACCGTGCCTTCCACGTTCTCGCCGTGCAGCTGGGGCTCGGCGTTGAACCATAGCTCCAGGCCATCCTGCACCACCTGCACCTGCTGCAGTTCGCGCTCCTCAGGCGCGGTCAGGCGGCCGATCATCAGCCCCACCATGACCCCGACAATCGCCAGCGACAACATGACCCGCGGGAACGCCTTCGAACGCACGTCCGGTTCAGGGGTAGAATGCCCGTCATCTTCACGCTTGGAGCCGTGCATGTTTCACGTCATCCTTTTTCAACCAGAAATTCCGCCGAATACCGGCAACATCATTCGCCTGTGCGCCAACAGCGGCTGCGACCTGCACCTGATCGAGCCCATCAGCTTCGAACTGGATGACAAGCGCCTGCGGCGCGCGGGGCTGGATTACCACGAGTATGCCACGCTCAAGCGCCACGAGAGCCTGGCCGGATGCCTGGAAAACCTGGGCAACCCGCGGCTGTTCGCCTTCACCACCAAGGGTTCGCGGCCGTTCCACGAAGTGGCCTACCAGCCGGGCGATGCCTTCCTGTTCGGCCCGGAGAGCCGTGGCTTGCCGGCCGAAGTGCTGGACAGCCTGCCGGGCGAACAGCGCCTGCGTCTGCCGATGCGGCCAGGGTGCCGCAGCCTGAACCTGTCCAATACCGTGGCGGTGACGGTGTACGAGGCATGGCGGCAGAACGGGTTCGCCGGGAGCTGATCTTGTGCCCGTACCGGCCTTTTCGCGGGCATGCCCGCTCCCACAGATACAGCGCAGCACTTGAAAGCGGCGCCCTACCTGTGGGAGCGGGCGCGCCCGCGAAAAGGGCCGGCACAGGCAACAAAAAAGCGCCCCGAAAGGCGCTTTCCTGATACCGGCAGCGATTACTGCATGGTCGGCGCTTCGCCAGCTTCCTGCATGCGCTGCATTTCCTGCGCGTACAGGGCGTCGAAGTTGACCGGCGACAGCATCAGGGCCGGGAACGAGCCGCGGGTCACCAGGCTGTCCAGCGTCTCACGGGCGTATGGGAACAGGATGTTCGGGCAGAACGCACCCAGGGTGTGGCTCATCGAAGCCGCATCCAGGTTCTTGATCAGGAAGATACCGGCCTGCTGCACTTCAGCGATGAAGGCGACCTCTTCACCGTTTTTCACGGTAACCGACAGGGTCAGCACCACCTCATGGAAGTCACCTTCCAGGGCCTTCTGCTTGGTGTTCAGGTCCAGGGCTACGCTCGGCTCCCAGCTCTGACGGAAGATCTGAGGGCTTTTCGGGGCCTCGAACGACAGATCGCGCACATAGATGCGCTGCATGGAAAACTGAGGGCTGTTGTCTTCTGCAGCAGCGCCGTTGGTCTGTTGGTCAGTCATGGCTGGTCCTTATCCTAATGTTTTTGAATGCAGTGCAAATCAGGCCGCCAGCAGCGCGTCGAGCTTGCCGGCGCGCTCCAGGGCATAGAGGTCATCGCATCCACCGACATGGGTGCTGCCGATCCAGATCTGCGGCACCGATGTACGGCCGGCCTTCTGGCTCATCTCGGCACGAACCTGCGGCTTGCCGTCGACCTTGATTTCCTCGAAGGCCACGCCCTTGCTCTCGAGCAGGTACTTGGCGCGCATGCAGTAGGGGCAGTAGTCGCTGGAATAAACGATGACGGGCTTCATATCACTTCACCAGGGGCAGGTTATCGGCTTTCCAGCTGGAAACGCCACCACTCAGCTTGGCGGCGTTGTAACCAGCCTTGAGCAGCTCGCTGCAGATAGCACCGGACTGCTGGCCCATTGCGTCGACGACGATCAGGGTTTTCGCTTTGTGCTTTTCCAGCTCGCTCAGACGGTTGACCACTTTGTCCTGCGGAATGTTTATTGCGCCGACGATATGACCTGCGGCGTATTCCTTGGCCGGGCGGATGTCGAGTACCAGACCCTTGTCGGCATTGACCAGAGCGGTCAGCTGGCCATTGCTCAAGCTCTGGCCGCCACGGCGGATTTCATTGAGCAGCAGCAGGACCAGCAGAACAACGAAGATCGCAACCAGGATGTAGTGATCTGTCGCGAATTGAATCAGGTGAGCAACCATCAGCGGTGTTCCAGGCGATTGAAAATGCCGGCCAGTATACACAGCCCCTTAGTGCCACCAAAGCCCGACGGGCCGGCGGCAAAACCTTCTCCACCTCGCCCCCCTGCGCACGCCGGTCGGCGGATGGGACGAATATTCGCCGCCCGTGGCGTATTTGCCCTAAAATGCGTGTCTTTATCATCTTTGAACAACCGTGAGTTTGATTGATGAGTACGCCCAAACCCCTGGTCCTGATCATCCTGGATGGCTTCGGCCACAGCGAAAGCCCCGAATACAACGCCATCTACGCCGCCAACACGCCGGTCTATGACCGCCTGCGCGCCAGTCAGCCGCATGGCCTCATTTCCGGCTCAGGCATGGATGTCGGCCTGCCGGACGGGCAGATGGGCAACTCCGAAGTCGGCCACATGAACCTTGGCGCCGGGCGCGTCGTCTACCAGGACTTCACCCGGGTAACCAAGGCCATCCGCGACGGCGAGTTCTTCGAAAACCCGGTGCTGACCGCTGCGGTGGACAAGGCAGCCAGTGCCGGCAAGGCCGTGCACATTCTCGGCCTGCTGTCCGACGGCGGCGTGCACAGCCACCAGGACCACCTGATTGCCATGGCCGAACTGGCTGCGCAACGGGGCGCCGAAAAAATCTACCTGCATGCCTTCCTCGATGGCCGCGATACGCCACCACGCAGCGCGCAATCGTCCATCGAACTGCTCGATGCAACGTTCGCCAGGCTGGGCAAGGGCCGCATCGCCAGCCTCATTGGCCGTTACTACGCCATGGACCGCGACAACCGCTGGGACCGCGTCAGCGCCGCCTACAACCTGATCGTCGACAGCGCTGCAGAGTACACCGCCGACACCGCCCTGGCAGGCCTGGAAGCGGCCTACGCCCGTGACGAGAGCGACGAGTTCGTGAAAGCCACGCGCATCGGCGATGCGGTCAAGGTCGAAGATGGCGACGCCGTGGTGTTCATGAACTTCCGTGCCGACCGTGCCCGCGAGCTGTCGCGTGTGTTCGTCGAAGCGGACTTCAACGAATTCCCGCGCGCCCGCCTGCCCAAGCTGGCAGCCTACATCGGCCTCACCCAGTACTCGGCGAAGATCCCGGCACCTGCCGCCTTTGCGCCGGCCAGCCTGAACAATGTGCTGGGCGAGTACCTGGCGAAAAACGGCAAGACCCAGCTGCGCATCGCCGAAACCGAGAAGTACGCGCACGTGACCTTCTTCTTCTCCGGTGGCCGCGAAGAGCCGTTCGAAGGCGAAGAACGCATCCTGATCCCGTCGCCGAAGGTCGCCACCTACGACCTGCAGCCGGAAATGAGCGCACCGGAGGTGACCGACCGCATCGTCGAGGCCATCGAGCAGCAACGCTACGACGTGATCGTGGTCAACTATGCCAACGGCGACATGGTCGGCCACACGGGCGTGTTCGAAGCGGCAGTAAAGGCCGTCGAGGCCCTGGATGGCTGCGTCGGCCGCATCGTCGACGCGCTGGACAAGGTGGGTGGCGAAGCGCTGATCACCGCCGACCACGGCAACGTCGAGCAGATGGAAGACGAAAGCACCGGCCAGGCACATACCGCGCACACCACCGAGCCAGTGCCGTTCATCTATGTGGGCAAGCGCAACCTGAAAGTACGCGATGGCGGCGTGCTGGCCGACGTGGCGCCGACCATGCTGAAACTGCTGGGGCTGGAAAAACCGGCGGAAATGACCGGTACTTCGATCCTGGTCGACGCCTGATTCTGTGCATGGGCCGCGTTGCGGCCCTGTTTCCACATGAATTCCAGACAAACGCCTCCCTGCACCTGCAGCGAGGCGTTTTTTTTGCACGCCCGCGCGGGCATACTAGGCCAGTCTCCATCCTTGGTACGCCAAACCCCATGCTTCGCGCCCTGATCCTCCTAGCCCTGTCTTGCCTGCTCGGTCCGGCATTCGCCGATGAGCGTGCGCAGACCCAGCAGCAACTGGATGCCACCCGCCAGGATATTGCCGAGCTCAAGAAGACGCTGAGCAAGCTCCAGGAAGAAAAGGCCGGTGTGCAGAAGGACCTCAAAGCCACCGAGACCGATATCGGCAACCTCGAAAAGCAGGTGGAGGCGCTGCAGCAAGAACTAAAAAAGACCGAGGGCGAGCTGGAGCGCCTTGATACCGAGAAAAAAAAACTCCAGAGCGCCCGCGTTGAACAACAGCGACTGATCGCCATCCAGGCCCGCGCGGCCTACCAGAACGGCCGTGAGGAATACCTCAAGCTGCTGCTCAACCAGCAGAACCCCGAGAAGTTTGCCCGCACCCTCACCTACTACGACTACCTGAGCAAGGCGCGCCTAGAGCAGCTGCGCACCTTCAACGAGACCCTGCGCCAGCTGGCCAACGTGGAGAAGGACATTGCCACCCAGCAGGAACAGCTGCTGGCCCAGCGCGCTGACCTCGACAGCCGCCGCCAGGCCCTGGAAGTCGAGCGTGGCAAACGCCAGCAGGTACTGGCCAAGCTCAACAGCGACATGAAGGACCGCGACCAGAAGCTGCAGTCGCGCGAGCAGGACCAGGCTGACCTGGCCAAAGTGCTCAAGACCATCGAGGAAACCCTTGCCCGCCAGGCCCGCGAGGCCGAAGAGGCGCGCCAGAAAGCCTTGCTGGCCCAGCAAGAGGCGGAAAAACGCCACCAGCAAGAAGCCCTGGCTGCGGCCGCCGCCCGCGAGCAAGACAGCGAACCCGCAGAGCCGCCGAAAAAGGCCCGCACCACCCTCGGCCCGATGGTTTCCAGCGACGGCGCGAGCTACGGTGGCGCATTTTCTGCTGCACGCGGAAAACTTCCCTGGCCAGTCAATGGTCGATTGCTGGCACGCTTCGGTGATGCCCGCGGCAGCGATGCCCGTGCCAAGTGGGACGGGGTAATGATCAGCGCCAGCCCCGGCACCCAGGTGCGTGCCGTGCACGGCGGGCGCGTGGTGTTCGCCGACTGGTTGCGCGGTGCCGGGCTTCTGGTCATCCTCGACCATGGCAACGGTTACCTGAGCCTGTATGGGCATAACCAGAGCCTGCTGAAGAGCGCCGGTGATATCGTCAAGGCCGGCGAAGCCATTTCCACCGTTGGCGACAGCGGCGGCCAGGATGCTGCCGGCTTGTATTTCGCCATTCGCCAGCAGGGCCGGCCTACCGACCCTTCGCAATGGTGCCGGGGCTAGTCAAATTTCTACGGCGTAACCCACGGGCCACGCCGATGCTCCGCAGGGAGCGCTTACAGGATCAGGAGTTCGTTCGACATGCTGCACTCGCCTCGTCTCACCCAGCTGGCCCTGTCCATCGCCCTGGCGGTGGGCGCGCCCCTGGCTACTGCCGCAGAGCCGGCCAAGCCGGCAGCGGTACCGGCCACCGAGGTGACCGCCAAGGCCCCCCTGCCGCTTGAGGAGCTGCGCACTTTCGCCGAGATCATGGACCGCATCAAGGCGGCCTACGTGGAGCCGGTGGACGACAAGACCCTGCTGGAAAACGCCATCAAGGGCATGCTCAGCAACCTCGACCCGCACTCGGCCTACCTCGGCCCCGAGGACTTCCAGGAGCTGCAGGAGAGCACCAGCGGCGAGTTCGGTGGGCTGGGTATCGAAGTGGGCCAGGAAGACGGCTTCATCAAGGTGGTCTCGCCAATCGACGACACCCCGGCCTCGCGTGCCGGCGTGCAGGCGGGCGACCTGATCGTCAAGATCAACGGCGCCCCGACCCGTGGCCAGACCATGACCGAGGCGGTCGACAAGATGCGCGGCAAGGTCGGTGAAAAGATCACCCTGACCCTGGTGCGTGATGGCGGCACCCCGTTCGATGTGACCCTTGCCCGCGCAGTCATCCAGGTCAAGAGCGTGAAGAGTCAGCTGTTGGAGAACGACTACGGCTACATTCGCATCACCCAGTTCCAGGTCAAGACCGGCGACGAAGTGGGCAAGGCCCTGGCCAAGCTGCGCAAGGACAATGGCAAGAAGCTGCGCGGGGTAGTATTGGACCTGCGCAACAACCCGGGCGGCGTGCTGCAGTCGGCGGTGGAAGTGGCCGACCACTTCCTGACCAAGGGCCTGATCGTCTACACCAAGGGGCGCATTGCCAATTCCGAGCTGCGCTTCTCGGCCGACCCGGCCGACGCCAGCGAAGGCGTGCCATTGGTAGTGCTGATCAACGGCGGCAGCGCCTCGGCCTCGGAAATCGTCGCCGGCGCCCTGCAGGACCAGAAACGCGCGGTGTTGATGGGTACCGACAGCTTCGGCAAAGGCTCGGTGCAGACCGTGCTGCCGCTGGCCAACGACCGCGCCCTGAAATTGACCACTGCGCTGTACTTCACCCCCAATGGCCGCTCTATCCAGGCCCAGGGCATCGTACCCGACATCGAAGTACGCCCGGCCAAGCTCACTGCCGAAGCCGACACCGACAACTTCAAGGAAGCCGACCTGCAGGGCCACCTGGGCAACGGCAACGGCGGCGCCGACCGCCCGACCGGCAGCGGCAAGCGCAAGGAGCGCCCACAGGATGACGACTTCCAGCTGAGCCAGGCCCTGAGCCTGCTCAAGGGCCTGAACATCACCAAGGGCGACTGACCCACCCCATGCGTTATCTGCTGTGTCTGTTGTTCTGCCTGTTGGCCGGGGTCGCGCAAGCGGCACCGGCCGGCAAGGCCTACATGAGCATCATCATCGACGACCTGGGCCAGAGTCCTGAGCGTGACAGCCGCACCCTGGCCCTGCCCGGGCCGGTGACCATGGCGATCATGCCTGATACCCCACATGCCACCGACTTTGCCCGCCAGGCCCACAAGGCCGGCAAGACAGTCATTCTGCACATGCCCATGGACCCGGCCAACGGGCCCTATGCCTGGCACCCTGGCGTCCCCATCGAAGAGCTGGCACGGCGCCTGGACAGCGCGTTGCTGAAGGTGCCCTACGCTGCCGGCATCAACAACCACATGGGCAGCCACATGACGGCCCAGCGCGAACCCATGGCCTGGTTGATGGGCGAGCTGCAGCGGCGCCATCTGTTCTTCGTCGACAGCCGCACCAGTGCCGCCACGGTGGCGGCAGCGCAAGCACAGACGCAAGGCTTGGCGCACGTTTCGCGGGATGTGTTCCTCGATGATGTGCGCACTGCCGAGGCGATTGCCCAGCAGTTGCAGCAGGGCATCGCCCTTGCGCACAAGCAGGGATCGGCAGTGCTGATCGGGCACCCTTACCCACAAACCTTGGAAGTGCTGGAACGGGAGCTGCCGCGGCTCAAGAGCCAGGGCATCGAGCTGATCCGGCTCAAGCAGATGATTGCCGTGCGCAGTAATCTGGCGATGCCGGGGCATGGCAGGAATGGCCGCTACAGCAATCGCTGAAAACCTGGGGACATAAAGCGCCCCGACAAAAGAAAACCCCGCTCATGGGAGCGGGGTCTTCTTTTGCCTCAACAGCACTTAGCTATACACACGCCCCAGCAATTGGCGGTGGCTTTCGAACTGATCGAGCACATCACGCACGATCTGCTCCGGCGCAAAGCCCATCAGGTCGTACTCCTGGCTGCCATCGTGCAAATACACCTCGGCTCGATAGAAGCGCTGACGAACTTCCGGCTCACCTTCCACCGGCGCTTCGCTCGGCGCCGCAAGGTAGCCGTCCAGGCTCACTTCGTAGACGAACGGGTTGCCCTCTTCCATCATCACCCGCAGGCCCATCAGGTTGCGCGACTGGCCAACACGGGTTTCCACCTCGAAGCCCAAAGTTTGCAGCTGCGCGGCGGCGTCTTTCAGCGCCGGGCTGACGTGCTTGTCCATGAAGCGCTGCACCACGGCCTGGGTCGGCTGCAGCTCCAGCTGGGTCAGGCGCTCGCTGAAACCGCGACGGCCACGGGCGGCCAGTTCGGCCCGCTCCTGCTCGACCACCACGTCCTGCTTCATGGCCTTGTACAGGCCGAACATGAACAGCACCAGCACCACCGAGAACGGCAGGCCCGCCAGCACCACCATGGTCTGCATGGCTTCGAAATTACCGGCGAACAGCAGGCCGATGGTGACCAGCGTGATGACCACCGACCAGAACACCACCATCCAGTGCGGGGCGTCTTCGTCCACCTTGCCGCCCTTGCAGGACAGGTTGGCCATCATCACCGCGCCGGAGTCGGCCGGGGTGAGGAACAGGACGAAGCCGACGAACACCGCCACGCCGATCACGATCTTGGCTGCCGGGAAGTATTCCAGCAATTGGTAGATCGACATCGACGGCTGTTCCAGCGCTGTCTTGCCCAGTTCCACCGCGCCCTGGTTGATCACCAGGTCCAGCGCCGTGTTGCCGAAGATAGACAGCCAGGCCAGGGTGAAGCCCAGCGGGATCAGCAATACGCCCATGACCAGCTGGCGCACGGTGCGGCCCTTGGAAATACGGGCGATGAACATCCCTACGAACGGGCCCCAGGAGATCCACCAGGCCCAGTAGAACACGGTCCACAGGCCCAGCCAGCGCTCGGACTTGTCACCCGAGCCTTCGTACACGTAGAGGTCGAAGGTCTTCAGCACGATACCGTTGAGGTAGTCGCCAATGTTCTGCACGAAGCCGTTGAGCAGGTACAGGGTTTCGCCGCCCAGCAGCACGAAGATCAACAGGCCACTAAACAGCATGATGTTCAGGTTGGACAGGCGGCGAATGCCGTTTTCCACACCCGAGACCGCCGCCACGGTGGCCACGCCGGCCATGACCAGGATCACCACCAGCAGGTTGGTCTTGCTGTGGTCCATGCCGAACAGGTACTCCAGGCCAGAGGCCACCTGCATCGAGCCGATGCCCAGGTTGGTCACCAGGCCCAGCAGGGTCACGAACATGCCGAAGATGTCCACGGCGTTGCCGGCAGCACCCTTGACCCAACGCTCGCCCACCAGCGGGTACAGCGCCGAACGCAGGGCCAGCGGCTGATTATGACGGTAGGCGAAGTAACCCACGGCCAGGCCGACCAGGGCGTAGATCGCCCAGCCATGCAGGCCCCAGTGCAGGAAGGTCAACTGCAAGCCCTGGCGCGCGGCCTCGAGGCTGGCCGAGGTGCCCTCCGGTGGGTTGAAATAGTGGTCCAGCGGCTCGGAGGCGCCGAAGTACAGCAGCGAAATGCCGATACCGGAAGAGAACAGCATGCCGGCCCAGGCGCCATAGCTGAAGTCGGGCTCGTCGTCCTTGCCGCCAAGCTTGAGCTTGCCGTAGTCGGAGAAGGCCAGGTAGACGACGAACAGCAGGTAACCGCAGATCACCAGCATGTAATACCAGCCGAAGGTACGCGTCAGCCACTTCTGGGCTACGCCCAGCACCTGGCCGGCGGTTTCGGGTACAGCGATAAGCAAGGCAGTCAGAACGAGGATCATCAGCGCGGAGGTGAAGAACACCACGCGGTTGACCCGTACCCTCTCGGCGGGGGGCTTGGTAAGTGAGGCAGAACTCATTGCACGAATGCTCCGGGCAGTGCGGCTATGGAGGCTAATCAGTGTTCCCGAGCAATTGGTGGAATATCCCCACTGCATCAGGTGTTATAAAAGGCACCCTGGAAACCGTGATCCCGAATCGATACGTTGCAAAAAACAGACAGATGGCCTGTCGCCACTGCCACGCCTCGGTTGAGGTGCGCGCATTCGCCACAGTCCACCCCGCCCGCTCCAAGGGCCTGCCGCAGGCTCTATGAGCACACGGCAGAATCTGCATTTCGCATCGCTCATGCCCGTCAACGCCTTGTATTCCGGGGGTTACGCGATTTCCTGGGGTGTCAATTCGTGCTTCTTAGACCGCCTGAAAAACTGTCAATGGCACAAATTGTCGCAGAGCTTATTCTTTATTGATTGAACGTTCAATCAAAACAAAATAGACTGGCCTTCGCCGAGTCAGCGCCTGTCGCCTGCTCGCAGGCCTGAGGAGATAGCAAGATGCCCAAGGTCGGTATGCAACCCATCCGCCGCCAGCAGTTGATCGAAGCCACGTTGCAGGCGGTCGATCAGGTCGGACTGGGGGATGCCAGCATTGCGCTGATTGCCCGTTTGGCCGGTGTGTCGAACGGCATCATCAGTCACTACTTTCGGGACAAGAACGGCCTGATCGCAGCGACGATGGGATACATCATGAACATGCTCAACGAAGGTGTTCGAGCACGTCGCCAGGCCCTGACGGACGACAGCCCGCGTGCTCACCTGAAAGTCATCATCGAGGGCAACTTCGATGCCAGCCAGGTGAACGGCCCGGCAATGAAAACCTGGTTGGCCTTCTGGGCTTCCAGCATGCACCAGCCCGATTTGCACAGGTTGCAGCGGATCAACGACCACCGCTTGTATTCCAACCTGTGCTGCCAGTTCCGCCGCGCCCTGCCGCTCTACCATGCGCGCAAGGCCGCCCGCGGCCTGGCGGCTTTGATCGATGGCTTGTGGCTGCGTGGAGCCCTGTCGGGTGATGCATTCGACACCGACCAGGCGATACGGATTGCTTACGAATACATGGATCTACAACTGGCTAAACAGCACACCCTGGACACCAATGACCAGGCTGCTGATCAAGCACGCACGGCACTTGTCGACCCGGCAGGAGCGTGACGCGCAGCCAACCACACACTGCACTTGCGAGGACACTATGGCCCGTTTCGGAACGCAAAAACTCTACATTGATGGTGCTTACGTCGACGCTGGCAGCGATGCCACTTTCGAAGCCATCAACCCGGCCACCGGCGAAGTCCTCGCCCACGTACAACGTGCCACCCAGGCCGATGTCGAGAAGGCCGTCGAAAGTGCCGAGCGAGGCCAGAAAGTCTGGGCCGCGATGACTGCCATGCAGCGTTCGCGCATCCTGCGCCGCGCCGTCGACATCCTGCGCGAGCGCAACGACGAACTGGCCATGCTGGAAACCCTGGACACCGGCAAGTCGTACTCGGAAACCCGCTACGTCGACATCGTTACCGGCGCCGACGTGCTGGAATACTACGCCGGCCTGGTACCGGCCATCGAAGGCGAGCAGATTCCGCTGCGCGAGTCGTCCTTCGTCTACACCCGCCGCGAGCCGCTGGGCGTGACCGTCGGTATCGGTGCGTGGAACTACCCGATCCAGATCGCCCTGTGGAAATCCGCCCCGGCCCTGGCCGCTGGCAACGCAATGATCTTCAAGCCGTCGGAAGTGACCTCGCTGACCACCCTCAAGCTGGCCGAGATCTACACCGAAGCCGGCCTGCCAAACGGCGTGTTCAACGTCCTGACCGGCAGCGGCCGCGAAGTCGGCACCTGGCTGACCGAGCACCCGCGCATCGAGAAAGTCTCCTTCACCGGCGGTACCACCACCGGCAAGAAGGTCATGGCCAGCGCCTCGAGCTCGTCGCTCAAGGAAGTCACCATGGAACTGGGTGGCAAGTCGCCGCTGATCATCTGTGCCGACGCCGACCTGGACAAGGCCGCCGACATCGCCATGATGGCCAACTTCTACAGCTCGGGCCAGGTCTGCACCAACGGCACCCGCGTGTTCATCCCGGCAGCCATGAAGGCAGCTTTCGAAGCCAAGATCGTCGAGCGCGTTGCGCGCATTCGCGCTGGCAACCCGGAAGACGAGAACACCAACTTCGGCCCGCTGGTCAGCTTCCAGCACATGGAAAGCGTGCTCGGCTACATCGCCAAGGGCAAGGAAGAAGGCGCCCGCGTGCTGTGCGGTGGTGAGCGCATGACCGAAGGTGCTTTCGCCAAGGGTGCCTTCGTCGCCCCGACCGTGTTCACCGATTGCACCGACGACATGACCATCGTCAAGGAAGAGATCTTCGGCCCGGTGATGAGCATCCTCACCTACGAAACCGAAGAAGAAGTCATCCGCCGTGCCAACGACACCGAGTACGGCCTGGCCGCCGGTGTGTGCACCAACGACATCAGCCGCGCCCACCGCATCATCCACAAGCTGGAAGCCGGTATCTGCTGGATCAACGCCTGGGGCGAATCGCCAGCCGAAATGCCGGTGGGTGGCTACAAGCAGTCGGGCGTCGGCCGTGAGAACGGCATCAGCTCGCTGGCCCAATACACTCGCATCAAGTCGGTCCAGGTCGAGCTGGGCGGCTACAACTCGGTTTTCTGAACCCTGTCTAGCCACGCCCGTGCCGCTGCGCACGGGCGTTTCCGCTCCCTGATCACCGCCAACATGAGGGTACTTTCATGTCCAAAGAATACGATTACATCATCGTCGGTGCCGGCTCTGCCGGTAACACCCTGGCGACCCGCCTGACCGAAGACGCCGGCGTCACTGTACTGCTGCTGGAAGCCGGTGGCCCCGACTACCGCTTCGACTTCCGCACCCAGATGCCAGCCGCCCTGGCCTTCCCGCTGCAGGGCCGTCGCTACAACTGGGCCTACGAGACCGACCCGGAGCCGCACATGAACGGCCGCCGCATGGAGTGTGGCCGAGGCAAGGGCCTGGGTGGCTCGTCGCTGATCAACGGCATGTGCTACATCCGCGGCAACGCCATGGACTTCGATGGCTGGGCAGAGCTGCCGGGCCTGGAAGACTGGACCTACCTGGACTGCCTGCCGTACTTCCGCAAGGCCGAAACCCGTGACATCGGCCCGAACGACTACCATGGCGGCGAAGGCCCGGTCAGCGTGACCACGCCGAAAGCCGGCAACAACCCACTGTTCCACGCCATGGTCGAAGCCGGCGTGCAGGCCGGCTACCCGCGCACCGAAGACCTCAACGGCTACCAGCAGGAAGGCTTCGGTCCGATGGACCGTACCGTGACCAAGAACGGTCGCCGCTCCAGCACCGCCCGCGGCTACCTGGACCAGGCCAAGAAGCGCCCGAACCTGACCATTGTCACCCACGCCCTGACCGACCGCGTACTGTTCGACGGCAAGCGCGCCATCGGCGTGACCTACCTGGTTGGCGACAGCGAAGAGCGCGTCGAAGCCCGCGCACGCAAGGAAGTGATCGTCAGCTCCGGTGCCATCGCCTCGCCGCAACTGCTGCAGCGTTCCGGCGTCGGCCCGCGCGCCCTGCTGGAAAGCCTCGACATCCCGGTGGTGCACGACCTGCCGGGCGTTGGCGAAAACCTGCAGGACCACCTGGAACTGTACCTGCAGTACGCCTGCACCCAGCCGGTGTCGCTGTACCCGTCGCTGCTCTGGTGGAACCAGCCGGCGATCGGCGCCGAGTGGATGTTCAACGGCACCGGTATCGGCGCCAGCAACCAGTTCGAGGCCGGTGGTTTCATCCGTACCCGCCCTGAATTCAAGTGGCCGAACATCCAGTACCACTTCCTGCCGGTGGCCATCAACTACAACGGCTCCAACGGCGTCAAGGAGCACGGCTTCCAGGCGCACATGGGCTCGATGCGTTCGCCAAGCCGCGGCCGTATCCGCCTCAAGTCGAAGGACCCGCGCCAGCACCCAAGCATCCTGTTCAACTACATGGCGACCGAACAGGACTGGCAGGAATTCCGTGACGGCATTCGCCTGACCCGCGAGATCATGGCCCAGCCGGCGCTGGACCCGTACCGCGGCCGCGAAATCAGCCCGGGCGCGCACGTGCAGACCGACGAAGAACTGGACAAGTTCATCCGCGAACACGCCGAAACCGCCTTCCACCCGTCCTGCTCGTGCAAGATGGGCACCGACGACATGGCAGTGGTCGATGGCGAAGGCCGCGTGCATGGCATGCAAGGTCTGCGGGTGGTCGACGCGTCGATCATGCCGATCATCATCACCGGCAACCTCAACGCCACCACGATCATGATCGCTGAGAAAATCTCGGACAAGATCCGTGGCCGCAAGCCATTGCCTCGCAGCACCGCCAAGTACTATGTGGCCAATGGCGCACCGGTGAAGGGCAAGCCGTTGCGTGAGGTGAAGCAGGCGTAAACCTGCACTGGCCTCCTCGCGGGCGTGCTCGCGAAGAGGCCCTCCAGGCATTACCCAAAAGGCACCCACCGCGGTGCCTTTTGCACATCTGCAGAAACGCTTTACAGCCTGCCAATTCATCAGGTTAGAATCAGTTGGCACGCGACCTGCTAGCAAGCTGCTATCGAGTCCCTTCCCCCGCGGTTCCCGGAGTACCTGCCTTTGGATGCAAGCACCATCAACAGCCTGTTCCTGATCGGCGCATTGCTGGTGGGCGCAAGTATCCTGGTCAGCTCGCTGTCTTCGCGCCTGGGCATCCCTATCCTGGTCATCATCCTTGCGGTCGGCATGATCGCCGGTGTCGATGGTGGCGGCATCATTTTCAACAACTACCCGACCGCCTACCTGGTGGGCAACCTGGCACTGGCCGTGATCCTGCTTGACGGCGGCCTGCGCACACGGGTTGCGAGCTTCCGCGTGGCCCTGTGGCCGGCGCTGTCGCTGGCCACCGTCGGCGTCATGATCACCACCGCCCTCACCGGCATGGTCGCCGCCTGGCTGTTCGATCTGAGCCTGATCCAGGGCCTGCTGATCGGTGCGATCGTCGGCTCCACCGACGCCGCGGCGGTGTTCTCGCTGCTCGGCGGCAAAGGCCTGAACGAGCGGGTGACCGCCACCCTGGAAATCGAATCGGGCAGCAACGACCCGATGGCCGTGTTTCTCACCGTCACCCTTATCGACATGATCGCCAGCGGCCAGACCGGCCTGCACTGGAGCCTGCTCACCCACCTGCTGCGCGAGTTCGGCATCGGCGGGCTGCTGGGCCTGGGTGGTGGCTGGCTGATGCTGCAACTGGTCAACCGCATCAACCTGGCCGGCGGCCTGTACCCGATCCTGGTCATCGCTGGCGGCCTGGTGGTGTTCTCGCTGACCAACGCCCTGCACGGCAGTGGTTTCCTCGCCGTCTACCTGTGCGGCCTGGTGCTGGGCAACAAGCCGATCCGCAGCCGCCATGGCATCCTGCACATGCTCGACGGCATGGCCTGGCTGGCGCAGATTGGCATGTTCCTGGTGCTGGGCTTGCTGGTCACCCCGCATGACCTGCTGCCCATCGCCCTGCCTGCGCTGGGCCTGGCGTTGTGGATGATCCTGGTGGCGCGCCCGTTGTCAGTGGTCGCCAGCCTACTGCCATTCAAGGCCTTCCATGGCCGTGAAAAAGGCTTCATTTCCTGGGTTGGCCTGCGCGGCGCGGTACCCATTATCCTCGCGGTATTCCCGTTGATGGCCGGCCTGCCGGACGCCCAGCTGTTCTTCAACCTGGCGTTCTTCATCGTGCTGGTGTCGCTGCTGGTGCAAGGCACCAGCCTGCCGTGGATGGCCAAACTGCTGAAAGTGACCGTACCGCCCGACCCGGCGCCGATCTCCCGTTCCGCCCTGGAAGTCCACCTGACCAGCGAGTGGGAACTCTTCGTCTACCGCCTGGGCGCGGAAAAATGGTGCATCGGCGCCGCCCTGCGCGAGCTGAAAATGCCCGAAGGCACGCGCATCGCCGCCCTGTTCCGGGGCGAGCAACTGCTGCACCCATCGGGCAGCACCGTGCTTGAAGTGGGCGACATGCTTTGCGTGATCGGCCACGAACACAACCTGCCAGCCCTGGGCAAACTGTTCAGCCAGGCGCCGCAACGCGGCCTGGATCTGCGTTTCTTCGGCGACTTCGTCCTCGAAGGCGATGCCGAACTGGGTGCGGTGGCAGCGCTGTATGGCCTCAAACTCGATGGCCTGGATGCGAAAATGCCGTTGGCGCAGTTCATCCGACAGAAGGTCGGAGGCGCTCCAGTAGTAGGTGACCAGGTCGAATGGCATGGCACGATCTGGACCGTGGCCACCATGGACGGGAACAAGATTCAGAAAGTAGGCGTCAGATTCCCCGAAGGAACGCGACCCGGACCAGGATTGTTCCTCTAAACTTCGTTTGCCTGATTCACAAGTAGCCTGCCTATGTCCCTGCGCGTGTATGTCCGCACAGCCCTGCTCGGGCTGTGCCTGTCTCTCTCTTTTGCAGCCTCTGCGGCAGAAGCCCCGACCACCGCCAGCATCCAGAACAGCCTCGACAAGATCGCCGAGCGCAAGCTGCCCGAGGCGGAGCAGAAAGCCCTGCAGCAGGTCCTGGAGCAAACCCTCAGCCTGCTCGCCAGCAAGGAAGACAACGAGAAGAAGCTCGCCGCGCTCAAGCAGCAGCTGGCCGGGGCCCCGAAGGAAACCAGCGACAGCCAGCGCGAACTGGCCAAGCTCAAGGAAAGCAAGCCACAGCCGGTGGCCCAACGCTACGCCAGCCTCAGCGTGCCACAGTTGGAGCAGATGCTCGGCGAGCGCAGCACCCAGCAGGGCGAGCTGCAAAAGGCACTGTCCGAAGCCAACAGCCTGATCATCAATTCGCAGACCCGTCCGGAACGCGCCCAGGCGGAAATCAGTAACGCCCAGGCGCGCACCCAGCAGATCAACAGCATTCTCAAGACCGGCAAGGATGCTGGCAAACCGATCAACGCCGACCAGCGCAACCAGCTCAATGCCGAACTGGCCTCGCTCAACGCCCTGACCCTGCTGCGCCGCCAGGAGCTGGCCGGCAACAGCCTGTTGCAGGACCTCGGCAACGCCCGCCACGACCTGCTGATCGAGCGCGCGGCACGCCTGGAGCAGGAAATCCAGGACCTGCAGACACTGATCAACGACAAGCGTCTGGCCCAATCTCAGGAAACCGTCACCCAGCAATCGATCGAGGCTCAGAAGGCCGGTGGCAGCAGCCTGCTGGCCACCGAAAGCGCGGTCAATCTCAAGCTCTCTGACTACCTGCTCAAAAGCACCGATCGGCTCAACGAACTGACCCAGCAGAACCTGCGCACCAAGCAACAGCTGGACAGCCTGACCCAGGCTGACCAGGCGCTGGACGAGCAGATCAACGTGCTCAAAGGCAGCCTGCTGCTGTCCAAGATCCTCTACAAGCAGAAGCAGACCCTGCCGCACCTGAAGCTGGACCGCGACCTGGCCGACCAGATCGCCGATACCCGCCTGTACCAGTTCGAGGTCAACCAGCAACGCGAGCAGATGAGCAGCCCGGTCACCTACGTCGACAAGCTGCTGGCCGCCCAGCCGCAGGAAGAGGTGACGCCGCAGCTACGCAAAGCCCTGCTGGAAGTGGCCATCACCCGCAGCGACCTGCTGGAGCGGCTGAACCGCGAGCTGTCGGCGCTGCTCAACGAATCGATCACCTTGCAGCTCAACCAGAAGCAGTTGCTGGGTACTGCCCAGAGCCTGCGGACCACCCTTGACGAGCAGATGTTCTGGATCCCCAGCAACAAGCCGCTGGACTGGGACTGGCTGCGTTACGTGCCGGAGCGCCTGGCCGACCAGGTCGCCAACCTGCCATGGGGCTCGGGCCTGAACGAGCTGGCCGACGGCCTCAGCCAGCGGCCGTTGCTGTTCCTGCCGCTGCTGCTGGTGATCGGCGCGTTGCTGTGGCGACGCAAGTACCTGTACCAGCGCCTGGGCAAGGTGCACCAGGACATCGGCCATTTCCGTCGCGACAGCCAGTGGCATACACCGCAGGCGATCCTCATCAACATCCTGCTGGCGATGCCGGTCAGCCTGGGCCTGGCCCTGTGCAGCTATGCCCTGCAGATCGACGCCCGTGGGCAGAACGCCAACCTCGGCGCCGCCCTCTGGCAGCTGGCCCAGGCCTGGCTGGTGTTCTACACCGCCTATCGCATCCTCGCCCCCGGTGGCGTGGCGGAAATCCATTTCCGCTGGCACAAGCCGCAGGTCGAGTTCCTGCGCGGCTGGGTACGCCGCCTGGGCACCGTGGTGCTGGCGCTGGTCGGCGTGGTGGCCGTGGCCGAACATCAGCCATCGGCGCTGGCCGACGATGTGCTGGGCATCGGCGTGGTGCTGACCTGCTATGCCCTGATGGCCTGGCTGCTCAGCCGCCTGCTGCTCAGCAGCCCCGCGCACCGTGACACCTCGCTGTTCCGCAAGGCCGTGGGCGTGGCCTTCACTGCACTGCCCATCGCCCTGTTCGTGGCCGTGTGCTTCGGCTACTACTACACCGCGCTGAAGCTCACCGACCGGCTGATCTACACCCTCTACCTGCTGCTGTTCTGGCTGGTGATCGAGGCCGCGTTCGTGCGCGGGCTGTCGGTGGCCGCACGGCGCCTGGCCTACCAGCGCGCACTGAGCAAACGGGCGGCGGCCAAGGAAGGCCTGGATGGCGAAGTCATCAGTGAAGAGCCGACGCTGGACATCGAGCAGGTCAACCAGCAATCGCTGCGCCTGATCCGCCTGGCCCTGCTCGGCGGCTTCATTGCCGGCCTGTACTGGGTGTGGTCGGACCTGATCTCGGTGTTCGCCTACCTCAACAACTTTGTCCTGTATGAATACACCAGCGGCACCGGCGCCGCCGCCAGCATGGTGCCGATCAGCCTCGGCGACCTGCTCGGTGCCCTGGTCATCGTCGGCATTACCTTTGCCTTGGCCGGCAACTTGCCAGGCCTGCTGGAAGTGCTGGTGCTGTCACGCCTGAACCTGGCCCAGGGCAGCGCCTACGCCACCACCACGCTGTTGTCATACACCATCGTCGGCGTCGGCATCGTCAGTACCCTGTCGACCCTCGGGGTCAGCTGGGACAAGCTGCAGTGGCTGGTGGCCGCGTTGTCGGTAGGCCTGGGCTTCGGCATGCAGGAAATCTTCGCCAACTTCATTTCCGGCATCATGATCCTGTTCGAACGCCCGGTGCGTATCGGCGACACCATCACCATCGGCAACCTGTCGGGCACGGTGAGCAAGATCCGCATCCGCGCCACCACCATCACCGATTTCGACCGCAAGGACATCATCGTCCCCAACAAGACCTTCATCACCGGCCAGCTGATCAACTGGTCGCTGACCGACACGGTCACCCGGGTGACACTGAAGCTGGGCATCGACTACGGCTCCGACCTGGACCTGGTACGCGACCTGCTGCTCAAGGGTGCCCATGAGAACCCACGGGTGCTCAAGGACCCGGAGCCGATCGTGTATTTCCTCAACTTCGGCGAAAGCTCACTGGACCACGAGCTGCGCATGCACGTGCGCGACCTGGGCGACCGCAACCCGACCCTGGATGAGATCAACCGCTACATCAACCGTGAGTTCAAGGCGCACAACATCAAGATCTCGGTACGCCAGGTAGAGGTATTCCTGATGGACCCGAAAGGCGGCAAGCAACAGCTGGTTCCGGTGGAGCAGCCGAAATCGGATGGCACTGCTTCGGCCTGAGAACGCTCCAATGCTTTATTCTGGGCAAAACCCCGCGAGGCCTTTGCCCTCGTTCGCGGGCAAGCTCGCGAAGGGCCGTAGCGCGGCCCCGGACACTCAACCCCAGGAGCCGGCCTGTGAAAGCCCTCGACCAACTCACCTTCGACAACCGCTTCGCCCGCCTGGGCGATGCGTTCTCCACCCAGGTACTGCCCGAGCCCATCGCAGAGCCGCGCCTGGTGGTTGCAAGCGAGTCGGCCATGGCCCTGCTCGACCTCGACCCGGCCCAGGCCGAACTGCCGTTGTTTGCCGAGCTGTTCAGCGGCCACAAGCTGTGGGACCAGGCCGACCCACGGGCGATGGTCTATTCCGGTCACCAGTTCGGCTCGTACAACCCACGGCTGGGTGATGGCCGCGGTCTGCTGCTGGCCGAAGTGCTCAATGACGCCGGCGAGCACTGGGACCTGCACCTAAAGGGCGCCGGCCAGACCCCTTACTCACGCATGGGCGACGGCCGCGCCGTGCTGCGCTCGTCGATCCGCGAGTTCCTCGCCTCCGAAGCCCTGCACGCCCTGGGCATTGCCACCAGCCGGGCGCTGTGCGTCATCGGCTCCAGCACCCCGGTATGGCGTGAAACCCGTGAAAGCGCGGCCATGCTCACCCGCCTGGCGCCAAGCCATGTGCGTTTCGGCCATTTCGAGTACTTCTACTACACCAAGCAGCCCGAGCAGCAGCGCGTGCTGATCGACCATGTGCTGGAACAGCACTACCCCGAATGCCGTGAAGCCGAGCAGCCCTACCTGGCCATGTTCCGCAGCATCGTCGAGCGCAACGCCGAACTGATTGCCCGTTGGCAGGCCTATGGCTTCTGCCACGGCGTGATGAACACCGACAACATGTCGATTCTCGGCATTACCTTCGACTTCGGCCCTTATGCGTTCCTGGACGACTTCGACGCCAACTTCATCTGCAACCACTCCGACGACCGTGGCCGCTACAGCTATGCCAACCAGGTACCAATCGCCCACTGGAACCTCAGTGCCCTGGCCCAGGCACTGACCACGGTGATCGAAGTGGAACCCCTGAAGGAGGCGCTGGGGCTGTTCCTGCCGCTTTACCAGGCCCATTACCTCGACCTGATGCGCCGCCGCCTGGGCCTGACCAGCGCCGAGGACGACGACATGGCGTTGGTCGAGCGCCTGTTGCAGCGCATGCAGAGCGGTGGCGTGGACTACAACCTGTTCTTCCGCAAGCTGGGTGACAAGCCGGTCGCCGAAGCGCTGAAAGTGGTGCGCGACGACTTCATCGACCTGGCCGGTTTCGATGCCTGGGGGGCGGACTACCTGGCCCGTTGCGAGCGTGAAGCCGCTAATGCCGATGGGCGTCGGGAGCGGATGCATGCGGTCAACCCGCTGTATGTGCTGCGCAACTACCTGGCGCAGAAAGCCATCGAAGCGGCGGAAGCGGGCGACTACAGTGAAGTACGGCGGTTGCATCAGGTGTTGAGCAAGCCATTTGAAGAGCAGGCCGGTATGCAGGCCTACGCCGAGCGCCCACCAGAATGGGGCAAGCATCTGGAAATCAGCTGTTCTTCGTAATGTTCAAGGAGTTCACATGTCCGATCCACTGGTAATCCCCTGCCCGCACTGCAACGGCCTCAACCGCCTGCCGGCGGCGCGCCTGGGTGACGCCCCGAAATGCGGCCGCTGCAAGCAGGACGTGCTGCTGAGCACCCCGTTCGAACTCAGCGAAGCCAACTATGCCAGCCAGATCAAGGGCGACCTGCCACTGTTGATGGACGTCTGGGCCGACTGGTGCGGTCCATGCAAATCCTTCGCCCCGACCTTCGAACAGGCCGCGCGCCAGCTAAGCGGCCGCTGCCGCCTGGCCAAGCTCGACAGCGAGGCCAACCGCAACCTCGCCGGACAACTCGGCATCCGCTCGATTCCCAGCCTGATCCTGTTCAAGAACGGCCGTGAGATCAGCCGCCAGGCCGGGGCGTTTCCACTTCAATCGCTGCTGGAGTGGCTGCGCAGCCAAGGGGTTTAAGCGTTCTCTTCCAGCAGCGAATGCAACTCGACAAACTGCTGGGTCAGCTTGTGCCTGGGCTCCAGGTGAATCAGCGGCAGGCTGGCGTGGTGCGACTCACGCATCTTCACCGAGCTGCCCAGGTACACCGGTAGCACCGGCAAACCCTCCCCCAGCAGCTCATCGAGCATCTGCTGCGGCAGACTGGCACGGGACTGGAACTGGTTGACCACGATGCCTTCGACCAACAGGTCTTCGTTGTGGTCTTCCTTGAGCTCCTCGATCTCTGCCAGCAGGCCATAAAGGGCCTGGCGCGAAAAGCTGTCGCAATCGAAGGGAATCAGCACGCGATCGGCGGCAATCAGCGCCGAAACCGCATAAAAATTCAGGGCTGGCGGGGTATCGATGTAGATCCGCTCGTAATCCTCGTCCAGTTCATCGAGCAATTTACGCAGCTTGTTGATCTTGTGCTTGGCCTCCAGCTTCGGCTGCAGGTCGGCCAGCTCGGCAGTGGCGGTAACCACGTGCAGGTTGTCGAATGGGGTTTCGTAGATATCGACTTGGTTCTTCTTGCTGAACGGCCCGCTGGACAGACTCTGCTTGAAGAAGTCGGCGATGCCCGTGGGGATATCCTCGCCGGTGAGGCCAGTGAGGTACTGGGTCGAGTTGGCCTGGGCATCCAGGTCGATCAGCAGGGTCCGGTAGCCTTCATTGGCACTGACCGCCGCCAGGTTGCAGGCGATGCTCGACTTGCCCACGCCACCTTTCTGATTGAACACCACGCGCCGCATGATAGACCTCCGTGTTTCAACGAATGCCCGAGTATGTGGCGGCGCTGCGGCAATGGCCAGCGCCATTTGCCGTTCACTCCTGCAGGTCGTCAGTCATAGGCCTGCCCGGTCACCAAATCGGCAAAGGCCCTGGCCATGGCCGACCTGCCGCGCTCGCGCTGTACCAGCCACACCGTCGTCATCGCCCCGTCATCGAGCAGGGTGCGGTACACCACGCCTTCGATGCGCATGCGCTGGAAGGAGGCCGGCAGTACCGAGACCCCCAACCCCGCCGACACCAGGCCGATGATGGTCATCGCTTCCCCCGCTTCCTGGGCAAAATGCGGGCTGAAGCCCGCCTGCCGCGCCAGGCTCAACAGCTGCGCATGCAGGCCGCTGCCATAACTGCGCGGGAAGAACACGAACGGCTCATGGGCCAGCGCCGCCATGTGCACGCCATGCTGGGTACCTTCGGCCAGCGGGTGCGATGCGTTGATTACCGCTACCAGCGGCTCGCTGAACAGCTCGGTGGCAACCAGGCCTTCCGGCAGCGGCATCGGCCGCATCAGCCCTACCTCTATGGATTCATCGAACACTCCCTCGGCGACATCGCGGCTGCTCATTTCCCTGAGGTTCAGGTGCACCGCCGGGAAACGCTGGCGGAACGCATGGATGGCCTTGGGGATCTTCGAGGTGAACGGGGCCGAGGACGTGAAGCCGATCTTCATTTCGCCCAGCTCGCCCAACTGCGCACGTCGGGCCACATCGGCGGCTTTTTCTACCTGCGCCAGCACCTGGCGGGCTTCGTCGAGGAACAAGCGCCCCGCCTCGCTCAGCTCGACCCGCCGGTTGGTGCGCTCGAACAGCCGTGCGCCCAGCTCCTGCTCCAGCGCCTGGATCTGCTGGCTCAAAGGCGGCTGCGAGATGCCCAGTTGCTGGGCGGCACGGCCAAAGTGCAGTTCTTCGGCCACAGCAATGAAATACCGCAGGTGGCGCAGTTCCATGATCGGCTCCGAACAAGTCGTCAAACGTCTTAAATAGGTCGAACAATATATTGGAACTAATCATTAGCCAGCTATATGATTTTTTCATTGCGTCAGAGGTACCCACCCGTGAAAACTGCCGTAGCGCCCCTTCCCGCCGAGCCAGAACCTGCCTCCTTGAACGAAATGTGGATCGAAAAGGGCACGCCTGCTTTCATGAAGACCGTGCTGGCCTTGTTCAGCGGCGGCTTTGCCACTTTCGCCCTGCTGTATTGCGTGCAACCGATGATGCCGCTGCTGTCGAAGGAATTTACCATCAACGCAGCGCAGAGCAGCTTGGTGCTGTCGGTCTCGACGGCGATGCTGGCGTTCGGCCTGTTGATTACCGGGCCCATTTCCGACCGCATTGGCCGCAAGCCGGTGATGGTGTTTGCCCTGGCCTGTGCGGCCCTCTCCACCTTGGCCAGCGCGGTGATGCCAAGTTGGGAGTTGGTCCTGGCCACCCGTGCCCTGGTCGGCCTGTCCCTGAGCGGCCTGGCGGCAGTGGCGATGACCTACCTCAGCGAAGAGATCCACCCGCAGCACATCGGCCTGGCCATGGGCCTGTACATTGGCGGCAATGCCATTGGCGGCATGAGCGGGCGCCTGATCACAGGGGTACTGATCGATTTCGTCAGCTGGCATACGGCGATGCTGACCATCGGTGGCCTGGCCCTGGCAGCCGCGCTGGTGTTCTGGAAAGTGCTGCCGGAATCGCGCAACTTCCGCCCACAGGCGATGAACCCGCGTAGCCTGCTGGATGGCTTTGTCATGCACTTCAAGGATGCCGGCCTGCCCTGGCTGTTCCTCGAAGCCTTCCTGCTGATGGGCGCCTTCGTCACCCTGTTCAACTACATCGGCTATCGCTTGCTGGCCGAGCCCTACCACATGAACCAGGCGTTGGTCGGCTTGCTGTCGGTGGTGTACCTCTCGGGCATCTACAGCTCGGCGCAGGTCGGCGCCCTGGCCGACAAGCTGGGCCGGCGCAAGGTGTTCTGGGCCAGTATCGTGGTGATGGCGAGTGGCTTGCTGATGACCCTGGCCAGCCCGCTGGTAGCGGTGATCCTGGGCATGCTGGTGTTCACCTTCGGCTTCTTTGGCGCCCATTCGGTAGCCAGCAGCTGGATCGGTCGCCGGGCGCTGAAAGCCAAGGGGCAGGCCTCGTCGCTGTACCTGTTCAGCTATTACGCGGGGTCGAGTGTGGCCGGTACGGCGGGCGGGGTGTTCTGGCACCAGTGGGGCTGGAACGGCATCGGGCTGTTCATCGGCAGCCTGCTGGCGGTGGCGTTGCTGGTGGCGCTGCACCTGAGCAAGCTGGCACCTAAGTCGATCTGAACATTGGGGCTGCCTTGCAGCCCCTGGATCTCGGATCAGTTGATTATTTCGACCCTGTCCACATCCACTTCCCGGCTCATCAGGTGCTTCTCCACCTCACCGGTCAGCTTGACCTTGGTCTTGTCGTTGAACTGCGTCGGCGGCAGGTCTTCATCATCAATTTCAACGGTGATGGTGCCGGTGTTGTCCTTGAACTCGTACTTGTCGTCGTTGTTGATCTTCTTGGTCACGTAGCCTTGCAGTACCACCGGGGTGTCATCGGCAGCATCGTTGGCCACAGCTACGGTAGTAACCGACTGGGCGCCCGGCCCGGTGTAGCTGGCAGCCAGGGCGGCGGTGCTGAACAAGGGGGCGAGGATCAACGCAAGATAACGTGCTTTCATGAGAATCAGGTCCTGTTTCGGTTTCGATGGGACCAGATTAGCGACGATCGCTGAATTAAAACTTAACGCGACAAAAAGCCCGGCACATGGCCGGGCTTTGTTTTTCAGCGAGCAGCTCACTGATGGTACTGCGCCGACAGCTCATGCACGGCGTTGATGAACACGCCAGCGTGCTCCGGGTCGACTTCCGGGGTGATGCCGTGGCCGAGGTTGAACACGTGGCCTGTGCCATGGCCGTAACTGGCCAGGATCCGCGCGACTTCGTTGCGAATGGCTTCGGGCTTGGCGTACAGCACGGTCGGGTCCATGTTGCCCTGCAATGCCACCTTGTCACCCACACGGCGGCGAGCGTCGCCAATTTCGCAGGTCCAGTCCAGGCCCAGCGCATCGGCACCGGCTTCGGCGATGCTTTCCAGCCACAGGCCGCCATTCTTGGTGAACAGGATTACCGGCACCTTGCGCCCTTCGTGCTCGCGGATCAGGCCGCTGACGATCTTGCGCATGTAGGCCAGGGAGAACTCCTTATAGGCCGCCGCCGACAGGTTGCCGCCCCAGGTGTCGAAGATCTGCACGGCTTGGGCGCCGGCGAGGATCTGGCCGTTGAGGTAGCTGGTCACCGACTGCGCCAGCTTGTCCAGCAGCAGGTGCAGGGCCTGCGGGTTGTCGTAGGCCATTGCCTTGGTCTTGCGGAAGTCCTTCGACGAGCCGCCTTCGACCATGTAGGTGGCCAAGGTCCATGGGCTGCCGGAGAAGCCGATCAGCGGCACGCGGCCGTTGAGCTCGCGGCGGATGGTGCTGACTGCGTCCATCACATAGCCGAGGTCTTTCTGTGGGTCGGGGATCGGCAGCGCTTCGATATCGGCCGGGCTGCTGATGACCTTCTTGAAACGCGGGCCTTCGCCGGTTTCGAAGTACAAGCCCAGGCCCATGGCGTCAGGGATGGTGAGAATGTCCGAGAACAGGATCGCCGCATCCAGCGGGTAGCGGTCCAGCGGCTGCAGGGTGACCTCGCAGGCGAACTGCGGGTTCATGCACAGGCTCATGAAGTCACCGGCCTTGGCGCGGCTGGCGCGGTACTCCGGCAGATAGCGGCCGGCCTGGCGCATCATCCACACCGGGGTGACATCTACGGGTTGCTTGAGCAGTGCACGCAGGAAACGATCGTTCTTCAGGGCAGTCATGTCGGCATCCGGAAAAAAAGTGCGGGCATTTTCTCAGACGCCAGCGCAAAAGGCACGGTCAGGGCCATGCGTTTTGTCTATTGGATGCCATGGATCAAGCAATTTTGTATACAAAGTTGCTTGAATCTGCTTTTCAGCTCGATCACGACACAAGGCCGCGCCTACAACGGGTATGCGACCCCGGCAGGAGCAACTGTCTCGCTCAACTTCCAAAAGCTGGCGCGGCCCCTGTGGGAGCGGGCTTGCTCGCGAACACGGGCGAAGCCCGTGCCATCCACAGCGGTGTCTGCTTCGCGGGTAACCCGGCCTTGCGTCGCGATGGGCCGCAATGCGGCCCAACATACGATCAGACTTCGAGGTAGTCGAGGATACCCTCGGCAGCAGTACGGCCCTCGAAGATTGCCGTTACCACCAGGTCCGAACCGCGCACCATGTCGCCACCGGCAAATACTTTCGGGTTGCTGGTCTGGTGCTTGAACTTGCCCTTCTCCGGGGCCACCACGCGGCCCTGGCTGTCCAACTGGATGCCATGCTGCTCGAACCAAGGCGCCGGGCTTGGGCGGAAGCCAAAAGCGATCACCACGGCATCGGCCGGCAGGATCTCTTCGGAACCAGGAATCGGCTCGGGGCTACGACGGCCACGGGCATCCGGCTCGCCCAGACGGGTCTCGACCACCTTCACGCCTTCGACCTTGTCTTCGCCGACAATGGCGATTGGCTGGCGGTTGTACAGGAACTTCACGCCTTCTTCCTTGGCGTTCTTCACCTCACGGCGCGAACCCGGCATGTTCGCCTCGTCACGACGGTAGGCACAGGTCACCGACTTGGCGCCCTGGCGGATTGAGGTGCGGTTGCAGTCCATCGCGGTGTCACCACCCCCGAGCACCACCACCTTCTTGCCCTGCATGTCGACGAAATCTTCCGGCGACTTCTCGAAGCCCAGGTTGCGGTTGACGTTGGCAATCAGGAAGTCCAGCGCGTCATGCACGCCCGGCAGGTCCTCACCGGGGAAGCCGCCCTTCATGTAGGTGTAGGTGCCCATGCCCATGAACACCGCGTCGTACTCGGCGAGCAGTTGTTCCATGGTCACGTCCTTGCCCACCTCGGTGTTCAGGCGGAACTCGATGCCCATGCCGGTGAACACTTCGCGGCGGTTGCTGAGCACGGTCTTTTCCAGCTTGAACTCGGGGATGCCGAAGGTCAGCAGGCCGCCGATTTCCGGGTTGCGGTCGAATACCACCGGGGTCACGCCAGCGCGTACCAGCACGTCGGCACAACCCAGGCCGGCGGGGCCGGCGCCGATGATGGCGACGCGCTTGCCGGTTGGCTTGACCTTGGACATGTCCGGGCGCCAGCCCATGGCGAAGGCGGTGTCGGTGATGTACTTCTCGACCGAGCCGATGGTTACCGCGCCGAAGCCGTCATTAAGGGTGCAGGCACCCTCGCACAGGCGGTCCTGCGGGCATACGCGGCCGCACACTTCCGGCAGGGTGTTGGTCTGGTGCGACAGCTCGGCCGCCGCCAGGATGTTGCCTTCGGAGACCAGCTTCAGCCAGTTGGGGATGAAGTTGTGGACCGGGCACTTCCATTCGCAATACGGGTTACCGCAGCCCAGGCAGCGGTGCGCCTGCTCCACGGACTGCTGCGGCTTGAACGGTTCGTAGATTTCCACGAACTCCTTCTTGCGCTGGCGCAGCAGCTTTTTCTTCGGGTCCTTGCGGCCCACTTCGATGAACTGGAAGTCGTTGTTCAGACGTTCAGCCATTTTTCAAAACCTCTTTACCGCAGTTGCCAGCCTCAGGCTGCAAGCTGCAAGACGATCACTTGAGCACGACAGGCCCCGCGCACGGGGCCGTCACTTGCAGCTGTTGTTACTGCGGGTTGGCACGGGTGCTGGACAGCAGTTGCTTCAGGTTGGCCGCCTTTGGCTTGACCAGCCAGAAGCGCCGCACGTAGTCGTCCAGGTTCTCCGAGAGCTCACGCCCCCACTCGCTGCCGGTCTCCTCGACGTACTCGGCAAGGACCCGCGCCAGGTGGCTGCGATAGGCCTCCATCGCTTCACCACTGATCCGCTGGATTTCCACCAGCTCGTGGTTGAGCTTGTCGACGAAGGTATTGTCCATGTCGAGCACGTAGGCGAAGCCGCCAGTCATGCCAGAACCGAAGTTGTAACCGGTCTTGCCCAGGACGCAGACAAAGCCGCCGGTCATGTATTCACAGCAGTGATCGCCAGTACCCTCGACAACAGCGTGGGCGCCAGAGTTACGCACAGCGAAGCGCTCGCCCGCGGTACCGGCGGCGAACAGCTTGCCGCCAGTGGCGCCGTACAGGCAGGTGTTGCCGACGATGGCGCTGTGCTGGGTTTCGAACGGGCTGCCGGCTGGCGGCACGATGGTGACCTTGCCACCGGTCATGCCCTTGCCGACATAGTCGTTGGCGTCGCCTTCCAGGTGCAGGTTCAGGCCACCGGCGTTCCACACGCCGAAGCTCTGGCCCGCAGTGCCCTTGAAGCGGAAGGTGATCGGTGCCGCGGCCATGCCCTGGTTGCCGTGCAGGCGGGCGATTTCGCCCGATACACGTGCTCCGATGGAGCGGTCGCAGTTGCAGATGTCGAGGCTGAACTCACCACCGGCCTGGTCGCGAATGGCCGGCATGGCCATTTCAACCATCTTCTCGGCCAGCTCGCCTTGGTCGAACGGCGGGTTCTTGTCGACTTCACAGAACTGCGGCTTGTCCGCCGGAATGTGCGGGCTGCCCAGCAGCGGCGACAGGTCGAGGTACTGCTGGCGCTCGGTGTCGCCTGGCAGTACATCGAGCAGGTCGGTACGCCCGATCAACTCGCCCAGGCTGCGCACGCCCAGCTTGGCCAGCCACTCACGGGTTTCTTCGGCAACGAAGGTGAAGAAGTTGATCACCATGTCGACGGTGCCGATGTAGTGGTCCTTGCGCAGCTTGTCGTTCTGGGTGGCCACGCCGGTAGCGCAGTTGTTCAGATGGCAGATGCGCAGGTACTTACAGCCCAGGGCGATCATCGGTGCAGTGCCGAAGCCGAAGCTTTCGGCGCCGAGAATGGCCGCCTTGATCACGTCCAGGCCGGTTTTCAGGCCACCGTCGGTCTGCACCCGGACCTTGCCGCGCAGGTCGTTGCCGCGCAAGGTCTGGTGGGTTTCGGCCAGGCCCAGTTCCCACGGGGCGCCAGCGTACTTGATTGAGGTCAGCGGCGAAGCACCGGTACCACCGTCGTAACCCGAGATGGTGATCAAGTCCGCATAGGCCTTGGCCACACCGGCAGCGATGGTGCCGACGCCAGCTTCGGCCACCAGCTTGACCGACACCAGGGCCTGCGGGTTGACCTGCTTGAGGTCGTAGATCAGCTGCGCCAGGTCTTCGATCGAGTAAATGTCATGGTGCGGTGGTGGCGAAATCAGGGTCACACCCGGCACCGCGTAGCGCAGCTTGGCGATCAGGCCGTTGACCTTGCCGCCTGGCAGCTGGCCGCCCTCGCCGGGCTTGGCGCCCTGGGCAACCTTGATCTGCAGCACTTCGGCATTGACCAGGTATTCCGGGGTCACGCCAAAGCGACCGGTGGCTACCTGCTTGATCTTCGAGCTCTTGATAGTGCCGTAGCGCGACGGGTCTTCACCGCCCTCGCCAGAGTTGGAGCGCGCACCCAGGCGGTTCATGGCCTCGGCCAACGCCTCATGCGCCTCTGGCGACAATGCGCCCAGCGAAATACCAGCGGAGTCGAAGCGCTTGAGAATGGCCTCCAGCGGCTCGATCTGCTCCAGCGGCAGCGGCTGGTCAGCCACCTTCACCTTCAGCAGGTCGCGGATCATCGATACCGGGCGCTGGTCGACCAGCGTGGTGTATTCCTTGAACTTGGCGTAGTCGCCCTGCTGCACCGCAGCCTGCAGGGTATTGACCACGTCCGGGTTGTAGGCGTGGTATTCGCCACCGTGGACGAACTTCAGCAGGCCGCCTTGCTGGATCGGCTTGCGCGCGCTCCAGGCTTCGGCAGCCAGCAGCTTCTGGTCGCTTTCCAGGTCTTCGAAGCGCGCACCCTTGATGCGGCTGGACACGCCCTTGAAGCTCAGGCCAACCACTTCCTCGGACAGGCCGATGGCTTCGAACAGCTGCGCACCGCGGTACGAGGCGATGGTCGAGATGCCCATCTTCGACAGGATCTTCAACAGGCCCTTGGAGATGCCCTTGCGGTAGTACTTGAACACTTCGTCCAGGTCACCCAGCACTTCGCCGGTGCGGATCAGGTCGGCCAGCACTTCGTAGGCCAGGTACGGGTACACGGCCGAGGCACCGAAGCCCAGCAGCACGGCGAAGTGGTGCGGGTCGCGGGCCGTGGCAGTCTCCACCAGGATGTTGCTGTCGCAGCGCAGGCCCTGTTCAGTCAGGCGGTGATGCACCGCGCCAACGGCCAGCGAGGCATGCACCGGCAACTTGCCCGGGGCGATGTAGCGGTCGCTCAGCACCAGCTGGGTCTTGCCGCTGCGCACCGCTTCTTCAGCCTGGTCGGCGATGTTGCGGATGGCTGCTTCCAGGCCGACGCTCTCTTCATAGTTGAGGTCGATCAGCTGGCGGTCGAAGCCTTCGCGCTCCAGGTTCATCAGCGACCGCCACTTGGCAGGCGAGATGACCGGCGAGCTGAGGATTACCCGCGAAGCGTGCTCCGGGGACTCCTGGAAGATGTTGCGCTCGGCGCCGAGGCAGATTTCCAACGACATGACGATCGCTTCGCGCAGCGGGTCGATCGGCGGGTTGGTCACCTGGGCGAACTGCTGGCGGAAGAAGTCGTACGGCGAGCGTACGCGCTGCGACAGCACCGCCATCGGCGTGTCGTCCCCCATCGAACCGACCGCTTCCTGGCCCTGCTCGCCCAGCGGGCGCAGCACTTGGTCACGCTCTTCGAAGGTAACCTGGAACATCTTCATGTATTGCTTGAGCTGGTCAGCGTCGTAGCTGGCCACGCCCTGGTCATCGGTCAGCGTCGCCTGGATGCGCGTGGCGTGCTGACGCAGCCAGCGCTTGTACGGGTGGCGCGACTTCAGGCGGTTGTCGATCGCATCGGTGTCGAGGATCTGACCGGTTTCGGTGTCGACGGCGAAGATCTGCCCCGGGCCGACCCGGCCCTTGGCGATGACGTCCTCGGGCTTGTAGTCCCATACGCCGATTTCCGACGCCAGGGTGATGTAGCCGTTCTTGGTGGTTACCCAGCGCGCCGGGCGCAGGCCGTTGCGATCGAGCAGGCACACCGCGTGGCGGCCTTCGGTCATGACAATACCGGCCGGGCCATCCCACGGCTCCATGTGCATGGAGTTGTATTCGTAGAAGGCGCGCAGGTCGGCGTCCATGGTCTCGACGTTCTGCCAGGCTGGCGGTACCAGCATGCGCACACCACGGAACAGGTCGATACCACCGGTGACCATCAGCTCGAGCATGTTGTCCATGCTCGAGGAGTCGGAACCGACGCGGTTGACCAGCGGGCCAAGCTCTTCGAGGTCGGGGATCAGGTCGTTGGCGAACTTGGTGCGACGGGCCATGGCCCAGTTGCGGTTACCGGTGATGGTGTTGATTTCGCCGTTGTGGGCGAGGAAGCGGAATGGCTGCGCCAGCGGCCATTTCGGCAGGGTGTTGGTGGAGAAGCGCTGGTGGAACACGCAGATCGCGGTTTGCAGGCGCTCGTCACCCAGGTCCGGATAGAACGCCGCCAGATCGCGCGGCATCATCAGGCCTTTGTAGATGATGGTCTTGTGCGAGAAGCTGCAGATGTAGTGGTCGGCGTCGTGGGCGTTGGCCACGGACGAACGGCGACGGGCACTGAACAGCTTGATGGCAAATTCCTGGTCACTCAGGCCTTCGCCGCCGATGAACACCTGCTCGATCTGCGGCAGGCGCTCCAGGGCCAGGCGACCCAGCACGCTGGTGTCGATCGGCACCTTGCGCCAGCCGACCAGCTTGAGGCCGGCGGCGAGGATTTCGCGGTCCATGTTGGCACGCGCAGCTTCGGCTTTGACCGGGTCCTGGTTGAAGAACACCATGCCGACGGCATATTGCCTGGGCAGCTCGACGGCGAAATGCTCCTGGGCCACGGCACGCAGGAACTGGTCGGGCTTCTGCATCAGCAGGCCGCAACCGTCACCGGTCTTGCCGTCGGCGTTGATGCCGCCGCGGTGAGTCATGCAGGTCAATGCCTGCATGGCGGTTTGCAGAAGGTGGTGGCTCGGCTCGCCCGTCATGTGGGCGATCAGGCCAAAACCACAGTTGTCCTTGAATTCTTCGGGATGGTACAGACCTGTTTTCATAGACACATTCTCACCAGGTTCACCTCTCAACGGAGGTAAATCTCTTTTTTAACAACCACTTACCATCCACGCCGATCAAACGCCAGCTTTTTGCGGTGGCCATGGAAAACCATTGTTGCACAGCGACAGCGATGCTCACAAATTTTCATGTCTCACCATTGAAAATTTATGTCGCAATTTTGAATGTTTTTACGCCATGCGCCGTGATAGCGGCTTGGCTCGAGTCTGAAGCGTTTCAGCCATGACTGCAAGTAAGGCTTGTGGCCGGCAGTCTGGGACAGAAAAGCCTGCCGCGCTCGGGCGCAGCAGGCTAGTCGAAGTTCTGTAATCGCTCAGCAACTGGGCAGCGGGGTGTGGCCGCCCGGAAGGTAGTCAGCGAGCCGTGGCAAGCTCTTGTTGAACGCTGCCGACGGTACGTGGCCAAGGTTTACCAGCCTGGACCTTCGCTGGCAAGTTCTTGATTGCCGCAACCGCCGCATCACGGTTGGCAAAGTTGCCGTAAGTGACGACGTACAGCGGCTTGCCCTGGAGGTTTTTCTTGAAGTAGCGATAGTCGCCACCCTGGGCCTTGACGAAGGCCTGGGCCGACGCTTCGGAGCTGGTACCCAGGATTTGCACCACGTAATTACCCGGCTTCTGCCCGGCGTACCAGCCACTGTTGCCACTGCCACCAACAGCTGGCTTCTCGGCAGGCTTGGCGGCTGGCTTGGCCACGGCGACCTGGGTCGGCGCCGGGGTTGGCTTGGCTGGTGCAACCGGCTTGACAGGCTGGGTTGCGACAGGCTTGGACGCAGGCGCAACCGGCTGTGGCTGTACCGGCTGGGCTGGCGCAACGGCGACAGGCTGGGCAGGTACTGGCGCCGGCCCCGCCTGCACACCCTGCGGCGGGGCGATGGTGGTCACGGTAGGCGGCGGGTTGCCAGGCTGCAGCGCGGTATCACCGGCCGGGCTGCCCTCTTCGCCCTCGCCCATGCCGGCAGCCTGGGCCAGCGGCTCGCGCATCACCGGCTGCGACTGGCCAACCAGTGGTAGCGGCATCGGCTGGGACGAACCCGAGAACTCGATGGCCGGGTTGCCACCATTGCCCTGGCCTTCACCCAGCGGCAGCTGTGCCTGGGCGACGGGCGCCTCGGCGGGCGCCTTGTCGCCTTTCCTGGGCATCAATACCGCGGCCGCTACGGCGACCACGACCACAGCGGACAACGCGAGCACGTGTTTTTTAGGCATCTTGAACCCCATGGATGGTCGCTTGGCCGTCGAGCGGCTGGCGATCATGGCTTCGATCAAAGTGTCACGGGCGACCTGGTTGATGTTGCCAGGCCAACCGTCAGAGTTTTCATGGATATCGACGATCTGTTCGCGGGTGAACACCTCGATGCCCCGGCCAGCACCTTCCAGGCGCTGCTCCAGGTACTCGCGGGTTTCTTCTTCACTGTAGGGGGCGAGCTCGATGATGTGGAAGCGTTCTTCCTCGATATTCAGCTCATCCAGCCCGGCAATCAGCGAAGGTTCACCGAACAGGAACACATGCGGGCGCCCCTCCGGTACGCCTGCGGCCAATTCCAGCAACGCTTGGAGTGCCGACTCGTCAAGTTGTTCCGCATCGTCCACGAGCAAATACACTTCCTGGCCGGTCAGTGCCAATTGCACCACCTTGGCCAGGATTGCCTGCATTTCCGGCTGTGCCACATCCAGGCTCTGGGCGACCTGGCCAAGGACACTGGCCGCGTCGCTGGCACCGCGGGCAGACACCACGACGCTCTGCACCGTCTGCTTGTTGGTGCTGGCTACCAGGGCCTGGCGCAGCAGGGTCTTGCCGCTGCCCAGCGGGCCGCTGACCACCAGCATCAATTGGCTGTAACGCGCCAGGTGGTGCAACTGGCCGAGCACGGGCTTGCGCTGGGCCGGGAAGAACTTGAAACCGGGCACGCGGGGTGCGAACGGATCGTGGCTCAACTGGTAATGGTCGAGAAAGGCCTCATCGGCATGCAAACTGGTCATTGCGCTGTCACAACCTCAAAGCTGGGCCACGATCGCGCGGTAATCCGCCGACAACGTGGCCTGTAGTATCTCTTTCGGATAGTCGTCGGTCACTACGGCCTCGCCCATCTGGCGCAGCAGCACCAGACGCAGACGGCCGTCGAGCACCTTCTTGTCGACCGCCATGTGCTCCATGAAATGCGCCGGGGTCATTTCCTGTGGTGGCACCACCGGCAAACCTGCGTCCTGCAACAGGCGGATTCCGCGATCGCGCTCGGCCTGGTTGATCCAGCCAAGGCGCATGGACATTTCCAGGGCCATCACCGTGCCCGCTGCGACGGCTTCGCCGTGCAGCCACACGCCGTAGCCCATGTGGGTCTCGATGGCATGCCCGAAGGTATGCCCCAGGTTCAACGTGGCCCGCACGCCTGACTCGCGTTCGTCAGCCCCTACCACTGCGGCCTTGGCCGCGCAGGAACGGCGGATGGCTTCGGTCAGCGCCGTCGGGTCGAGGGCACGCAGCGCCTGCATATTATCTTCGAGCCAGGCGAGGAAGGGCTTGTCGCAGATCAGGCCATACTTGATCACTTCCGCCAGCCCTGCGGACAGTTCGCGTGCCGGCAGGGTCTTGAGGGTGGTGGTATCGATCAGCACCGCATTGGGCTGATAGAAGGCACCGACCATGTTCTTGCCCAGCGGGTGATTGATGCCGGTCTTGCCGCCAACCGAGGAATCGACCTGGGACAACAGGGTGGTCGGCACCTGGATGAAGTCGACGCCTCTCTGGTAGCAGGCCGCGGCGAACCCGGCCATGTCACCGATCACGCCGCCACCCAGGGCGACTACGGTGGTACGGCGGTCGTGTCGCGCCGTCAGCAGGCCATCGAAGACAAGTTGCAGGGTTTCCCAGTTCTTGTGGGCTTCGCCATCGGGCAACACCACCGGCAGTACCGAATAGGCACCCAGGGTCTTGCTCAGGCGTTGGAGATACAGCGGCGCGACGGTTTCGTTGGAAACGATGGCAACCTGCCGCCCGGCAATATGCGGCGCCAGCAACTCGGGCTGGTCCAGCAGGCCTTCGCCAATGTAGATCGGGTAGCTACGCTCGCCCAGGTCGACCTTAAGTGTCTGCATGTATCCCCACAATGTACTTGAGCGCGGCGCCTTCGCGGCGGCGCCACACGGTAACGTTCAACCTCGCCTCGGCGCTGGTGGCCGAGAATAGTCCCGGGTTACCGGGGCGGCAACTGCTGCAAGCGCTCGAGAATGTCGATCACCACCATGCGTGGTGGCCGCTCGTCGGTTTCCACCACCAGGTCGGCGATTTCGCGGTAAAGCGGGTCGCGGGTCTCCAGCAGGGCACGCAAGGTTGCCTCGGGATTGGCCGTGCGCAGCAGGGGGCGATTGCGGTCGCGCGCGGTACGGCCAACCTGTTGTTCCACCGAGGCATGCAGGTAGATCACCCGCCCACCCCGGCGCAGTGCCTGACGATTGGCCTCGCGCATCACCGCACCGCCGCCGGTTGCCAGGACCACGCCGTCGAGTGCGCACAGCTCGGCGATCATTGCCTGTTCACGGTCACGAAAACCCGGCTCGCCTTCCTTGTCGAAAATCCACGGGATGTTGGCGCCGCAGCGCAGTTCGATTTCCTTATCGGAATCCTTGAACAGCAGGCGCAGCTCTTTGGCCAATAGGCGTCCGATGGTGCTTTTACCAGCACCCATGGGTCCCACAAGTATCAAATTTCGCACAGAATCAACGACTCACAGCAATCGCCTGGTCACTCATGATACGCGGAGTCAGGAAGACCAGCAGCTCGGATTTTTTCTCTTGTAATGCATCGCGTCGAAACAGCCGCCCAACATACGGCAGATCGCCGAAAAATGGCACCTTGTCGACCACATTGTTTTGCGAAGTCGAGTACACGCCGCCGATCACGATGGTTTCGCCATCCATGACGCGAACCTTGGCATTGACCTCGTTCTTGCGAATCGGCGGCACATTGTTCAGTGCGTTGACGTAATCCGGCTCGTCCTTGGTCACCCTGACGGTCATGATCACCTTGTTGTCCGGGGTGATCTGCGGGGTCACCTCCAGCGACAGCGAGGCTTCGCGGAACGCGACCGAAGTGGCGCCGCTCTTGCTGGTTTCCTGGTAGGGCACCTCGGTGCCCTTGAGGATCCTGGCGGTTTCCTTGTCGGCCGTGACCACCTTGGGCTGCGAGATGATCTCACCGTTGCCGCTCTTTTCCATGGCGCTAAGCTCGAGGTCGAGCAGCACGCCCCCACGCAGCAGGCCGAGGCCGATGCTGCTGCCGGCACGCTCCAGGCCGAGGTCGACGAACAGGTCTTTGCCCGGTTGCGGGCCCTCCAGGTAAAGCGGCCCGCCCCAGCGCACGCCGAGGCTCTTCTCGTAATCAACGTTGGCCTCGACGATACGCGCCTCGATCACCACCTGGCGTACCGGCACGTCCAACTGCGCCACCAGTTGCCGCAATTCGGCAAGGCGCTCGGCCGGCTGGTGCACCACCAGCGTGTTGGTGCGCTCATCGACACTCAGGCTGCCGCGCCCGGCGAGAATGCCGTCATCAGCTAGGCTCGCCATCAGCAACTCCGCCAGATCGGCAGCCTTGGCATGGTGGATGGGCAGCAGCTCCCGGCGCAACGGCTGCAATTGCGCCTCCAATGCCTGCTCCACGCGGGTATCGAGCGATTGCGTGGCAAGCTCGGACGCAGGTGCCACCAGCAATACATTGCCTTCCTGGCGCCGGGCCAGCCCTCTGCTGCGCAGCACCAGATCAAGCGCCTGGTCCCACGGCACGTCCTGCAAGCGCAAGGTGACATTGCCCTGTACGGCATCGCTGGCCACCAGGTTGACGCCGGCGTAATCTGCCAGCACCTGCAACACCGCGCGGACCTCCACATCCTGGAAGTTCAGCGACAGCGGCTCACCCTGGTACGGCGTGGCCGATGCCAGCCGGGTCGACAGCAGGGCTACCAGCCCCAACTTCATCACTCGTTTCATTCTGATCCGGGGCCTCCTTGCCCAGGCGCTTTGCGAGGGTGAGGAAGGCCGTGCGCTCGCGCCAACCTCCCGCCATGAACAGCCTTTCGCGCACCTCGACCTGACGCGGGTCGATTTGCGTCACTACGCCTTGGTCACGTCCCACCCGGTCGCCCAGGCGCACACGGTAGAGCCTGCCAGCTACCCTCAGCAGCGCTTCATGCATGGCTCCGCGCGACAGGCTGCCGACCATTTCCAACTGCGCCAACGGCACGCTGGCCAGCCCGTCGCTCGGCAGCCGCGACGCCCCTGGGGCGAACGGGTCGATCGCTGGTACAGGCGTAGCAGCCCTGGCCGGCATCCGCGCCAGCACGGCGGGTGCCGGCGTGGGTGCCAGCGCCTGATAGGTATCAACCCGCAGCTGAAGGCGCAGCAGGCCAGGCAGCCCATCGGCTGCAGCCAGCCGCAGGTAATCGCCGCGCAACACTCGCGCCTGGCCCAGCCAATCACCCAGCCATTGGCGCAAGGCCGTGTAGCGCCCCACCAACTGCAGCTCCAGAGGTACCCGGCGAAAGCCGGCCTGTTGTTCGCCTTCCTGTACGACGACCTGCTCGATGAGCAGACCATGGGCCTGCCCCATTGCCGCCAGGCGGTCGAGCAGATCACTCATGCCCTCGCCGGCCGCCAGCTGCCACTGAGCCTCCCCCAAACGTTGCTCGGCAAGCGCCACGGACGCCTGCAGTTGCTCCAGCTCGCCCACCCGCGCAGCATTGGCGGCCTGTTGCCCGGTCAGCTCGGCGTGCCGGGCTGCCTCGTGTGCCTGCTGCTGCAACGGCGCCGGCAGGCGGATCATGCAGCCCAGGCCGAATAGCGCCACGGCCAGCAGTATTGGCGCCAGTTGCCTGAAACGATTGGTACTACCGACCGCGGTCAGCCAGGCCAGCAGCTTTGCCGCATTCATGACCAGAACGCCGAAACACGCGCACTGAGTAGAAACTCATCGCCACCCGGCAGGCTTTTGATGCGCTTGAGTTCCAGGTCGAGCAGTGCACTCGAGCGGTCCAGGTCGCGCATGAACTGCGCGACCACGGCACCGGACGTGGCCAGCCCGGTCACCTGCAGGCGACCGTTTTCAAGGCTGAGATCGAGCAACTGAATGCCTTGGGGCAACGCAGCCTCAAGGTCTGCGAACACGTCAGCGAGTACATCCTGATCGGCGCGCAAGCTTTCCAGTGACGTCGCGCGGGCGAGCAGGGTTTCATGCCGCTCTCGCACATCGGCCAGCGGCTGCAGTTGTTCATTCAACAGGCCAATGGCTGCCTCGCGCCGGCTGTTGGCAAGGGCCAGGTGCTCGCCGCGTTGGCGGGCCAGCTGGTCGACCAGTGTCACCGCACCCAGGGCCAACAGTGCGCCAGCGACCAGCTGTCGGCGCAAACGGCGGAGTACGGCCTGGCGCTGCCGTTCGCGCCAGGGCAGCAGGTTCAGCCGCATCATGGCTGCAGCCCGCCAAGTGCCAGGCCGCAAGCCAGGATCATCGAGCCATCGACGTGCTCAAGCCCAGCCAGGCCGGGCAGATGCCGACAAGGCATGTGCAGCCGGGCACTCAGGCCTTGCAGCCAGCCCGGGTCGATCGGGGTGCAACTGGCAAGCCACAGGCACGCGGGCCGGGGCCCATCGGCAAGCAGCGCGTGCAGGTACTCGGGCAACCGCTCCTTCATACCTGCTCCAGCCACTTGCAGGTCCCGGCGCTGGTACAGCCGCCCCGGCTGCCAGTCATAAAGCGTCGCGCCGTGCGCTTCGATACGCAGCAGCGCTGTTGTCTCGGCGTCGCTATCTGGCAACAGGCGGCACAGGGCAATGCTGTCGACCTCCACGGCCTCCAACTGCAACCCCGCCTCGGCGACGATGGCTTCGAGGGGCGTCATCGCGCTCTGCCGACATGCAGCCACCATCACCTCGACGCAACCTGGCTGAACGCCGGAGCCCCCGATGACCTGGAAATCCAGGGCCAGGTCTTCCAACGGAAAAGGGAACAACCGCTCTGCGTCCGCCAGCAACTGGGCCTCCATTTCCGCCTCATCCTGACCCGCTGGAAGCTGGCACAGCTTGCAAATCACCAAGTTGGCCGGCAGCGCCAGCGCGACCCGGCGCTGCCCCAGGCCGCTGCGGCGCCAGGCGCGCCGCAAGGCGGCCACCACCGTCGCGGGCTCTGCCAGCCAGTCTTTGCCAAGCGACAGTTCGAACGGCTCCTGCGCAGAGGCATGCACCCGGTAGCGCCGGCCGCGCCGCTGCAGTTGCACGACCCGAACAGAATCAGGGGCAATTTCCACCCCCACGAGTGAACCCGCATCCTTGCCGAAGCGTCCTAGCATCGTGGCTTCCTTGTCGTAGTCGCAGCAACCTGTAGCAACCCCGCCAATACCGGGCCGCGCCGGCGCTTCGAGGCGACGGGCAGCCTGACCGGTAACCCGGAGGGGCTAAAAAATGCTTATAATGCCCAGCGTTTTTTGGTCCGCCGGACCCGCGTGCAATCCACTCCCAACCTGGACACCGAAAAGCCTTGATACGCCTGCTGAAGTTCTTCTGGTGGTCTTCCGTCGCAGTCATCTGCGCGCTCGTACTCGGTGTGAGCGGTGCGTTTCTGTATCTTAGCCCCAGCCTGCCCTCGGTCGATTCGCTCAGAAGCATCCAGTTGCAGATCCCCCTGAGGGTGTACAGCAGCGACGGCAAGCTGATTGCCGAGTTCGGCGAAATGCGCCGCTCGCCGATCCGCTTTGCGGAGATCCCCCCACAATTCATCCAGGCGCTTCTGTCGGCCGAGGACGACAATTTCCTCAATCACTACGGTGTCGACCCCAGCAGCCTGATGCGCGCCGCGACCCAGCTGGTGAAAACCGGGCACATCCAGACCGGCGGCAGCACCATCACCATGCAGGTGGCGAAAAACTTCTTCCTCACCAGCGAACGCAGTTTCTCGCGCAAGACCAACGAAATCCTGCTGGCCTTGCAGATCGAACGCGAGCTGACCAAGGACGAGATCCTCGAGCTCTACGTGAACAAGATCTACCTGGGCAACCGCGCCTACGGTATCGATGCCGCGGCGCAGGTGTACTACGGCAAGTCGATTCGCGATGTGAGCCTGGCGCAGATGGCGATGATCGCCGGGCTGCCCAAGGCCCCGTCGCGCTTCAACCCGCTGGCCAACCCGGTGCGCGCCAAGGAGCGCCGCGACTGGATCCTCGGTCGCATGTACAAGCTGGGCAAGATCGACGAAGCCAGCTACCAGGCAGCCCTGGCCGAGCCGTTGAATGCCAGCTATCACGTGCCCACCCCGGAAGTGAACGCACCCTATATCGCGGAAATGGCCCGCGCCGAAATGGTCGGCCGTTATGGCAGCGAGGCCTACACCGAAGGCTTCCGCGTCACCACCACGGTGCCCAGTGACATGCAGGAAATGGCCAACAAGGCCATCCTCAACGGCCTCTGCGAGTATGACGAGCGCCACGGCTACCGCGGGCCGGAAGCACGTTTCCCGGGCCGCACCCAGGCGGCCTGGCTGCAGGAACTGGGCAAGCAGCGCACGCTGGGGGGGCTGGAGCCGGCCATCGTTACCCAGGTCGAGAAGACTGGCCTCAAGGTGCTGACCCGTAGCGGCCAGGAAGAACTGGTGGCCTGGGACACCATGAAGTGGGCCCGGCCGTTCATCAACAGCAATGCCCAGGGCCGCTCACCGCAATCACCGGCAGATGTAGCCCAGGTCGGCGACCTGGTACGTGTCCAGCGCCTGGAGGATGGCAAGCTAAAATTCAGTCAGGTACCTGGCGCCCAGAGTGCGCTGGTCACCCTCGACCCTTACAGCGGTGCCATCCGCGCGCTGGTTGGCGGCTTCTCGTTCGAGCAGAGCAACTACAACCGCGCCATGCAGGCCAAGCGCCAGCCGGGCTCCAGCTTCAAGCCGTTCATCTACAGTGCCGCCCTGGATAGCGGTTATACCGCCTCCAGCCTGGTCAACGATGCGCCGATCGTGTTCGTCGACGAGTACCTGGACAAGGTCTGGCGACCGAAGAATGACACCAACACCTTCCTTGGCCCTATCCGCATGCGCGAGGCCCTGTACAAGTCGCGTAACCTGGTGTCGATCCGTCTGCTGCAGGCCATGGGCGTGGACCGCACCATCGACTACATTGCCAAGTTCGGCTTCAACAAACAGGACCTGCCGCGCAACCTGTCGCTGGCCCTGGGCACCGCTACGCTGACCCCCATGGAAATCGCCACGGGTTGGAGCACATTTGCCAACGGCGGCTACAAGGTGACACCGTACCTGATCGAGCGCATCGAGAGCCGCAGCGGCGAAACCCTGTTCACCGCCAATCCGGCGCGGGTACCGCAAGGCGCCGAGGACCACGCTGGCCTGGCGGCGCCCGAACAGCCGATCAGTACCGCAGCCATGCCGGGTGAAACGCCTGCCTTCAGCCAGGTGACACCTGCAGCACCGCAGGCGCCAGCCGTGGCCGAACAGATCATCGACGGGCGTACCACCTACATCCTTACCAGCATGCTGCAGGATGTGATCAAGCGCGGCACCGGCCGCCGGGCGCTGGCCCTGGGCCGTACCGACCTGGCCGGCAAGACCGGTACCACCAACGAGTCCAAGGACGCCTGGTTCTCCGGCTATAACGCCGACTACGTGACCACCGTGTGGGTCGGCTTCGACCAGCCGGAAACCCTTGGTCGTCGCGAATACGGCGGCACGGCGGCTCTCCCGATCTGGATGAGCTTCATGGGGGCGGCACTCAAGGACAAGCCTGAACATCCACCTGCGGAGCCGGAGGGCATCCTCAGCCTGCGCGTCGATCCGGTCAGCGGCCGGGCCGCCTCGCCAAGCACGCCGAATGCCTACTTCGAGCTGTTCAAGGCCGAGGACTCGCCGCCTTCGGTGGACGAGCTGGGCACCGGAGCGGCGCCTGGCAGCCCGCTGCCAGCGGATGAAGCGGCACCGATGGATCTGTTCTGAAGCCCCCGGTGGGGCTACACCCATCGGGACAGCGACAAACAAAAAGCCCCGGCTCATGCGAGCCGGGGCTTTTTTGTGTCGCCCAGCTGCAATCAGCCGTTGAACACGTCATCCACGCTCTTCAGCGGGTAGTGCTTCGGATACGGCAGGGTCGCTACGCCGGATTCGATGGCAGCCTTGGCCACGGCGTCGGAAACGACGGTGATCAGGCGGGCGTCCAGCGGTTTCGGAATGATGTACTCACGGCCGAACTCCAGGCCTTCGACGCCGTAGGCTTCGCAGACTTCCTTCGGTACTGGCAGCTTGGCCAGGTCCTTCAGGGCGATGGCGGCAGCGATCTTCATTTCTTCGTTGATGCGCTTGGCGCGCACGTCCAGGGCACCGCGGAAGATGAACGGGAAGCCCAGTACGTTGTTGACCTGGTTCGGGTAGTCGGAACGGCCGGTAGCCATGATCACGTCGCTGCGGGTGGCGTGTGCCAGCTCCGGCGAGATTTCCGGGTCCGGGTTCGAGCAGGCGAACACGATCGGGTTGGCAGCCATCGACTTCAGGCCTTCCGCGCTCAGCAGGTTCGGGCCCGACAGGCCTACGAACACGTCGGCACCGTTGAGGGCGTCAGCCAGGGTACGCTTGTCGGTCGCGTGGGCGAACTGCGCCTTGTACTGGTTCAGGTCGTCGCGGCCAGCGTGGATCACGCCGCTGCGGTCGATCATGTAGATGTTCTCGACCTTGGCGCCCATGCTCACCAGCAGCTTCATGCAGGAGATGGCGGCAGCGCCAGCACCCAGGCAGACGATCTTGGCGTCTTCCAGCTTCTTGCCGGCGATTTCCAGGGCGTTGATCATGCCGGCCGCAGTCACGATGGCGGTACCGTGCTGGTCATCGTGGAACACCGGGATGTCGCACTGCTCGATCAGGGTGCGCTCGATTTCGAAGCACTCAGGCGCCTTGATGTCTTCGAGGTTGATGCCACCGAAGGTGATCGAGATACGGCGAACGGTGTCGATGAACGCCTGCGGGCTTTCCGATTCGACTTCGATGTCGAACACGTCGATACCGGCGAAACGCTTGAACAGTACGCCTTTACCTTCCATGACCGGCTTGGAGGCCAGCGGGCCGAGGTCGCCCAGACCGAGGATGGCAGTGCCATCGGAAATCACCGCAACCAGGTTGCCCTTGCCGGTGTATTTGTAGGCCAGCTCCGGATCACGGCCGATTTCACGCACCGGCTCTGCAACGCCTGGGCTGTAGGCCAGGGCGAGGTCGCGAGCGGTGGCGGTGGGCTTGGAGAGTTCGACGCTCAGTTTCCCCGGACGAGGTTGGGCGTGATATTCGAGAGCGGCGGTTTTCAGGTCTGACATGGTGGGCATTCCGCTGTTTACTGTTCTGACGGACCGCCGAGGATACGCAAAGAGCCGGGTAGCCACAAGACTGGCCGGTCACTTGTGTCAAGGCCTTTAGCCTACGACTTTACGCTATAACCCACGGGGCATACGCCTGACAGTGTGTACAATCCAATAGCGAAATGTCTACAACTTTTAGCCTGAAATACGCTCCAACATGCTTGGATCGGTCAATGGCAACACCCAGCGCCGCTGCCCTGGCTTGAGCCCGCCCTTGCGGGAACGATCCAGCACCCAACCGCGCGCCTCGACCTGGCGTCCCTTGAGGTTATCGAAGAAGCTGGCGGGGAAGTTACGTTGCAGACGAGCGGGAACCTGCAGCACCACGGCATCGTCCAGGTTCAGCCAAACTCCGCCACGGTTGCGCTGCACAGCTTGGATACGGCCAGCGACAACGGCGAAACCGGACTGCCGCAGCTCTTCGGCACGCAGCACAGGCGAGCGTCGCCACAGCCCGGCGCCAGCCTTGCGCGCCGCCTGCTCGGCAAGCTGGTGGCAAGCGCTGAGACGCACATTAGGGGCAACCGCCACCCGATAGCCCAAACCCTCAACGAGCAATTGTGCTTCCAGATTGTCGCCACTGCTGGCGTAGATATGCGCCAAGGTTCGGCCGTACTTGTCTTTGCTGTCGATGCCAGGCACCAGACCGACACGCCCGTCACTGGCCTTGACCAATGCCTGCAGGCGCCGCTTGGCGGCCTCCGCGTAGGGTTCGCTGCTACGCCCGTTACGGCCGATTTCAGGGGCATTGATGCCTATCAGCCGCACACTGCGGCCGTCGACCAGACGCAAGGTATCGCCATCGACCACCTGGCGCACCGCCACCTGTTGCGGCCTGTCCGGCAGCGGGCAGAACGCCTGGGCCGGCAGGTGCCAGAAGAGGCCCATAAAAAAAGCGCCCACAAGGGGCGCCCTTTTTTGCAGCAATGCGAAACCCGAGGGGTTCGCCATGCGCATGATTACTTCTTGGTACCGAACATACCGAAGCGATCGGCGAACTTCTGTACGCGACCACCGGTGTCCAGGACTTTCTGCTTACCGGTGTAGAACGGGTGGCACAGGTTGCAAACGTCGATCGCCAGGGTGCTGCCCAGGGTCGAACGAGTTTCGAACTTGTTGCCGCAGCTGCAGGTGACTGCAACTACTTCGTAGTTCGGATGAATATCTGCTTTCATGGTCACTTCCTCGAGCTGCGTGCCGCCACCCAACACCAATTGTTGAATACCGCACGTAATTAGGCGGCGAATAATACCAGAGCGTCGCGCCAGTGCAAGTTGTCGCTTGCACCGACTGTCGTCTGCTAGGCTCGCCAGTTCTTGAAACGCCCTCCGAGACTTTCCGCGTGTCCGACGTCATCCTGCGCCTTGCCCTGCCCTCCCCGCTGCGTCGCCTGTTCGACTACAAGGCACCGGCGAGCATGGCGCGCCAGGCCCTGGCCCCGGGCATGCGTATCCGCGTGCCTTTCGGCCGTCGCGAAATGATCGGCGTGCTGGTAGAGGTCTGCAAACAGAGCGAAGTGCCGGCAGACAAGCTGAAACCGGCCAGCGCCCTGCTCGACCCGGTGTCACCGATCCCGCCGTCGCTGTTCAGGCTGTGCCTTTGGACCGCCCAGTACTACCAGCACAGCCTGGGCGACACCCTGAGCTGGGCCCTGCCAACGCTGCTGCGCCAGGGCGAACCGGCCGAGATGCGCCAGGAGCGCTTCTGGCATGTCGCCCCCGGTGCCCGCCTGGAAGACCCGCGCATCGCCCGTGCCCCACGCCAGCGCGACGCCCTCAAGACCTTGGCCCAGCACCCGCACGGCGTGGCCCACAGCCTGCTGGCCAAACTCAACCTGAACAAGGACAGCCTCGACCTGCTGCTGGCCAAGGAGCTGGTACAGATCGAGGTGCGCCGCCACCTGCCGGCGTTGCGCCACGAACACTGGCTGGCTCAACCTGAGCTACCGCTCAACGAAGAGCAACGCGAGGCCTTTGATGCCGTGCGCGAAGGCTTCGGCGGCTTCGCGGCGTTCCTGCTGGCTGGCGTGACCGGCAGTGGCAAGACCGAGGTCTACCTGCAATTGATCCGGGAGACCCTGGAAGCCGGTAAACAGGCACTGGTGCTGATTCCGGAGATCAACCTCGGCCCGCAGACCCTGGCGCGCTTCGAGCAGCGTTTCAACGCCCGCATCGCCCTGCTGCATTCGGCGGTGAACGACCGCGAGCGCCTGGACGCCTGGCTGGCGGCACGGGATGGTGAAGCGGACATCATCATCGGTACTCGCTCGGCGTTGTTCACGCCGATGAAGAACCCCGGCCTGATCATCATCGACGAAGAACATGACGGCTCCTATAAACAGCAGGAAGGCCTGCGCTACCACGCCCGCGACCTGGCGCTGGTGCGCGCCCACCAGGAAAACATCCCCATCCTGCTCGGCTCGGCCACGCCGTCGCTGGAAACCCTGCACAACGCCCTCAACGGGCGCTACCGCCTGTTGCGCATGAACCAGCGCGCCGGCGGCGCACGCCCACCGCGCATGCTGCGCCTGGACGTGAAGAGCCTGCCGCTGGACAGTGGCATCAGCGGCCCATTGCAGCAGGCCATCCGGCAGACACTGGAAGCGGGCCAGCAGGTGCTGGTGTTCCTCAACCGCCGCGGCTTCGCCCCGACCTTGCTGTGCCACGACTGCGGCTGGCTGTCGGAATGCCCGCGCTGCGACGCGCGCATGACCGTGCACCAACGCTCCGGCGTGCTGCGCTGCCACCATTGCGGTTATGACGAACGTCTGCCGCAGCAGTGCCCACAATGCAACCACGTCGACCTGCGCCCGGTCGGCGCCGGCACCGAACGGGCCGAAGAGCGCCTCAAGGTGCTGTTCCCGGATTACCCGACCCTGCGCGTGGACCGCGACAGCACGGCGCGCAAGGACGCCATGCACCACCTCTTCAGCACCATCCAGCGCGGCCAGCCGAGCATCCTTGTCGGCACGCAGATGCTCGCCAAGGGCCACCACTTCCCACGGGTGACCCTGGTGGCCATCCTGGATGCCGATGGCGGGCTGTTCTCCGGCGATTTCCGCGCCAGCGAGCGCATGGCACAGCTGATCGTGCAGGTTGCCGGGCGTGCCGGGCGTGCCGAAGAGCCTGGCAAGGTCATCATCCAGACCCACCTGGCCGACCATCCTCTGCTGGTGCAACTGACCGAACAAGGCTACTTCGCCTTTGCCGAGCAGGCCCTGCAAGAGCGCCGGGCGGCAGGGCTGCCGCCCTACTCGCACTTGGCGCTGCTGCGCGCCGAAGCGCACCGGCCCGGGCAGGCCGAAGGTTTCCTCGACGAGGCCTGCGCCGCGGCCGAGCGCCTGGTAGCCGAGCATGGCCTGGCAGGCATCGAGCTGCTGGGGCCGGTGCCGGCCCCGATGGAGCGGCGAGCCGGGCGGTTCCGCGCGCAACTGTTGATACAGGCCAATAGCCGCGCGCCTTTGCATCGACTGATCAGCGCCTGGTTGCTAGTGTTGGAGCAGATGCCGAGCGGGCGCCAGGTGCGCTGGTCTGTGGATGTCGACCCGGTAGACCTGTACTGAAACCGGGTCCGCTTTGCGGCCCAAAGGTTGGCAACCCGCTCCCGGCCACGGATAATGCCCAGTTTTTCCACCTGCGCATCGAAGCGCTCCACCGCGCTTGCGGTCGAAAAGAGATCCCCATGAAAGACACCATTCGCCAGCTGATCCAGCAAGCCCTCACCCAACTCGTCACCGACGGTGTGCTGCCTGAAGGGCTGTCGCCGGCGATCCAGGTGGAAAACGCCCGGGACAAGACCCATGGCGACTTCGCCAGCAACATCGCCATGATGCTGGCCAAGCCGGCCGGCATGAAACCACGCGACCTGGCGGAAAAACTGATCGATGCCCTGCCCGCCAGCGCCGACATCAGCAAGGTCGAGATCGCCGGCCCTGGCTTCCTCAACTTCTTCCAGAATACCGCCGCGCTGGCCAACCGCCTGGATGCCGCACTGGCCGACGCCCACTTGGGGGCACGCAAGGCCGGCCCTGCGCAAAAGGTGGTGATCGACATGTCGGCACCCAACCTGGCCAAGGAAATGCACGTCGGCCACCTGCGTTCGACCATCATCGGCGACAGCGTGGCGCGCGTGCTGGAATTCCTCGGCGACGAGGTGATCCGCCAGAACCACGTCGGCGACTGGGGCACCCAGTTCGGCATGCTGCTGGCCTACCTGGAAGAAAACCCGATCACCAGCGACGAGCTGTCGGACCTGGAAAACTTCTACCGTGCCGCCAAGAAGCGCTTCGACGAGTCCGAAGCGTTCGCCACCCGGGCGCGCGGCCTGGTGGTCAAGCTGCAGGCTGGCGACCCGGACTGCATGGCGTTGTGGACACGCTTCAAGGACATCTCGCTGTCGCACTGCCAGAAGACCTACGAGCTGCTCAACGTCAAGCTGACCATGGCCGACGTGATGGGCGAGAGCGCCTACAACGCCGACCTGGCCAACGTGGTAGCCGACCTCAAGGCCAAGGGCCTGCTGGTCGAAGACCAGGGCGCCCAGTGCGTATTCCTCGAGGAATTCAAGAACAGCGAAGGCGAGCCACTGCCGGTGATCGTGCAGAAGGCCGACGGCGGCTACCTGTACGCCACCACCGACCTGGCCGCCGTGCGCTACCGCAGCAATGTGCTCAAGGCCGACCGCGCCCTGTACTTCGTCGACCAGCGCCAGGCCCTGCACTTCAACCAGGTGTTCGAGGTCGCCCGCCGTGCAGGCTTCGTCGGCCACCCGATGCAGATGGAACACATGGGCTTCGGCACCATGAACGGCGCCGACGGCCGCCCGTTCAAGACCCGTGACGGCGGCACCGTGAAGCTGATCGACCTGCTCACCGAGGCCAAGGAGCGCGCCTATGCGCTGGTCAAGGAAAAGAACCCGAGCCTGGCCGACGAGGAGCTGCGCCGCATCGGTGAAGTGGTGGGCATCGGCGCAGTGAAGTACGCCGACCTGTCCAAGCACCGCACCAGCGATTACAGCTTCAACTTCGAGCTGATGCTCAACTTCGAAGGCAACACCGCGCCTTACCTGCTGTACGCCTACACCCGCGTGGCCGGCGTGTTCCGCAAGCTGGGCAAGGGCTTCGACCAGGTCGAAGGCAACATCGTGCTGCAGGCGCCGCACGAACAGGACCTGGCCGCGCGCCTGGCGCAGTTTGGCGAAATCCTCAATAACGTGGCCGACAAGGGCACGCCGCATGTGCTGTGCAGCTACCTGTACGACCTGGCCGGGCTGTTCTCCAGCTTCTACGAGAACTGCCCGATCCTCGCCGCCGAAACGGCAGAGCAGCAGCAGAGCCGCCTGCGCCTGGCAGCCCTGACTGGCCGCACCCTCAAGCAAGGTCTGGAACTGCTCGGCCTGGAAACCCTGGAGCGCATGTAAGTTGGCTGCCAAAAAAAAACCTGCCCCAAAACGCGGCGCCAGCCGCCAGACGGCACCGGCCAAGCAGCCGATTCCCGGCTGGGTATGGCTGGCGGTCGGCCTGACCGTAGGCGCGTTCATCGTGTTCCTGATGAAGCTCGAGCCTGGTGGCGAAGACATCAAGCGGGCCAAGCCCGAGCAGCAGAAGTCAGAGAAAGTGGCCGAGGCCGGCAAGGCGGCGCCGGCCACGCCGCAGCAGCCGGTGAAGCCGAAGTATGACTTCTATACCCTGCTGCCGGAGACCGAGGTGATCGTGCCGCCGGAAGCCGTACCCGAGAAAACACCGCCCGTCCCGGCCCAGCCGGTGACACCGGTGACCCCTGCCGAAGCGGCGAAGATCGACACGGCGCGCGCCCAGGCGGCGTTGATGGGCCAGACCCCGCCACCGGCACCACCGGTGATCAAGCCGGCGGCAACCACCCAGTTCTTCCTGCAGGCCGGCTCGTTCCGCAAGCAGGCTGACGCCGACAAGGTACGCGCGCAGATCATCCTGCTGGGCCAGGCGGTGAAGGTGGAATCGGGCACGGTCAAGGACGAAACCTGGTACCGCGTCATGGTCGGCCCGTTCAGTAACCGCGAACAGCTGACCGGGGCCCAGAAGCAACTGGCCGGGGCCGGTTTCAGCAACCTGTTGCTGCAACAGCGGCAGACTCGCCAGTAACCTGTGTGGGGCGCCTTGCGCCCCTGTCGCGACACAAGCCTGCTTCTACAGGCATCGGGCAAATCCTGTCGGGTGGTCGCGCTCCTTTCAGGAGCGGCCACGTGTCGCGATGGGCTGCAACGCGCCCTGGGCCCTCAAGCTCGTCCCGCATTCCGCTCGGACACCTGGCTGTTCAACGTCCAGAAGTCGTACAGCACGCCCACCAGGCAGAGCCCGCCGGTGAAGAAGTAGATGATCGCGGTCACCCACTTGCCCTGGTACAACCGGTGCAGGCCGAACACCCCGAGAAAGGTCAGCAGAATCCAGGCGATGTTGTAGTCGATGCGCCCGGACTGGAACCTCAGGTCGGCCTCACGGTCCATGGACGGGATCAGGAACAGGTCGATCAACCAGCCGATGCCCAGCAGGCCCAGGGTCAGGAACCAGATGGTGCCGGTAACGGGCTTGCCGTAGTAGAAGCGATGCGACCCGGTGAAGCCGAAAATCCACAACAGGTAGCCAATGGTCTTGCTGTGGGTATCGTGAAACGGCGCTCCCTGTTGATAACTGTTCATGCATAGCTCCTGCGGCTTATCCAAAAATTTTCTAAAAAAAAATGTGACTTTCTCGTCGCAGGCCGACGTACGGTCCCCGGCCAGTCGACCAACGGATCAAAGATTGATCAAAAAGCTGTTATAAAGTTGCGCGCCTAACACAACTATTCATAAGAGCTTCATCTATGCCGCCTTTACTCAAGACATGGCTGACCCTCTGCCTATTATTGCCCCTGGCCGCCCACGCCACCAATCGTGAGCAACGTCTTCCCAATGGTTTCACCGGCTACACCGCCAACGCCTCGGTGAGACACGCGCCGGTCAAGCAGACCGCGCTGCGTACCCGTCCAGGCAATGCAGCCAGCAGCAGCCGCAGCGTGCCAGCCATTGCCATGTCGCCGAAGCAGAGCAGCGATGTGCTCAGCCGTGCGGTGAATGTGCTAGGCACCCCTTATGTCTGGGGCGGCAGCAGCCCGAAGAAAGGCTTCGACTGCAGCGGCCTGGTCAAGTACGCCTTCAATGATGTCGCCGACGTCGACCTGCCGCGGACCTCGAACGCCATGGCCCAGGGCCACGGGGTCAAGGTGGCCAAGGGTGACCTCAAGCCTGGTGATCTGATCTTCTTCAATATCAAGAGCCGTCGGGTGAACCACGTTGCCATCTACCTGGGCAATGACCGCTTCATCCATGCCCCGCGCCGTGGCAAACGGGTGAGCATCGACACCCTGAGCAAACCTTACTGGCAGAAGCACTATGTAGTGGCCAAACGGGTGCTGCCGAAAGAACAGCCACAGCTGAACCTGGCCAAGCGCTGATCGCTCCTCGGCCTGCTTTGTTGTCCCCATCGCTGGCTAGCCGGCGATGGGGCCGATGAAAAACTAGCAATCCTTGATCACTCCCTTCCCCTTCAACACCCGCAACGCCGCCTCCATCGTCCGCATCCCTTCTGCACCACCCGCCTGCATCACCGAACACAATTGCGCCATACGTCCCTCCCGCACCAGATTGCGCACCGCTGGCGTCGCCACCAGCACCTCCCGCGCAGCAACCCGTCCGCCACCCAAACGCCCGACCAGCACCTGCGCCACTACAACGCGCAACACATCAGCCAGCATCGTCCGTACCAGCGCCTTCTCTTCGGCCGCAAACACCTCCACGAGGCGGTCGATGCTGTTGGCCGCCGAGCGGGTGTGCACGGTTGCCAGCACCAAGTGGCCGGTCTCGGCTGCGCGCAACGCCAGGCGGATGGTTTCCAGGTCGCGCAGTTCGCCGATCATGATCACATCCGGGTCCTGGCGCAGCGCACTGCGTAGCCCCTGTGGATAACCTTCGCAATGGCGGCCGATCTCACGCTGGGTGACCAGGCTGCGCTGGCTGCTGTGGATGACTTCGATCGGGTCTTCAAGCGTGATGATGTGTAGCGCCCGGCTCCGGTTCAGCTGGTCGAGCAATGTCGCCAGGGTGCTGGACTTGCCGCTGCCGGTTGGCCCACCTACCACGATCAGGCCATCCTGGCACTGCGCAACAGCTTGAAACACATCCTCCAGCTCGAGCTCATCGAGCGTGGCGATGCGCCCCGGGATCAGGCGAAAGGTGACTGCCAAGCCATGCAACTGGCGATACAGGTTCAGCCGAAAGCGCCCCAGCATGGGCAGTTCCAGCGCCAGGTCCAGTTCACCACCCTGGGCCCATTGCCGTTGCTGGTCCGTATCCAACAGGGTCGCCATACCTTCGTTCAAGGCGGCCGCAGCCAAGGCCGGCATGGCCATGCGCTGCAACGCGCCATCCAGGCGCAACATCGGTATCTGGCCCGCCACCAGGTGCAGGTCGGAAGCTCCTGCATCCACGGCCTGGGCCAACAGGTCGGTCACTTCCATGAGACTCCCCAAAGGCTTGCAAGTCGGTAGAATGCCGCAAACCCTAAAGCCGTCGGCATCAGTCCATGTCCACCCTAGCAGACAACCTTTCCGCCATTTCCGCCCGTATCGCCAGCGCTGCCCAGGCTGCCGGGCGTGATCCGGCCAGCGTCCAGCTGCTGGCCGTGAGCAAGACCAAGCCCGCCAGTGCCATCCGCGAAATCCACGCCGCTGGCGTTTGTGATGTCGGGGAAAACTACCTACAAGAAGCACTGACAAAGCAGCAGGCACTCAGCGACTTGCCCTTGATCTGGCACTTCATCGGCCCCATTCAGTCGAACAAGACCAAAGCCATCGCCGAACATTTCGACTGGGTACATTCCGTGGACCGTCTGAAGATTGCCCAACGCCTGTCGGAACAGCGTCCTGCCGGGCTGGCGCCGCTGAATATCTGCCTGCAGGTGAACGTCAGCGGCGAAGACAGCAAATCCGGCTGCGCACCGGCTGAGCTGGCGGCCCTGGCCAAGGCGGTAGCCGCGCTGCCCAACCTGCAGCTGCGCGGGTTGATGGCCATTCCCGAACCCACCGATGACCGCGCCGCCCAGGAGGCCGCCTTTGCTACCCTGCGCCAGTTGCAGGAAAGCCTGGGCCTTGGCTTGGACACCCTGTCCATGGGCATGAGCCACGACCTGGAAGCGGCCATTGCCCAGGGCGCGACGTGGGTGCGTATCGGTACTGCCCTGTTCGGTGCCCGCGATTACAGCGGCCACGCCTGATCCCATGCTTTACTCACTCTTTCCAACAAGGACCTGACATGAGCAAGACACGTATTGCCTTTATCGGCGCCGGCAACATGGCCGCCAGCCTGATCGGTGGTCTGCGTGCCCAGGGCCTGGACGCCTCGCAGATCCGCGCCAGCGACCCGGGCGCCGAGACCCGCAGCCGCATCCAGGCCGAACACGGCATCGAAACCTTCGAGAACAACGCCCAGGCCATCGACGGCGCCGACGTGATCGTGCTGGCGGTCAAGCCGCAGGTCATGAAAGCCGTGTGTCAGACGCTGCAAGCGCACCTGCAGGATGGCCAGCTGATCGTTTCCATCGCCGCTGGCATTACCTGCGCCAGCCTGCAAAGCTGGCTTGGCGCTCGCCCGGTGGTCCGCTGCATGCCCAACACCCCCGCACTGCTGCGCCAAGGCGTGAGCGGCCTGTACGCGACCGCAGAGGTTTCCGCCGAGCAGCGCCAGCAGGCCGAGCAACTGCTGTCGGCCGTGGGTACCGCCCTGTGGCTGCAGCAGGAACAGCAACTGGACGCCGTGACAGCGGTCTCCGGCAGCGGCCCGGCGTATTTCTTCCTGCTGATCGAGGCCATGACCGCAGCAGGCGAAAAGCTCGGCCTGCCACGCGAAACTGCCTCTCAGCTGACCTTGCAGACGGCCTTGGGCGCTGCGCACATGGCGGTCGCCAGCGATGTCGATGCTGCTGAGCTGCGCCGCCGTGTCACCTCGCCCGCCGGTACCACCGAGGCAGCGATCAAATCGTTCCAGGCCAGCGGTTTCGAAGCCATCGTCGAACAGGCCCTGCAGGCCGCCGCCACACGCTCTGCGCAGCTGGCCGAACAACTGGGCAAATAAGGAGTTCCAGATGAATGCACTGTCCGGCGCCGCGATCTTCGTGGTGCAAACCCTGGTCAGCCTGTACCTGGTGATCGTCCTGCTGCGCTTCGTGCTGCAGCTGGTCAAGGCCAACTTCTACAACCCGCTTTGCCAGTTCGCGGTACGCGCCACCCAGCCGCTGCTCAGGCCGATTCGCCGGGTCATCCCCAGTGTCGGCGGGCTGGACACCTCGTCGCTGCTGCTTTCGGTGGTCATCCAGGCGCTGTTGATGGGCTTCGTGCTGATGGTCACCTACGGTACCTTCGGCGATATCCTGCACCTGCTGATGTGGGCAATCATCGGTATCACCTCGCTGTTCCTGAAGATTTTCTGGGTGGCGATGATCGTCATGGTGATCGTTTCCTGGGTAGCCCCCAACAGCCACAACCCGGCCGCCGAACTGGCCTACCAGATCAGCGAACCAGTGCTGGCACCGTTCCGCCGCATCGTGCCCAACCTGGGCGGCATGGACATCTCGCCAATCTTCGCCTTCCTCGCGATCCAGGTGATCCAGTCGTTCGTGATGCCGCCGCTGGCCGCCTACGCCGGCATGCCACAAGAGCTGTGGCGGATGATCTGAGCCGCCCCCGGCCCTGGTTGCTTTCCAGCGGCAAGCCTCTGCTTGCCGCTGGGGGTAGCGCTCTTTAGACTGACGCCTCCGTCAAGCGTGAGCAGGGTCGATGTCCACTGTCTTTCCCGAAGATTCCGTCGGTCTGGTAGTACCGCAAACAGCCCGGTTCGATGAATCGCTGGCCCTGGCCTGTGGCCGCTCGCTGGCCAGCTATGAACTGGTCTACGAAACCTATGGCACCCTCAACGCCAGCGCCAGCAACGCCGTGCTGATCTGCCATGCCCTGTCCGGCCACCACCATGCCGCTGGCTACCATGCCGCCACCGACCGCAAGCCGGGCTGGTGGGACAGCTGCATCGGCCCTGGCAAGCCGATCGACACCAACCGCTTCTTCGTGGTCAGCCTGAACAACCTGGGCGGCTGCAACGGCAGTACCGGCCCCAGCAGCATCAACCCGGCCACCGGCAAGCCCTATGGCGCCGATTTCCCGGTGCTGACCGTGGAAGACTGGGTACATAGCCAGGTGCGCCTGGCCGAACGCCTGGGCATCCAGCAATGGGCTGCCGTGGTCGGCGGCAGCCTGGGCGGCATGCAGGCGCTGCAGTGGACCATCAGCTACCCCGAGCGCGTGCGCCATTGTGTCGATATCGCCTCGGCGCCCAAGCTGTCGGCACAGAACATCGCCTTCAACGAAGTGGCGCGCCAGGCCATCCTCACCGACCCTGAATTCCACGGTGGTTCGTTCCAGGACCAGGGCGTGATCCCCAAGCGGGGCCTGATGCTGGCGCGCATGGTCGGCCACATCACCTACCTGTCCGACGACTCGATGGGCGAGAAATTCGGCCGTGAGCTGAAGAGCGACAAGCTCAACTACGACTTCCACAGCGTCGAATTCCAGGTCGAAAGCTACTTGCGCTACCAGGGCGAAGAGTTTTCCGGGCGTTTCGACGCCAACACCTACCTGCTGATGACCAAGGCGCTGGACTACTTCGACCCGGCTGCTGCCCATGGCGGCGACCTGGCGGCCACCCTGGCCCACGTCAAGGCGGACTACTGCATCATGTCGTTCACCACCGACTGGCGCTTCTCCCCGGCCCGCTCGCGCGAAATCGTCAACGCCCTGATGGCCGCGCGCAAGAACGTCTGCTACCTGGAGATCGACTCGCCGTATGGACACGATGCCTTCCTGATCCCCACGCCTCGCTACATGCAGGGTTTCGCGAACTACATGAACCGCATTGCCATCTGAGGACAGCATGAGAGCCGATCTGGAAATCATCCACGACTGGATCCCCGCCGGCAGCCGGGTACTCGACCTGGGCTGCGGCAATGGTGAACTGCTGGCCTCGCTGCGTGACCGCAAGCAGGTCACCGGTTATGGCCTGGAGATCGACGCCGACAACATCGCCGCCTGCGTGGCCAAGGGCGTCAATGTTATCGAGCAGGACCTGGACAAAGGCCTGGGCAACTTCGCCAGCAACAGTTTCGACGTGGTGATCATGACCCAGGCCCTGCAGGCCGTGGAGTACCCCGACCGCATCCTTGACGAGATGCTGCGCGTGGGCCGCCAGTGCATCATCACCTTCCCTAACTTCGGCCACTGGCGTTGCCGCTGGTACCTGGCAACCAAGGGCCGCATGCCAGTGTCGGACTTCATGCCGTACACCTGGTACAACACGCCGAACATCCACTTCTGCACCTTTGCCGACTTCGAAGAACTGGTGCACCAGCGCAAGGCCAAGGTGCTTGACCGCCTGGCTGTCGACCACTTGCACCGCAATGGGTGGGGTGGCCGGCTTTGGCCTAATCTTCTAGGTGAGATTGGTATCTACCGCGTCAGCAGCCCGGGCCTGCAAGAGCACCAGCTCGCTGTCTGACGCCCAGCGGAGGAACCACCCCATGCGTCGCCTAGCCTTGTTCCTGATCAGCCTGTGCCTGGCCTTGCCGGTGCTGGCTGCCGATGCAGCCCGCCCCGAGCGCAAGGAAGTGTTTGGCGACGTGACGGTACACTACAGCGCGTTTACTTCAAGCATGCTGACACCGGAGGTGGCTGCGGCCACCGGGCTGGTGCGCAGCAAGAACCAGGGCGTGCTCAACATTGCCGTGCTCCGGGCCAACAAACCCGCCATCGCGGTAGTCAGCGGCACAGTCAAGGACCTGACCGGGCGCAGCAGCCCGCTGTCGTTCAAGCAGATCAACGAGCAAGGCGCGGTGTACTACATCGCCCAGTTCAAGATCGACCAGGCAGAGACCGTCACCTTCGACCTCAACATCGAAACCGGCGGCATCAGCAATTCCCTCAGCTTCAACCAGGAAGTGTTCCCAGGCGAATGATGAATTTCCAGCAACTCGTATTGGCCAGCCACAACGCAGGCAAACTCAAGGAACTCCAGGCCATGCTTGGCGCATCGGTGCAGTTGCGCTCGATCGGCGAGTTCAGCCAGGTAGAGCCGGAAGAAACCGGCCTGTCGTTCGTCGAGAACGCCATCCTCAAGGCGCGTAATGCCGCACGCATTTCCGGCCTGCCGGCCCTGGCCGACGATTCGGGCCTGGCAGTGGACTTCCTTGGCGGTGCGCCCGGTATCTATTCGGCACGCTATGCCGACGGCAAGGGTGACGCGGCAAACAACGCCAAGCTGCTCGAAGCCCTGAAGGACGTGCCCGAAGCCGAACGCGGTGCGCAGTTCGTCTGCGTGCTGGCACTGGTGCGCCATGCCGACGACCCGCTGCCGATCCTGTGCGAAGGCCTGTGGCACGGGCGCATCATGTTCGAGGCCAGCGGCGCGCACGGCTTTGGCTATGACCCGCTGTTCTGGGTACCGGAGCGCGGCTGCTCCAGCGCCGAACTGGCCCCTGCGGAGAAGAACCAGCTCAGCCACCGCGCGCGCGCCATGGCCCTGCTGCGTCAACGTCTGGGCCTGGCATGATCGACACGCTGTCCACCCCCGGCGCGGCGGGCTTCACCAGCTTGCCGCCGCTGGCGCTGTATATCCATATCCCGTGGTGCGTACGCAAATGCCCGTACTGCGACTTCAACTCCCATGCCGCCGGGCCTGATCTTCCAGAAGATGCCTATGTCGCAGCCCTGCTGAGCGACCTCGACCAGGAATTGGCCGCGGTGCAAGGCCGGCCGATCAGTTCGATCTTCTTCGGTGGCGGTACGCCCAGCCTGTTCAGCGCCGATGCCCTCGGCCGGCTGCTGCGAGGCGTGGAGCAACGCATTGCGTTTGCCCCAGACATCGAAATCACCCTGGAGGCCAACCCGGGCACGTTCGAGCAGGACAAGTTCAAGGCCTACCGGCAAACCGGCATCAACCGCCTGTCGATCGGTGTGCAGAGCTTCCAGCCAGCCAAGCTGCAGGCGCTCGGGCGCATCCACAATGGCGATGAAGCGGTCCGCGCCGCCGGCATGGCGCGTGCCGCCGGCTTCGACAACTTCAACATGGACCTGATGCACGGCCTGCCCGAGCAGTCGCTGGACGACGCGCTGGGCGACCTGCGCCAGGCGATCGAACTGGGGCCCACGCACCTGTCGTGGTACCAGCTGACGGTAGAGCCGAACACGGTGTTCTGGAACCAGCCACCGGAGCTGCCCGAGGACGACATCCTCTGGGACATCCAGGAAGCCGGCCAGGCGCTGATGGCCGAGCACGGCTTCCGCCAGTACGAAGTCTCGGCCTATGCCCAGGCGGGTCGCGCCGCGCGGCACAACCTCAATTACTGGCGCTTTGGCGACTTCATCGGCATCGGTGCCGGTGCCCACGGCAAACTGACCTTTGCCGACGGGCGCATCCTGCGCACCTGGAAAACCCGCCTGCCCAAGGACTACCTGAACCTGGCCAAGCCGTTCAAGGCCGGCGAAAAGCTGCTGCCGGTCGACGAACTGCCGTTCGAGTTCCTGATGAATGCCCTGCGCCTGACTGATGGTGTCGAGGCTGAACTGTTCACCCAGCGCACCGGGTTGCCTCTGGAACAGCTGCGCGAAGCGCGGCGCGCCGCCGAACAAAAGGGCCTTTTGCAGGTCGAAGCGGATCGACTGGTGGCAACGCCACGAGGCCAGCTGTTCCTCAATGACCTGCTGCAGTATTTCTTGAGCTAAGGATGACCCATGGATCTGGTACTTGATCTGCTCGCGACGGTTTCGCGCTGGAGCCGCAGCAACTTGTCGGAGATTTCGCTGGCCTTGGTAGGCTGCCTGCTGGTGCTGTTCGGCACCGATATCAAAGGCTGGGTGGAACAGCGCCTGGGCGGTTTGGCCGGCGCCCTGCGCGTGCCATTCATGGCCTTGCTGGTGATGATCGGCAGTGGTGCGGCGTTGATCTATGCCACACCATGGGTGGTGAAGGGGTTGGGCCAGTTCAACAACTATGCGCTGGCGCCGGTGTTGCTGGTGGTGCTGGTGCTGATCGGCGTTGTGGCGGACCGCCGCGGCTGAGCCGCAGTCTTGCTCAAATATTCAAAGCTGGCGTTATTCCTGTGGGAGCGGGCTTGCCCCGCGAACACCGGCGAAGCCGGTGCCATCCTCCGCGTCGCCTGCTTCGCGGGGTAAACCCGCTCCCACAGGTACTGCGCTGGCTTCGAGTTGCACTACACCTGTGGAGCAACTGTCTTGCTCAAACGTCCAAAGCTGGCGTTATTCCTGTAGGAGCGGGCTTGCTCCGCGAACACCGGCACAGCCGGTGCCATCCTCCGCGTCGCCTGCTTCGCGGGGTAAACCCGCTCCCACAGGTACTGCGCTGGCTTCGAGTTGCACTACACCTGTGGAGCAACTGTCTTGCTCAAATGTCCAAAGCTGGCGTTATTCCTGTGGGAGCGGGCTTGCCCCGCGAACACCGGCACAGCCGGTGCCATCCTCCGCGTCGCCTGCTTCGCGGGGTAAACCCGCTCCCACAGCTACTGCGCTGGCTTCGAGTTGCACTACACCTGTAGGAGCAACTGTCTTGCTCAAATATTCAAAGCTGGCGTTATTCCTGTAGGAGCGGGCTTGCCCCGCGAACACCGGCGAAGCCGGTGCCATCCTCCGCGTCGCCTGCTTCGCGTGGTAAACCCGCTCCCACAGGTACTGCGCTGGCTTCGAGTTGCACTACACCTGTAGGAGCAACTGTCTTACTCAAATGTCCAAAGCTGGCGTTATTCCTGTAGGAGCGGGCTTGCCCCGCGAACATCGGCACAGCCGGTGCCATCCTCCGCGTCGCCTGCTTCGAGGGGTAAACCCGCTCCCACAAGTACTGCGCTGGCTTCGAGTTGCACTACACCTGTGGAAGCAACTGTTGCTCAAATGTCCAAGGCTGGCGTTATTCCTGTGGGAGCGGGCTTGCCCCGCGAACACGGGCGAAGCCTGTGCCATCCACTGCGTCGCCTGCTTCGCGGGTAAACCCGCTCCCACACCGGAACGGTCTTGAACACAATCAAGATCTGGACAAGCCTCAAGACGCGACTCAGCGCATCAGGCAAACGCTTCATATGCCTTGGCCCCCGAATTGGCGGGCCAATCTTCCAGCGTCTAACCGGTACTTCGATGCCTTCGAAAAGCATGGGAATGTTTTTCGGTGATACCCAAGGGCGAAGGATGCTCAGTCTTGTCGCTCCCATAAAAAAACCGCTCTTCTCAGAGCGGTTTTTCTTCGCCTGCACTTCTGCAGGCCTCAGCACATCGAACGGCTACCCAGCCAATCAATCCACCTTCTCGAACTTCAAATCCCAAACCCCATGCCCCAGCCGCTCGCCGCGGCGTTCGAACTTGGTGATCGGGCGCTCTTCCGGGCGTGGCACATAGGTGCCGTCGGCCGCACGGTTGCGATAGCCCGGGGCCGCGCTCATCACTTCCAGCATGTACTCGGCATAGGGCTCCCAGTCGGTAGCCATGTGCAACACACCGCCCGGCTTGAGCTTGCGCCGCACCAGCTCGGCGAACTCCAGCTGAACGATGCGGCGCTTGTGGTGGCGTGCCTTGTGCCATGGGTCGGGGAAGAACAGCATCAGCCGGTCGAGGCTGTTGTCCGCCACGCAGCGGTTCAGCACTTCGATAGCATCGCAGTCATACACCCGCAGGTTCTTCAGCCCCTGGGTCAGCACGCCGTTGAGCAGCGCGCCCACGCCGGGGCGGTGCACTTCCACACCGATAAAATCCTGCTCCGGCGCGGCAGCCGCCATTTCCAGCAGCGAATGCCCCATGCCGAAGCCGATCTCCAGGGTGCGCGGCGCCGAACGGCCGAACACCTGGTCGTAGTCCACCGGGCTGTCGGCCAGCGGCAGGATGTACAGCGGGCCACCCTGCTCCAGGCCGCGTTGCTGGCCTTCGGTCATGCGCCCGGCGCGCATCACGAAACTCTTGATGCGGCGGTGCGGGCGGGCTTCGCCGTCAGGGGTGCTCGGCGTATCGTGCGATTCAGTCATCAGGGGCTCTTACTTGATCAGACCTTCCAGCGGCGAGGAGGCGCTGGCATAGAGTTTCTTCGGCATACGGCCGGCCAGGTAGGCCATGCGGCCGGCGACGATGGCGTGCTTCATGGCCTCGGCCATCAGTACCGGCTGTTGGGCGTGGGCAATGGCCGAATTCATCAGCACCGCTTCGCAGCCCATTTCCATGGCAATGGTGGCGTCGGAAGCAGTACCCACGCCGGCATCGACCAGCACCGGCACCTTGGATTCTTCCAGGATGATCTGCAGGTTGTAGGGGTTGCAGATACCCAGGCCGGTACCGATCAGGCCAGCCAGGGGCATGACCGCGATGCAGCCGGCTTCGGCCAGCTGGCGGGCGATGATCGGGTCGTCGCTGGTGTAGACCATCACGTCGAAACCATCCTTGACCAGCACTTCGGCGGCCTTGAGGGTTTCGATCACGTTGGGGAACAGGGTTTTCTGGTCAGCCAGTACTTCCAGCTTGACCAGGTTGTGGCCATCCAGCAGTTCGCGGGCCAGACGGCAGGTACGCACGGCCTCGACCGCGTCATAGCAGCCGGCGGTGTTCGGCAGAATGGTGTAGCGATCCGGTGGCAACACGTCGAGCAGGTTCGGCTCGCCCGGGTTCTGGCCGATATTGGTGCGGCGCACGGCAACGGTGACGATCTCGGCACCCGAGGCCTCTATGGCCAGGCGGGTTTCCTCCATGTCACGGTACTTGCCGGTACCGACCAGCAGGCGCGACTGGAAGGTGCGCCCGGCCAGGGTGAAGGGCTTGTCGCTACGAACGTTGCTCATGGTTGTTCCTCGGGAAAAGGTTGCAGGGCTTGCAGGTGAACCGCCGGGCCGCGGTCAGCCGCCACCAATGGCGTGGACCACCTCAACCTGGTCGCCATCATTCAGCAGCGTGCTGTCGTGCTGGCTACGCGGCACGATATCCAGGTTCAGTTCCACCGCGACGCGACGCCCGGTCAGCTCCAGGCGGGCCAAGAGGGCTGCGACGGACTCGCCAGCGGGCAATTCGTAAGGTTCACCGTTCAATTGAATGCGCATGCGCACGGCCACCATTGTGCTTTGGGGCCCGCATTCTAGCGCCGAACCGCCCTGCAACCCAAGGGCGGTGCACGCCATTAGTCGCGATTGTGGACTACTTGGTCAGCCTAGCCGCCAGGCCGCCAGGCCCAGGCACAACCAGCCGGCGAGGAAGCACAGCCCGCCAAGCGGGGTGATGATACCGAGCTTGCCCAGGCCGCTGAGGGTGAGCAGGTACAGGCTGCCGGAGAACAGCACTATGCCCACGGCAAACAGCGCGCCCGCCCAGCCCACCAGGCGCCCAGGCAAGTGGGCCGAGAGCACCGCGACCCCGAGGATCGCCAGGGCGTGCACCAGCTGGTAGGTCACACCAGTCTGGAAGATCGCCAGGTAGTCGGTTGTCAGCCGGCTTTTCAGGCCGTGAGCCGCAAACGCGCCCAAGGCGACACCGGTAAAGCCGAAAAAGGCGGCAAGCATCAGGAAGCTGCGAAGCATGGGACGACTCCTTGGATCGGGTCTGTATAATGGCCCCTTCCACCCGTACGGCCAAGCCATCGCCATGCTGCCAACCCTTCTCCGCCGCCTCTCCCGTGCCCTGCTCTGGTTCGCTGCCGGCAGCATCGTGCTGGTGCTGGTGTTCCGCTGGGTGCCACCACCCGGTACAGCGTTGATGGTCGAGCGTAAGGTGCAGTCGTGGGTGAATGGCGAGCCAATCGACCTGCAGCGGGACTGGGAGCCCTGGGAGAACATCTCTGACGAGCTCAAGGTCGCGGTCATCGCTGGCGAGGACCAGAAGTTCGCCAACCACTGGGGCTTTGACATTCCGGCCATACAGGCGGCGCTAGCCTACAACGAGCGCGGCGGCAACATTCGCGGTGCCAGCACCCTGACCCAGCAGGTGGCCAAGAACCTGTTCCTGTGGTCCGGGCGCAGCTGGTTGCGCAAAGGGCTGGAGGCCTGGTTCACCGCACTGATCGAGCTGTTCTGGTCGAAGGAACGGATTCTCGAGGTCTACCTGAACAGTGCCGAATGGGGCAAGGGTGTGTTCGGCGCCCAGGCGGCGGCGCGTTACCACTTTGGCGTTGATGCCAGCCGACTCAGCCGCCAGCAGGCCGCGCAGCTGGCGGCAGTGCTGCCAAGCCCGATCAAGTGGAGTGCCAGTCGGCCGAGCGCCTATGTGGCCAGCCGGGCCGGATGGATTCGGCGGCAGATGAGCCAGCTGGGTGGGCCCAGCTATCTGATGCAGCTCGATTCTTCGCACAGGTTTTAAGCCGCGCAGCCGTTTCGTGACGCATAGCGGCGCCAAACCTAATAGCCTGAAAAAAAAAGCCGCTTACCCGATCAGGGCCAGCGGCTTTCTTTCAACCAAAACTCGATCAGGCAGCGATCAATGCCTTGACCTTGTTCATCGCATTCTTCTCCAACTGGCGAATCCGCTCAGCCGAAACGCTGTACTTATCGGCCAACTCATGCAGCGTGGCCTTTTCTTCGGCCAGCCAGCGCTGATACAGAATGTCGCGGCTACGCTCGTCCAACCCTTGCAGCGCTTCGTGCAGGTTGCTGGTGGAGTTGTCGCTCCAGTCGGCATCCTCCAGCTGCATCGCCGGGTCGTAGCGGTGGTCTTCCAGGTAGTGCGCAGGCGACTGGAAGGCGCTGTCGTCGTCAGCTTCCGCTGCCGGGTCGAAGGCCATGTCCTGGCCGCTCAGGCGGCTTTCCATCTCGCGCACTTCACGCGGCTCAACGCCCAGGCTTTCCGCCACGCGATGCACTTCGTCGTTGCTCAGCCAGGCCAGACGCTTCTTCTGGCTGCGCAGGTTGAAGAACAGCTTGCGCTGGGCCTTGGTGGTGGCCACCTTGACGATGCGCCAGTTGCGCAGGATGAACTCGTGGATCTCCGCCTTGATCCAGTGCACGGCGAACGACACCAGGCGCACACCCATTTCCGGGTTGAAGCGCTTGACGGCTTTCATCAAGCCGACGTTGCCTTCCTGGATCAGGTCGGCCTGGGCCAGCCCGTAGCCGGCGTAGCTACGGGCGATATGTACGACGAAACGCAGGTGGGCCATCACCATTTGGCGAGCGGCCTCGACATCCTGCTCATAATAGAGACGCTCGCCCAGATCACGCTCCTGCTCGACCGTCAGCAGCGGAATGCTGTTGACCGTGTGCACATAGGCTTCCAGGTTTGCACCGGGTACCAGGGCATAGGCAGGTTGCAACGATGTGGTCATTCAAGAACCTCCGACTTACCAGACTCGCGCCTTGTGGGCGCTGCCAACATTGACCTGGAACGACGGTACAAGTTCCATAGTGAAGAATCTGTCAATGCTGGCACTTAAAAACTATCGCGGCGCCAGCTCGTTCAGGTGGCGGGCGACTGCAATCCATGCACCGATATACCCCAACAGCACCGCTCCGATCAAGAGCGACAGACCATCGGACGCCGGCACCCCGCCCAGGGCGAAGTCACTGCCGTACAGCCCGGAAAGCCCTACCACCGCCTCGTTCAGCCAGTTCAGGCCAAACGCCAGGATACCCCAGGCCAACAGGCCCGCGCCCAGGCCATACAGGGCGCCCATGTACAGGAAAGGCCGCCGCACGTAGGCGTCGGTCCCACCAACCAGCTTGATCACTTCGATCTCGGTGCGGCGGTTTTCAATATGTAGCCGAATTGTGTTACCGATTACTAACAGCAGGGCAGAAATCAGCATCACAGCCAAGCCGAAGACGAAACGGTCACCCAGCTTGAGGATCGCCGCCAGGCGCTCGACCCACAGCAGGTCGAGCTGCGCCACCTCAACCCGTGGCAGCTCGGACAAGCGCTGACGCAAGGCTTCCAGCGCCGGTTTGTCGACCTCGGTGGGGGTCACCACGACCACCCCTGGCAGCGGGTTGTCGGGCAGTTCACGCAGGGCTTCGCCCAGGCCCGACTGCTGCTGGAATTCCTCCAGCGCCTGCTCGCGGCTGACATACAGCGCGTCAGCCACACCGGGCATGCCCTTGATCTCGTCGCGCAGCGCCTCGCCTTCGCGGCTGCCGGCATCGAGCTTGAGGTACAGCGAAATCTGCGCGGCGCGCTGCCACGAGCCACCAAGCTTTTCGACGTTCTTCAGCAGTAGCGACAGGCCCATGGGCATGCTCAGCGCTACCGCCATTACCAGGCAAGTGAAGAAGCTGCCGATCGGCTGCTTGCCCAGACGACGCAGGCTGTCGGCCAGGCTGGCACGGTGGCTTTCCAGCCAGGCATGCAGCAGCGTGCGGAAATCCGGGCCGTCATCGTCATCACCGTGTTTTTTCTTTGCCGGTTGCGGATCGGCCGGCTTCGGCGCGACCCGCTCGGAAACTTTTGGTGTGCGTGTAGTGGTCATTGCCCGGCCTCCCCATCGCCGATCAAGCGGCCGCGCTGCAAGGTCAGCATGCGGTGGCGCATGCGCGCAATCAGTGCCAGGTCGTGGCTGGCGATCAATACCGTGGTGCCCAGGCGGTTGATGTCCTCGAACACGCCCATGATCTCCGCAGCCAGCCGTGGGTCGAGGTTACCGGTGGGTTCGTCGGCCAGCAGCAGGGCCGGCTGATGCACGATGGCGCGGGCGATACCCACCCGCTGTTGCTGCCCGGTGGACAGGTCGGCCGGGAACAGCTCGCCTTTGTCGGCCAGCGACACACGCTCCAGGGCCGAGTCCACGCGCTTGGCGACCTCGGCCTTGGACAGGCCGAGAATCTGCAGGGGCAGGGCGATGTTGTTGAACACGGTGCGGTCGAACAACAGCTGATGGTTCTGGAATACCACGCCAATCTGCCGGCGCAGGAATGGGATCTGTGCATTGCTGATCTGCCCCAGGTCCTGCCCGGCCAGCATCAGCTTGCCGCTGGTCGGACGTTCCATGGCCAGCAGCAGACGCAGCAAGGTACTTTTGCCAGCACCCGAGTGGCCGGTGACGAACAGGAATTCGCCCCGGCGCGCCCGGAAACTCAGCTCATGCAAACCCACATGACCATTGGGATAACGCTTGGCAACCTGTTCGAATCGAATCATGGTCAGTCTCGCTCGGCGAACAGAGCCTTGACGAACAGCTCGGCTTCGAAGGTGCGCAAGTCGTCGATGCCTTCACCGACACCGATGAAGCGGATCGGCAACTTGAACTGCTTGGCCAGGGCGAAGATCACCCCGCCCTTGGCGGTGCCGTCCAGCTTGGTCAGGGCCAGGCCGGTCAGTTCGACGCTCTGGTTGAAGTACTTGGCCTGGCTGATAGCGTTCTGGCCGGTACCGGCATCCAGCACCAGCAGCACCTCGTGCGGTGCTTCGGCGTCGAGCTTGCCGATAACCCGGCGGACCTTCTTCAGCTCTTCCATCAGGTTGTCTTTGGTATGCAGGCGGCCGGCGGTATCGGCAATCAGCACGTCGACGCCACGGGCCTTGGCAGCCTGCACGGCGTCGAAGATCACCGAGGCGGAATCGGCCCCGGTGTGCTGGGCGATCACCGGGATCTGGTTGCGCTCGCCCCACACCTGCAACTGCTCGACCGCCGCGGCACGGAAGGTGTCACCGGCGGCCAGCATCACTTTCTTGCCTTCGAGTTGCAGCTTCTTGGCCAGTTTGCCGATGGTGGTGGTCTTGCCGGCGCCGTTCACGCCAACCACCAGAATCACGTAAGGCTTGTTCTGCGCCTGCACCACCAGCGGCTGTTCGACGGGACGCAGCAACGCAGCCAGTTCTTCCTGCAGCGATTTGTACAGGGCGTCGGCGTCGGCCAGCTGCTTGCGGGCGACCTTCTGGGTCAGGTTCTGGACGATGGTCGAGGTCGCTTCCACGCCGACGTCGGCGGTCAGCAGGCGGGTCTCGATTTCGTCGAGCAGGTCGTCATCGATGACTTTCTTGCCCAGGAACAGGCTGGCCATGCCCTCGCCGATGCTGGCGCTGGTCTTCGACAGGCCCTGCTTGAGGCGTGCGAAGAAGCCGGGCTTGGCCTGCTCGGTCGGTGCAGGTGCAGGTGCAGATTCGACCGGCGCTGCGGCCGCAGCCACAGGAGCGACGGGTTCTGGCGCAGGACGTTCCGGAATGGCAGGCGGGGCCTTCGGCTCCAGGTCCGGTACCAACGCCACAGGTTCCTCAGCGACCGGCAGTACCAGGTTGCTGACCGGCGCAGCAGGTTCGACCACGGCAGCAGGCTCGACCGGAGCCGTCTGCAAGGGTACGGATGCAATCGGCTGCGGCGTTGGCGCCAGCAGTGGCTGGGAGGCGACCGATTCAGGCTCGGGGGCCTGCAACGGCTGGGAAGCCACCGGTTCGGGTGTCGGCGCCTGGGCTACCGGGGGCTGGGCGGCTTCGGCGAGCTGCTGCGGCTCGACCTGTACCGGGGTCGCGGGGGCCTGGACGGGCTCAGCGGCCTGCGGCGCTTCGCCGAGAGGGGCCTCTACCGGAGCGGCTGCAGGCTGCTCGACGGCGTGGCTCTCGTGCGCGGGCGAGCCCGCCCCCACGGGTTGCTGCGGCTTCTTGCGAAACCAGCTGAACAGGCCTTTCTTCTCACCAGCCTCGGCCGGTGCTTTTTTGTCGTCATTGGAACCAAACATGGAAGACGGCTATCTCAGGGTAGCGATGGGCCAGCTACGGCGCATCGGGAATTCTCTCTACGCAGAACAGACTATCTTGAAGCCGGCTGGTTCATGCGCAACGTTTTGTCTTGATGTCCTGTGGGCCAGAACGGCGACAGGCATGGTCGCCAGGCAACCGGATCAGTATCCTAGCACCTCCTGGCCCACCGACGCTAAACCCGGCGGGCCGCCGAACAGGTTAAACACCGTATGAATGCTCTAGCCCGCCGCGCCGCAGGCCTGTTGCTCGGCACGCTGTGCCTGCCGCTGGCAGCCTTCGCCGCCGATGTGCAACCCACCCACGAATTCATCCTCGACAACGGCCTGAAAGTGGTCGTGCGCGAGGACCATCGCGCCCCGGTGGCGGTCTCGCAGATCTGGTACAAGGTTGGCTCCAGCTACGAAACCCCGGGCCAGACCGGCCTGTCCCACGCGCTGGAACACATGATGTTCAAAGGCAGCGCCAAGGTCGGCCCTGGCGAGGCATCGCGCATCCTGCGGGACATCGGTGCCGAGGAAAACGCCTTTACCAGCGATGACTACACCGCCTATTACCAGGTGCTGGCGCGCGACCGCCTGCCGGTGGCCCTGGAGCTGGAGGCCGACCGCCTGGCCAGCCTGCGCCTGCCAGCTGACGAGTTCAGCCGCGAAATCGAGGTGATCAAGGAAGAACGCCGCCTGCGCACCGACGACCAGCCCAACGCCAAGGCGTTCGAGCTGTTCCGCGCCATGGCCTACCCGGCCAGCGGCTATCACACGCCGACCATCGGCTGGATGGCCGACCTCGAACGCATGAAGGTCGAAGAGCTGCGCCGCTGGTATGAATCCTGGTACGCCCCCAACAATGCCACCCTGGTCGTCGTGGGTGACGTCAGCGTCGACGAGGTCAGGGCCCTGGCACAGAAGTACTTCGGCAGCATCCCCAGGCGTGCCGTGCCGCCAGCCAAGTTGCCCCTGGAACTGGCCGAGCCCGGCCAGCGCCAGCTGACCCTACACGTACGCACCCAACTGCCCAGCCTGATCTACGGTTTCAACGTCCCCGGCCTGGCCACTGCCAAGGACCCACGCACGGTACATGCCCTGCGCCTGATCTCGGCGCTGCTTGATGGCGGCTACAGCGCGCGCATGCCGGCGCGCCTGGAGCGTGGCCAGGAGCTGGTGGCCGGCGCTTCGTCCAGCTACAACGCCTTCACCCGCGGCGACAGCCTGTTCCTGATCTCGGCCACACCGAACGTGCAGAAGCACAAGTCCCTGGCGGACGTGGAAAAGGGCATCTGGCAGCTGCTGGATGAGCTCAAGACCACCCCGCCCAGCACCGAGGAACTCGAGCGCGTGCGCGCCCAGGTCATCGCCGGCCTGGTCTACGACCGAGATTCCATCAGCAGCCAGGCCACCACCATCGGTCAGCTGGAAACTGTTGGCCTGTCGTGGAAGCTGATCGACACCGAACTGGAGGAGCTCGAGCGCATTACCCCGCAGGACATCCAGAACGCCGCGCGCACCTACTTCACCCGCGAACGCCTGAGCGTTGCCCATGTACTGCCCGAGGAGTCCGCTCATGAGTGACCGCCGCGCACCACGCCCAACCCTGCTGGCCACCGGTATCCGTGCCTTGGTCCTGGCGACCGTGCTGGCCAGCCCGGCCATGGCCGACACCATCGCCAAGGCTGAAAGCAACGCCGCACGCCCGGCCAACACCCTGCAGTCGCTGGCCGAGCTGGATGGCAAGGCGCCCAGCCGGCGCCAGCTGAACATCCAGCACTGGAGTACCGCTGAAGGCGCCCGGGTGCTGTTCGTCGAAGCCCGCGAGCTGCCCATGTTCGACCTGCGCGTAACCTTCGCTGCCGGTAGCAGCCAGGATGGCGGCGTGCCAGGCCTGGCGGCCCTGACCAACGCCATGCTCAACGAAGGTGTGGCCGGCAAGGACGTGACCGCCATTGCCGAAGGCTTCGAAGGCCTGGGCGCAGACTTTGGCAACGGCTCCTACCGCGACATGGCCGTGGCCTCGCTGCGCAGCCTCAGCGCCAAGGACAAGCGTGACGCGGCGTTGAAGCTGTTTACCGAGGTGGCCGGCAAACCGACCTTCCCGGCAGACGCCCTCAAGCGCATCAAGAACCAGATGCTGGCCGGCTTCGAATACGACAAGCAGAACCCCGGCAAGATCGCTGGCAAGGCCCTGTTCGCCAGGCTCTATGGCGACCACCCCTATGCCCACCCCAGCGACGGTACCGCGGAAAGCATCAACGGCATCACCCTGGCCCAGCTGCGCGCCTTCCACGCCAAAGCCTATACCGGTGGCAACGCAGTCATCGCCCTGGTCGGCGACCTCAGCCGCGCCGAGGCCGAAGCCATCGCCGCCCAAGTGTCCGCCGGCCTGCCCAAGGGCCCGGCACTGGCTGCCCCCGCCCAGCCCACTGAAGCCAAGGCAGGCCTCACCCACATCGACTTCCCGTCCAAGCAGACCCACCTGATGCTGGCCGAGCTTGGTATCGATCGTCAGGACCCGGACTGGCCAGCCCTGTCACTGGGCAACCAGATCCTCGGCGGTGGCGCGTTTGGCACCCGGCTGATGACCGAGGTTCGGGAGAAACGCGGCCTGACCTACGGCGTATACTCGGCATTCAGCCCGATGCAGGTACGCGGCCCGTTCATGATCAACCTGCAGACCCGTGCCGAGCTGAGCGAAGGCACACTCAAGCTGGTGCAGGACATTCTTGCCGACTACCTCAAGGCCGGTCCCACCCAGCAAGAGCTGGACGATGCCAAGCGCGAGCTGGCCGGCAGTTTCCCGCTGTCCAATGCCAGCAACGCCAGCATCGTCGGCCAGTTGGGCGCAATTGGCTTCTACAACCTGCCGTTGACCTGGCTGGAGGACTTCATGCAGCAGTCCCAGGCGCTCACCGTCGAACAGGTCAAGGCGGCCATGAACAAACACCTGTCAGCCGATAAACTGGTGATCGTCACCGTGGGCCCGAAAGTGCCACAGAAACCGCTGCCAGCACCTACCGACAAACCCTCCGGGCAAGCGCTCGGGGTACCGGAGCACTAATGCCAAGAACCACCCCTCCCGCCCGCCCGCAACCGGGCCAGAGCAAGGGCCAGGGTCACCTGCGTATCATCGCCGGCGAGTGGCGCAGCCGCCGCCTGGCGGTTCCGGATGGCGAAGGCCTGCGGCCAACGCCTGACCGCGTGCGCGAAACCCTGTTCAACTGGCTGGCCCCTCATATCGAGGGCGCCCGTGTGCTGGACGCGTTTACCGGCAGCGGTGCCCTGGTGCTCGAAGCCTTGTCCCGCGGGGCCGAGGACGCCGTAGCGCTGGACAGCAACCCGGCCGCCATCGCCAACCTGAAGAACAACCTCGAAATCCTGCGCTGCCCACGCGGGCAGATCCTGCAGACCGATGCCCTGCGCTATCTGCAGGGTCCGGCCAAGCAGCAGTTCGACGTAGTGTTCCTCGACCCGCCATTCCATCAGGACCTGCTGGCCAACACCTGTAACCTGCTGGAGCAGAACCAGTGGCTGCAGGAACAGGCCTGGGTCTACACCGAAAGCGAAAGCGCGCCGTCGACCTTGCAGCTGCCTGGCAACTGGCGCCTGCACCGCGAGAAGAAAACCGGCCAGGTATACTACGCACTCTGGCAACGGGCCTGACCGGTAGCACGGGTTGGCCTATTTAGTTACCGCCAACCCACCCGCACCATCGCTGAAGCTGCTTCTTCGTTCTTGAAGGAGCACTTCAACCATGACTGATCGCCCCTCCCCGCACACACCGACAAGTGCGGTGCAATCGTTGATCCTCGACAACGGTTTGCGCGTCTACCTGCGCGAAGACCACCGTGCCCCGCTGGTCAGCGTGCAGCTTTGGTATCACGTCGGGTCCAGTTACGAACCGCAGGGCCACACCGGCCTGTCCCACGCACTGGAGCATCTGCTGTTCGAAGGCAGCAGCAAGCTGGCGCCAGGCGAATACTCGACGCTCATGACCCATCTTGGGGGCAATCCAAACGCCTTCACGTTCTCGGATGCCACCGTCTTCCCGCTCACATTGCCGGCCAGCCGCGTGGAAATTGCCCTGGAGTCCATGGCCGATGTGATGGCCAGCGCCACCCTCAGCGATTTGCCGTTTACCAGGGAACTGGCGGTAGTCATGGCCGAGCGCCGTGAAAATGTCGACAACAACCCGCTGGCACTTGCGCTGGAGCATCACCAGTTGCTGACCTATGGCAATTCCGGCTATGGCACGCCTGTGATTGGTCACAAACTCGATCTTGAGCATATAACGCCGGCGGCGGCCCAAACCTGGTACCAGACCTGGTATCACCCGAATAACGCCACGCTCGCGGTGGCCGGCGACATCACCCTGCCGCAGCTGCAAACACTCGTTACTCGGCATTTTGCCAACATACCGGCCTATCGCCTGCCCACGCGCCAGGTACCGATGGGCCACCCCGGCCCGACCAGGCGCCAGCAGACCCTGCGCCTGCCTGGTCTGTACACGGGCACAATCCTCGGGTTCAACCTGCCCAGCCAGCGCACCGCCGGTTCAGATGCGCAAGCCTATGCGCTGCGCTTACTGCCGGAAATTCTTGCCGACGGCCATGCCAGCAGGTTGCAGCGGCTGCTGGTGCTGGACGAGCCGCTACTCCAGGGCATGCGGGTGAACTATGAGCCTTGGCAACGCGGCGACAGCACGTTGGCCCTTTATGCATTCTGCAGCCCGCACGTCGCACCAGAGGCCGCTGCTGAGCGATTGATGCTCGAGATCGGAGCGTTTCGCCAAGCGGCACCTGCCAAGCAGGAGCTTGAACGCGCCAAGGCACGCCTGCTGGCCAGACAATTGTTCGAACGGGATGACATCGACAAACAGGCGCATGCCATCGGCAAACAGGCGGCCTGCGGGCTGGACCCGGTTGCTCTGGATGACGAGCGACAAGCCATAGAGGCTGTGACGGCAGAACAAGTGGGCCAGGCTGCCTACGACTACCTTACCGAATCCCGAGCTGCCATGACTTTCATGCACTCCAAGGAGAGCACCCATGCATGACACCATTTCGACTGCCCAACAATCAGCTGTTGCCAACAGTGTTGGTAGCAGCTTGCTGTCCACCCAAGGGGTTGACCTGGACCAGTTCGAAAGCCCGCATGTGCCAGTCCGGGCCTGGACCACGATGGCCGGCACAGGCGTGAAGTTCATCGAGGCCCATGGTCTGCCAATTGTCGATGTGGTATTGCGTTTCAAGGCTGGTACCAGCCAGGATACCGACCGGTCCGGCCTGGCAGCCCTGACGTTCTACATGCTGGAGGAAGGCAGCCAGCGGCATACGGCCGCCGAGCGGACAGAGCATCTGGAGCGCCTGGGCGCAATCACCCAAAAAGCGATACGCCTGGAGCATGCCACGCTCAGTTTGCTCAGTCTTAGCAACACGACAAGGCTCGACGCGGCACTGGGGCTGTTTATCGATCTGGTCGCACATCCCGCGTTCCAGCCGTCTGAACTGGACAAGATAAAACCGCAGTTACAACACCTGAATGCATCGCGCGAACGGCAGCCTGGCGTGAAGGCACGCAACGAAGCATTCCGTCATCTGTTCAATAGTCATCCTTACAGCAATGTGCTGGGAAGCACTCCGCAGGGGATAGAAGCCGTAACTGTGGATGATCTGCGCAGCTTCCATCAACGCGCCTATGCTGCCAGCAACCTTGAAATGGTCATGGTGGGGGACCTCTCCTTGAGCGAAGCCCAAGCCATCGCTCAACGGATCAGCCAAGCTCTGCCCCAGGGCTGGACAGCCGCTGAGATGCCGGAAGTACCAGCGGTAACCAGCGCAACGATCAACGTCCAGCAACCCGGTGAAAGCGCCGCAAATGTGCTTGCACTGCCCATGAACGTGCCGGCCAATGACCCAGAGTTCATGCCTCTGATTTTGGCCAGCGAAATACTTTCAGGGGGGTTGGAGTCCCGCTTGATGATGGAGTTGCGCCAACGTCGCGGCCTGACCTACGGCATTTACAGCACGGTAAAGCCTTTGAGTGCGGGAGGGTTGTTCGCAGTCGAGTGGGAAATCGCGCCGCAATATCTCCAAGGCTCGCAGGTCCTGGTAGAGACCTTGCTGCGTGAGTTCATCGACAAGGGGCCAACCCAGGCGGAATTGCGAATCGCCCGCAAGCAGCTGACCGGTACCTTGCTGCGTGCCGTGGCGCGCAACCAGAGCCTGGCCGAGTTGCTCACCGAGGTCACCCATCAACGCCAGCCCGCCGATCATCTAAACACCTACGTCGAGCGCATCAGTGCGATCACTCCGGCTGATGTGCGCTCGGTCATGCAACGTCGGCTTGATCTCAACCACAAGGTACTGGTCAGCGTCGGCCCTGGCGTCGAGCAGCAACCGCTGCCGCCTACCGACCAATAGCGCACGTACAATGGCGCTGTTTCATGGCACTCTAGGCAGGCACATCACGAGTCGCCCAGCATGCCTAGTTCCAGTGCCACGTTCCGCCCGGCCATCGGCCTGTCCAACCCTCACCTGCAAACCCTGTGGGGGCCACTGTGGCGCAAGCTGCCCGACCTGCCGCGCAACCGCGAGCGACTGTGGCTGGCCGATGGCGACTTCATCGACCTAGACTGGCACGGCCCGCACCAGCCCCATGCGCCCCTGGTACTGGTGCTGCACGGGTTGACCGGCTCATCGCATTCGCCCTACGTCAAAGGCTTGCAGCAGGCGTTGCAAGGCTGCGGCTGGGCCAGCGTGGCAGTCAACTGGCGGGGTTGTTCGGGCGAACCCAACCTGCTGCCGCGCAGTTACCATTCCGGTGCCAGCGAAGACCTCGCAGAAATCGTCAGCCACCTGCGTGCCCAGCGCCCCTTGGCACCGTTGTATGCGGTGGGCTACTCGCTGGGCGGTAACGTGCTGCTCAAGTACCTGGGTGAAAGCGGCGTCGCCAGCCAGCTGGAAGCGGCAGTGGCGGTGTCGGTGCCGTTTCGTCTGGACCATTGCGCCGACCGTATCGGCCAGGGTTTCTCGAAGGTGTACCAGGCGCATTTCATGCGCGAGATGCTGGCGTACGTGCAGCTCAAGCAGCGCCACTTTCACGACAATGGCCAGCATGAACGGCTGGCGACACTGCAACGGCTGGGGCCGCTGGGCAAGTTGCGCACATTCTGGGACTTCGATGGCAAGGTCACTGCCCCACTGAACGGCTTTCGCGACGTGCACGACTACTATCGCCGTTCATCGAGCCACTTCTTCCTGGGCAGCAACCGCACGCCGACCCTCATCATCCATTCAAGCGATGACCCATTCGTTTCGGACCACAGCCTGCCCACGGCACGTGAGCTGGCGCCGCAGACCCGTTTCGAGCTGCACAAACGGGGTGGCCACGTGGGGTTCGTCGATGGCAGCCTGCGCAACCCAGGGTATTACCTGGAGCGGCGGATTCCGCAGTGGCTGTTGCAAGGCCAGTAAAGCAATAACGGCCTCAGCGCCGGCAAACCGGCGCTGTGGCCAGGCCTGCTCATTCGCCGGTCGCTACGCCATGCGCCGGGTCGTTGATCCATTCACTCCAGGACCCGGCATACAGTTTGCCCAGCGGATACCCCGCCAGCGCCAGCGCAAACAGGTTATGGCAAGCAGTCACCCCAGATCCGCAATACGCAACCAACTGCTCCGGCGCGCGCCCGGCCAGCTTCTCGGCAAAGCGCTGCCTGAGCTGCTCCGCCGGCAGGAAGCACCCGTCAGCCCCCAGGTTGTCGGTGAACGCTGCGCACTGGGCGCCTGGGATATGCCCCGCCACTGGGTCGATCGGCTCCACTTCCCCACGAAAGCGCGGCAAGGCACGCGCGTCGAGCAACGTCAGGTCGTCTGCCCCCAGACGCTTGGCCAGATGCCCGGCATCGATCAGCAGCTTGGCGTCTGGCTCACCTGCGAAGGTGCCTTCCCGCTTGGCTGGCGGGTCGAGGCTCAGCGGCAGGTGGGCCGCATGCCAGGCCTTCAGCCCGCCGTCGAGGATTGCCACACCGCTGCGCTTGCCCAGCCAGGCCAGCAACCACCACGCTCGGGCGGCAAAGGCGCCAGGGCCGTCGTCGTACAACACCACCTCGCTGTCATTGTCCAGGCCCCACTCGCGCAGGCGTTCGACAAGCCGCTGCGCATCGGGCAACGGGTGGCGCCCGGTGCGGCCTTTGCTCACCGGCCCGCTCAGGTCACGCTCCAGGTCGGCAAAATGCGCCCCGGCAATATGCCCCTGGGCGTAGCTGCGTTGGCCATAGTCCACATCCTCCAGAGCAAAGCGGCAGTCGAGTATCACCAACTTGGCCGAACCCAGACGCTCGGCCAACTGCTGCGGGGTGATCAATTGCGCAAGGGGCATGACAATCTCCTGATCGATGGCACTGGGGCCCCGGGCTACTGCGCCAGGGCCTGGTTGAACGGTACATGGAATTCCTGACACAGGGCGTCCACGGCGCTGCGGGCATTCTCGGTGACGAAGCCAAGCTCCAGCACCAGCACCTGATAGACGCCGCGCTTGAAGGCTTCTTCGCCCAGATGCGCGGAATGTTCCCGCGTGGTACTGAGAAAACGCACCCAGGACGTCAGCACGATCCAGGCGTTGATGGTCAGCGATTCGATCTGCGCCGGCACCATGGCCAGGATCCCCGCCTCGACGAAGCCGCGGTAGATGGCCTGGCCCTGGCGCAGGCAGCGCTCGGAAAAGCGCCGGTAACGGGCGGCCAGCTCCGGGTCACTGTCGAGCAGATGCTCCAGGTCACGGTGCAGGAAACGGTAGTTCCACATTGCGGCCAGCAGGGCCTTGAGGTAGAAGCGCTTGTCTTCCACGGTCGCTGGCCGGCCTTGCGGCGGGCGCAGGAAGCTGTCCACCAGTTCTTCGTACTGGCTGAACAACAGGGCGATGATCGCCTGCTTGTTGGGAAAGTGGTAATACAGGTTGCCGGGTGAGATTTCCATGTGCGCGGCAATGTGGTTGGTACTGACGCTACGTTCACCCTGCTGGTTGAACAGCTCCAGGCTGTTCTGCACGATGCGCTCTCGGGTCTTCATGCGCGGCGCCATGCTCGGCTCCCAGTCTGCGGGCTTCATCAAAAGGTCATCTTACGGCGTATTGGCGGTGGAATGCACCGCATGAATGCGCGGAAAAATTCGCACCAGCGCCCGGGTTAGAGTATAGGCTCTACGGATTTCCCGCCCGGACTCGCCACTGCCATGAACTCGCCTAGTGCCCTGCCTCCTGTGCAATCCGACACCGACCTGGCGACGATGTTCGCTGTTCAGCGCCGGGCCTTTTCCGGCAACCCGCTGCCACCCGCGGCGCAGCGGCGACAATGGCTGAAAAACCTGCGCGAGGCCTTGCTGGCCGGCCAGGCGGAGCTGATCGAAGCCATCGGCCAAGACTTTGAAGGGCGCAGCGCCAACGAGACCCTGCTGGCCGAACTGCTGCCTGCGGTGCAGGGCCTGCGCCACGCCGAAAAACACCTGCAACGCTGGATGCGCGCCAGCCGGCGCCGGGTCGGCCTGGCCTTCCAGCCCGCCAGCGCGCAGGTGCGTTATCAACCCTTGGGCGTGGTCGGCATCATCGTGCCGTGGAACTACCCGCTGTTCCTGGCCATCGGCCCGCTGACCTGCGCCCTGGCCGCTGGCAACCGGGTCATGCTCAAGCTCAGCGAAGCCACACCGGCTTGTGGCCGCGCGCTGAAACAGCTGCTGGAGCGCGTATTCCCCAGCGACCTGGTCAGCGTGGTGCTTGGCGAAGTCGAGGTGGGCAAGGCCTTCGCCCGCCTGCCTTTCGACCACCTGTTGTTCACCGGTGCCACCAGCGTCGGGCGTCAGGTGATGCTGGCTGCGGCACACAACCTGACTCCGGTCACGCTGGAACTCGGTGGCAAGTCGCCGGCGATTGTCTCGGCCGACGTACCGCTGGACAGCGCCGCCGAACGCATCGCCTTCGGCAAGACCCTGAATGCTGGCCAGACCTGCGTCGCCCCCGACTACGTGCTGGTGCCGCGCGAGCGGCTGCAGGCCTTCAGCGACGCCTACCAGCGTGCGGTACGCCGGCTGTACCCGCGCATCGCCGATAACCCCGACTATACCGCCATCATCAACCCGTACCAGCTGCAGCGCTTGCAGGGCCTGCTGGACGACGCCAGTGCCAAGGGCGCGCAGGTGCTGGACATCTACCCCAACGAAACCCGCCAGGGTCGACGCCTGCCGCCGCACCTGTTGCTCGACGTGCACGACGACATGCAAGTGATGCAGGACGAGATCTTCGGCCCGCTGCTGCCGCTGGTGCCCTACGACAGTCTCGAACAGGCGCTGGCCTACATCAACCAACGACCACGCCCGCTGGCGCTGTACTACTTCGGCTATGACCGCGCCGGCCAGGAGCAGGTGCTGCGTCACACCCATTCCGGCGGCGTGTGCCTGAACGACACCCTGCTTCACGTAGCCCAGGACGACCTGCCGTTCGGCGGCATCGGCCCTTCGGGAATGGGCCACTACCATGGCCATGACGGGTTCCTCACCTTCAGCAAGGCCAAGGCGGTATTGGCCAAGCAACGCTTCAATGCCGCGCGGCTGATCTACCCGCCTTATGGCAAAGCCCTGCAGCGCCTGGTTTTCAAGCTATTCATCCGCTGAGGGCCGGCCCATGCACCGCCGCGATCTGCTGCGTTTCAGCCTTGGCGCCAGCCTGATCCTGGCCGGTACCAGCCTGGTCGGCTGCCGCGCACAAACAGCCGCGACCGGTTACCACGCATTGCGCGACGATGACCTGCCGCTACTGAGTGCGCTGATTCCCGTGGTCCTGGCCGACACACAGGCCACCGAAACATTGGTGCTGCACAGCCTCGACCACAAGCTGGCGGCGCTGTCACCTGAGATGCTCAAGCTCACCCGGCAACTGTTCGACGTGCTCAGCCTGCCGCTGACCCGCGGCCCCCTGACGGGTGTCTGGAGCGCCTGGGAACAAGCCAGCCCCGCGCAAGTCAGGGCCTTCCTGCAGCGTTGGCAGGACAGCTCGCTGAACCTGCTGCGCATGGGCCACGCCTCGCTACTGCAGTTGCTGCAGATGGCCTGGTACGAACGCCCTGAATCCTGGGCCGCCTGCGGCTACCCAGGGCCACCGAAGATCTGAAAACAACAAGAGCAGCGCAGATGCCTGTACCCGACCCGTTTCGCCAAGGCCTGGAGCGTGGCTGGATCACCCATGACGCTTCGCGCCTGGAGCAGGACCTCACCCTGGAAGCCGACGTTGCCGTGATTGGCAGCGGTGCCGGTGGCGCAACCAGTGCACAAATGCTCAGCGCCGCCGGCTTCAAGGTGCTGCTGGTCGAAGAAGGCCCGTTGAAGACCAGCAACGATTTCCACCTGCTGGAAAACGAAGCCTACGCCAGCCTGTACCAGGAAGGCCTGGGCCGCATGAGCAAGGATGGCGCCATCACCATTCTGCAGGGCCGCGCCGTGGGTGGCACCACGCTGGTCAATTGGACTTCGAGTTTTCGCACTCCGCCCGAGACCCTGGCGTACTGGGCCTCGGCCCATAACGTGAGCGGCCTGGACGAAACGCAGATGCGCCCCTGGTTCGAACGTATCGAACAGGAACTGGGCATCAGCCCCTGGGCACTGCCGCCGAACGCCAATAACGACGTGCTGCGCCGTGGCTGCGAGCAGCTGGGCTACCGCTGGGCGGTGATTCCGCGCAACGTGCGCGGCTGTTGGAACCTGGGCTATTGCGGCATGGGTTGCCCGGTGAATGCCAAGCAATCAATGCTCGTGACCCGCATTCCCGCGACGCTCGAGCAAGGCGGCGAGTTGCTCTATCTGGCCCGGGCCGAGCGCTTCGAGCACAACGGCGAACGCATCCATGGCCTGACCTGCCAGGCGCTGGACAGCCAGGGCATACACCCTTCGGGCCGCCAGGTCCGCATACGTGCGCGCCATTACGTTCTGGCCGGGGGCGGTATCAACAGCCCGGCGCTACTGCTGCGGTCCGCTGCGCCCGACCCGCACGGCTGCCTGGGCAAGCGCACCTTCCTGCACCTGGTGAACTTCAGCGCAGCACGCTTCAACGAACGTATCGATCCCTACTACGGCGCCCCGCAGTCCATCTACAGTGACCACTTCCAATGGCAAGGCGGCGTCGACGGCCCGATTGGCTACAAGCTGGAGGTACCGCCGTTGCACCCGGCCCTGGCCAGCACCCTGCTGGGTGGGTATGGCGAGGACAATGCCCGGCGCATGGCCGAGCTACCCCATACCCATGTGATGCTGGCACTGCTGCGCGACGGCTTTCACCCGCAAAGCCAGGGTGGGACGGTGGAGCTGCGCGGCGATGGCTCTCCCGTGCTCGACTACCCGCTCACCGGCTACCTGTATGACGGTTTGCGCCGCGCCTATCGCAGCATGGCGCAAATCCAGTTCGCCGCCGGCGCCACCCAGGTAACCCCCGTGCACAGCGATGCCCGTGCTGCGTCCAGCCTGCAACAGGCCTTGGCCATGATCGATAGCTTGCGCCTGGAGCCGTTCCGCACGCGCCTGGGCAGCGCCCACGTGATGGGCGGTTGTGCCTTGGGGGAAGACCCGCGCCAGGCGGTATGCGACAGCCTGGGCCGCCATCACCAGCTGGAGAACCTGTCGATACACGACGGTTCGCTGTTCCCCACCAGCATCGGTGCCAACCCGCAATTGTCGGTGTATGCCATCAGCGCCAGGCTCAGCGAGGCCCTGATTGCCCGCCTGGCACACAGCGCATGACAACGAACACGGCCCCTGTCTATAGTGCCATCAGCCGGCCGCATGACTTGGCCGGGCGCAGTCGCTGCGCTACCATCCGACTCCCCAACGCACTCCAGCCAGGATGACGCGATGAACCGAGTGTTGTACCCGGGTACTTTCGACCCCATTACCAAAGGCCATGGCGATCTGGTCGAACGCGCCTCGCGGCTGTTCGACCATGTGATCATCGCCGTGGCGGCCAGCCCCAAGAAAAACCCGCTGTTCCCGCTGGAACAACGGGTGGAGCTCGCCCGTGAGGTCACCAAGCACCTGCCCAATGTCGAAGTCATCGGCTTCTCCTCGCTGCTGGCACACTTCGCCAAGGAACAGGGCGCGAACGTGTTCCTGCGTGGCCTGCGGGCGGTATCCGACTTCGAGTACGAGTTCCAGCTGGCGAACATGAACCGGCAACTGGCCCCCGATGTCGAGAGCCTGTTCCTCACGCCTTCGGAGCGTTATTCCTTCATTTCCTCGACCTTGGTCCGGGAAATCGCCGCATTGGGGGGGGATATCAGCAAATTCGTCCACCCGGCGGTGGCCGACGCGTTGACCGAACGCTTCAGGAAGTAAGCCAGGCAGCTGATTATCTGCGCCCGCGTGCACTGCGGGCGCGAATGCGGCACAATTGTGCCCACTGCGTTGAATATGCCCGGGCGCTGAGCCCCGGCCGGAGTCCCCATGTCCCTGATCATCACCGACGATTGCATCAACTGCGACGTCTGCGAACCCGAGTGCCCGAACGAGGCCATCTCACAAGGCGAAGAGATCTACGTGATCGACCCTAACCTGTGCACCCAGTGCGTGGGCCATTACGACGAGCCGCAATGCCAGCAGGTTTGCCCGGTCGACTGCATCCCGCTGGATGAAGCGCACCCGGAAACCGAAGAAGAGCTGATGGCCAAGTATCGTCGGATTACCGGCAAGGCCTGAACCTGCAGGCCTGCGCGGTACCTGTAGGATCGCACCCCCTCAGCGTTGGCAACGCGGGCAGTACACGCTGGCCCGCTGCCCCAGCTTGACCTCGCGCAATTGCGTGCCGCATAGCTTGCACGGTTGCCCGCCCCGCCCATACACGAACAATTCCTGCTGGAAGTACCCCGGCTGGCCATCGCCGCCGATGAAGTCGCGCAGGGTGGTGCCGCCCTGCTCGATTGCCGCCGCCAGCACCCGCTTGATTTCCATTGTCAGCTTCAGGTAACGCGCCCGTGAAATCCCGCCGGCCGCGCGGCGTGGGTCGATCCCGGCGGCGAACAGCGCCTCGGTGGCGTAGATGTTACCCACCCCCACCACCACTGCGTTGTCCATGATGAACGGCTTGACCGCCATCGAACGCCCGCGGGACAACTGGAACAACCGCTCGCCGTCGAACAGGTCGGTCAGTGGCTCCGGCCCCAGGCGCAGCAGCAGTTCGTGGTTGAACGGGTCCTGGCTCCACAGCATCGCGCCAAAGCGGCGCGGGTCGGTGTAGCGCAGCATCAGCCCCGACTCCAGTTCGATGTCGACGTGCTCGTGCTTGGCCGCCGGCAAACCCAGCTCGACCAGGCGCAGGTTGCCCGACATGCCCAGGTGGCTGATCAGCGTACCGACCTCGGCGTTGATCAGCAGGTACTTGGCGCGCCGCTCGACACTGACGATGCGCTGCCCAGACAGGCGCACGTCCAGGTCTTCGGGAACCGGCCAGCGCAGGCGCCGGTCACGCACCACCACCCGGCTGACGCGCTGGCCTACCAGGTGCGGCGCGATACCGCGCCGGGTGGTTTCTACTTCGGGTAATTCCGGCATGTGTCAGTGCCCGCCCAACTCGCGAATGTTCTGCTTGAGGTTTTCGAAATCGTATTCCGACAAGCCGATGTAATCGAGCACCAGCGGGCCGACCACGCGCCATTCATGGTCCAGCGACTGGTTGCCCAGTACCCGGTAGGAGGCACAGATGTGCTCGGCCATTTTCAGTACCGCCAGGAGGTTCTTCAACTGGCTCTGGGTATTGCGCGAGCTTTCGTCGCGGAATACCGCCAGGGCATTGTGGTGGTTGGCGATGGCCGCGCTGAGGTGCTCGGGCAGGCGCCAGGACTTGGCGGTGAAATAGCCGACCACCGCATGGTTGGTGTTGAAGGCCCGGTTTTCCGTGTCGACGATCCGGGTTTCCCCGTCGGCCGTGGCATAGGCCTGCTCCAGCACCTCCATGTAGTCGGGGAAGCGCTTGAGCATCAGCGGCACGCCACAGTCGTGGAACAGGCCGAGGGTATAGGCCTCGTCCGCCGGCTGGATGCCGGTGCGCTTGGCCAGGGTCAGGCAGGTCATCGCCACATCCTGGGCGGTGTCCCAGAAGCGGTTGAGGGTGACGATGGTCTCGTCGCTCATTTCGCCCTTGATCGACTGGGCGTTGATCAGGTTGATGATCGATCGGCTACCCAGCAGGTTCACCGCGCGCTGGATCGAACCGATCTTGTTGGAAAGGCCGAAGTGCGGGGAATTGACCAGCTTGAGCAACGCCCCCGAAAGCCCCGGGTCCTGGGCAATCAGCTTGGCGATGGTTTCCAGGTCAGGGTCTGGCATGTACTGCTCGAACTGCAGATCGACCATGATTTGCGGTTGCGGCGGGATGGTGATGCCTTGCAAGGCTTGCTGGATCTGTTCGGCGCTGAGTTCCTGGGACATACGTGCACACTCGTTCGGGACGAGCGATTCTAACCCCCTGTACCGGCAAGGGACCAACCATTGAATCGTAACGCTGGAACTTTCCTTGGCCGCCGCGGGCCTCTTTTTTACATCCATCGAAAAAGGAGCAAGGACCATGAGTGCGGAACTGAACGGCAAGCGCGTAGCCTTTCTGGTCACCGATGGCTTCGAGCAGGTGGAGCTGACCGGGCCCCGCGAAGCCCTTGAACAGAGCGGCGCGGTGGTGGATATCCTCAGCGACAAGGAGGGCACGGTACGCGGTTGGAACCATGACCAGCCGGCGGATGAGTTCGCGGTGGATGCCACGTTCGAAGGTGCCCACCTGGACCTCTACGATGCCTTGGTGCTCCCTGGCGGCGTGCAAAACTCTGACACGATTCGGCTCATCCCCGCGGCGCAAAAACTGGTGAAAAGCCACGATTCGGCCGGCAAGCCGCTGGCCGTGATCTGCCACGGAGGCTGGTTGCTGGTGTCATGCGGGCTGGTCAAGGGCAAACGGATGACCAGTTACAAGACCCTGCAGGACGACATTCGCAACGCCGGCGGCGAGTGGGTGGATGAGGAAGTGGTGGTCGATGGCAAGCTGATCAGCAGCCGCCAGCCCGATGACATTCCGGCGTTCAACCAGCAATTGATCAAGGCACTGGCGGCCTGATGCCATGTACCGGATGACGCGACACAAGGCCGCTCCTACAACGGGCGCATGGCCGGGCAACGCGTTATAATCCCGCTCTTTTTTCCGGAGCGACGTCATGTCCCTGCCCAGCCTTCGCCTCAAAGCCAATGCCGACCGCCGCCTGCGCGCCGGCCACCTGTGGGTCTACAGCAACGAAGTCGATGTCACCGTGACTCCGTTGCAGGGCTTTCAGGCCGGCCAGCAGGCCGTTCTCGAGGCGGCCAACGGCAAGCCGCTGGGCATCGTTGCACTGAGCCCGAACAACCTGATCTGCGCTCGCCTGCTGTCGCGCGATGCCAAGCTGCCGCTGGACAAGTCGCTGCTGGTACACCGCCTGAACGTGGCCCTGTCGCTGCGCCAGCGCCTGTTCGAGCAACCGTGCTACCGCCTGGTCTACGGCGATTCCGACCTGCTGCCAGGCCTGGTGGTAGACCGCTTCTTCGACATTCTTGTGGTGCAACTGGCCTCGGCCACCATGGAAGCGCACAAAGACGACGTGATTGCGGCGCTGGTCCAGGTGCTCAAGCCCAGCGGCATCCTGTTCAAGAACGACTCCTCGGCGCGCGACGCCGAGGGCCTGCAGCGCTATGTCGAGACGGTCTATGGTGAAGTGCCGGACTGGGTGCCGCTGGAAGAGAACGGCGTCAGGTTCGAAGCCCCGGTGCGTGACGGCCAGAAGACCGGCTGGTTCTACGACCACCGCATGAACCGCGCCCGCCTGGCACCGTACGTGAAAGGCAAGCGTGTGCTCGACCTGTTCAGCTATATCGGTGGTTGGGGCGTGCAGGCCGGTGCCTTCGGCGCCAGCGAAGTGTTCTGCGTCGATGCCTCGGGCTTTGCCCTGGATGGCGTGGAGCGCAACGCCGCGCTGAACGGCATCAGTGAGAAGCTGACCTGCATCGAAGGCGACGTGTTCGAGGCCCTGCGCGAACTCAAGGCCGCCGAAGAACGCTTCGACGTGATCATTGCCGACCCACCCGCGTTCATCAAGCGCAAGAAAGACCTGAAAAACGGTGAAGCGGCCTATCGCCGCCTGAACGAGCAGGCCATGCGCATGCTGACCAAGGACGGCATCCTGGTCAGCGCCTCGTGCTCGATGCACCTGCCTGAAGACGACCTGCACAACATCCTGCTCACCAGCGCCCGCCATCTCGACCGCAACCTGCAGTTGCTCGAGCGCGGCGGCCAAGGCCCGGACCACCCGGTGCACCCGGCCATCGCCGAAACCCGCTACATCAAGAGCATCACCTGCCGGTTATTGCCAAACAGCTAAGCGCTGGCGACCGGGGGCCTTCGCGCCCCCGGTTCGCTTCAGATGCCCAGTACCTGCGTTGCAATTCCGAAGTACACCAGCACGCCTGCGGCATCGGCAATCGATGTGATCAACGGGCCACTGGCCGTGGCCGGGTCTAGCTTGAAGCGGCTGAGCAGGAACGGCAGGCTCATGCCAATCAGGCTGCCGACCAGTACGATCACCACCATGCTGCTGGCAACGATCAGGGCAATCTGCGCCCCCCCGCGTAGTACCCCCAAGGACGCTACGGCCACTGCCATGGTGCATCCCAGCAGCAGCGCCACCGCGAACTCCCGCCCCAGCATGCGCCACCAGTCACTCATGACCACTTCACCCGTGGCCAGGCCCCTCACCATCAATGTTGCAGACTGGGCGCCGGCGTTACCGCCACTGTCCACCAGCAGCGGCAGAAAGAACACCAGGGCGATGTGGGCGGCGATGGTTTCCTCGAAGGCAGCAATACCCGCCCCGGAAAAGAGGTTGCCGAACACCAGCAGAACCAGCCAGAACACGCGTTTGCGGTAAAGCAGACCAAGGGTCGCGTGGCGCAGATTGCCTATATGACTGGTGATCGAGGCGCCCTTGTGGAAATCTTCGGTCGCCTCACGCCGTTGTGCCTCCAGGCCTGCCTGGATGTTCGGGCCGGAGGTGTTTTTATCGAGCGATTGTTGCATGAGTTTCTCCAGGCGCCGACCCAGGCGCCCACAGACCTCAGCCCCGTGGACTCAAGCCTTCGGCAGCCCTGGCGACGGCGCGCTCAGTGCCAGATTTCAGGTTCGTGTGGAACCGGTAACTGGGAAGGTCCATTGAGTGTCTTCTCGCAAAGCCGCACATGCGGCGCCGGGATAATAGAAGCTCAGGGACTGCTGGTCAGCCCCATCAGCAGCGATTCAGAAAGGCCCTACAAGCAACCGACCAACAGGCCAAAGCCACCGCCCGGCCACATCGCCATTCCCTCACCGCCTCAGCGGTGTAGAATCGGCCTATTCATCGCCAGTCATCCCCGGCGGGTTTATGAGCTCTGGCCAGGCACGCGGCGATCCCGCGCAGTCCTCGGCCCCAATCCGTGCCAGTGGCAACCGGCCTGCGGTACAAAGGACAAGAGAAGCTCACTCCCCTTTCTGTGACCTGATTAAGCCGCCAGGAGTGTTTCATGCCTGATTACCGTTCAAAGACTTCCACCCAAGGCCGCAACATGGCCGGCGCCCGTGCCCTGTGGCGCGCCACCGGGATGAAGGACGAAGACTTCAAGAAACCGATCATCGCCATCGCCAACTCGTTCACCCAGTTCGTCCCGGGCCACGTGCACCTGAAGGACCTGGGCCAACTGGTCGCCCGCGAGATCGAACGCGCCGGTGGCGTGGCCAAGGAATTCAACACCATCGCGGTCGATGACGGCATCGCCATGGGCCACGACGGCATGCTGTACTCGCTGCCAAGCCGCGAGATCATCGCCGACGCCGTGGAATACATGGTCAACGCCCACTGCGCCGATGCCATCGTGTGCATCTCCAACTGCGACAAGATCACCCCCGGCATGCTGATGGCCGCACTGCGCCTGAACATCCCGGTGATCTTCGTGTCCGGCGGCCCGATGGAAGCCGGCAAGACCAAGCTGGCCAGCCATGGCCTGGACCTGGTGGATGCCATGGTCATCGCTGCCGACGCTTCGGCCTCCGACGAAAAGGTCGCCGAATACGAGCGTAGCGCCTGCCCGACCTGCGGCTCGTGCTCCGGCATGTTCACCGCCAATTCGATGAACTGCCTGACCGAAGCCCTGGGCCTGGCCCTGCCGGGCAACGGCTCGACCCTGGCGACCCACGCCGACCGCGAGCAACTGTTCCTCACTGCCGGCCGCACCATCGTCGAGCTGTGCAAGCGTTACTACGGCGACAACGACGAGTCGGTACTGCCGCGCAACATCGCCAACTTCAAGGCGTTCGAGAACGCCATGATGCTCGACATCGCCATGGGCGGCTCGACCAACACCATCCTGCACCTGCTGGCTGCAGCCCAGGAAGCCGAGGTGGCGTTCGACCTGCGCGACATCGACCGCCTGTCGCGCAAAGTACCGCAGCTGTGCAAGGTGGCGCCGAACATCCAGAAGTACCACATGGAAGACGTGCACCGCGCCGGCGGCATCTTCAGCATCCTCGGCTCGCTGGCCCGTGGCGGCCTGCTGCACACCGACCTGCCGACCGTGCACAGCCGCAGCATGGAAGAAGCCATCGCCAAGTGGGACATTACCCAGACCGATGACGAAGCCGTGCACACCTTCTTCAAGGCAGGCCCTGCCGGCATCCCGACCCAGACCGCATTCAGCCAGTCGACCCGTTGGCCGAGCCTGGACCTGGACCGCGCCGAAGGCTGCATCCGTAGCGTCGAGCACGCCTACTCGCAGGAAGGCGGCCTGGCCGTGCTGTACGGCAACATCGCGCTGGATGGCTGCGTGGTGAAAACCGCCGGTGTCGACGAATCGATCCTGGTGTTCGAAGGTACCGCGAAGATCTTCGAGAGCCAGGACAGCGCTGTGCGCGGCATCCTCGCCGACGAAGTGAAGGCCGGCGACATCGTGATCATCCGCTACGAAGGCCCGAAAGGCGGCCCGGGCATGCAAGAGATGCTGTACCCGACCTCGTACCTGAAGTCCAAAGGCCTGGGCAAGGCCTGCGCCCTGCTCACCGACGGCCGCTTCTCGGGCGGCACCTCGGGCCTGTCGATCGGCCACGCCTCGCCGGAAGCCGCGGCTGGCGGTGCCATCGGCCTGGTGCGCGACGGCGACAAGATTCTGATCGACATCCCCAACCGTTCGATCAACCTGCAAGTCAGCGACGAAGAACTGGCCCAGCGCCGCGTCGAGCAGGACAAGAAGGGCTGGAAGCCTGCCGAAGTGCGCCCACGCAAGGTGACCACCGCGCTGAAAGCCTATGCCCTGCTGGCGACGAGTGCCGACAAAGGTGCTGTGCGTAACAAGGCGATGCTGGAAGGGTTTTAAGGCCTGACAGAGAAAAAAAGAACCGGCGTCTTGAGCGCCGGTTTTTTTATGCCCGTGAGTACCCTTTCGCGGGTAAACCCACACAGGTGCGGCACAGCATCGGAAACCTGTGCAGTACCTGTGGGAGCGGGTTAATCCGCGAAGAGGCCGGAACTGGCAACGCGAGGCTTACTGGATCTGCTCCGGCGTCACGATCACCCAGTTCTTGTCCGCTGTCACTGACAAGCCTTCCTTGGCCTGAGCCGCCGCATTCTTGGCAATCATCCCGTTGATCTGGTCCATGTACTTGGCCTTGCGGTTGATCCACAGGTGGATGCCGCCCTTGTCCACATCCACGCCATGGAATTGCATGTAGCCGTCGCTGGTTGGCGTATCACCGCCCACCAGTACCGGCTTCTTCCACTCATCGATATAAGTCAGGATGGCCGCGTGCTTGCCGGCCATCCAGGTGGCCGGAGTCCACAGGTATGGCGTCAGCTCCAGCCCGACGTTGGCCTTGGCATCGTAGTGCCCGGCAGTGATCTGCTTGCGGGCCGTGGTCAGTTGGCCGCTGGCCCGGTCCTTCAGCAGCAGGCTCACACCAATTACATTCTCTGGTTTCACGTTGTAGCCATACTTGGGGTCGGACGCGACCATCCGTACCAGCTCCTCGGAGGCGGCGGAAATCACGTAGACCTCGATACCGTTCTCCATCAGCTTGTTGTACAGCTCAGTCTGGCCCTTGAAGACCTTGGGCGGCTGCACCTCGATGCTCTTGACCTGATCACCTTCGTAATAAGTGCTGGGGATCGGCTTGCCAGAGGCCATCATTTCATCCACCTGCACCTTCAGCTCTTGCAGGGTGAAGCCCGAGAACACCTGGGCTACCCATGGGTAGCAGACCATGTCGTCGACTTCGCACAGCCGGTAGTAATAACTGAACAGACTTTCCTTGTGGTCGGCAGTGTCCTTGAATGGCATCAGCTTCAACGAGGGGTCGAGCTTGTCGCGGGTCAGCAGGCCTTTGTTCTCCATGAATGGCAGCAAGGCCTCTTCGAGGTCGTAACGGTAGCTGGTGTTGTCCATGTCGAACACCGCGTAGTTACCCTTGTTGGCATTGGCGGCGATCAGGGTGTCGAGCTGCTTGGCGGCCTCGGCCGGCCAGTGCTTGAGCTCGGTGGCGAAGGTTTCGATACTGAACAGCAGGGACAGGGCGGCAGCGACAGCTTTCGGAGCAGATTTCATCTACGAATCTCCTGAAATGACCCGGAAACGCTAGTGCAACAACCGCCGTCGACGGCCTTTCATAACGACCCTCATGCAGCTGCAAGCGCCGCGTTCATTGCCATCCGCGACAGCCCGTTATTCCATAAACGACTATGCACATTCCATATGCGTATAAATTCGTTTGTTTTCAGGCTGTTAGCATTTCCGTTCACAATCGCTCACAGAGGCGATGCCTCTTTTGCCATTTTCCGCTGGAGCTTCAATGAATCTGCCGTTGTCCCTTAATCTGCTGGCGCTCCTGGCCTTGTTGCTGGGCCTGGCGCAAACCCGCCGCACCCACTGGAGCCTGGCCAGGAAAGTCCTGCTGGGCCTGGTGCTGGGCGTGGTTTTCGGGCTGGGCCTGCACACGCTGTATGGCGCAGGCCACCCAGTGCTCAAGGCCACCATCGGCTGGCTTGACCTGGTCGGCAACGGCTATGTCGGCCTGTTGCAGATGATCGTCATGCCGCTGATCTTCGCCTCGATCCTCAGCGCCGTGGCGCGCCTGCACAATGCCTCGTCGCTGGGCCGCATCAGCGTGCTGAGCATTGGCACCCTGCTGCTGACTACTGCCATCGCGGCATTGATCGGCATCGTCCTGACCAACCTGTTCGGCCTCAGCGCCGAAGGCCTGGTGGCTGGCGCCCAGGAAAGCGCACGCATGCAGGTCATCCACAGTGACTATGCCGGCAAGGTCGCGGACCTCAACATCCCGCAGCTGCTGCTGTCGTTCATCCCCAGCAACCCGGTGGGTGACCTGGCCCGAGCGAAACCGACCTCGATCATCAGCGTGGTGGTCTTTGCCGTATTCCTCGGTCTGGCCGCGTTGCAACTGATCAAGGACGATGCCGAGAAAGGCCAGCGCGTGCTGTTGGCCGTCGACACCCTGCAGGCCTGGGTGATGCGCCTGGTGCGGGTGGTGATGAAGCTGACCCCGTATGGCGTGCTGGCGTTGATGGCCAAGGTAGTGGCCAGCTCGAACCTGCAAGACATCCTCAAGCTGGGCAGCTTCGTGGTGGTGTCGTACCTCGGCCTGGGGCTGATGTTCGTGGTGCACGGCGTTATCCTCACCGTCACCGGGGTGAACCCGCTGCGTTTCCTGCGCAAGGTGTGGCCGGTGTTGACGTTCGCCTTCACCAGCCGCTCCAGCGCCGCCAGCATTCCGCTGAACATCGAAGCGCAAACCCGCCGCCTGGGTGTGCCGCAGTCGATTGCCAGCTTCAGCGCCTCGTTCGGCACCACCATCGGGCAGAACGGCTGTGCCGGGCTCTACCCCGCCATGTTGGCAGTGATGGTGGCGCCGGCGGTGGGCATCGATACCTTCGACCCGCTGTGGATCGCCACCCTGGTGGCCATCGTTACCCTGAGTTCGGCAGGGGTGGCCGGCGTAGGTGGCGGTGCCACGTTCGCCGCGCTGATCGTGCTACCGGCCATGGGTCTGCCGGTAGAACTGGTGGCGTTGCTGATTTCGGTAGAACCGCTGATCGACATGGGCCGTACGGCGCTGAACGTGAACGGTTCGATGACGGCGGGCGTGGTGACCAGTCAACTGCTGAAAGAGACCGACAAGGCTGTGCTGGCCGGCGATGAGCATGCCGAGCTGAGCCATACCTGACAGATCGACGGGGCTGCTCTGCAGCCCCGGCAATCTCAACCCTTGTCCCAAATCTCGAAGTGATACGCAGGCTTACCTTGCTCAGCCTGCGCCTCGCTCGACACCAGCTTCCACTGCCCCGGATCGAACTCCGGGAACCACGCATCCCCTTCCGGCGACAACTCGACCCGGGTCAGGTACATGCGACTGGCCAGCCCTTTCTCCAGCGCCTGCGCATACAGCTGCGCCCCGCCGATCAGCATCAGCTCATCGACGCCGTGCTCACGCGCCCACTGCTCGGCCCGCACCAGCGCCTCTTCCAGCGAGCCAAACACCTCGGCCCCCGCCAGTTCCAGGCCTGTCTGCCGGCTGACGACGATGTTCAACCGCCCAGGCAGCGGCCTGCCCAGCGAATCCCAGGTCTTGCGCCCCATGATGATCGGCTTGCCCAGGGTAGTGGCCTTGAAGTACTTGAAATCCCCCGGCAAATGCCAGGGCATGGAATTGTCGATGCCGATCACGCGGTTTTCGGCGTGCGCCGCGATCAGGCTGAGGGGGAGTGATGTATTCATGCCAGCGAGGATAGCACCGGGCGTGTGGGTTATGCTTCTGCCCTGACCTGTGCAATGGAAGACCTTGTGACTGCTCCAACCTCCCTGGACAAGCGCTGGCTCACCGAAGCGGTACGCCTGCGCGAGGAACATGCTGGCCCCCTGGAGGACCAGGAAGCCAATCGCCGTGCCCGCCAAGCGGGAGGTGACCTGGCGACCCGCGTTGAAACCCGTGCCCTGTTCCTGGCCGAACGCGACGGCATGAGCACCGCCCTGCGCCATTGGAAACAGGGCGCGCGCCTGGCGCTGCTGGCCTTGCTGATACTGGCCATGCTCAGCGGCGCGGGGCTGGCCCTGGCGGCCCTCGGTGATGGGCAACGCCCGGTGAATGTGTTCTGGGCATTGGGCAGCCTGCTCGGGCTTGACCTGCTGATGCTGCTGGGCTGGGCCATCGGCTTTGCCGCCAGCGGCGAATATGGCGCCGGGCTGGGCCGCCTGTGGCTGTGGCTGAGCGAACGCTTTGCCCGCGACGCCAAGGCCGCGCACCTGGCGCCAGCCCTACTGGTGCTGCTGCAGCGCAAGCGCCTCAGCCGCTGGTTGCTCGGCCTGCTGGTGCACGGGCTGTGGCTGCTGGCGATGATCAGCGCGCTGGGCATGCTGTTGGCCTTGCTGGCCACTCGACGCTATGGCTTTGTCTGGGAAACCACCCTGCTCGCTGCCGACCCGTTCATCCACCTGACCCAGGCCCTGGGCGCTCTGCCCTCGCTGCTGGGCTTCGCCGTGCCCGACGAAACCATGATTCGCGCCAGCGGCGGCAGCCTGCCGGCCCTGGACCCGGCCCGCCAGGCCTGGGCCAGCTGGCTGCTCGGCGTGGTGCTGGTTTATGGCCTGCTGCCGCGTCTGCTGCTGGCCGGGTTGTGCCTGTGGCGCTGGCGCCAAGGCCGTGAACGCCTGGCGCTGGACCTCAGCCTGCCCGGCTACGCGCAGCTGCGTGATGCGCTGATGCCACGCAGCGAACGCATCGGCGTACAGGACGCCGCGCCCGACGCCTTGCCGACGTTCACCGCCGGCCAGCTGGAAAGCGGCAGCAGCGGCGCGCTGCTGGTCGGCCTGGAACTGGATGATCAGCGCCCCTGGCCACCGGCCTTGCCGAAAGGCGTAACCGATGCCGGTGTGCTCGACAGCCGTGAATCGCGTAACCGGCTGCTGGAGCAGCTGAGCCGCTTCCCCCCGGCACGCCTGGCCATTGCCTGCGATCCACGCCGCTCGCCCGACCGTGGCAGCCTGGCGTTGCTCGCCGAACTGGCGCGCAATGCCGGCGCAACCCGCATCTGGCTGTTACAGGCCGCGCCGGGCGAGGCGCTCGACGCCCAGCGCCTGGGTGACTGGCACGAAGCCCTCGACCGGCTTGGCTTGGCACATGCCGATACCTCGCCACTGACCTGGCTGGAGCATGGCCATGACTGAGCCACTGAAACTGGCCGTGGTCGGCCACACCAACGTCGGCAAGACCTCGCTGCTGCGCACCCTGACCCGCGACGTCGGCTTCGGCGAGGTATCCCACCGCCCCAGCACCACCCGCCATGTGGAAGGGGCGCGACTGTCGGTGGACGGTGAACCCTTGCTGGAACTGTACGACACTCCGGGCCTGGAAGACGCCATCGCCCTGCTCGACTACCTCGAACGCCTGGACCGCCCCGGCGAGCGCCTGGACGGCCCGGCCCGTCTGCAGCGTTTTCTGCAGGGCAGCGAAGCGCGCCAGCGTTTCGAACAGGAGGCCAAGGTGCTGCGCCAGCTGCTGGCCAGCAATGCCGGCCTGTATGTGATCGATGCCCGCGAACCGGTACTGGCCAAGTACCGCGACGAGCTGGAGGTATTGGCCAGCTGCGGCAAGCCGCTGCTACCTGTACTCAACTTCGTCGCCAGCCACTCGCATCGCGAAGCGCAATGGCGTGAAGCCCTTGCCCGCCTTGGCCTTCACGCATTGGTGCGGTTCGACAGCGTGGCCCCGCCAGAGGATGGCGAGCGGCGGTTGTACGAAAGCATGGCGCTGCTGCTGGAAAACGCCCGCCCGGCCCTGCAGCGGCTGATCGACGACCAGCAGGCGCAGCGCCTGGCTCGCCGGCACAGCGGCAAGCGCCTGATTGCCGAACTGCTGCTGGACTGCGCCGCCTGCCGACGCAGTGTCGAGGCCGAGCCGGCTGCCGAAGCCCAGGCCATCGAGGCGCTACGCCAAGAGGTGCGCCAGCGCGAACAGCGCTGTGTCGAAGCGTTGCTCAAACTGTATGCCTTCCGCCGCGAGGATGCCCATGCCAGCGACCTGCCGCTGCTGGATGGCCGCTGGGGTGACGACCTGTTCAATCCGGAGACCCTGAAACTGCTCGGCGTGCGCCTGGGCAGCGGTGTGGCGGCCGGTGCTGCGGCCGGTGCCGGGGTCGACTTGCTGGTAGGTGGCCTGACCCTGGGCGCGGCGGCACTCGCCGGGGCGATTGCCGGAGGCGCGCTGCAGACCGCTCGCAACTATGGGTCGCGCCTGATGGGCAAGTTGAAAGGCAAGCGTGAGTTGACCGTGGACGATACCGTGTTGCGCCTGCTGGCCCTGCGTCAGCAGCAGTTGATGGTGGCGCTGGACAACCGTGGGCATGCGGCGCAGGACAGCATCAGGCTGGGCGAACTGGATGAAAAGACCTGGCGCGAGGGCAAGTTGCCGGAAGCCTTGATGAAGGCGCGGGCGCATCCGCAGTGGTCCACCCTGAACCCTGGGGCGAAGCTGGACCAGGCGGAGCGGCAGGAGCAACTGGAGGCGCTGGTTTCACAGATCTGAGCCAGCAGGTCTGGCCTTTTCGCGGGCAAGCCCGCTCCCACAGGTACGGCGCAAGCTTGATGCCTGTGCGATCCCTGTGGGAGCGGGCGGGCCCGTGAAGAGGCCGAGGGCAGCTTACTGCTGGGCCACTTTCTCCGACTTGCCGTCATAGCGCTTGCGCCACTCGGCCAGGATCTGGTCGCGGTTCTGCGAAGCCCAGGCAAAGTCGTTCTTGATCAACCGCTGTTCATAATCCGCCGGCAATTCGGTCTGTGGCTTGGCGATACCCGGCGCAGCCAGCACGGCAAAGTTCTCCTTGTACAGCTCCATGGCCGCCGGGCTGGCCGAGAAATCAGCCAGGCGCCTGGCCGCATCCGCCTTGGGCGAACCCTTGATCAATGCGGTCGCTTCGATCTCCCAGCCCAGGCCTTCCTTCGGCAGCACGATGTCCAGCGGTGCGCCCTGGCGCTTCAGCTGCACGGCCGGATACTCGAACGAGATACCGATCGGGAACTCGCCCGCCGCCGCCAGCTTGCACGGCTTGGACCCGGAGTGAACGTACTGACCGATGTTCTGGTGCAAGGCGTCCATGTAGGCCCAGCCCTGCGGCTCGCCAAAGGTCTGCAACCAGGCACTGACATCCAGGAAGCCGGTGCCGGACGAGGCCGGGTTGGGCATGACGATCTTGCCCTTGTACTCGGGCTTGGTCAGGTCCTGCCAGCTGACCGGCTTGCTCAGGCCCTGTTTCTCGGCCTCGATGGTATTGAAGCAAAGAGTGGCGGCCCACACGTCCATGCCGACCCAGGCTGGCGGGTTGGCAGCATCGCGATAGTTGTTGTTGATCTTGTCCAGGTCCTTGGGTGCATAGGCTTCGAGCATGCCGTTGTGGTCGAGGATGGCCAGGCTCGATGCCGCCAGTCCCCATACGGCGTCAGCTTGCGGGCGATCTTTCTCGGCCAGCAACTTGGCGGTGATGATGCCGGTGGAGTCACGGACCCACTTGATCTCGATGTCCGGGTTGGCCTTCTCGAACGCCTGCTTGTAGGTCTTCAGCTGTTCGGCTTCCAGCGCGGTGTAGACCGTCAACTGGGTCGCCGCGGCCGAAGCCTGCAGGCTGAACGCGGCGGAGACAGCAGCGGCAAGTGCAAGGTGCTTGTGCATGGGTAGGTTCCTTACAGGTCAGACGGTCGCGGCGCATTGGCGCCAGGCTTGGGAGCGGCGCAGCAGGCCGCGTGAGGCTGCAGCCAGCAACAGTGAAGCGCCGGCACTGGTCAGCAGGATCAGGGTGGACATGGCGGCAGCACCGCCGACGTTGCCAGCGTCGTCCATGTTCAGCACGGCGACGGCAGCCAGGATGGTGTCGGGGCTGTACAGGAAGATCGCCGCCGAAACCGTGGTCATCGCCGAGACGAACAGGTAGCGGATGATGTCCAGCAGCGCCGGCAGGCAGATCGGCACGGTCACCCGCCAGAAGTGCCGGTACAGCGGGGCCTTCAGCGACAGCGCGGCGGCCTCGAACTCGCCGTCGAGCTGGCGCAGGGCGGTGGCCGCGGTCATTTGCGCGGTGGTCAGGTAATGGGCAATGGTGCACACCACCAACAGCCCCATGCCGCCATAGAACACGTGCAGGGGGTTGCCGTTCAGGTTGAAGAAGAACACGTAGCCCAGGCCCAGGACCAGGCCCGGCACAGCCATGGGGATGAAACTGAGCAAGCGCAGCGCCTGGTTGAGCGGGCGTTGTCCTTGGGTCTTCTCCATCAGGTAGGCACCGGTGAAGATCGCGATACTGCCAATCAGCGCAGTAGCGGTGGCCATGGTCACGCTGTTGCGGTAGGCCAGCCAGCCGCCCCCGGCGGTGTCCTCGAACAGGTAGTGACGCAGCGACAACGACAGATTGTAAGGCCAGAAGGTAACCAGCGACGAATACACCGCCATGCCGATCACCAGCAGCAACGCCGCGCACACCAGCAGCACGATGGCCAGGAAGCAGGCATCGCGGCTGCGCGACGGCTTGGGCACGAACACCAGGGCGCGGCCACTCATGGCCTCGCCCTGGCGTCGGCGCAGCCAGGCGTCGACGGAAAAGCTCAAGAGCGCCGGCACCAGCAGCACCATGCCAATCAGCGCACCCCGGCCAAACTGTTGCTGGCCGACCACGGCCTTGTAGGCTTCCAGCGCCAGCACCTGATAATCGCCGCCGACCACGACAGGTACACCGAAGTCGGTGATGGTCAGGGTGAACACCAGGCAGAATGCGGCGAACACTGCCTGGCGCGTGGCCGGCCAGGTAATGCTGGTGAAGGCCCGCCACGGCCCGGCGCCCATGCTGGAGGCAGCGTCGAACAGACGCGCATCGGCCAGCGACAAGGCTGACAGCAGGATCATCAGCGCATGCGGGAAGGTGTAGATTGCCTCGCCCAGCACGATCCCCCAGAAGCCGTAGATGTTGTCGTCGAGCAAGCCGCGCAGCAGCCCCTGGTTGCCGAACAGGTAGACCAAGGCAATGGCTGGCAGCATCGATGGCGCCAGCAACGGCAGCAGGGAAATTCCCCGCCACAGGCCCTTGCCTGGAATCAATGTGCGTTGCAGGGCATAGGCGAACACATAGGCCAGTGGCACCACGAGGGCCGCGACGGTGAAGGCTACAGCCAGGCTGTTGCCCAACAACCAGTGAAAGTTGGCGCTGGTAAACAGCTCGCGCGCCGCCACCAGGCCGCCACCTTGGCCCGCTTCGGCGCTGAAGCCGCGCCAGAAGATCGCCAGCAGCGGCATCAGCACCGCCACCAGCAGCAGGATCAGCAGCAGACACTTGCCGCCGATGACGAACAACCGGTCACCCCGGGCGATACCAGCGTTGTCATTGGCTTGGGCCTGGTTCAATGGCAGGGACATGGGCGCGGCCATCTCAGGCAAACACCTGCAGGCGCTGCGGCGGCAGTGCCACCCAGATATCCTGCGAGGCCAGTCGTGGCATGGCCTCGGGGGCCAGTTCGGCCAGCAGCGCATGGCCTGGCAGGGCCTTGAGCTCGAAGCTCATGCGGCAGCGGTTGCCGAGAAAGGTGATCTCGCGGACCAACGCCGGGAACAGGTTGTCTTCGTGCACCGTCGGGTTGACCGTGATCGCCTCCGGGCGGCAGAACAGCCGGCCGCTGCTGGCCTGGGCCGAACCCGGCACCAGGCGCATGTTCATGCTACCGACCTGGGCATGGCTGTCGCCGCTGCGCTGGAACGGCAACCAGTTGCCCTGGCCAACGAATTCGGCGACGAACGGCGTGGCGGGCTTATCGTAGATTGCCTGCGGGGTGGCGTACTGCTCGACCTGGCCGTTGTTCATCACCGCAATGCGGTCGGCCATCAGCATGGCTTCGTCCTGGTTGTGGGTCACCATCAACGTGGTGATGCCCAGCTGGCGCTGCAGCTGGCGCAGTTCGCTGCACAGGTGCTCGCGCACCCGGGCATCCAGCGCCGACATTGGCTCGTCAAGCAGCAGCAGGGAGGGCGACGGTGCCAGCGCACGGGCCAGGGCCACCCGCTGCTGCTGGCCACCCGAGAGCTGGCCGGGGTACTTTTTCTCGCTACCGCCCAAGCCTACCAGCTCCAGCATTTCGGCCACCCGTTGACGTGCCTGGTCGCGGCCCCTGCCGGTGAGCCCGTAGGCAATGTTGGCTTCGACGGTCAGGTTGGGGAACAACGCATAGGACTGGAACAGGATGCCGTAGTCGCGGGCCTGCGGTGGCAGCCTGGAGACATGGCGCTCGCCGATGTACAGCGTGCCGCTGTCCTGGCGCTCCAACCCGGCGATGCAGCGCAACAGGGTGGTCTTGCCGCAGCCGGACGGGCCCAGCAGGCACACCAGCTCGCCGGCGGCGATGTCCAGCGAGACATCATTGAGCGCGGTGAAGGCACCGAAGCGCTTGTGGATGTTGCGCACTTTCATCTGTGCGCCAGGGGTGGTGGGGTTCATGGCAGGGCCTCAGCGAAGAGATGGGGGCCATGCTAGGAAGGCTGTGCGAAGGTTCTGTGGCTTTAGGGCAAAAGCCGGTGATAGTGGTATAGGCAGATTTTGTAGTGGCCTTCGCGGGCCTCTTCGCGGGTAAACCCGCTCCCACAGGGATCGCGCCGCATCTGAAGGCTGTGCAGTACCTGTGGGAGCGGGTTTACCCGCGAAGAAGCCAACACAAATCTAGAACTGTGAACCGGCCACTTCCTGCGCCACCCCAAGGAAGGCCGCCGGCAACCGGGCCTGGCGCCGCTCCTTCAGGCAATACAGGTACTCGTGCATCAGCGGCGCGTTTTCCAGCGCCAGCACCCGCAGCTCCGGGTTGTGCGGCACTTCGTGCCGGGCAATCACGCTGATGCCGATATTGCGCAACACCGCCTCGCGGATCGACTCACGGCTGCCAATTTCCAGCAACGTTCCGGCCGTTACCCCGGCTTCGCGCATCATCTGCTCGGTCAGCTTGCGCGTGGTCGAGCCCTTCTCGCGCAGCAGCAGGCAATGCCCGGCCAGCGCCTCGATCGACACCGCCTGGTGATGGGCCAGCGGATGGTTGCGGTGCACCGCAACCACCAACGGGTCGGTACCCAGCACGCGCCGCACCAGTCGCGCATCCTCCACCAGCTGCGACGAAGCAGCGATATCCACCCGGTACTCCTCGAGCATTTCCAGTACCTGCTGCGAGTTGCCGATTTCCACCGCCACATCCACCTGCGGCAGGCGCTCACGGTAGATCTTCACCAGGTCGAGAATGTAGTAAGGCGCCGTGGCGGCAATGCGCAAGCTGCCCTGAGCCTGGCCACTGTTGCGCAACTCGAACTCGATGTCGGCCTCCTGCTGCAGCAGCGCCTTGACCATCGGCAGCAGGCGCCCGCCCTCCTCGCTCAGCACCAGGCGCCGTCCGCCGCGGTAGAACAGCTCCACCGCGTACTGGCTTTCCAGGTTACGAATCTGCGTGGTTACCGTGGGCTGGCTGAGCCCGAGCTTCTTCGCCGCGAGGGTGATGCTGCCCAGGCGGGCCACCATGTAGAAGGCTTTGAGCTCCGAACTCAGCATGCATGTCCTCTATTTGCGCAACAGACGCAAGCCGTTGAATACCACCAGCAGGCTAACGCCCATGTCGGCAAACACCGCCATCCACATGGTGGCCATGCCGGCAAAGGTGATCGCCAGGAATATCGCCTTGATACCCAACGCCAGAACGATGTTCTGCATGAGGATCGCCGCACTTTGCCGCGACAGCCTGACGAAGGCCGGGATTTTCCGCAAGTCGTCGTCCATCAGCGCAACGTCGGCGGTTTCGATGGCGGTGTCGGTACCGGCCGCCGCCATGGCAAAACCGATCTCGGCGCGGGCCAGCGCCGGGGCGTCGTTGATGCCGTCGCCGACCATGCCCACCCGATGGCCCTGGGCGTACAGCGCTTCGATGCTCGTCAGCTTGTCGGCAGGCAGCAGGTTGCCTTCGGCGCGGTCGATCCCGACCACGGCAGCGATGGCCTGGGCGGTATGCGGGTTGTCACCGGTCAGCATCACGGTCTTGATGCCCAACTCATGCAGCTCGACGATGGCCTGGCGGCTGCTGTCCTTGACTGTATCGGCCACGGCGAACAAGGCCAGGGGGCCGGAGCGGTCGAGCAGCAGCACCACGCTCTTGCCCTGACGTTCCAGCGCATCCAGCTGGGCCTCCAGCTGCGGCGAGCACAGGCCCAGCTCCTCGACCATCCGGTGGTTGCCCAGGTGGTAGAGCTCACCCGCAATGCGGCCTCGCACACCTCGGCCGGCCAGGGCGGCGAAATCCTCGACCTCGGCCAGGGCCAGCCCTTGTTGCTTGCCGAACTGGGCAATAGCACGGGATACCGGGTGGTCCGAACGCTCGCCCAGGCTGGCGGCCAGGGCTTGGGCGCGGCCTTCGAACAGCGGCTCCAGCACCTTGGCGTCGGTCTGCACGGGCTTGCCATGGGTGATCGTGCCGGTCTTGTCCAGCGCCAGGAGGTCCAGATGGCGGCCGCCCTCCAGATACACGCCGCCCTTGATCAGGATACCTTTGCGCGCGGCGGCGGCCAGCCCGCTGACGATGGTTACCGGGGTCGAAATCACCAAGGCACATGGGCAGGCCACCACCAGCAGCACCAGGGCGCGATAGACCCAGTCGAACCAGGCGCCGGCCATGAACAGCGGCGGTATTACCGCCACGGCCAATGCAATGGCGAATACCACCGGCGTGTAGATGCGCGAGAAGCGGTCGACGAACCGCTGGGTAGGCGCCCGAGCACCTTGCGCTTCCTCGACCGCCTTGATGATCCGCGCCAGGGTCGATTGCCCGGCAGCTGCGGTAACGCGAAACTCCAGTGCGCCCGCCTGGTTGATGGTGCCGGCGAACAGTTTGTCCCCCACCGCCTTCTCCACGGGCAAGCTTTCGCCGGTGATCGGCGCCTGATCGACGCTGGATTGTCCGCTGGTCACTTCGCCGTCCAAGCCAATGCGCTCGCCGGGGCGCACCCGCACCAAGGCACCGATGGTCACCTCACGCACCTCCACTTCACGCCATTGGCCATCGGCCTGGCGCACGGTGGCCATGTCCGGGGCGAGCTGCATCAGGCCGCCGATGGCATTGCGCGCCCGGTCCAGCGAACGGGCTTCGATCAGTTCGGCGACGGTGAACAGCACCATCACCATGGCAGCTTCCGGCCACTGGCCGATCAGCACGGCGCCGGTCACGGCAATGCTCATCAGCGCGTTGATATTGAGGTTGCGGTTCTTGAGCGCGATCCAGCCCTTCTTGTAGGTACCCAGACCACAGCCAAGGATGGCTGCCAGCGCCAGTGCCGCCACGACCCATTCCGGGGCCAGCGCCGCAAAGTGCACAATTTCCGCGGCGAGCGCGGCGACGCCCGACAAAGCCAGCGGCCACCAGCGGGCCTTGGCCGATTGCGTCGCGCTGGCGCTGCCTTCATCTGCACTGCCAAGCGGCTCGGCTTTCATGCCCAGGCTGTCGATCGCCTGCTTGATCTCGGCAGTGCCGTTCAAGGTGTGACGCACGCCGAGTACGCGGTTTATGAGGTTGAATTCCAGCTGCTCGATGCCCGCCAGCTTGCCCAGCTTATCCTGGATCAGCGTCTGCTCGGTCGGGCAGTCCATGGCCTCGATGCGGAAGCGGCTGAGCTGGGCCTGGCTGCTGGCCTTTCCGCTCACCTGTACCTTGGCGGGCGCAACGGAGGCTTCACAGCAGCTGTGGGCGTGGTGGTGATGCTTGTGTTCGTGGCTGACAGGCTGGTTCATGGGTTCGTCCTTAATATGCGCCTGTTGCCAAGTGAACACCCTGTAGCCACTATAGGGTCAAGCCACTTGCTGGAGATTTGTTGATGAAGATCGGAGAACTGGCCAAGGCCACTGATTGCGCCGTGGAAACCATCCGCTACTACGAACGCGAACAGCTGCTGCCGGAGCCGGCACGTACAGAAGGCAACTACCGGTTATACACCCAGGCTCACGTCGAGCGGCTGACCTTCATCCGCAACTGCCGCACCCTGGACATGACCCTTGACGAAATCCGCAGCCTGCTACGCCTGCGCGACAGCCCGGAGGGTTCTTGCGGCAGCGTCAATGCATTGATCGACGAGCATATCGAGCACGTGCAGGCGCGGATCGATGGCTTGGTGGCGTTGCAGGAGCAATTGGTGGAGCTGCGCCGACGCTGCAATGCACAGGGTGCGGAGTGTGCGATCTTGCAGCAGTTGGAGACGAACGGGGCGGTTTCGCTGCCTGACACCGAGCATTCCCATGTAGGGCGAAGCCATGGGCATTAAGCCAAAAGCTTCGCAGGTAAACCCGCTCCCACAGGTACTGCACCGGCCTGAGCTTTGTGCGGTCCCTGTGGGAGCGGGTTTACCCGCGAAGAGGCCGGTACAGCCAATAGAGATCTGTTACACCGCCATCGGCGCCGTCATCGGCGCATGGTGCTCATACCCTTCCAGCCAGAAATCACTCGGCTCGATTTTCTCCAGCCACTCCGGCTCGTACTTGCCTGTCTCGGCGAACGCCGGCACGCGGTCGCTGATCACCAGCTTCGGCGCTTCCAGCGGCTCGCGCTTGAGCTGCTCGTTGAGCATGTCCAGGTGGTTTTCATACACATGGGCATCGCCGATGAAGTAGGTGAACCAACGTGGGGTGTAGCCGGTCAGGCGGCCGAACAGCGACAGCAGCGCCGCGCCTTCGGTGAGGTTGAACGGGGTGCCCAGGCCCAGGTCGTTGGAGCGGATGTACAGGGTCAGGGAAATTTCCTTCGTCTCTACATTCGGGTGGAACTGGTACAGCAGGTGGCACGGCGGCAGCGCCATTTCGTCCAGCTGCGCGCAGTTCCAGCCGTGGAACAGGATGCGGCGGCTGCCCGGGTCGTTGGCGATAGTGTCCAGGCATTGACGCACCTGGTCGATGGCCTTGTACAGGATGACGAAGGCGACGCCGTCCTCCTCGTCCTGGGCGATGCGGCGGAAGCCTGCCTGCTCGGCCATCTCGATGGCCGCCGGGTTGCTCAGCGGGATGCGCTTGTAGCCCGGCCACTGGCGCCACTGCACGCCGTAGATCTCGCCCAAGTCGTCTTGGCCCTGGCGGAACGGGTTGGCCAGCCACTGGGCGTTTTCGTTGGCGTTCTGGTCCCAGACCTTGCAGCCGAGCTCGCGGAATTCGCCGGCGTTCTTCACACCGCGCAGGAAACCGACCATTTCGCCGATCGCCGACTTGAACGCCAACTTGCGCGTGGTGATGGCCGGGAAGCCCTTCTGCAAGTCGAAACGCAGCATGGCGCCCGGCAGGCTGATAGTGCGGATGCCGGTGCGGTTGCCCTGCAGCGTGCCGTTTTCGATGACGTCGCGGACCAGGTCCAGATACTGTTTCATGGCTTACCTGTAGCAAGAACGGCAGGGGGATCGCCCCTGCCGCGGGATTAATCAGGCGGGTTTCGCCGTGGGCTTGCGATTATAAGCCCACCAGATCAGGCCGAGGCCAGCCAGGATCATCGGTACGCAGAGAATCTGACCCATGGTCAGCCAACCCCAGGCCAGGTAGCCGAGCTGGGCATCCGGTACGCGGACGAATTCGACAATGAAGCGGAAGATGCCATAGAAAAGCGCGAACATACCCGACACCGCCATGGTTGGCCGCGGCTTGCGCGAGAACAGCCAGAGGATGACGAACAGCGCCACGCCCTCGAGGGCGAACTGGTACAGCTGCGACGGGTGACGTGGCAACTGCGCCGGGTCGCTGAACGGCGGGAAGATCATCGCCCATGGCACATCGGTCGGCTTGCCCCACAGCTCGGCGTTGATGAAGTTGCCGATGCGCCCGGCGCCCAGGCCGATCGGCACCAGCGGGGCGACGAAGTCCATCAGCTCGAAGAACGACTTGTTGTTGCGCTTGCCGAACCACAAGGCCGCCAGCATCACGCCGATGAAGCCGCCGTGGAACGACATGCCGCCTTTCCAGACCTCGAAGATCAGCGTCGGGTTGGCCAGGTAGGCGTGCAGGTCGTAGAACAGCACATAGCCCAGCCGGCCACCGACGATCACCCCCATCGACAGCCAGAACACCAGGTCTGAGAGCTTTTCGCGCGTCCAGGTGGGGTCGAAGCGGTTCAGCCGGCGCGAGGCGAGCAGCCAGGCCCCCCCTATGCCGACCAGGTACATCAGGCCATACCAATGGATTTTCAGCGGCCCGATGGCTACGGCCACGGGATCTATCTGCGGGTAAGGCAGCATGGAACTTCCTCTCGGTTCAAATCAGAAAGCTGAGCCCGACGCAGAACAGCAAGGCTGCGAACAGGCGCTTCAACAAACGTGGCGACAACTTGTGCGCCAGGCGCGCGCCGAAGCGGGCGAAAAACATGCTGGTCACGGCAATGCCGACCAGCGCCGGCAGGTACACGTAACCCAGGCTATGGGCCGGCAGGTGCGCCTCGTTCCAGCCCAGCAGCATGAAACTCAGGGCACTGGCCACGGCAATCGGCAGGCCGCAGGCCGAGGACGTGGCCACTGCCTGCTGCATGGGCAGGCTGCGCCAGGTCAGGAACGGCACGGTCAGCGAACCACCGCCGATGCCGAAAATGGCCGAAGCCCAGCCGATCACCCCGCCGGCACCGACAAGCGCAGGTTTGCCGGGGATGCCACGGCTGGCCTTGGGCTTGAGGTCGAGCGCCATCTGCGCGGCAATGACCAGGGCGAACACACCAATGATCTTTTGCAGCAGCGGCCCCTGGATCAGCGAGGCGGTCTTGGCGCCGACACCGGCGCCGATGAGGATGCCCAGGGTCATCCAGGCGAAGATTGGCCACTGCACCGCACCTTTGCGGTGGTGTTCGAGCACGGCGTTGATCGAGGTGAAGACGATGGTTGCCAGCGATGTGCCGACCGCCAGGTGAGTCAGCACCGACGCATCAAACCCCTGCAAGGTGAAGCTGAACACCAGCACCGGCACGATGATGATGCCACCACCCACACCGAACAACCCGGCCAGCACACCGGCACAGGCGCCCAACACCAGATAGAGCACGAATTCCATTCGTCTTCCCCGAAAAATCAATCCGGCATGGTAACGGAAGCCGGGCTCGGCGCTCTAGTGAAGTCTGTGTCAGGATGGATCAGTCCCGCCGCTGTGAGTACAGTGGCAAAAACACACAGAGGCTCGAACGATGTGCCTGATCGTATTCGCCTGGCGACCAGGGCATGCCCTGCCATTGGTCGTGGCGGCCAACCGCGACGAGTTCTATGCTCGCCCTACCCAGGCCCTGGCAGCCTGGGAAGACGCACCGGGGGTATATGCCGGGCGTGATCTGGAAGCCGGCGGAACCTGGTTGGGGGTGGGGCCGCAAGGGCGTTTCGCGGCGCTGACCAACATCCGCGACCCACGGCAACCGTTGGGTCCACGTTCACGCGGCGAACTGGTAGCCGCCTACTTGCAGGGTGAGCTGGAGGTCGAGGCCTACCTGGATCAGGTGGCCAGCCGTAGCGATCAGTATTCGGGGTTCAACCTGTTGGTCGGCGATGGCCGACAGCTTGGCTACCTGCATGCGCGAGATGCCGCACCGCGCTTGCTTGAGGCCGGGGTGTACGGGATATCCAACGCCGGGCTGGATACGCCGTGGCCGAAGCTGCTGAAGGCGCGTAGCGGGCTGCAGCGGTTGCTGGAGACGGCAGACCCGCAGCGGTTGCTGGCCTTGCTGGCCGATGCCGAACCTGCGCCGGAGGGCGAGTTGCCGGAGACCGGGGTGGGATTGGCGACCGAGAAACTGCTGTCGAGCGTGTTCATTGCCAGCCAGAACTATGGCACGCGGGCGAGTACGGTGCTTATTGTGGATGATCAAGGCAGAAGACGACTGGTTGAGCGCAGTTTCGGCCCATTTGGCGGCCATTTGGGGGAAGTTGAGCTTTCGGTCTGATCACTGTGCTGGTCTTCTCGCGGGGCTTTTGGGCGCCGGCAAGCCCGCGAACACCGGCGAAGCCGGTGCCATCCACCGAGTTGCCTGCTTCGCGGGCATGCCCGCTCCCACAAAACCGCGAAGAGGCCGCAACAGGCCATCTCACATTCAGAGGGTTTTGTTGGCCTCTGGCCCGATCATCCGTGCCAGCCCCAGGTTCTTCAGGGCCAGCTGCAGCGAGCTGTGGATAACTTGCGGGTTGTCATGGCTCAGGGCTTCCACCAACAGCTCCTTGGCCTTGCCCAGGTTCACCTGGCGCAACATCCATTTCACCTTCGGCAGGTTGGTGGCGTTCATCGACAGGCTGTCGAAGCCCATTGCCATCAACAGAATCGCCGCCGCCGGGTCACCGGCCATCTCACCACAGATGCTCACCGGCTTGCCTTCGCCGTGGGCGTCGCGCACCACCGTGTTGAGTGCTTGCAGCACCGCCGGGTGCAGGTAATCGTACAAATCGGCCACACGCGGGTTGTTGCGGTCTACCGCTAGCAGGTACTGGGTCAGGTCGTTGGACCCGACCGACAGGAAGTCCACCTGCCGGGCCAGTTCCTTGGTCTGGTACACCGCCGCAGGAATTTCCACCATCACACCCACCGGCGGCATCGGCACATCGGTGCCTTCGTCGCGCACCTCGCCCCAGGCGCGGTGGATCAGGTGCAGGGCCTCCTCCAGCTCATGGATGCCGGAAATCATCGGCAGCAGGATGCGCAGGTTGTTCAGACCCTCGCTGGCCTTGAGCATGGCGCGGGTCTGCACCAGGAAGATTTCCGGGTGGTCGAGGGTGACGCGGATGCCACGCCAGCCAAGAAACGGGTTTTCTTCCTTGATCGGGAAGTACGACAGCGATTTGTCACCGCCGATGTCGAGGGTACGCATGGTCACCGGCAGCGGATGGAATGCCGCCAACTGCTCGCGGTAGATGGCCAGCTGCTCCTTCTCGCTGGGGAAGCGCTGGTTGATCATGAACGGTACTTCGGTGCGGTACAGGCCCACCCCTTCGGCGCCGCGCTGCTGGGCACGGGCCACGTCGGCGAGCAGGCCGGTGTTGACCCACAGCGGCATGCGGTGGCCATCCGGGGTCACGCATGGCAGTTCGCGCAAGGCATCCAGGCCGCGGGCCAGCTGGCGTTCCTCTTCGACCACATCGCTGTACTGCTTGCGCAGCACTTCGCTGGGGTTGGTGAACACCTCGCCCTTGTAGCCGTCGACGATCATCTCGATGCCGTCGACTTTGGAATAGGGCAAGTCGACTAGGCCCATCACCGTGGGGATGCCCATGGCACGGGCCAGGATGGCGACGTGGGAGTTGCCCGAGCCCAGCACCGAGACCAGGCCGACCAGCTTGCCTTCCGGCACTTCGCCGAGCATCGCCGGGGTCAGCTCTTCACTGACCAGGATGGTGTTGTCGGCATACACCAGCGACTGCGAGCGGGCCTCCTGCAGGTAGGCCAGCAGGCGTCGGCCAAGGTCCTTGACGTCGGAGGCGCGCTCGCGCAGGTAGTCATCGTCCATCAGCTCGAAGCGGTTGACGTGCTCACCCACCACCTGGCGCAGCGCGCCCTGGGCCCACTGGCCGGTCTTGATGACTTCGGTCACCTCACCGCCCAGGGCCGCGTCCTCGAGCATCATCAGGTACACGTCGAACAACGCACGTTCTTCCGGGCGCAGCTGGGTGGCCAGCTTGGCGGACAGCTTGCGCATGTCCTCGCGCACGCCTTCAAGGGCGTTCTGGAACAGGTTCAGTTCGGCGTCGATGTCATCGACGGTCTTGTCCGGCACCACTTCCAGGTCGGCCGGCGGCAGCATCACCACCGCGCGCCCCACGGCGGCGCCAGGCGAGCCCGGCACGCCGACGAAGCGCGCTTCCTGGATGCCCTTGCCCTGGCGGCCCAGGCCGCGGATCGAGCCGGTCGCCTCGGCATGGGCGATAACCCCGGCCAGTTGCGCGCTCATGGTGACCAGGAAGGCTTCTTCGCCCTCGTCGAACTGGCGACGCTCCTTTTGCTGGATGACCAGTACCCCGACCACCCGGCGGTGGTGGATGATCGGCGCACCGAGGAAGGAGGCGAATTTCTCTTCACCGGTTTCGGCGAAGTAGCGGTAACGCGGGTGGTCGGCAGCGTTTTCCAGGTTCAGCGGCTCTTCCCGGGTACCGACCAGGCCAACCAGGCCTTCGTTGGGGGCCATGCTGACCTTGCCGATGGAGCGCTTGTTCAGGCCTTCGGTGGCCATCAGCACGAAGCGGTTGGTTTCCGGGTCGAGCAGGTAGACCGAGCAGACCTGGCTGCCCATGGCCTCCTTGACACGCAAGACAATGATCCCCAACGCCGACTTGAGATCTTTGGCGGAGTTTACTTCCTGGACGATCTTGCGCAGCGTATTGAGCATGGCTCGGGGTCGAACTCCGTCGTCAGTCGCGCGTCAGCAGACGCGGTGCTAGCTCTTTCAGGGCGCGCCGGTAAACCTCGCGCTTGAATGTCACAACCTGGCCCAGCGGGTACCAATAGCTGACCCAACGCCAGCCGTCGAATTCCGGCTTGCCGGTCAGGTCCATCCGCACCCGTTGTTCGTTGCTGACCAGGCGCAGCAGGAACCACTTCTGCTTCTGGCCGATGCACAACGGCTGGCTATGCGTACGCACCAGCCGCTGAGGTAAACGATAACGCAACCAGCCACGGGTGCAGGCAAGAATTTCTACATCATCGCGTTCCAGGCCAACTTCTTCGTTCAGCTCGCGGTACAGGGCGTCTTCCGGCGTCTCGTCAGGGTTGATGCCACCCTGGGGAAATTGCCAGGCATCCTGGTTGATCCGTCGAGCCCATAGCACCTGCCCGGCATCATTCGTGAGAATGATCCCGACATTGGGGCGAAAACCATCCGGGTCGATCACGGCAGCAACCTCGCAAACGCATGTCACCGCATTGTTCCACAAAGCTTGCGAGCGCAGCAACGCGCCCGCCAAGCTTATGTGCAGCGGTGTGAAAACTCCGTATTCTGCGGGCCTACCTTGTGGCTGATGCGAGTGACCGCAATGCGCCTCGCTTTATTCGACCTGGACAATACCCTCCTCGGTGGCGACAGCGACCATGCCTGGGGTGATTACCTGTGCCAACGCGGCATCGTCGACCCGATTGCCTACAAGCAACGCAACGATGCCTTCTACCAGAACTACCTGAACGGCACGCTGGACCTGCAGGCCTACCTGGCGTTTTCCATGGAGATCCTTGCGGCAACGCCCGTGGCCCAGCTCGACGAATGGCACCGCGACTTCATGCGCGCTTGCATCGAGCCGATCATCCTGCCCAAGGCGCTGGCTTTGCTGGAGCAGCACCGTGAAGCGGGCGACCAGCTGGTGATCATCACCGCCACCAACCGCTTCGTCACCGCGCCGATTGCCCGGCGCCTGGGGGTTCGCGTGTTGCTGGCGACCGAATGCGAGATGCGTGACGGCCGTTACACCGGGCGCAGTACCGATATACCCTGTTTCCGTGAAGGCAAGGTGACGAGGCTGGAACGCTGGATGCTGGAGAACGGCTTCGATCTCGAGGACAGCTACTTCTATAGCGATTCGATGAACGACCTGCCGTTGCTACAGCGGGTGACGCATGCGGTGGCGGTGGACCCGGACCCGAACCTGCGGGCCGAGGCCGAGAAGCGCGGGTGGCCGGTGATCTCGTTGCGGGATTGAGGTTCTCCTGCTCCGGCCGTCAGACAGGCTTGGCGCCCATCAGCCCGGCGATGGACAGGAAGCAAACCCCACTGAACATCGCCAGCGCCAAGGTAAAACGCAACCCTACCACTTCAGCCTTGCGCAGCCGGTTCAGCCGCACCAGCAGCCACCACACGGCGAACGCACCGAATACATAGATGACGCTGGAAGCCAGCACCCAGGCTTGCCCCAGCGGCCAGCCCACCAGGTGTACCAGCCACCAGCCGGTGAACGGCATGCTCACCAGGCACAGGCCCATCACCAGCCAGACGAACACCAGCGGCCGGCGCAGCAGCTTGGCGTAGGCCTCGGCATCGCCCCGGCGGCGGGCGCGTACGGTCCAGATCGCCAGGCCCAGGGCGCCCAGCAGCAGGAGTGCGGTGGCGATGATGTGCAAAGTTTTGAGGGTGGTCAGGTGTTCCATGTCTCGGTTGTCCTTGAGCAGGCCATTTTGTGCAGGCTTCTTCGCGGGTAAACCCGCTCCACACAGACCACCACAAGCCTTGAGGGCTGCATGATACCTGTGGGAGCGGGTTTACCCGCGACGAGGCCATCAGCCCCAGCTTAGCCGCTCAGCCCAGGAACAGCTTGTAGGCCGGGTTATCAGTCTCGTCCCAGTACGGGTAGCCGATCTTGGCCAGCGCCGCCGGTACCAGGTGGCGCTCGTCCTCCGGTACCTGCAACCCTGCCACCACGCGCCCGTCAGCCGCGCCATGGTTGCGGTAGTGGAACATCGAGATGTTCCAGCGCCCGCCCAGCTTGTTGAGGAAGTTGAACAGTGCCCCCGGTCGTTCGGGGAACTCGAAGCGCAGGACCATCTCGTCGCTGGCACCCGCCGAATGCCCGCCGACCATGTGGCGGATATGCAGCTTGGCCAGTTCGTTGTCGGTCAGGTCGGTCACCGGGAAGCCTTGCTCGGTCAGTTGCTGCACCAATGCCGCGCGCGGGTCGTTTTCCGGGTGGGTCTGCACGCCAACGAAGATGTGCGCTTCGTCAGAGGTATGCTTGCGGTAGTTGAATTCAGTGATCTGGCGCTTGCCGATGGCCTCGCAGAAGGCCTTGAAGCTGCCTGGGCGCTCCGGGATGGTGACGGCAATGATCGCTTCGCGCTTTTCACCCAGCTCGGCACGTTCGGCCACATGACGCAGGCGGTCGAAGTTGACGTTGGCGCCCGAATCGATGGCCACCAAGGTCTGGCCGGTGACGCCGTACAGCTCGACGTACTTCTTGATGCCAGCCACGCCCAGGGCACCGGCAGGTTCGGTGATCGAGCGGGTATCGTCATAGATATCCTTGATTGCGGCACAGATCTCGTCGGTGCTGACCGTCACCACCTCATCCACGTGGTGCCGGCAGATATCGAAGGTGTGCTGGCCGATCTGCGCCACCGCCACGCCGTCGGCAAACAGCCCGACCTGCGGCAGCACCACGCGCTCGCCAGCCGCCATGGCCGCCTGCAGGCAGTTGGAATCGTCCGGTTCGACACCGATCACCTTGATTTCCGGGCGCAGGTACTTCACGTAGGCGGCAATACCGGCGATCAGGCCGCCACCGCCCACAGGCACGAAGATCGCATCCAGCTGGCCAGGGTGCTGGCGCAGGATCTCCATCGCCACGGTGCCCTGCCCGGCAATGGTGTGCGGGTCATCGTAGGGGTGGATATAGACGAAGCCCTTTTCATCTACCAGCTTCAGCGAATAGGCCAGCGCCTCGGGGAAGGAGTCGCCATGCAGCACCACCTTGCCACCGCGCGAGCGCACGCCTTCGATCTTGATCTCCGGGGTGGTCTTGGGCATCACGATGGTGGCCTTGATGCCCATTTCACGCGCAGCCAGGGCCAGGCCCTGGGCGTGGTTGCCGGCCGAGGCGGTGACCACGCCACGGGCCAGTTCTTCCGCGGTCAGCTGGGCCAGTTTGTTGTAGGCCCCGCGGATCTTGAACGAGAACACCGGCTGCAGGTCTTCGCGCTTGAGCAGTATCTGGTTGCCCAGGCGCTTGCTCAGCTGCCCGGCGCTCTGCAGCGGGGTTTCGACCGCAACGTCGTAGACGCGCGAGGTGAGGATCTTCTTGACGTACTGTTCGAGCATCGGGAATGCATCACTGGGCCGCGGGACAAGGGCTTGGAGTCTACCCCAGCGCTACGTCGGGCGACCACAGCAAAGCCGTGCGAGCCGTTATACTAGGCTCCTTTCAAAACCGCCCTGCCCCTCTCGGAGCCCGCATGACCCAGGACCAACTCAAACAGGCCGTCGCCCAGGCCGCTGTCGACTTCATTCTGCCCAAGCTGGATGAAAAGAGCGTTGTCGGCGTCGGTACCGGTTCGACCGCCAACTTCTTCATCGACGCCCTGGCTCAGCACAAGACCGCCTTCGACGGTGCGGTCGCCAGCTCCGAAGCCACCGCCCAGCGTCTGAAGGGCCATGGTATCCCGGTCTACGAACTCAACAGCGTCAGCGAACTGGAGTTCTACGTGGACGGTGCCGACGAGAGCGACGCGCACCTGAACCTGATCAAGGGCGGTGGTGCAGCCCTGACCCGCGAGAAGATCGTTGCCGCCGTGGCCAAGACCTTCATCTGCATCGCCGATGCCAGCAAGCTGGTACCCGTGCTGGGCGCGTTCCCGCTGCCTGTCGAAGTGATACCGATGGCCCGCAGCCACGTGGCGCGCCAGTTGGTCAAGCTGGGCGGCGACCCGGTGTACCGCGAGGGTGTGGTCACCGATAACGGCAACGTGATCCTCGATGTGCACAACCTGCAGATCACCAACCCGGTGGAGCTGGAAGCGCAGATCAACGCCATCGTTGGCGTGGTAACCAACGGCCTGTTCGCGGCGCGACCGGCGGATTTGCTGCTGCTGGGCACCTCTGAAGGGGTGAAAAGCCTCAAGGCCGAGTAACCTGCGGCGAGGGCTTCGCCCTCGTTTCGCAACACAAGGCCGCACCTACAGGGGTACGCGATTTCCTGCAGAAGCGGCCTTGTGTCGCGATGGGCTGCCAGGCAGCCCCACCTGCTCACTCCGCTGGCTGTTTGAATACATAGAACAGGTTCGGCTCACTGACCAGGTAGATAGTCCCCGCTTCATCCATCGCAATCCCCTCCGCCTGCGGCACCGTCGCCTGCAACCCCTGGAAGCCCTTGCGCAACGACAGGGTGCTCAGCGGTCGGCCTTCCACATCCAGTTCCAGCACCAGCCGCGACTCGTCAGACAGCGCCAGCAGGTGCCCACTGCGCTCATCGAACTGCAAACTCGACAGGTCGCGCACGAACAGCCGCGAATCACGCTTGTTGTCCTGTACCACGTGTACCGCATAAGGCTGCTCGGGGTTGTCATGCGGAAAACCATGCACTTCGTAGATCTGCATCGGATCGCGCTCCTTGGCCACGAACAGGCGCTTGCCGGCCGAATCGTAGGCCAGCCCCTCGAAGCCCTTGTTACCGTTCAGGCCAATGCCCAAGGTCAGCTGCTCGGCATCGCCGGCATCGAGGAACGCCGTGTCATCGTCAAGGCGCACGCGAACCAGCCGCTGCTGGCGTTCGTCGGTGATGACGTAGCTGTTCGGCCCGACATACTCGACGGCTTCCGGGTCGCCGAAACCGGTCAGCGGTATCCGACGCAGGATACGACCGTCCAGCGACAGCTCGATCAGTTCGGAACGGGCATTGGTGACGGTGAACAGGGTCTTGCGATCGGGGTCGTAGGTCAGCGCCGACAAGTCATCATCCAGCCCTTCGACCGGCTGCGCCTCGACCACCACCCGGTAGCGGTCCAGGCCGATGCCCTGCTCCGCAGGCTGCCACCAAGCCTTGAGGTTGAACCAGCCACGTTCGAACAGGCGGAACTCCTGCCCGGCCCAACCGAGCAGAAGCAGGCCGGCAACGGCCACGACAAGAAAGGGGCGAACAAAACGGCGCATGCGTACAGACTCGACATAGGGGTGGCGAATCTAACCATGAACAACTGAAACAAAGCTTAATGCCAGCATCCGAAAAGTCGGATGTTCGGGCTAGTTCTTTCTGAAGCGATAGAACAGGGCCGGCTCGCTGACCATGTACAGGTTGCCCTTGTCGTCCATGGCCACCCCTTCGGCGCGCGGTATGGTGTCTTGCAGGCCATTGAAACCGCCCAGCAAGGTCATGAAGCTGACCTGCTGGCCCTGCTCGTCCAGCTCCAGCAGCATGTTCGAATCGGCCGACAGCACCAACAGATGGCCTGTACGCGGGTCGACACTCAGCGCCGACAGGTTGCGCAGGTCCAGTTCATCGCTGGGCAACACTTGCTTGTCACCCATGAGCGGGCTGCGGCCATCGGTGTTCCAGGTGTACAGCTTGGGCGGGCGCTCCTCGCCGATGACCAGGCGCTGGCGCAGCGGGTCCCAGGCAACCGCTTCGAAGCCCTTGTTGCTTTTCACCGACTGGCCCAGGTCGTGGCTCTGGAAATCATCGTGGTTCAGGGCGGTGGTCTGGGCATCTACCTTGACCACGGTCAGGTCGTGCAGGCGCTCGTCGGTGATGGCCAGGTAACCATCCTCCAGCACCGCGACGCCTTCCGGGTTGTTCCAGCCGTTGAGCGGGATCTTGCGCAGGACCTCGCCATCCAGGTTCAGCTCGACCAGGAACGGGTTCTTGCCCATTACCGCGAACAGGGTGCGGGTACGCGGGTTGAAGGCCACATCGGAGGCTTCGTCTTCGTCCATCCCCGGTAGCGGCTTGGCATCGATGTCGACACGGTAGTCCGGCAACCACACGCTTTCGCTGCGCTCGGCGGTGCTTTCAAAGCTTTCCTTGACCCACAGCGCGCCGCGGTCATCCCAGTGCATGGCCACAGCCACGCCATAGCCAATCACGGCCGCCACGGCCAGGCCGAAGGGCCAACGCAGGTAGAAACGGCGCTTGGGTGTTGCCGAGGCGCTGGAGGGTGATGACATGCGGGGTTCCTGGGGCAATGGCGTAGGTCTGCGCATTATCCGGACGGGGTGTGAAAAAACAGTCAACAGCGCTGGCTTCTTCACGGGGTTTACCCGCGAAGAAAGCGATGCGGTTTCGGTTCAGAGCACCCGGCTTTCGAAGCGGCTCACACCTGGCAGCTCCAGCACCAGTTCGTCACCGACATTGAACGGCCCCACGCCTGCCGGGGTACCGGTAAGGATCACATCCCCCGCCTGTAGCGAGAAGTGCGCCGATATGTGCTGAATCATCGGCACGATCGGGTTGAGCATCATCTTGCTGTTGCCGTCCTGGCGCACTTCGCCGTTGACGCTCAAGCGCAACGGAATGTCGTTCAGGTCTTCGAAGCTGGCAGCCGACACGAAAGGCGGCAGCACACAGGCACCGTCGAAGGATTTGGCCAGCTCCCAGGGCAGGCCCTTTTCCTTCAGCCTGGCCTGCACGTCACGCAGGGTCAGGTCCAGCGCGGGGGCATAGCCCGATATGGCGTCCAGCACCTCTTCTTCGGTCGGATGGGTCGACAGCGGCTTGCCCAGCAACACTGCAATTTCAGCCTCATAGTGCACCGAACCTCGTTCGGCCGGGATCTTGAAGCCGCCTTCGGCCGGTACCACGCAGCTGCCGGGCTTGATGAACAACAGCGGTTCGGTGGGGATGGGGTTGTCCAGTTCCTTGGCATGCTCGGCATAGTTACGGCCGATGCACACCACCTTGCCCAGCGGGAAGTGAATGCGCGTGCCGTCTACGTACTGGTGCTGGTAACTCATGGCCGACTCCTCTGGATACTGCTTTTTATTCAAGTGGGAAGATCTTACCCGGATTCATGATGCCGTTAGGGTCGAACACGGCCTTTATTGCCTTCATGCAGGCGATTTCCTCGGCTGAGCGGCTGTAGCCCAGGTAGTCGCGCTTGGTCATGCCTACCCCATGCTCGGCGGAGATTGAGCCGTTGTAGCGTTCGACGATCTCGAACACCCACTTGTTGACCTTGGTGCACGAAGCAAAGAAATCATCCTTGCTCATGTGCTCGGGCTTGAGGATGTTCAAGTGCAAGTTGCCGTCGCCGATGTGGCCGTACCACACCACTTCGTAATCCGGGTAATGTTCGGTGACGATAGCGTCGATATCACGCAGGAAAGCCGGAACCTTCGCGACGGTTACCGAAATGTCGTTCTTGTATGGCGTCCAGTGCGAGATGGTTTCCGACAGGTATTCGCGCAGCTTCCACAGGTTTTTCAGCTGGGTTTCGCTCTGGCTCATCACGCCGTCCAGCACCCAGCCTTGCTCGACGCAGTGCTCGAAGGTGGCCAGGGCTTCGTTGGCCACCTCTTCGGTACTGGCCTCGAATTCCAGCAGCGCATAGAACGGGCAAGCAGTCTCGAACGGTGCCGGCACGTCGCCGCGCGCCAGGATCCTGGCTAGGCCCTTGTCGGAGAAGAACTCGAAGGCGGTCAGGTCCAGCTTGCCCTGGAAGGCATGCAGCACCGGCATGATCGAGTCGAAGTCCGGGGTACCCAGAACCATGGCGGTAAGGTTGCGCGGTGCGCGGTCCAGGCGCATGGTGGCTTCGACCACGAAGCCCAGGGTGCCTTCGGCGCCGATGAACAGCTGGCGCAGGTCGTAGCCGGTGGCGTTCTTGACCAGGCCCTTGTTCAGCTCCAGCAATTCGCCCTTGCCGGTGACCACCTTAAGCCCGGCCACCCAGTTGCGGGTCATGCCGTAGCGAATTACCTTGATTCCGCCAGCATTGGTGCCGATATTGCCGCCAACCTGGCTCGAACCGCTGGAAGCGAAGTCTACCGGGTAATACAGGCCCTGCTCTTCGGCGAAGCCTTGCAACTGCCGGGTGATCACCCCTGGCTGGCAGACCACGGTGCGGTCGAAGGCATTGAAGCCGAGGATCTGGTTCATGTAGTCGAAGGCGACCACCACTTCGCCATTGGCCGCCACGGCCCCCGCGGAAAGCCCGGTGCGCCCGCCAGACGGCACCAGCGCTACCTTGTGCGTATTGGCCCAGCGAACAATCGCCTGCACCTGCTCCACCGTCTTGGGAAACACGATGGCGCTGGGTGCCGGCGGGTAGTGCTTGGTCCAGTCCTTGCCATAGGCTTCGAGCGAAGCCGCGTCGGTCAGGACCTTGCCAGGGTCGACCAAGGTCATCAGTTCATCAATTACAGCGGGATGGGTCATCGCTGGAACTCTCGACTTATTCATAGTCACCCTGAGCACTCTTCACCTGTCGGGATAAGCTCAGATTGTGTCGCGTATGCTAGCATAGCCCTCCCGCTGTTCATGCTAAGGCAGCCCTGGCGCCTGGCATCACCCCTCGCCATTTTTTCTCCGGGATACAGGTTTACGCAGATGAGCAAGACTTCTCTCGACAAGAGCAAGATCCGGTTCCTTCTTCTTGAAGGTGTGCACCAGAACGCGGTCGATACCCTCAAGGCCGCCGGCTACACCAACATCGAATACCTTACTGGTTCGCTGCCGGAAGCCGAGCTGAAGGAAAAGATCGCCGATGCCCATTTCATCGGCATCCGTTCGCGTACCCAGCTGACCGAAGAGATCTTCGACTGCGCCAAGAAGCTGGTCGCGGTTGGCTGCTTCTGCATCGGCACCAACCAGGTCGACCTGGAAGCTGCCCGCGAACGCGGTATCGCCGTGTTCAACGCGCCGTACTCCAACACCCGTTCGGTAGCCGAGCTGGTACTGGCCGAAGCCATTCTGCTGCTGCGCGGCATCCCTGAGAAAAACGCCTCCTGCCACCGTGGCGGTTGGATCAAGAGCGCGGCCAACTCGTTCGAGATCCGCGGCAAGAAGCTGGGCATCGTTGGCTACGGCTCGATCGGCACCCAACTGTCGGTCCTGGCCGAGAGCCTGGGCATGCAGGTGTACTTCTTCGACCCGCTGACCAAGCTGCCGCTGGGCAACGCGGTACAGGTGACCAGCCTGCACGAACTGCTGGGCCTAGCCGACATCGTCTCGCTGCACGTGCCTGAGCTGCCGTCCACCCAGTGGATGATCGGCGAGAAGGAAATCCGTGCCATGAAGAAGGGCTCGATCCTGATCAACGCCGCCCGTGGCACCGTGGTCGAGCTGGACCACCTGGCCGCCGCGATCAAGGACAAGCACCTGATCGGCGCCGCCATCGACGTGTTCCCGGTCGAGCCGCGCTCCAACGATGAAGAGTTCGAAAGCCCGCTGCGTGGTCTGGACAACGTGATCCTGACCCCGCACATCGGTGGTTCCACCGCCGAAGCCCAGGCCAACATTGGCCTGGAAGTCGCCGAGAAGCTGGTCAAGTACAGCGATAACGGTACCTCGGTGTCCTCGGTCAACTTCCCGGAAGTGGCCCTGCCGGCGCACCCGGGCAAGCACCGCCTGCTGCACATCCACGAAAACATCCCGGGTGTGCTCAGCGAGATCAACAAGGTCTTCGCCGAGAACGGTATCAACATCTCGGGCCAGTTCCTGCAGACCAACGAGAAAGTCGGCTACGTGGTGATCGACGTCGACGCCGAGTACTCGGACCTGGCGCAGGAGAAGCTGCAACAGGTCAAGGGCACCATCCGTTCCCGCGTCCTGTTCTGATTTGCTGGCAGCATGAGAAAGGGAGGCCCTGGTGGCCTCCCTTTTTTTATTTCACTTCAACCGTGATCTTCTGCGACTCGACACTTGGCTTGAACGGCACGTGGAACTGGTCACCCAGTATTAATTGCAGGGTGTGCTTGCCGGGGGTCAGGGTGATGGTGGTTTCGGTCTGCGCCTTGCCGAAGTGCAGCACCTGGGGCCCATCTGGCAGGGCCACGCCGTTTTCCGGCATCAGGCTGGTCGGCAGCGGCATGTCGGCCACTGGCTCCTTGTCTACATCAACCAGCAGGTGGTGATGGCCGGAATGCGGGGTGTGATCACCGGCCGGCTTGAGTGCAATGCCCTCGATACCGAACTTGACGGTGAAGGTCTTGTCCACCGTAGCGCCGTCGGCGGGGGAAACGATGAAGACCTTGGCCTCCTTGGGCGGTTCCTGGCTCTTCAGCGCGTCTGCGGCACTGGCCAGCACCGATGCCCCCATCAGCAGACCTGCAACGGCAGCACGCGAAAATAGGCTGTTCATTCACTTCTCCTGTGATTCACTTGTCGGCCCCCGCCTGCGATCCAACGGCGGCGTGATTCACCTTAGTTGATGCGAACGCCCATATGTTCAAATCGCCAGGTAGAAATATTTCAGTCACGATTAAACATCGCCGAGGCTTCAAGGTCATAGGCTGCGCCCGACCATGGCGGGGAAAAAAGCCGTGGCGGGCGTTATTTACCTGCCAAGAAAAAGGGGCTTTCATGCGTTCGACCATTGGACTACTGCTGGCGGTACTGATTTCGCCATTGGCGCAGGCCGAGCTGATAGATGAAATCGCCGACCGGGGCGAACTGCGCATTGCCGTACAGGCAGACAACTCGCCGTACGCCTTCAAGGAAAACGACCACCTGACCGGCTTCGAAGTGGAGTTTGGCCAGGACCTGGCCAAGGAGCTGGACCTGCGCGCCGAATTCATCGAAGCGCCCGCAACCGAGGTTCTGCCTGGTGTCGAGAGTGGCAAGTACGACATCGCACTGACCCCCTCGAGTGAGTCGCCCCAGGCTGACGGCCCGCTCGATGTGAGCTTGCCATTTGGCGAGAAGCAGCTGGTGATCCCGTTCCAGAAGGACAACCCGGCTTTCGAAAGTGCGGTGAACAACGCCTTGCAGCGGCTCAAGGACAGTGGACGGACTGCCGAGCTTGAACAGAAGTGGTTCAAAGGTGTACCGGCGACGACCGCCGGGCAGTAATTTCTTTACCGCCTGCACCGGCCCTTTCGTAGGCGCCCGCTAAAGGGCCGGTACAGACTTAAACCGAAAGCCCAGCCAGCGCCTGTTCCGCCAGGTCCAGCTCCAGCTCGCTGAACACCTGCACCCCAGCCCGCCGCAGCAGCGCCGTGGTTACACCCTCCCCGGCCACCTTCACCCCACTGAACGTGCCGTCGTAGGTCAAGCGGTTACCACACGAAGGGCTGCCGGCCTTCAGCACCGCCACGCGAATGCCATGCCGGCGTACCAGTTCCAGCGCCTGTTGCGCCCCGGCAATGAACTGCACGCTGACATCCTCTCCGGTCACCGTCAGCACCTGTACATCACCGTCAAGCACCGCTGCCCCCTGCCCGCCGGGTATCTCTGCAGCCGGGCGAGGGGTCGGCAGGCCGCCTGCCACCTCTGGGCACAACGGCACCACACGCCCTTCGGCCTGCCAACGCTGCAGCAGGTCGGGGTGGCCACTGGTACGGCCGTCGTAACGCACCGGCTGTCCCAGCAGGCAAGCGCTGACCAGCACCTTGGGCAGGTCAGAACGGGTCATTGCCACGGCGCCGGAACCAGCCGGTCAACGACAGCCGCTCGCGCCCGGCCGGCAGCACTTCGTGCGGCACCTCACCCGACAGGAACACCACCAGGCAACCCGCCACCGGTTGCACATCGTGCTCGACACCGTCCGCCAGGAACATGCGCAACTGGCCACCGTCCTTTGGCTGCCAGTCTTCATTCAGGTACAGCACCGCTGACACCATGCGCCGGTCATCGTCGCGGAAACGGTCCAAATGGCGGCGATAGAATGCCCCGGGCGGGTACAGGGCGAAATGGCACTCGAAATCTTCCAGGCCGAGGAACAGGCCCCGGTTGATGGCCTGACGCAGCTGGTCCATGGCGGCCAGGTACTGGTCGCAAGCCTCGGCCTGCCCGGGGTCGATCCACTGGATCTGGTCGCCGCGAATGGCTTCGCGTACCTCCTGGGCAACACCGCGCCCAACCCCCGCAGGGTTGAGTTCGCCTTCGGCATCACGACGCCGGCATTCGGCCGCCAGCGCGCGCACCAGGTCGGCAGGCAGAAACAGCGCCTGCTGCGACCAGCCACGGGTGGCCAGATCGTCAACGACGGCCGCAAGCATCGGGTGTTCGGGGGAAGTGTGCATGGCGCGCATCATATCCATTAGCCATGCCGCCGCACAGCGCCACTTGGCCGAGAAGCACGCAGATATCTCGACAAACCAGCGCCAGGCCAAGGACAATAGCCGCCTGCCGACAGGAGTCCTGAATGCGCCGTCTGTTTTCCCTGATTCTGTTGATGATCTGCACCGTGCCTGTCTGGGCAGACAACCTGGATCAACTGTACAAGGCTGCTGGCTGGCCCGACCAGCGCGCCCATTTCAACGATGCCCTGACCGCTGCCCAGGAACGCTACCGCAACAGTTTGCCACCCGCCGTGTACCAGGCGCTGGTCAACAACAGCAACCAGCGTTTCCAGGCCCAGGCCGTGGACCGTCGCGCCCAGGCAAAACTGCGTGCGACCCTGGCCAACCCGGCACCGGCGCTGGCCTTCTTCCAGTCGCCGCTGGGGCGCAAGGTGGTGGCGGCCGAACTCAAGGCCACACGCAAGGATGAACTGGCCAGAAATGCCAAAGGCCTGCCGAAGATCCAGGCCAGCGACAACCGTCTGCTGATCATCGGCCACCTGGCCCAGGCCCTGCCGGCACGCGAGGCGGGCGCCGAAGTGAGCCTGGCTATCGCGGGTGTGGCGGCCGACAGCCTCAGTTCGATGATCCCCGGCCTGTTCGGTGGCGGCCAGGCCCAGGGCCTGCTCGACGGCCAGCGCCAGCGCCTGATGAGCCAGATTGGTGAAGACCTCAACAATACCCTGTTGTATGTCTACCGCGACTTGTCCGACGCGGAGCTGGAAGAGTTCGCGACCTTTGCCGAATCGCCTGACGGCAAGGCCTATTACCAGGCCGCCCTGGCCGCTGTGCGCGCTGGCCTGGCAGTGGGCCAGAGCAGCAACGACCTGAAGTGATCAGCCCAGCCGCTGGTCGATGAAATCGAAGTAGCGCTGGCGAATGCCCGGCAGCTCGTTGGCCAAGTGGTGGCGAGCCCCTGGCAGCATCAGGATCTGCGGCTCGGCGAACTTGGCCTTGAGTACTTCGAGGTTGTAGGGCCAGTCCACCGTGCCATCCGCCTCCCCTTGCACAATCAATGGCCGCCGCGTGCTGCACGGGGCGGCTTCGATGCGCTTGACCCAGGCGATCAAGGCACCGACCCAGGCCGTTGGCAGGCGACGGGGTTGCAGCGGGTCGGCTTCAAGAAACGGCAGGAAGGCCGGGTCATTGGTGTTCTCGCTGAAGCGTCGCTCGATGCCATTGACGAAGTGGCGCAGCAGGCGATAGCTCAACTTCGACCAACGCCAGGCACAGGGCCGCACCAACGGCGCCAACAGGATGACCTGGCCATCGATGGGGCTCTGCGCGCCCTGGTACAGCAGATGGTCCACGGCAATCGCGCCACCGGTGCTCTGCCCGCACAGATGCCACGGGCGTGGCAGTTGCAGCATGCGCGCTTGCTCGAACAAAGCTTCCAGCACCTGCTGGTACAGCGCAAAATCACTGATGCTGGCCCGCTCGCCGCTGGACAGGCCATGGCCGGGCAGGTCGCAGCTGATGACTGCGAATCCCTGCTCGAGCGCCCACTCGATCACGTGCCGATAGAGGCCCATATGGTCGTAATAGCCGTGCAGCAGGAACAGCGTCGCGGTCACCTGCTCGGGTAGCCAGACCTGCCCGACCAGGTCGAAGCCCGCTGCCTGAAAGCCGCCCAGCCAGCTTCGTGCCGGCAGGTCCAGGCCATAGAAACGCTGGTATTCCACGCCTTGGGCCGACAACGGCTGGCGAGCGGTCAACGGCCCCAGGCTGGTGCGCAGGAGGTCGGGATGAAAGGCGGCGGGCATCGGTACATCCACAACGAAGCGAGTATTGATCTGCGATATTCAGCTCTGGCCGGCGTCGTGGCAAGCTTGCTCAGCTTCGAACGACCAGCTCCTGCAAGGGGACCGCGGAAGACCTTCATGAAGAACCGGATCATCAAACCGCTGTGCACAGCAATCGCCCTGCTGGTCGGAGCCGCCATCCTCTGGCAGGCCTACATCACCTTCCAGGCTCGTTACCTGCGTCCGTTCGACAACCAGACCACGCTGTTCGACGGCAGCCAACTACAGCTACCCGCCGAGCTGGCCGGCCCCGGGCCGATCCGCGTGGTGCACTTCTGGGACCCGACCTGCCCGTGCAACGTCGGTAACCAGCAGCACCTGGGCGGACTGGTCAGCCAGTTTGCCGAGCAAGGGGTGATCTTTCATGTGCTGCAAAAGCCAGGCAGCCATGGTCAGTTGCCGGCCAACCTGAGCAGCCTGCAGCCCATCGCCAGTCTGCCCGGTAGCGAACGGCTGCCGGCCTCTCCGGCCGTGGCCATCTGGGACAGGCAGGGCAACCTCGCCTACTTCGGCCCCTACAGCGAGGGCGCCGTGTGCAACGCCAGCAACAGCTTCATCGAGCCGGTGTTAAAGGCATTGCTCGCGAACCGGCCTGTACAGGCCGACAACACCCTTGCCTCAGGGTGCTATTGCCCCTGGTAGATAGCAAGCACCCAAGGATTATCTACAGCAGCAGCCCACAGGAGGATTCTTACCGTAGCGACATACAGAGCAATGGAGAAACTGTATGTCTCAACACGGATCCGTCGAGCTAGCCGACAGCATTGTAAACGCCCCCCGTCTTCCACCAGTCCCGCAATATTTTTGGGGCCACAACCGCATACCGTCTCACTATCTGGCGTCGACCTTTCGACCCGGCCATCTGGTCATCGACCTGGTGCCCCAGATCGAGGCTGACAAGCAGCAGGTCAAGCAAGAACACAATCAGCAACTTGAAGCGCTCGAGCAAAAGCTCGACCAGGCCGTCCTGACGCAGGCCGGTTCGCTGGCTGGGCTGGACCCGCTGTTGGCCATCGAACGAAAGCTCGCTGCCGTGAACCATCTCACGGCCAAGTTCCAGGCCGAGCTCCAAGCCACCCGCCAGGCAGCCAACCAGTTTTTTGGATCAGACCCGGAACACCGCTCCTTCAAGGAATTCGTCGACAGCAGCCGGCGTGCCGGTAGCGCAACAGACCCACGCCAAGCCTGGCTGGCCTCCTACCGCGCCGCTTTCGCCGCGAAAGTTCTACAGCGGCAGATCGACGAACTGGGCCGCCATCGCAGCCGGCTCAGCAGCGAACGGTCCAACACCCGCTACCGGCAGATGCAGACCGGTCAAGCAAGCCAACGTCTGAAGCTTTCCGCGCAGACGCTTGACCGGACGATGGCCGCCCAGCATGAGTACCTGCTGACGCGCAGCATGCTGGAAGCCCAACTCAAAAACTTTGAACGCCACCAACATGACGATGTGGCCGAGCAGGCTGCGCTGGCACATGCCCGCGAACTAGAACTGGAAACGTCCGACTTGCTCAAGTGCCGAGCCACTCTCAGCACCCAGTACGTCGACCTCGACAAGCTCTATGGGCACATGCGCCATACCCCTACCAGAATTGACGTCACGCTCAAGCTGGACACCGCGCGCTCACCGCTGCCACACAAGCAGGAGTTGCTGGATCTCAAGCAGCAAGTCAGCGCTTTCAACGCCACCCATGTCCAGTCGTGGCCAACTGAAAAGGCCAACGTCGCACGCCTGCTTGCAGCGTCGGACCGCAGCCTCACTGCCGCATTCGACGAACAGCTCTACCTCGCTGCGCTCGCCGGGCGTCCCCCGAGTAGCACACCGGTCATCTTCAACGCTTGGGCCGCCAGCACCCGCCATCCGCTGGTGCTTGCCACCTCTCGCGGTGGCGTGGCGCATTTCGAGTCTGTATGGGAGCCCTTTGGCAAACTTCTGAGCAAAGCTGCGATACGCCTGCTCGAAAGCAGCCTCACGGTCGCGCTCAGATATGCCCCGCTGATGTTCTACTCAGCCCGCCTTGGTGACGGCGAGCGTATGGGCGTAACTGTCCCGCTGGCCTCAATGACAGCCGGTGCCGACCTCACCCAACAGGCCAATCGCTTGGCAGGCCAGACGCTGGAGTTGCCGCTGCGCATGAACGCGGTACCCAGCGGCGAGCAGACCGAGGTCTACCTGGTCAACACCGACGGCAACGCTGTACTGCGTGATGTGCGAGTGCGCCAGGCGCAATGGGACTCTGCCGTCAAAGCCTACCGCTTCACTGCCGATGGCCCAGGCGGCGCCACCCTACTCTGGCACCCGGCAACACCGCCAAGCAGCCTGGGCAAACTGGACTTGAACTCCGGCGCCTACGTCGGCGGCCAGCCCATCGTAGAAGAGGTGCAGAAGCACTACCCCCGGGCGCCTCATTGTGCCGCAGCAGGCGGACATCCGCTCCTTCCCCGAACGGCCCGAACTGCACATTGATGACTACGTCATCATTTTCCCGGCAGATTCAGGACTGGCGCCGATCTATGTGATGTTGCGCAGCCCCCGCAATATTCCGGGAGTTGCCAGTGGCAATGGGGTGCTTACGCCCGACAGGGTATTGGACGCAGCAAGCACGGCGGCAGGGGCGCCAATTCCCACGAGGATTGCGGAAAGGCTGAGGGGGCGAAGGTTCAGTAGGTTCGATAATCTACGGGAAGCAATCTGGATGGAGATCGCTGCGGATGAGGTGTTCAAACAGCATCTAGAATTTCTGAACGCTGACAACATGCGAAATGGTATTGCTCCTTACGCCCCCGAGAGCCATTGGGTAGGAAGACGAATAAAGCTGGAGATCCATCATAAGCATGAAATCGCAAGCGGTGGCGCAGTGTATGATCTGGACAATCTTGTACTCATGACACCGCGAGTTCATATTGATCACCACAAGGAGAGCAATCAATGACACTCAAGGGCAAATTGGAGGATTACACAGAAGATGAATTCCTCGCGCTCATAACAGAACTGTACGAAAACCGAGCGGGCCGCCGCGGTACTGAGTTAGAGAGCTTTCGAGACAGGATCATTTCCAATTTCAAAAAGATCACCGAACACCCTGATGGGGCTGATGTTCTGACACGCCCTCCAGCAGGCTCGGACAAAAGCCCTCAAGGCGTCATAAACCGCATTAAAGAATGGCGCGCCGCCAACGGCAAAGCCGGCTTCAAGCCCGCCTGACCTACAAAGCCCTGCGGCAGACACCGCAGGGCTTTTCATATTATCCGCGTACCCGCGCAGGGTTACCCACCACCGTCGCTCCCGCCGGTACATCCCGCGTCACCACACTACCGGCACCTATCACGGCGTTGTCGCCGATGGTCACCCCCGGCAGGATGATCGCTGCACCACCAATCCACACGTTGTTGCCAATGGTCACCGGCCGCCCGCTTTCCAACCCGGTGCGTCGCACCTCGGGATCGAGCGGATGGTCGGCGGTGTAGATCTGCACGTTGGGACCAATCTGGCAGTCCTCGCCGATCCGCACCGGCAACACATCGAGAATCACGCAGTTGAAGTTCATGAAAGTATTGCGGCCGACACTGATGTTGTAGCCATAGTCGCAATAGAACGGTGGGCGGATCACCGCGCCTTCGCCAACCTGGGCAAAATGTTCGGCCAACAGCCCATGCCGTGCGTCGTTGAGCAATTCGACACTGTTGTTGTAACGGTGCATCCAGTGCTTGTTGGCGATCTGCTCGGCCTGCAGCTCGGGGCAACCGGCATGATAGAGCTGGCCTGTAAGCATTTTCTGTTTTTCGCTGAGTGACATGGAAACTCCTTCCTGGGACTATGCTCTGTTCGCGAATCCGCCCATGATCGGACCACACTTTTCGCTGGAATGCACAAGGAGCCTGAATGAAGCGCAGCCTGACCCTGTTGGCCGTGGTAGTTACCGTGGCCGCCGGCGCTGGATACTGGTATGTGCAGGGCAAACTGCCGCAGCGCGAGGGCGAGGTGGCCGTGGCCGGCCTGCAGGCCCCGGTCAGCGTGCGCTACGACGCCCGCGGCGTGCCGCACCTACAGGCGCAGAGCGAGGCGGACCTGTACCGGGCACTGGGCTATGTGCATGCCCAGGACCGATTGTTCCAGATGGAGATCCTGCGCCGCCTGGCCCGCGGCGAACTGGCCGAGGTGCTGGGCGCCAAGCTGCTACCCACCGACACCCTGTTCCGCAGCCTGCGCATTCGCGAACAGGCCACCCTGATGGCCAAGCGTCAGGACCGTCAGTCCCCGGCCTGGCAGGCCCTGCAAGCCTACCTTGACGGCGTGAACAGCTGGCAGGCCAGCCATCCCAAGCCTGTCGAGTTCGACCTGCTCGGTATCACCCCACGCCCGTACACCGCAGAAGACACCCTGAGCATCGCTGGCTACCTGGCCTACAGTTTTGCCGCCGCCTTTCGTACCGAGCCGGCACTGGCCTATATCCGTGACCAGCTGGGCCCCGAGTACCTGGGCATCTTCGACCTCGGCTGGCAGCCGGAGGGCGCCCTGGGTACACCACTGGCCGCTGCCGACTGGCACAGCCTTGAGGCTCTCGCCCGCCTCAGTCATGAGGCGCTAGGCGAGGCCGGCATCCCGCAGTTCGAAGGCAGCAACGCCTGGGCCGTGGCCGGCAGCCGCACCCGCAGCGGCAAGCCGTTGCTGGCCGGCGACCCGCACATCGGCTTCGCCGTGCCGGCGGTGTGGTACGAGGCCGAACTGTCGGCGCCCGGTTTCAACCTGTATGGGTACTTCCAGGCCCTTAACCCGTTCGCCCTGCTCGGCCACAATCGCGACTTCGGCTGGAGCCTGACCATGTTCCAGAACGATGACGTCGACCTGATCGCCGAACGCAGCAACCCGGCCGACGCCAACCAGGTCATGATCAATGGCCAATGGCAGGCGCTGGAGAAGTCCGAGCAGCAGGTCGCCGTGAAAGGCGCAGCGCCGGTGACCCTCAGCCTGCGCCGATCGCCCCACGGCCCGATCGTCAACGACGTGCTGGGCGCCACCGCCGGCCCCACGCCGATCGCCATGTGGTGGGCGTTCCTGGAAACCGAAAACCCGATCCTCGATGGTTTCTACCAGATCAACCGTGCCGACACCCTGAGCAAAATGCGCGAAGCCGCCGCCAAGGTGCACGCGCCTGGGCTGAACTTCGTCTGGGCCAATGCCCGTGGCGACATTGGCTGGTGGGCGGCGGCGCAGCTGCCGATCCGCCCCGACGGGGTCGACCCGGCCTTCATTCTCGATGGCGCCAGCGCCCAGGCCAACAAGCTCGGCTTCTACCCCTTCAGCGTCAACCCGCAGCAGGAGAACCCAGCGCGCGGCTATATCGTGTCGGCCAATTACCAACCGCCGGCAGCGGTGCCGATACCGGGTTACTACAACCTGCCGGACCGCGGCCGTCAGCTCGACAACCAGCTGGCCAACCCCGAGGTGAAGTGGGACACGCAAAACAGCCAGACGTTGCAGCTGGGCACCGCCAGCGATTATGGCCCGCGTACCCTTGCCCCGCTGCTGGCAACGCTGCGCGCGGTGGCCGAGGGTGACGAAGAGAAGGAGCTGGTGGAGCAACTGGCCGCCTGGGCGGGCGACTATCCGCTGGATTCGGTCAGCGCCACGCTGTTCAACCAGTTCCTCTACGAACTGGCGTTCGCCGCACTGCATGACGAACTGGGCAATACCTGGTTCCCGGTGCTGATCAGCACCCGCGCCATCGACGCCGCGCTGCCGCGCCTGGCGGCGGATGCCGATTCGCCCTGGTGGAACACCCGTGGTGACAATCAGCGCAGCGACCGTACCGCCATCGTGCGCACGGCTTGGCAGCACAGCCTGAAGCACCTGCGCGACACCTTGGGCAACGACCCGGCCAGCTGGCAGTGGGGCAAGGCCCACACCCTGACCCACAACCACCCGCTTGGGGTGAAGAAGCCACTGCACCTGCTGTTCAACGTCGGCCCGTTCGCCGCGCCGGGTACCCATGAGGTACCAAACAACCTCTCGGCGAAGATCGGCCCGGCGCCTTGGCCGGTGACCTATGGGCCGTCTACGCGGCGGTTGATCGACTTTGCCGATGCTGGGCAGGCGTTGACCAGCAACCCGGTCGGGCAGAGTGGCGTGCCGTTCGACGGGCACTACGCGGACCAGGCCGAGGGCTATGTGCAGGGGCAGTACCAGCGGGCGCAGATGGGCGTGATTCCTGCGCAGAGTACCTTGCGATTGGTGCCAGGGCCGTGAGGGTCTGCTTCCGCGCCCACCTGTAGGAGCGGCCTTGTGTCGCGATGGGCCGCACAGCGGCCCCGACAATTTCAAATACTCTAAGTCCTCCAGCCGAGACCCACTCCATGCAAAGACACTTCATCGAAATCGACGGCGCCCGGATGAGCTACGTCGACCAGGGCCACGGCTTCCCGGTGCTGCTCGGCCACAGCTACCTGTGGTCAGCCGACATGTGGCAGCCACAGATCGAGGCCCTGTCGGCGCACTTTCGCGTCATCGTGCCCGAGCTGTGGGGCCACGGCGGCTCCGACGCCCCGCCCGCCACGACCACCGACCTGAGCGCCCTGGCCCGCCAACACCTGGCGCTGCTGGACGCCCTGGATATCGGCCAATGCCACCTGGTCGGCCTGTCGGTAGGTGGCATGTGGGGCGCGCAGTTGGCCCTGGAGCACCCGCACCGGGTCGACCGTCTGGTGCTGATGGATACCTACCTCGGTGCTGAACCGGAGGCGACGCGGCTCAAGTATTTCGGCCTGCTGGACGCCGCCAGCGCCGTGGGCATGTTCCCGGAGCCCTTGCTGGATATCGTCGTGCCGATCTTCTTCCACGCGGGCGGTCAGACGGTGCCGCTGGTGCGGGAAAACTTCCGTGCAGCGCTGAAGGCAAGCAGTGCCGAGGTGATTCGGCAAAGCCTCGATCCGCTGGGGCGAGTGATTTTCGGCCGACCGGACCTTTTGCCACGGCTGGGTGAGCTGGCCAGCGAGCGGACCATCGTGGTCTGTGGCGACCAGGACATTCCACGGCCGCCTGAAGAATCCAGCGAGATGGCGCGGCTCATTGGTTGCCTGGCAGCGCAGATTCCGTTTGCCGGGCATATTTCGAGCCTGGAGAACCCACGGGTGGTCAATGAGTTCCTGTTGAACTGGTTGCCGCGTAACCCTTGAGATAGCCAGCACCGCGTTGCAGCCCTTTCGCAACACCGGGCCGCCCAGCGAGAGAACGCGTAGCCTCGGCTTGCGCATGCTCTTGCAGGAGCGGCCTTGTGTCGCGATGGGCCGCAAAGCGGCCCCCTTCAAACCGTCAACCCTGCCACTTGCCCCCTTCGACGATCACGCTTTCCGGCTTGGTGTCATCGCTCAGCTCCTTGCGCACGTACTGGTCATACAGTTTCAGCAGGAACTTCTCTTCACCCAGCTTGGCCAACTCGGCATTGACCCAATCACGCAGCTCGATATTGCCCTTCTTCACCGCCGGTGCAATCGGTGCCTCTTCGCCCAGCAGCTCAGGCAGCACACGGTAGCCCGGGTTCTGCTTGGCCCAGCTGAACAAGATCAGGTTGTCCTGCGCATAGGCATCGCCGCGGCCTGTGGCCAGCGCTTGCAGCGACTCACTGTTCTTTTCGAACTTGAGCAGCTTCCAGTCCGGGTGATTCTTGGTCAGCCAGATATCGGCGGTGGTGCCGGTAGTGACGATGATGGTCTTGTCGGCCAGGTCATCGAGTTTCCGTACCGGGCTGCCGTCCGCCACGATCGCCTGCACGGCAACGCGCAGGTTGGGGTTGGTGAAGTCCACCGCTTCCTTGCGCTCTGGAGTCACGGTCATGTTGGCGAGGATCAGGTCGACCTTGTCGCTCTGCAGGAACGGGATACGGCTGGCCGGCTCCACGGCAACGAACTCGACCTTGTTCTCGTCACCCAGCAGGTCCTTGGCCAGGCGCCGGCCGATGTCGGTGTCAAAGCCCACATAGCGGCCCTTTTCATCGACGAAACCGAACGGCGGCTTGTCGGTGAATACCCCGACAATCAGCTTGTCGCGCGCCTTGATGGTTTCCAGGTAGCTGGTGGCCGGCGATGCGGGCGCTGGCTTGGGTGGTTCCTCGGCCTTGTTGCAGCCGGCCAGCAGGGCCAGGCCGAACAGCGGCGCCAGCAGTTTGGTGAAGTTGGCAGTTTTCATGACAGTTCCTTGTGCAGTGTCTTCGGCAGGCTTTCTACGAAGGAGAATTTCTCCAGGAACTGCTGCGCGCGTGCGGTCTGCGGTCGGGTGAAGAAGCTCTCGGGGTCGCCCTGTTCAAGGATCCTGCCGGCCTCCATGAACACGATGCGGTCGGCCACCGCGCGAGCGAAGGCCATTTCGTGGGTAACGATAAGCAAGGTCATGCCGTCGCGGGCCAGGCCCTGGATCACCTGCAACACCTCCTTGACCATTTCCGGGTCGAGGGCCGCGGTGACCTCGTCGAACAGCATCACCTCGGGGTTCATGCACAGCGAACGCACGATCGCGATGCGTTGCTGCTGGCCCCCGGACAACTGCCGGGGAAAGGCGTCGCGCTTGTCCAGCAGGCCGACCCGCGCCAGCAGCGCCTCGGCTTGCGCCTGCGCTTCGGCGCGCTCGCGCTTCTGCACCTTGAGCGGGCCGAGCAGCAGGTTGTCGATCACGCTCATATGGCCGAACAGGTGATAGCTCTGGAACACCATGCCAACCCGCTGGCGGATGGCGCGCCAGTCGGTGCGCGGGTCGAGCAGCTCCTGCCCGGCCAGGCGCAGGTGGCCGCCGTGGGCCTGCTCCAGGCCGTTGAGGCAGCGCAGCAGGGTGCTTTTGCCACAGCCGCTGGGGCCGAGAATGACCACCACTTCGCCAGCCGCCACCTTCAGGTCGACGCCTTTGAGCACCTGTTGCTCGCCGAAAAACTTGTTGAAACCCTGGAATTCGATCAATGCGCTCATGAGTGGGCCCAGCGGCGTTCCAGCACGCGCGAAGCGGCGGACAGCGGATAACAGACGATGAAGAAGAACAGGAACAAGGCGCCGTAGATCAGCACCGATTCGTAGGTGCGTTCGATGATCTGCTGGCCGGCCTTGATCACCTCGACCACGCCGATCAGCACCGCCAGCGAACTGGTCTTGATGATCCGCGTGTAGATGTTGATGGTCGGCGGGGTCATGCGCTTGAGCGCCTGCGGCAACAGGACATAGCCATACAGCTGCCAGCTGGCCAGACCAATCGACAGCCCGGCCTCGCGCTGGCCGCGCGGTAGCGAACGCAGTGCGCCCCGCACCACCTCGCCAACCTCGCTGGCGCCCCACAGGCCCAGCACCAATACCGCGCACCAGAAGCTGGGAATGCTCAGGCCGAAGAAGATCGGCAGGCCGAAGAAAACCAGGTACAGCCAGACCAGCACCGGGATGGCACGAAACAGCTCCAGGTACACCTGCAAGGCGATGCTCAGGACGCGGTTGCCCAGCGTTGCCAACACGCCATAAAGCACGCCCCCGAGCGTCGCGAAGAGGATGCCCAGCGCGGAGATGGCCAAGGTCTGCGCTGCGCCGCCAGCCAGCTGCGGCAGCGCCTGCAGTAACAGTTCAGAGGCCGAGCTGGCCATGTTGCAGCCTCCTTTCCACATGACGCAGCAGCAACGACAGCGGCAGGAACAGCAGCACGCAGAGCAGGGTCAGCACGGTGAGCATTTCGTAGGTCTTGTAGTACAGCGCGATGTAGTTCTTGGTGGTGTAGAGAATTTCCGGTACGGCCACCGCCGACACCACGGTGGTTTCCTTGAGCAGGAAGATAAAGTTGGCGAACAGTGCCGGCAGGCTGAGGATGCCGGCCTGGGGCAACACCACGTGGCGCAGCAGCTGGCCCTCGGACAAGCCGATCGAGCGCGCGGACTCCAGCTGGGCGCGGGGCACGGCCTCGACACCGGCACGCAGCACCTCGGTGAGATAGGCGCCACCCATGAAGGTCATGGTGATGATCGCAGCGGCAAAACCGGAAATCTTCAGGCCCAGGCTGGGCAAGGCGAAATAGACGAAGAACAGCTGGATCAGCAGGGGCGTGTTGCGGGCGAGTTCCACGTAGGCTTTGACCAGACGCCACAGGTACGGGGTGCGCAATACCAGCAGCGTGGCATTGACCAAGGCAACCAGCAGCGAAGTGGCGATGGCGATAAGGCCCACCTGCAAAGTCACACCCACGGCCTGCAGGAAGGCAGGCAACGTGCTGAGGATGAATACGGTGTCGAGGGTCATGGTAGAGCAGATCGGCAGGGTGCGCAGCGGCACGATGCATAGACTTTAAAGATATAAAAATATTTTGATAAATACCTTTATAGAATAAACATATCACCAAGACGCCGTGCCAACCCGGTGGATGGCATCGGCTCCGCCGGTGTTCGCAGGCCCGCCGCTACCACAGGTGAATGCTGCGCAAACAAAAACGCCGACACGAATGCGTCGGCGTTGTTTGCAGACTTGCAGATCAGAACGCCGGCAGTACCGCACCTTCATACTTCTTGGCGATGAACGCCTTCACTTCCGGGCTGGTCAGGGCCTTGGCCAGTTTCTGGATGGCTTCGCTGTCCTTGTTGTCCGGGCGGGCGACCAGGAAGTTCACGTACGGCGAGTCGCTGCCTTCGATCACCAGCGCATCCTTGGCCGGGTTCAGGCCGGCTTCCAGGGCGTAGTTGGTGTTGATCATGTCTAGGTCGACCTGGTCCAGCACGCGCGGCAGCATGGCCGATTCAAGCTCGCGGAACTTCAGTTTTTTCGGGTTCTCGGCGATGTCCTTGGGTGTGGCCAGGGCATTTTTCGGGTCTTTCAGGGTAATCAGACCAGCCTTCTGCAGCAGCAGCAGGGCACGGCCACTGTTGCTACCCTCGTTGGGGATGGCAACGGTGGCCCCTTCTTTCAGCTCGCTCAGGCTCTTGACCTTCTTCGAGTAGCCACCGAACGGCTCGACGTGAACACCGATCACGGTTTCCAGGTGGGTGCCCTTGCCTTCGTTGAAGTTCTGCAGGTATGGCAGGGTCTGGAAGTAGTTGGCGTCCAGGCGTTTCTGGTCAACTTGCACGTTGGGTTGCACGTAGTCGGTGAACACCTTGATCTGCAGGTCCACGCCTTCCTTGGCCAGGGTCGGCTTGATCAGCTCGAGGATTTCAGCGTGCGGTACCGGGGTAGCGGCAACCACCAGTTTCTCGGCGGCAGCAGCCAGGCCGGCGAACGACAGGGCAGCAGCCAGGGCGGTGGTCAGCAGGGTCTTCTTCATGGTGGTCCTTGTTCTGGTTCTGGCCATCGACGATGGCGAATCGGGTGCCCAACCGGTTCATCAGCGGGCGTATGGCGGACAATACCTAGATTTTTTATTCCGCAAAAATATCTTTTATTTAGCTGCTTATTCCAAAATCAAAATGCCATCAGCCACTTTGTTCATGAGCGGCGTCTAGCGCGCAGGGCTGGGCAAATCGAGGTCCTTCGGCAGGATTTCCTCGCCGTCATTCACCAGCAGGGCGAAGTGGATAATGTTCTCCAGCTCGCGGGTGTTGCCCGGCCAGAGGTGCGCTTCCAGCAGTTGTTGTGCGGCCTCGCTCACCAGCGGCACAGGCCTTTGCAGGCGTGCGCTGTAGATGCCGACGAAATATTCGGCCAATGGCAGGATGTCGCCCGGCCGCTCACGCAGTGGCGGCAACTCCAGCGCCCCTTCGCGCAGGTACTGGTACAGGCGCTCGTTGAAGCGTCCCGCGCTTACCACCCGAGCCAAGTCGATGCTGGTGGCGGCTACCAGGCGTACATCCACCGGCTGCGGCTGCTGCGCGCCCACCCGGGTAACCTCGCGGTTTTCCAGGGCGGCCAGCAGCTTGCCCTGAATGGCCAGCGGCAAGTCGGCGATCTCGTCCAGGTACAGCGTGCCGCCGTTGGCCGAGCCAAACCAGCCGGCGCGGCTGCTGGCCGTGCCCGCGTGGCTACCGGCGCTGTAGCCGAACAGCTCGGCATCGGCATAGGTGGGGCTGATGGCCGCACAGTTGACCGACACGAACAATCCTCCGCGGTCACTGGCGCGGTGAATTTGCCGAGCCAGCAGCTCCTTGCCGGTGCCGGTTTCGCCACGGATCAGCACCGGCAGGGGCTGTGGTGCCAAGCGTTCGAGTTGCTCGCGCAACTGCTGGGAACGCGGGTCGATGAATACCAGCGCCTTGGCGCGAATGCTCAGCGGGCTTTTGTCCAGTTCGGGGAAAGTCAGCAACGGCTGACCAAACGGGTTTTGAAAAGTCATGACGAACTCCCGCCCCAGGCCTGCAGTGGCCGGGCGTCGGCAAACGGTAGACAGTAGGGGTGATCAGGCGCGGCGTAGTGCGCGCTGCTCGACCCGGCTCTGCAAGCGATACAGGTAAGCGAACCCCTGTTCCCAACGCTCATGGCCGGATTTGACGTTGATGTGTCCGGCGTTGGTCAGCAGCCCCGCTTCGGCGCCCCAGGCCTGGGCCAGGTACAACGCCCGTGGCACGCTCACGGCCGGGTCGTTGTCCGAGCTGACCACCTGGCTGGGGAACGGCAGCGCCTCGGTCGGGATCGGCGCGAAGTTGCGCAAGGCGGGTGCGCAACTGGGCCGCTCGACATCCGCCGGCGCCACCAGCAAGGCGCCACGTACCCGCCGCAGCAAGGCCGGGCTGGCCTGGGCGGCCCAATGGGCGACCGTGACGCAGCCGAGGCTGTGGGCAATCAGGATCACCGGCGAGCGCTCGGCAGCGATCGCCAGCTCCAGCGCCTGCACCCAGTCCTGGCGCTGCGGGGTCAACCAGTCCTGCTGCTCGACCCGCGCGCTGTTAGGCAGGGTGCGCTGCCAGTGGCTTTGCCAATGATTGTCTGGCGATCCTTGCCAGCCAGGCACAATCAGGTAACGGATCGACTCGTTGCGCATGGGGACGCCTCCAGTGAGTTTGCGTGCTTGGAGACCAGTATAGGGCGGGAGTTATATCAGTAAAGGAATAAGAAGCTATTTATTAATAACCAAAAATGAAGTTGAATGCGCTCGGTGCGTGAGCGCGTATGGCAAAAAAATGGGCCATCCCCTGCCAAGAGATAAGGCCCATAAGCACTTGCCTGAAGAGGGTTTGCCGGGGTTCAGCGGGCGGTAATCACCGCCAGCTTGCTGATGCCCGCACGTTCGATCGCCGCCATGGCCCGTGCCACTTCGCCATAGTTGACACCGTCGTCGGCCTGCAGCTGCACACGCACTTGTGCGTCCTTGTCCTTGGCGGCCTTGAGGCTGGTTTCCAGCAGATCGGGCTGGATCTGGTCCTTGTTGATGAACAGCTTGCCTTCACCATCAATGCTGACCACCAGCGGGTCCTTCTGCTCCACCGGCGCCACGGCTTCGGTCTTGGGCAAGTTCACAGGGATCGCGTTGGTCAGCAGCGGCGCGGTGACGATGAACACCACCAGCAGCACCAACATCACATCCACCAAGGGCGTAACGTTGATTTCACTGAGGACTTCGTCATTGTCCTGGGTCGAGAAGGCCATATCAGGATGCCTCCTTCACGGGCTGGGTGAACCCGCCCTGGTACGCGTGCACGGCCGGGTGCACCAGCACGCGGAAGGCACTTTTCTGCGCCAGGCTGTAGAAGTCGTGGGCGAAGTCATCCAGGTCGGCTGCAGTGAGCTTGAGGCGGCGCAGGAAGTAGTTGTAGACCAGTACCGCCGGTACCGCGACGGCAATACCCACACCGGTGGCCACCAGTGCCGCACCAATCGGCCCGGCGACGGTTTCCAGGCTGGCAGAGCCGGCCGCACTGATACCCTTGAGCGCTTCCATGATGCCCCACACGGTGCCGAAAAGGCCGATGAAGGGCGACGTGCTGCCGATACTGGCGACCACCGCCAGGCCGGTTTCCAGCGAGCGGCGCTCACGCACGATCTGCTGGCGCAGCGCGCGCTCCAGGCGGTCCTGATGGTTGATGGCGTGGCTCAAGTCGCTGGCCTGGGTATCGCCCACAGCGATGGCGGCGTAGCCGGACTGGGCCACGCGTGCAGCCGGGCCCGGCAGTTCGTGGCTGGGCTCGGCGGCCGAGTCCAGGCTCGAGGCGGCCCAGAAGCGCTGGTGGAAGCGCTTGTCCTGATGCTTCAACCGCACGAACTGCACGGCCTTGACCAGGGCCAGGCCCCAGGTGACGACAGAGAAACCAACCAACAGCCAGATGACTGCGCTTTCAACGGACTCGAGAGGGGATGCCAGCAGGCTCATGATGATGTCTTCCTGTGTTCTGCGGAAAAGTTAGCGAAGCTTGAAATCGATCGGCACACTGACCCAGCCGGTCTGGGCCACGTCGCCTTGCTTGGCCGGGACGAAACGCCAGCGCTTGACTGCCGCCAGCGCGGCGGCGTCGAGAGCATCGCGGCCACTGCTCTTCTGTATCTGGATCTGTCCGGGCGCGCCGCTGGGCAGCACTTCGACGCGCAACAGCACGGTGCCCTCCCAGCCACGGCGTTGGGCCAACTGCGGGTACTCCGGCGCCGGGTTCTTCAGGTACGCGGCGTTCGCCGATGCCGGGGTTACCGGGGCTGGCGCGGCAGGCGCGGGCGCCGGCGGTGCCGGGGCGGCTACCGGGACCGGTGGCGCAGCTTCGACCGGCTTGGGCTGTGGCTTGGGTTGTTGCTTTACCACCGGCTTGGGCACGGGTTTGGGCTTGGTTTTGGGTTTGCTGGCCAGTTCGTCGATCACTGGCGGCGGTGGCGGCTGGACCACGGGCGGTGCCGGGGCGGGCGGCGGAGGCTCGACCACAGGCGGGGCAGGCGCGGCGAATTCGATGGTCATGGGCGGCACCTGCGGCGGCACCACCGGTAGCTCGGGCGTAGGCGCCCGGCTGATCCAGTAGGCGACGGCAGCATGCAGCGCCAGCGCCAGCAGGCCCAGCGCCAGCTTGTCGCGCTGCTTGAGCCCGCTGACAGGCGTGCGTTGCAGGCGCAGCTGGCCGAGCGGGAGGCGAAGCGTGCGCCCAAGCTCGACCAGGTCACCCGGAGCGGGGCGCCATGGCTGGTCGTAGGCCTTCATGGCCGGCTGGACATTACCCATTGATAAAACTCCCAGGGTCTCGATTCAGGTCTGACTGAATCATGGAACCAGGGGGCTTATCCCTTGAAGGAATGTTTAAAATTATACTTAGAACGTAAATGAATATCCGTTTTTTGCGCTGGCTTCGAGGCCGCGGATTCCGTGGGCTGTAGCTGGGGCGGGGAAAAGCGGTGCGTCAGACGCATGCAGCATATGCGCAGAATGCATGGGTTTTTCAGGCCTGCGAAGCAGCTCCGGCCACCCGCCAGGCATGAAAAACCCGGGACAGCGCCCGGGTTTCTCATGTTCGAAGGCGGCTCAGATATCCGCCACTTTCTGCCAGACCTTCGGCCGGAAGAACAACGTCTCGCCCCGCGCCAACCCGGTCAGGCTGTCGTGGTCCTTGACCACCTCGGCCTCGATCAGCTCGCTCTGCCCTTCTACCTTCAGGGTCACCCGCGTGGTAGCGCCCAGCGGTCGAATATCGCGCACCTCGGCGGCATGGTGCCCTTCGGTCTCGTGCCGCGACAACGACACTTCGTGCGGGCGGAACAGCACATGGTGCCCTTCGCTCAAGGCCAGGCGGTTGGAGTCCCCCAGGAAGTGGTAGACGAAATCGTTGGCCGGGTGCTCGTACACCTCGCCCGGCGAGCCGATCTGCTCGATCACGCCCTTGTTCATGACCACGATGCGGTCGGCCACTTCCATGGCTTCTTCCTGGTCGTGGGTGACGAATACCGAGGTCAGGTTGATGTCCTCGTGCAGGCGCGCCAGCCAGCGACGCAGCTCCTTGCGCACCTTGGCATCCAGCGCACCGAACGGTTCGTCCAGCAGCAGTACCTTGGGTTCCACAGCCAGCGCACGGGCCAGGGCGATACGCTGGCGCTGGCCACCGGACAACTGCTCGGGGTAGCGGTCGGACAACCAGTCCAGCTGCACCATGTTCAGCAGCTCATGCACCTTTTCGGCAATCCTGCTTTCGCTCGGGCGCTCGCCCTTGGGCTTCATGCGCAGGCCGAAGGCGACGTTGTCGAACACGCTCATGTGGCGGAACAAGGCGTAGTGCTGGAACACGAAACCGACGTTGCGGTCACGCACGTCATGGCCGGACACATCTTCGCCATGGAACACGATATTGCCCTGGTCGGGGGTTTCCAGCCCGGCAATGATGCGCAACAGGGTGGTCTTGCCGCAGCCGGACGGGCCAAGCAAGGCGACCAGTTCGCCGCTGTTGATGTCCAGGTTGATGTTGTCCAGTGCCTGGAAGCTGTTGAAGCGCTTGCTGACGTTACGAACTTCGATCGACATGAATCATTCCTCCGCGGCGCTGTGGCGCAGGCGGTTAATACGGTTCTCGCTCCACTGCTTGAGCAGCAGGATGAAGAGCGCCATGATCAGCAGCAGGCTGGCCACGCTGAAGGCCGCCACGTGGTTGTACTCGTTGTAGAGAATCTCCACGTGCAGCGGCAAGGTGTTGGTCACGCCGCGAATATGGCCCGACACCACCGACACGGCGCCAAACTCGCCCATGGCCCGCGCGGTGCACAGCACCACGCCGTAGATCAGGCCCCATTTGATGTTCGGCAGCGTTACATGCCAGAACATCTGCCAGCCATTGGCGCCGAGCAGGCGCGCAGCCTCCTCCTCTTGCGTGCCCTGCTCCTGCATCAACGGGATCAGTTCACGGGCCACGAACGGCACGGTGACGAAGATGGTGGCGAGGACGATACCCGGCAAGGCGAACACGATCTGGATGTCGTGGTCCTGCAGCCATGGCCCGAACAGGCCCTGCGCGCCGAACATGAGCACGTACACCAGGCCGGCAATCACCGGCGACACCGAGAACGGCAGGTCGATCAGGGTGACCAGGAGGCTCTTGCCACGGAAGGTGTACTTGCTCACGCACCAGGCGGCGCTGACCCCGAACACCAGGTTGAGCGGTACCGAAATGACCACCGCGATCAAGGTCAGCTTCAGCGCCGACAGTGCATCCGGCTCGAGGATCGCCTCGAAGAACGTGCCGAAGCCGTTCTTCAGCGCCTGCGACACCACGATCACCAGCGGCAGCAACAGGAACAGCGCGAATACCAGCCAGCCAAGGCTGATCAGGACGCGCCGCGACGTCGCACTGCCACGGCGGGCGGCGTTGGCGGCGGCGGTTGCATTCAGGGTTGAACTGGACATGCCGGCCTCCTTCAAGGGGTTTCGATGCGGCGCTGCAGCAGGTTGATCAGCAGCAGCAGGATGAAGGAAACCACCAGCATCAATACGCCGATGGAGGTCGCGCCGGTGTAGTCGTACTGGTCGAGCTTGACCATGATCAGCAACGGCAGGATCTCGGTCTTCATCGGCATGTTGCCGGCAATGAAGATCACCGACCCATACTCACCCACACCGCGGGCAAAGGCCAGGGCAAAACCGGTGAGCCAGGCGGGTAGCAGCGCCGGCGCCAGTACATGGCGGAACACCTGCAGCGGCTTGGCGCCCAAACAGGCAGCGGCCTCCTCGACTTCACGCGGGATGTCGGCCAGCACCGGTTGTACCGTGCGCACCACGAACGGCAGGGTAACGAAGGTCAACGCCAGGGTGATGCCAAGTGGGGTGTAGGCGATCTTGAAGCCCAGGTCGGTGGCGAACTGGCCGACCCAGCCCGAAGGCGCATACAGGGCAGTCAGGGCGATGCCGGCAACGGCGGTGGGCAAGGCGAATGGCAGGTCGATCATCGCATCGATGACCTTGCGCCCGGGGAAGGTGTAGCGCACCAGCACCCAGGCCAGCAAGGTGCCGATCAGGCCGTTGATGATCGCGGCGAACAGGGCGGTACCGAAACTCAGCTTGAGCGCGGCGATCACCCGCGGTGCACTGATGACGTTCCAGAACTGCTCCCAGGTCAGCTGCGCGGCATGCACGAACATGGCGGCCAGCGGTATCAGCACGATCAGGCTGAGGTACACCAAGGTGTAGCCCAGCGTCAGCCCGAAGCCGGGTATGACGGGGGAAATGCGACGTGACATAAATATCCCTGGTTGAACGCACGAAGCCCGGGATCAATCCCGGGCCGGTGCAGGCTTGTAAATCCTGGGGCTGCCAAGCGGCCCCCGCTTTTCCGTGGCGCTTACTGTGCCTGATAGATCTGGTCGAACACACCGCCATCATTGAAGAACTTGGGCTGTGCAGTCTTCCAGCCACCGAAGTCCTTGTCGATAGTGACCAGGTCCAGTTTCGGGAACTGCTTGCCGAACTCGGCAGCCACCTTGGCGTCACGCGGGCGGTAGAAGTTCTCGGCAGCAATCTTCTGCCCGGCCGGGCTGTACAGGTGCTTGAGGTATTCGCCGGCAATTTCGGTATTGCCCTTCTTCTCGGCGTTCTTGTCGACAACTGCCACCGGCGGCTCGGCCAGGATCGACAGCGACGGCACGACGATTTCGAACTTGTCGGCGCCACCGTCCTCCTTCAGCGCCAGGAAGGCCTCGTTTTCCCAGGCCAGCAGGACGTCGCCCTGGCCGTTGTTGACGAAGGTGATGGTCGAGCCACGGGCACCGGTATCCAGCACCGGCACGTGCTTGAACAGTTCCTGCACATAGGCCTTGGCCTTGTCTTCGCTACCCCCGGTCTTCAGGCCGTAGGCCCACGCGGCGAGGAAGTTCCAGCGGGCGCCGCCGGAGGTCTTCGGGTTCGGGGTAATCACCGACACATCCTTCTTGATCAGGTCGCCCCAGTCCTTGATGCCTTTGGGGTTGCCCTTGCGCACCAGGAACACGATGGTCGAGGTATAAGGCGTGCTGGCGTCCGGCAGACGCTTCTGCCAGTCCTCGGGCAAGGTCTTGCCGAGCTTGGCGACTTCGTCGATGTCGCCGGCCAGGGCCAGGGTCACCACGTCGGCGCGCAGGCCGTCGATCACCGCACGGGCCTGCTTGCCCGAGCCGCCATGGGATTGCTGGATCTTCACCGTGTCGCCCGGGTGGGCCTGTTGCCAGTGCTTGATGAACTCGGCGTTGTACTGCTGATAAAGCTCACGGGTCGGGTCGTAGGACACGTTCAGCAGTTCGTAGTCCTTGGCGATGGCGGAACCGGCAAAAACAGCACTGGCCAGGGCGGCGAGCGCATAACGGCGGATGGACATGGTGAAGCTCCCGATTGGCATTTTTCTAGTTTTGAAGGGGTGGCGCGTCAGCCGGTCTTGTTGCCGGGCTGTTGCAGGCGGAATTTCTCCTTGCGCTCGATCTGTACGACCTGAGCGTTGTGCACAGTGATCTCCACCGCACCGAAACGCAGGTCGCGCAGGGCGCTCTGGATTTCCCGCAGAATGGTGGCTTCGTCCTGACCGTCGATGCTACGCAGAGATGCACTCATGCTCGTTCTCCTTGGAATGAAGTTGCCGGGCTGAGGTTTGAAGGGGAATTACGCCTGGCTTGAGGCAATAGTAGTGAGGCCAGGTTATTCTTAAAAATACTGTTTAAGAATGTTTATATAACCAAACCAAAAGGACGATATTGAAAGCGACAGAAGCCCCTGTGGGAGCGGGTTCACCCGCGAATGCGGCAGCGGCTCCACCATCGCATTCGCGGGTAAACCCGCTCCCACAGGGTTTGCTGTAGGGTTTCAGGAGTTTTTCTGTGGCTCGCGGATCTTGTACCAGGCCACATACAACGCTGGCAGGAACAACAGTGTCAGCAGGGTCGCCACGATGATCCCACCAATCATGGCGTAGGCCATCGGCCCCCAGAACACCTCGCGAGCGATCGGGATCATGCCCAGGCTCGCCGCCGCCGCAGTCAACAGGATCGGCCGGCGTCGATGATTGGTGGCCTCCACCACTGCATCCCATGGCGACAAGCCCTGGGCCTCGAACTCGTCGATCTGGGTTACCAGGATCACCGAGTTACGAATGATGATGCCCGCCAGTGCAAGAATGCCGAGGATCGCCACGAAGCCCATCGGTGTGCCAGTGGGCACCAGCGCCAGCACTACGCCGATAAGCCCCAAGGGTGCCACGCTGACCACCAGGAACAGCTTCTGCACACTGTGCAGCTGAATCATCAGGAAGGTCGCCATCAGGAACAGCATCAGCGGGATCACCTTGCGGATCGGGCCTTGTGCCTTGGCGCTCTCCTCCACCGTACCGCCGGTAGCCACTTCGAAGCCCACCGGCAGCTTGCTGGCAAACTCGTCGATCTTCGGCTTCAGCTGGGCCACCAGGTCGGTGGGCTGGATGTCGCCATTGACCGAGGCCTTGATGGTGATGGTCGGCTTGCGGTCACGGCGCCACACCAGCGGCTGCTCCAGCTCGTAGCGCACGGTGGCAAACGACAGCAGCGGAATCGCGGTGCCGTTGGGGGTGAGGATCTGCAGGTTCTGCAGGGTATCCGGCGAGCCACGCTCGCTGTCCTGCGCACGGGCAACCACGTCGACCAGGTAGATGTTGTCATTGACCTGGGTGATCTGGACGCCGCTGACGATGCTGTTCATCACATTGGCCACGTCTTCCGACGACAGGCCCAGCTGGCGCGCCTTGTCCTGGGCAATTTCCACCCGCAGCACCTTACCTGGCTCGTTCCAGTCGTAGATCATCTCGCCAATGTGTTCGTTCTGGTCGAGCAAGGTGGCCAGCTCGATGGCATGCTTGCGTACCTCGTCGATATTGGCGCCGCTGACCCGGTACTGGATCGGCCGGCCCACCGGCGGGCCCATTTCCAACGACTGCACGTTGGTGCCGATGCCGACGAATTCCTCGTGCAGGATCTTCTGCAGGCGCGCCATCATGCCCTGGCGCTCTTCGAAGCCCTTGCTGACGATCACCAACTGCGCGTAATACGGGTTCTGCAGCTGCTGGTCGAGTGGCAGGTAGAAGCGGATCGCGCCCTGGCCGATGTAGGTGCTCCAATGCACCAGGTCCGGGTCGTCCTTGATCCGCGCCTCGAAGCGGTCAACCACCTTGCGGGTCTCTTCGATCGAGGCGTTCTGCGGCAGGTTGAGGTCGACGAGGATTTCCGGCCGGTCCGAGGATGGGAAGAACTGGTTCTGCACGAAGCGCTGGCAGAAGATCGCCAGGGCGAACAGCAGCACGGTGCCGATGATGGTCAGCCAGCGGTTGCGCATGCACCACAGCAAGCCGTGCTCGAAGGCCCGGCCGAGCCTTCCAGGCTCGGCATCATGTGCCTTGAGGTTGCTGCTGAGCATGTGCACGCCCAACACCGGGGCAAAGAACACCGCTACGATCCACGACACCAGCAGGGCCACGGCAATCACCGCGAACAGGGTGAAGGTATATTCGCCCGCCGAGCTGGCGTTGAGGCCAATGGGCACGAACCCGGCCACGGTGACCAAGGTGCCGGTGAGCATCGGGAACGCCGTCGAGGTGTAGGCGAAGGTCGCCGCCTGCTCCTTGCTCTCGCCCATTTCCAGCCGCGTGACCATGACCTCCACGGTGATCATCGCGTCGTCCACCAGCAGGCCCAGGGCAATGATCAGCGCACCCAGCGAAATACGCTGCATGGTGATGCCGCTGTATTCCATGAACACGAACACCATGGCCAGCACCAGCGGGATCGAACAGGCCACCACCAGGCCGGCGCGCACCCCAAGGCTGACAAAGCTCACCCCGAGCACGATCACCACCGCCTCGAACAGCGCGCTGGTGAAGCCGCCGACCGCCTGCTTGACCACCACGGCCTGGTCGGAAACGGTATGCACCCCGACGCCTATCGGCAAGTCCTCGATCACCCGGTCCATGCGTTTTTTCAGTGCTGCACCGAACACCTGGATGTTGCCCCCGGCTTTCATGCCGATAGCCAGGCCCAGCGCTGTCTGGCCGTTGTAGCGGAACATCGGCGAAGGTGGGTCGACGTAGCCGCGCTCGATGTCGGCGATGTCGGCAAGGCGGAAGAAGCGGTCGTTGATCTTCAGGTTGACGGTTTGCAGGTCCTTTTCCGAGGCGAACTGCCCGGTGGTGCGCACGGAAATGCGTTCGGGGCCCGCCTCGATCACCCCGGCCGGGGTCACTGCGTTCTGCGATTGCAGGGCTTGCATCACCTGGCGCTGGTCGATGCCCAGGGCTGCCAGCTTGCGGGTGGAGAAGTTCAGGTACAGCACTTCGTCCTGGGTGCCGATCAGCTCGATCTTGCCGATGTTAGGTACGTCACGCACTTCAGCCCGCGCCTGCTCCACGTAGTCGCGCAGCTGGCGCAGGGTCAGGCCGTCGGCGGTAAAGGCATAGATCGAGCCGAACACGTCGCCGAACTCGTCGTTGAACCCCGGGCCCTGGATGCCTGCCGGGAACTCGCCACGGATGTCCTGGATCTTCTTGCGCACCTGGTACCAGATTTCCGGGATGTCCTTGGCCTTGGTGGTATCGCGCAGGTACACGTAGACCGTGGACTCACCCGGGCGGGTGTAGCTTTTGGTGTAGTCGAGCGAGTCGAGTTCCTCGAGCTTCTTCTCGATGCGGTCGGTGACCTGGTACAGGGTCTCGTCCTGGGTCGCGCCCGGCCAGCGAGTCTGGATCACCATGGTCTTGATGGTGAACGACGGGTCTTCCTCACGGCCAAGGTTGAAGTAGGAGAAGATCCCCATCAACAGCGCAACGAACATCAGGTACCAGACGAACGATTGATGCTTGAGTGCCCAGTCGGACAGGTTGAAGCTTCCTTTCATTGCGCATCCTCGTCGAAGGTGACCTTCTGGCCAGGCTTGAGGCTGTTCACGCCCGCCGTCACCACCCGCTCACCGGGCTGTACACCGGAAGTCAGGACGATGCTCTGGTCGGTGCGGTCGATCAGGGCCACGTCGCGGGTGGCCACGGTTTTCTGTTGCGGGTCGATCACCCACACCTGGGTCTTGCCATCCCGTTCGAGCAAGGCGCTCAGGGGCAGCTCGCTGCGCGGCGTCACCGCCGAACTCAGGGTCACGCTGATGGCGGTGCCCAGGTGAAATGCCGCCGGCGTGCTGGCCAGGGTCAGGCGGGCGCGGCGGGTGCGGGTGGTGGCGTCGGCCTGGGGCTCCAGTTCGCGCAGGCTGGCCGTGGTGTTTATGGTCGGGTCGAGTTGCGAGGCAACGGTAAAGGTCAGGCCTTTGTTCAACTGCTCGGCCAGGCCAATCGGCAGGTCGATCACCGCTTCCTTCACGTCCGGCCGGGCCAGGGTCACCACGGCCTGGCCGGCGGTGACGGTTTGCCCGGCTTCGGCTTTCCAGTCGGTAATCACCGCGGCATGGTCGCTGCGCAGGGTGCTGTAGTCGAGCTGGTCACGGGCCTGGCTGACGGCCGCGCGCGCCTGTTCCAATGCGGCGCTGGTGGTTTTCAGGTTGGTCTGGGCAATGTCCAGCTGGGCCTGGGCACCAACGCCGCGGTCATACAGTTGCTGCTGGCGACGGGCATCGGCCTGGGCGTTGATCCACTGTGCCTGCACCTTGGCCAGGTCGCCTTCGGCGGCGCGCAACTGGTTCTGCTGGTCGGTGGGGTCGAGCGTGGCCAGGGTGTCTCCCGGCTTCACCTGGGCGCCCACATCCAGCCAGCGTCGGGCGATGCGCCCGGACACACGAAAACCCAGGGTACTTTCGAAACGCGCCTGGATAGAGCCAGCAAAGCGGCCCAGCTGCGATTGCACCTGCGGTTCGACCTTGACCGACAGCACCGGCCGAATCGGCTCCGGCGTTTCGTCCTCGCTGCTGCAGCCGAGCAACAGCATGCCGGCCGACAGCATCATCAGCAGGTGCCTCATAGCTCACCCCCCTTGGCCTGGGCATCGATCTTCTGTACCTGCATGCCGGGGTGCAGCAACTGCCCGCCATTGACCACCACGGTTTCGCCACCTTTCAGGCCGCTGGCGACCACAATCCTGCCGGTGAGGTAACGGCTGACTTCAACCTTGCGCAGTTCCACCTTGTCGCCCTCGCCCACCACCCACACCGCGGGTTCATGTAGAGCTTTGGTCAACGCGGACCAGGGCAGCTCGATGCTGGGCCGCCCCTCGGCATTGGTAGTGGCGGTTACCGGTGCGCCAAGCTGCATCGCCGCTGGCACGTCCCTGAGGCCGACCTTGACCTGAACCGTGCCGCTTTGCTCGGACACCGTCGGGGTGATTTCGCGGACAACGCCATGCGCCTTTACCTTGGGGTCGTCCAGCAGGCTGACGATCACCCCGGCATCGCTGGGCGGCGCCACCAGCAGCGACTCATAGACGTTGAACACGGCATCGCGGTCGCCGTCGCGGGCCAGGCTGAAGATCGGCATGGTCGCTTGCACTACCTGGCCAACCTCGGCCTGGCGCTCGGTGATTACACCATCGGCTTCGGACACCAGGGCGGTGTAGCTGAGTTGTTCATTGGCATCGGCCAATTGCGCCTGGGCGGCCTTGAGTGCGCTCTGGTCGCTGCGTAGGGCGGCCTCGGCAGCGTCGTATTCGCTCTGGCTGGTGTAGCCCTTGGGCAGCAGTTTTTGCTGGCGCACGAAGGCGGCGCTGCTCTGGGTGACCCGCGCCTGGGCAGCGAACACCTCGGCCTTGGCCGAGTCGACATTGTTCTGCAGGTCTTTCGGGTCCAGGCGCGCCAGCACCTGGTTGGCCTTGACATGGTCGCCGACATCGACGCTACGCGAGATGATCTTGCCACCGACACGGAACGACAGGTCGGTCTGTACGCGTGCCTGTACGTCGCCGGTCAGGGTGACCCTGGCGGCAAAGTCGGTCGGCTGAACCTGTTGCACGCCCACCCGGGGCAGTGTCTCGGGGACTTCTTCCTTGCTACAGCCCGTGAGCATGTACAACAGCCCCAGGCAAACGACCGACAGCGGACGCAACAACGTCATGCAGGCTCCTTGCTTGCGCACAAATGATTTGTGGGATGCGACTGTCAGCGTAGTTCAGGGTTCGATAAACAGCACTGACGAGGATCAGTTCGGCATTTTCAGCGCCTGTGCGGGCCTCTTCGCGGGCTTGCCCGCTCCCACAGGAAAAGCGCATGCCTTGAGACTTGCGCTGTACCTGTGGGAGCGGGCAAGCCCGCGAAAGGGCCGGCACAGCCAAGCACATGCTTCAGCCATATCCAGAAACCATCAGCCACCCGGCCACCCCGCTTCAGCCACTACTTTCAAAGGGAGGTTCAATTTCAAGGAAGATCACAATGCCGTTAGCCGAATCCCACCTGCTTCGCCGTGGGCGCTTTTCCGAGCCAGGCAGGCTCTACATGCTGACCACCAAAACACACCTGCGGCTGCCACTGTTCCATGACTTCGAGCACGCTCGCCTGGTGGTCAAACACCTGCGGGTGTCAGATGACATTCAGGATTGCCGGTCGTTGGCCTGGGTAGTAATGCCTGACCATCTGCATTGGCTGATCGAACCTGAAAGAAGTGGCATTGGGAACACTGATGCGCAAATTCAAATCACGCACTGCCATTGCATTGCGCAAGGCAGGTGTCAGGCACAACCCGATATGGCAACCGGGTTACCACGACCATGCGCTGCGGCGGGAGGAAAGTGTGGTGCATGTAACCCGATACATTGTTGCCAATCCGTTGAGGGCTGGATTAGTCAAGAGTGTCAGGGACTATCCACACTGGGATGCAGTCTGGCTTTGAATCGGTGTCGGGGCCTTCGCGGGCTTGCCCGCTCCCACAGGGATTATCACAAGCCTGAAGGTTGTGAAGTCCCTGTGGGAGCGGGCGAGCCCGCGAAAGGCCGGGTCAGGCCGAAGCCGTAACCTGCGCCGGGCGCTTGACCTGTGGCTGCGAAGCATTCGCCGCAGCGCCCTCTTCGATCGCCTGCTGAATCGCCTTGCGGCGACGCTCTTCGGCCTGGCGGCTGAAGTACCAGACCAGGAAGGTCACCAGCGACACCGACAGCAGGATCAGGCTGGCCACGGCGTTGATCTCCGGTTTCACACCCAGGCGCACCGCCGAGAACACTTCCATAGGCAAGGTGGTCGACCCCGGGCCGGACACGAAGCTGGCCAGTACCAGGTCATCCAGCGACAGCGCGAACGACATCATGCCGCCCGCCGCCAGCGATGGCGCGATCATCGGGATGGTGATCAGGAAGAACACCTTCCACGGCTTGGCACCCAGGTCCATCGCCGCTTCTTCAATCGACAGGTCCAGCTCACGCAGGCGCGCCGACACCACTACCGCCACATACGCCGCACAGAACGTGGTGTGGGCGATCCAGATGGTGACGATGCCGCGCTCCTGCGGCCAGCCGATCATCTGCGCCATGGCCACGAACAGCAGCAGCAGCGACAGACCGGTGATCACCTCGGGCATCACCAGCGGTGCGGTGACCAGGCCGCCGAACAACGTGCGGCCCTTGAAGCGGGTGACCCGGGTCAGCACGAATGCCGCCAGGGTACCCAGCGCCACCGCAGCCACCGCCGTGTAGCAGGCGATTTCCAGCGAGCGCATCACCGAACCCATCAGCTGGGTGTTGTCGAGCAGGCCGACGTACCACTTCACCGACCAGCCGCCCCACACGGTTACCAGCTTGGAGGCGTTGAACGAGTAGATCACCAGGATCAGCATCGGCAGGTAGATGAACAGCAAGCCGAGCACCAGCATCAGCTTGGAGAAACTGAAGCGCTTCATGCCCTGCCCTCCATTTCTTTGGCCTGGCTGCGGTTGAACAGCAGGATCGGCACGATCAGGATCGCCAGCATCACCACCGCCAGCGCGGACGCCACCGGCCAGTCACGGTTGTTGAAGAATTCCTGCCACAGCACCTTGCCGATCATCAGGGTTTCCGGGCCGCCAAGCAGTTCCGGAATCACGAACTCGCCCACCACCGGGATGAACACCAGCATGCAACCGGCGATGATGCCGTTCTTCGACAACGGCACGGTGATCTTCCAGAAGCTGTTGAAGGTGCTCGAACCCAGGTCGGAAGCGGCTTCGAGCAAGCTCGGGTCGTGCTTCACCAGGTTGGCGAACAGCGGCAGGATCATGAACGGCAGGTACGAGTAGACCACGCCGATGTAGACCGCCAGGTTGGTGTTGAGGATCTGCAGCGGCTGGTCGATCAGCCCGGTCCACAGCAGGAAGCCGTTGAGCAGGCCGTTATTGCTGAGGATGCCCATCCAGGCGTAGACGCGGATCAGGATCGCGGTCCAGGTCGGCATCATGATCAGCAACAGCAGGACCGTCTGGGTTTCCTTCCTGGCATTGGCAATGGCATAGGCCATCGGGTAGCCGATCAACAGGCACAGCAGGGTGCTGAAGAAGGCCATCTTCAGCGAACCCAGGTAGGCCGAAATGTACAGCTCGTCTTCGGTCAGCAGGCCATAGTTGGCCAGGTTGAGCACGAGCTGGACCTTGTCCTCGACGTAGCTGTAGATCTCGGTGTAGGGCGGGATCGCCACGTCGGCTTCGGCGAAGCTGATCTTCAGGACGATGAAGAACGGCAGCATGAAGAACAGGAACAGCCAGATGAACGGCACGCCGATCACCAGGTGCCGCCCCTCCGGGATGATGCGCTGGAAGGCTCGCTTGAGCTTGCGAGGTTTCATGACCGCAGTACCACGCCGCTGTCGTCTTCCCACCACACATATACTTCATCGCCCCAGGTCGGCCGGGTGCCCTGGCGCTCGGTGTTGGCCACGAACGACTGGACGATCTTGCCGCTCGGCAGCTCGACGTAGAACACCGAGTGGCCACCGAGGTAGGCGATGTCGTGCACCTTGCCGCGCGACCAGTTGTGCTCGCAGGTCGGTTGCTGGGTGGTGACCAGCATCTTTTCCGGGCGCAGGGCGTAGGTGATGTGCTTGTCTTCCACCGAGGTGGTAATGCCGTGGCCCACGTAGATCTTGCGCTCAAGCTCGGGGCTGGCAATGATCGCGTGGCCTTCGGCGTCGTCGACCACTTCACCGTCGAACAGGTTGACGCTGCCGATGAACTCGCACACCAGGCGGCTGGTAGGGGTCTCGTAGATGTCCACCGGCGAGCCGATCTGGGCGATCCAGCCCAGGTGCATGATGGCGATGCGCTGGGCCATGGTCATGGCCTCTTCCTGGTCGTGGGTCACCATCACGCAGGTCACGCCCACGCGCTCGATGATTTCCACCAGCTCCAGTTGCATCTGCGAACGCAGCTTCTTGTCCAGCGCGCCCATCGGCTCGTCGAGCAGCAGCAGCTTGGGACGCTTGGCCAGCGAGCGGGCCAGGGCCACGCGCTGGCGCTGGCCACCGGACAACTGGTGCGGCTTGCGCTTGGCATACTGGGTCATGTGCACCAGCTTGAGCATCTCGGCCACGCGGGCATCGATCTCGGCCTTGGGCATCTTGTCCTGCTGCAGGCCGAAGGCGATGTTCTGCGCCACGGTCATGTGCGGGAACAGCGCATAGGACTGGAACATCATGTTGATCGGCCGCTCGTAGGGCGGCATGTCGGTGATGTCGACGCCATCGAGGAAAATCCGCCCTTCGGTCGGGCGCTCGAAACCGGCCAGCATGCGCAGCAAGGTGGACTTGCCGGAACCGGAGCCACCCAGCAGGGCAAAGATCTCACCCTTGCGGATTTCCAGGGACACATCGTCCACGGCTACCGTTTCGTCGAATTTTTTCGTGACCCGGTCGATCTTGACCAGCACCTGCTTGGGTTGCTGGCCACCCTCGAGGGCTTTTTTATAGGCACCGGAGGCAACTGCCATGAGTGAAACTCCCAACAAGATTTTTGTGCCCGCGTGGCCTGCTGTGCAGGTGCCGCCACGGGCCTGGATTTTTACTTGCCCGACTTGACCTTGGTCCAGCTACGGGTCATCAGCCGTTGCACCTTGGGTGGCAACTCTGCATTCACGAACATCTTGTCCAGCACTTCCTGCGGTGGGTAAACCGCGGCGTCAGTCCTCACGGCCTGGTCCATCAGGTCGCCAGCCTTGGGGTTCGGGTTGGCGTAACCGACGTAATCACTGACCTGGGCGATAACCTCAGGCTTCAGCAAATAGTTGATGAAGGCGTGCGCCTCTTTGACATTCCTGGCGTCCTTGGGGATCGCCAGCACGTCGAACCAGAGGTTGCCGCCTTCCTTGGGAATCGCGTAGGCCAGGTTCACACCCTTTTTCGCTTCTTCAGCGCGGGTCCTGGCCTGGAACACATCACCCGAGAAACCTGCCGCGACGCAGATGTCGCCGTTGGCCAGGTCGGTGATGTACTTGGACGAGTGGAAATAGGTCACGTACGGGCGTACCGCCAGCAACTTCTTCTCGGCGGCCTGGTAGTCCTTGGCGTTGCTGCTGTTAGGATCCAGCCCCATGTAGTTGAGCACCGCCGGCAGCATCTCGTCCGCCGAGTCGAGGAAGGCCACGCCGCACTTGGAGAGCTTCTTCATGTTCTCCGGTTCGAACAGCACGGCCCAGGAGTCGATGGTGTCCACGCCCAGCGCGGCCTTCACCTTGTCGACGTTGTAACCGATGCCGTTGGTGCCCCACAGGTATGGCACCGCGTACTGATTGCCCGGGTCATTCTTTTCCAGGCGTTTCATCAACGCCGGGTCGAGGTTGGCGTAATTGGGCAGCAGGCTCTTGTCGAGCTTCTGGAACGCGCCCGCCTTGATCTGCTTGCCGAGGAAATGATTGGACGGCACCACCACGTCATAGCCGGTGTTGCCGGCCAGCAGCTTGCCTTCCAGGGTTTCGTTGGAATCGAATACGTCTTGCACGGGCTTGATGCCCGTTGCCTTCTCGAAGTCCGCGAGGGTGGTCGGGCCGATGTAGTCGGACCAGTTGTAGAAGTGCACCGTAGGCGCCGCTTGGACGCTGCATGCCAGCGTCAGGCCCGCACCAGCCATCAAGGCCTTGCGGAATACAGAAATGGACAAGTGGGTGCTCCTTTACAATCAGTGGCCGGGTAGCGACAGTGCTGCCGCACACGCAAAACCGGCGCGCAACTTACCTTCGCAGCTTCGATGCCGCAATCATCAATTGCCTTTTACTGGCTCTGGGCCGGGTATCCCGGCCCAGAGGTGCTGCACCGGGCTTACTTGCCCGACTTGATCTTGGTCCAGCTACGGGTGATGTCACGCTGGGCCTTGGCTTCAGGAGCAGCGATGGCATACAGCTGTTTCTTCACTTCAGCTGGCGGATAGATGCTTGGATCGCTGGTGATTTCCTTGTCCACGAATTGGGTGGCGGCAGCGTTGCCGTTCGGGAAGCGCACAGCGTTGGTGATCTCGGCCATGATTTCCGGCTGCATCAGGAAGTTCATGAACTGGTAGGCAGCGTCTTTATGCTCGGCATCCTTGGGGATGGCGACCATGTCGTAGAAGGTACCGGCACCCTCTTTCGGAATCACGTACTCAACCTTGACCTTGTCGCCGGCCTCGTGAGCACGGGCCTTGGACTGTTCCAGGTCACCCGAGTAACCGACGGCTACGCAGATGTTGCCGTTGGCCATGTCGCCAATGTACTTGGATGAGTGGAAGTAGGTGATCGAAGGACGAATCTTGAGGAACAGTTCCTCGGCGGCCTTCAGGTCTTCCTTCTTGGTGCTGTCGGTCGGCTTGCCCAGGTAGTGCAGCGCAGCCGGGAGCATTTCGGTCGGCGCGTCGAGGAAGCTCACGCCGCAGCTCTTGAGCTTGGCGATGTTCTCAGGCTTGAACACCACATCCCACGAATCGATCTTGTCCACGCCCAGCGCAGCCTTGACCTTCTCCGGGTTGTAGCCGATGCCGATCGAACCCCACATGTACGGGAAGGCGTGCTTGTTGTCCTTGTCGCTGGCATCGCCAACGGCCTTGAGCAGGTCCGGGTCGAGGTTCTTCCAGTTCGGCAGCTTGGAGCGGTCCAGTTCCTGGTATACGCCAGCCTTGATCTGCTTGGCCAGGAAGTTGTTGGACGGCACCACGATGTCGTAACCCGACTTGCCGGCCAGCAGCTTGGCCTCGAGGGTTTCGTTGCTGTCGAACACGTCGTACTTGACCTTGATACCGGTCTGCTTCTCGAACTTGGCGATGGTGTCCGGCGCGATATAGTCCGACCAGTTGTAGACGTTCAACACCTTGTCTTCAGCCTGAACAGCGGTGGCCATGGCACCCATCAGGGCTGCGGCCAGCAACGTCTTGCCCATTTTATTCATGCGTAATGCTCCGGAATTTTTATTTAGCCATCTGTTCAGTAGCCAGGACCTACGGTGCAGAGCGCGCGGCGACTGAAACAGCCGCTAGTCTGGCAAGGTACAAGGCTCTGTTTCAACAAAAGCAGGGCCTTGTAACCACTTAATGTCACACCGCTAGCCTAGCAAACGCCTAGCGAATCGCCTCCAGCGTCAAGTCGAGGCATTTGCGCGCCTTTTCCACCAGCTCATTGATCTCGGCGTGGCTGATGACCAGCGGTGGTGCGATGATCATGGTGTCACCCACCGCACGCATGATCAGGCCGTTTTCAAAACAGAACGTGCGGCAGATCATGCCTACGCCCTTGCCTTCATGACGACTACGGGTGGCCTTGTCCTTGACCAGCTCGATCGCGCCGAGCAAGCCCAGGCCGCGCACTTCGCCCACCAGCGGGTGGTCCTGCAGCTCACGCAGACGCTTTTGCAAATACGGTGCCGCTTCGCTGCGCGCCTTCTCGACGATGTGCTCGTCGCGCAGGATGCGCAGGTTTTCCAGGCCCACTGCAGCGGCCACCGGGTGTCCGGAGTAGGTGAAACCGTGGTTGAAGTCGCCACCTTCGCTCAACACCTGGGCCACCTTGTCACGGACGATCACACCGCCCATGGGGATGTAACCGGAAGTCAGGCCCTTGGCGATGGTCATCAGGTCCGGCTTGAGGTCGTAGTAGTCGGAGCCGAACCACTCGCCGGTACGGCCGAAGCCGCAGATCACTTCGTCGGCGACGAACAGGATGTCGTACTTGGCCAGGATCTCCTTCACCTTCGGCCAGTAAGTGTCCGGCGGGATGATCACGCCGCCGGCGCCCTGGATCGGCTCGGCGATGAAGGCAGCGACGTTGTCTTCGCCAACTTCGAGGATTTTCTTCTCCAGCTGCTCGGCCGCCCACACGCCGAACTGGTCCGGGGTCATGTCGCCGCCTTCGCCGAACCAGTACGGCTGCGGAATATGCACGATGCCGGGAATCGGCAGGCCGCCCTGCTCGTGCATGCCGCTCATGCCACCCAGGCTGGCACCGGCCACGGTGGAGCCGTGGTAGCCGTTGATACGGCCGATGATGGTCTGCTTCTGCGGCTTGCCTTTCAGGGCCCAGTAGTGGCGGACCATGCGCAGCACGGTGTCGTTGCCTTCGGAGCCGGAGCCGGTGAAGAACACATGGGTCATGCCTGCCGGCGCCACGTCGGTGATCGCCTTGGCCAGCTCCAGCGCCGGCGGGTGGGCGGTCTGGAAGAACAGGTTGTAGTACGGCAGCTCGCGCATCTGCTTTTCTGCTGCCTGCACCAGTTCTTCACGGCCATAGCCCACCGCCACGCACCACAGGCCAGCCATGCCGTCGAGAATCTCGTGCCCCTCGCTGTCCCACAAATGCACACCCTGCGCCTTGGTGATGATGCGCGGCCCCTTCTCCTTCAACTGCTTGTAATCAGAAAAGGGTGCCAGGTGGTGCTCGCCGCTCAGGTTCTGCCATTCACGGGTTTGCGGGTTGTTGACGCTCATGTGCCTCTCCAGTATCCGGCGGCCGCGCGGGCGGCCTCAGGGTTGATCAGACAGCGAACAGCAGGAACTCACGCTCCCAGGAGCTGATGACGCGTTTGAAGTTTTCGTGCTCGGCGCGCTTGGTGGCGACGTAGCCGGTGATGAATTTCTTGCCCAGGTACTGCACCAGCGCGCGGCTGTTTTCCATGCGCTCCAGGGCGTCCTCGATCGTCAGCGGCAGGCGCAGGTTGCGGCGCTCGTAGCCACGCCCCTGCACCGGCGCACTGGCCTGGATGCCTTCGACCATGCCGATGTAGCCACACAGCAGGCTCGCGGCGATCGCCAGGTAGGGGTTGGCGTCAGCGCCTGGCAAGCGGTTCTCGACCCGGCGGCTCTGTGGGCCGGCGTCCGGCACGCGCAGGCCGACGGTGCGGTTCTCTTCGCCCCATTCGACGTTCACTGGCGCCGAGGTGTCGGGCAGGAAGCGGCGGAACGAGTTGACGTTGGGCGCGAACAGCGGCAACGCCTCGGGGATGAATTTCTGCAGGCCACCGATGTAGTGCAGGAACAGCTCGCTCATGCTGCCATCTTCATTGCTGAAAATGTTCTTGCCGGTGGCCAGGTCGACCACGCTCTGGTGCAGGTGCATGGCACTGCCAGGCTCGCCGGTCATCGGCTTGGCCATGAAGGTGGCGGCCACGTTGTGCTTGAGTGCGGCCTCGCGCATGGTGCGCTTGAACACCAGGATCTGGTCGGCCAGGTGCAGGGCGTCGCCATGACGGAAGTTGATCTCCATCTGCGCCGTGCCGTCTTCATGGATCAGCGTGTCCAGGTCCAGCTGCTGCAGTTCGCACCAGTCGTATACGTCTTCGAACAGCGGATCGAATTCGTTGGCGGCTTCGATCGAGAACGACTGGCGGCCAGTTTCCGGGCGACCCGAACGGCCTACCGGAGGCTGCAGAGGGAAGTCCGGGTCTTCGCTACGCTTGGTCAGGTAGAACTCCATCTCCGGCGCGACAATTGGCTGCCAGCCCTTGTCAGCGTAGAGCTTGAGGACTTTCTTCAGTACGTTGCGCGGCGACAGCTCGATCGGGTTGCCCTTCTTGTCGTAGGTGTCGTGGATAACCTGCGCGGTCGGCTCGATGGCCCACGGCACCAGGAACACAGCCTTCTCGTCGGGGCGGCAGATCATGTCGATGTCCGCCGGGTCGAGCAGTTCGTAATAGATGTCGTCGTCGACGTAGTCGCCGGTCACGGTCTGCAGCAGCACGCTCTCGGGCAGGCGCATGCCTTTTTCGGCGATGAACTTGTTGGTAGGCGAAATCTTGCCGCGCGTGATGCCGGTCAGGTCGCTGATCATGCATTCGACTTCGGTGATCTTGTGCTCTTTCAACCAATCGGTGAGCTGGTCGAGGTTGTTACTCATAAATACCTCAGGAGGTAAGGTGGGCCGCGCACTGATTCTGGATGGAGTAGATTGCTAAAGCAAAAACCCCCGCGCAGAGCCACACTGGATACACTGAAAAAAGGTGCATCCGTAATGAGTTCGAAGGGCAGGAAGACGAAACGAAGGGCGGCAAGCCGCTGCGAGGGCGAGTCCGGGGCTGCCAAACGTCAATTATTGCGGCCATGGCGGCCACGCCATTGACGAAGCTTGCAAAATTGACGGAGTTACCCGACAGCACTGCGCAGGCAGTGCTTTCAGGTCGCGACAAGCGGACCATGTGACCCTCGTATTATTGTGTTCTGGGTTGAGTCCGAGCTTAGCCTTGTTCATTTTTTTACACAACACCTCCGTAAAAAATAAAACACGGCTTGTCGGAGATAGCCCTTCGAGCGGGAAATAGCGGATAATGGCTTGCCCCGATATGCAGCAAATCTGCCGTCGATGAGCCATTTCAGGGCATCATGGGGTTGGCTTGACATCAGTTTGGGTTTTCGATTGACTGGTCCTGCAAGCCCCCCTTGATTGATATTTTTAACAACAAAGGTGTTGCATCATGTCGGTACCCCCGCGTGCCGTTCAGCTTAACGAAGCGAACGCGTTCCTTAAGGAACATCCTGAGGTTCTCTACGTTGACCTTCTGATTGCAGATATGAATGGTGTGGTGCGTGGCAAGCGCATCGAGCGCACCAGCCTCCACAAGGTTTACGAGAAGGGCATCAACCTGCCTGCCTCCCTCTTCGCCCTGGACATCAACGGTTCCACCGTGGAAAGCACAGGGCTTGGCCTGGACATCGGCGATGCTGACCGTATCTGCTACCCGATCCCTGGCACCCTCTCCAACGAACCCTGGCAGAAGCGCCCGACCGCCCAGCTGCTGATGACCATGCACGAACTCGAAGGCGAGCCGTTCTTCGCCGACCCGCGTGAAGTCCTGCGCCAGGTCGTGAGCAAGTTCACCGAGATGGGCCTGACCATCTGTGCCGCGTTCGAACTGGAGTTCTACCTGATCGACCAGGAGAACGTGAACGGCCGCCCGCAGCCGCCGCGCTCGCCAATCTCAGGCAAACGCCCCCAGTCGACCCAGGTCTACCTGATCGACGACCTCGACGAATATGCCGACTGCCTGCAGGACATCCTCGAAGGCGCGAAGGAACAAGGCATCCCGGCCGACGCCATCGTCAAGGAAAGCGCCCCGGCGCAGTTCGAAGTCAACCTGCACCACGTGCCCGACCCGCTCAAGGCCTGCGACTACGCCGTACTGCTGAAGCGGTTGATCAAGAACATCGCCTACGACCATGAAATGGACACCACCTTCATGGCCAAGCCCTACCCGGGCCAGGCAGGCAACGGCCTGCATGTACACATTTCCGTGCTGGACAAAGATGGCAACAACATCTTCACCAGCGAGGATCCCGAGCAGAACGCCGCGCTACGTCACGCTGTCGGCGGTGTGCTCGAGACCCTGCCCGCGTCCATGGCGTTCCTGTGCCCGAACGTCAACTCGTACCGTCGCTTCGGTGCGCAGTTCTACGTACCGAACGCGCCAAGCTGGGGCCTGGACAACCGCACCGTGGCCTTGCGCGTGCCGACCGGTTCGCCGGACGCCGTGCGTATCGAGCACCGCGTGGCCGGAGCCGATGCCAACCCATACCTGATGATGGCTGCCGTGCTGGCTGGCGTGCACCATGGCCTGACCAACCAGATCGAGCCGGGTGAACCGATCGAAGGCAACTCGTACGAGCAGCTGGAGCAGAGCCTGCCGAACAACCTGCGCGATGCACTGCGCGAGCTGGACGACAGCGAAATCCTCAACAAGTACATCGATCCGAAGTACATCGACATCTTCGTCGCGTGCAAGGAGAGCGAGCTGGAGGAATTCGAGCATTCGATTTCCGACCTCGAGTACAACTGGTACCTGCATACCGTGTAAACGAAAACGCCGCCCCCAAGGGCGGCGTTTTTGTTTGAGATCGGTGTTGCCTGCTTCGCGGGCTTGCCCGCTCCCACAGGGTAATCACAAGGTTTGAAGCCTGCGGTGTACCTGTGGGAGCGGGCGAGCCCGCGAAGAGGCCAATACAGGCTTACAGCGGCTTCTCGAAGATTTTCGAATTGCGCTGGTAGTTGTACAGCGAAGCACGCGCCGCCGGCAGCCGTTCCACGCCACTCGGCGCAAACCCGCGCTCGCGGAACCAGTGCGCGGTGCGCGTAGTCAGCACGAACAGGGTCTTGAGCCCCGCCTGCCGCGCCCGGCCCTCGATGCGCGCCAACAGCTCATCGCCGCGCCCGCCGTGGCGATACTCCGGGTTCACCGCCAGGCACGCCAGCTCACCGGCGTCGGAATCGGCAATCGGGTACAACGCCGCGCAGGCGATGATCATGCCTTCGCGCTCGACCACACTGAACTGTTCGATTTCCCGCTCCAGCACCTCGCGTGAACGGCGTACCAGGATGCCCTGCTCTTCCAACGGGCTGATCAGCTCCAGCAGGCCGCCGACGTCATCGATGCTCGCCTCGCGCACCACTTCGAACTGCTCCTGCGAAACCAGCGTACCGCCACCACCACGGGTGAACAGCTCGGTCAGCAGGGCACCGTCCTCGGCATAGCTGACGATATGGCTGCGCGCCACCCCGCCTTTGCAGGCTTCGGCCGCAGCATCCAGCAGTTCGGCCTGGTAGTCGCTGCCCAGGCGCTGCAAATGCGGGGCGACCTGCTGTGGGCGCAGCTCGCGCACCAGCTTGCCGTCCTCGTCCAGCAGGCCTGGCTCGGCGCCGAACAGCAGCAACTTGTCGGCCCCCAGTTCAATGGCAGCACGGGTGGCCACGTCTTCGCAGGCCAGGTTGAAGATTTCCCCCGTGGGCGAATAGCCCAGCGGTGACAACAGCACGATGGAGCGCTCGTCGAGCAGGCGGCTGATGCCCTTGCGGTCGACCCGGCGCACTTCGCCAGTGTGGTGGTAGTCCACCCCTTCAAGCACCCCGATCGGCCGCGCCGTAACCAGGTTGCCGGACGCCACGCGCAAGCGCGAGCCCTGCATCGGCGAAGCGGCGATGTCCATCGACAGACGCGCCTCGATCGCCAGGCGCAGGGCACCGACCGCATCGATCACGCAATCCAGGGTGGCGGCATCGGTGATGCGCAGGCCACGGTGGTAGTGCGGGGTCAGGCCACGATCGGCCAGGCGGCTTTCGATCTGCGGGCGTGAGCCATGCACCAGCACCAGGCGCACGCCGAGGCTGTGCAGCAACACCAAGTCGTGGACGATGTTGCCGAAATTAGGGTGTTCCACGCCATCGCCAGGAAGCATGACCACGAAGGTGCAGTCGCGATGGGCATTGATGTACGGGGAGGCATGACGCAGCCAGTTGACGTAGTCGGGCATGACAGGGCCTGTGGATAAGTGGACGGAGAACGGCGATACAGGGGGCGTTCAGGATCATCGTCGGAACAGGCTTGCGGTCACGCGCGGTCTCCTCTAGGCAGGGACGAATCAACTCGGTTGACGTTTAGTTCAGGCAGTAATGCCGGATCAGGTCACGCAATAGACGCACGGTAGGCTCGATTCGTGACATTTCAAGGTATTCGCCGGGCTGGTGGGCACAGGCGATGTCGCCAGGGCCCAGCACGATGGTCTGGCAGCCCAGCTGCTGAAGATAAGGTGCTTCGGTGCCGAACGCCACTGCTTCGGCGCGATGGCCGGTGAGGCGCTCCGCCACCTGCACCAGTTCGGCGTCGGCCGCCTGCTCGAATGGCGGCACCTCCGGGAACAACGGCGCATAGTCGATGCGCACCTCGAAGCGCTCTGCCACGGGCGCCAGCTTATCGCCGATGGCCGCGCGCAGTTGCGCCACGTCCATGCCTGGCAGCGGGCGCAGGTCGAATTCCAGGGCGCACTGGCCGCAGATGCGGTTGGGGTTGTCGCCGCCATGGATGCAGCCGAAGTTGAGGGTCGGGGTCGGCACGCTGAATTGCGGGTTGCGGTAGCGTTGCTGCCATTGCTGGCGCAGGCCCATCAGCTCGCCCATTACCGCGTGCATGGCCTCCATGGCACTGCGGCCCAGGCTTGGGTCCGAGGAATGGCCGCTGCGCCCCAGGATGTCGATGCGGTCCATCAGGATGCCTTTGTGCATGCGGATCGGCCGCAGGCCAGTGGGCTCACCGATCACCGCCGCCCGGCCGAGCGGCTGGCCGGCTTCGGCCAGGGCGCGGGCCCCGGACATCGAGCTTTCTTCATCACAGGTGGCGAGGATCAGCAGCGGCTGCTTGAAGTCGTGCTCCAGCAGCGGGATGAGCGCTTCGATGACCAGGGCGAAGAACCCCTTCATGTCGCAGCTGCCCAGGCCGACCCAGCGGCCATCGACTTCGGTCAGCCGCAGCGGGTCGCTGGCCCACAGCTGGTCGTCGTACGGTACGGTGTCGCTGTGCCCCGCCAGCACCAGGCCGCCTGGGCCGCTGCCGCGGCTGGCCAGCAGGTTGAACTTGCCGGGGCTGACCTGGCGGATGTCGCAGTTAAAGCCAAGGTCGCCCAGCCAGCCGGCCAGCAGGTCGATGACCTGACGGTTGGACTGGTCCAGTGCTGGCTGGGTGCAACTGACCGAGGGCGCGGCGATCAAGGCGGCAAACTGGTCTTTCAACGTTGGCAACGGCATGCCCGTACTCCTCGGAAACGTGCCCCATCATAGGACTATCCGCTGTCTGGAATAAACCGTTGGCGGCCGACTGCTGTAGACTCTCCGCCAACCACGCCCCTCCTTCGAGCCTGTGATGCACAAAGAAACCGAACTCAAGCTCCGCGCCAGCCGCGAGACCCTTGCCGCCCTGCGCGAGCACCCTCTGCTGAAAAAGCGCAACAAGTCCGGCTGGCAGACCCGCGAACTGCTCAACCAGTACTTCGACACCCCCGAGCGCGAGCTTTCCGCCGCCCGTGTCGCCCTGCGCCTGCGCCGCGACGGCGAGGCCATCATCCAGACCCTCAAGTGCCGCGGCCAGAGCGTCGCCGGCCTGTCCGAGCGCAATGAGTACGAATGGCCACTGGACAAGGTCAAGCTCGACCTGAAAAAGCTCGACGCCACCTGCTGGCCCGCGCAACTGGCCAACCTCGACAAGAAAACCATCAAACCGCTGTTCACCACCGACTTCAGCCGTGAATACGCCGAAATCGCCTGGGGCCGTGGCAAGAGCAAGGTGGTGATCGAGGCGGCGCTTGACCAAGGCCTCGTAATCGCCGGCAAGCGCAAGGAAGAGATCTGCGAGCTGGAGCTGGAACTGCGCGAAGGTGAACCGCAGGCCCTGCTGGAACTGGCTGCCGAGCTGGCCGCCAGCCTGCCGCTGATGCCCTGCGATATCAGCAAGGCCGAGCGTGGCTACCGCCTGCTGGAGCCGGACAGCTACGAGCTGGGCCTGCCAAACGCCGAGCTGGAAGCCGAAACCGCCGTGGACGATGCCTATGCCGCACTGGCCTGGCAACTGCTGGGCAGCAGCCAGCGCCTGGCCGAGCAGTACCGCCACAACGGTCACTGGCGCCTGCTGCAGGACTGGGTCGAGTGCCTGAGCGAGCTGCGTGCTCTTACCGCCAGCCTGGGCCAGGCCGCCCCACGCGCCACCACCCGCGAGCTGCGCAGCAGCCTCGATGCCCTGCTGGAAGACTGGCGCCCGCTGGTGCAGGCCGGTAACGATGACGAAGATATCCGCCGCGCGGCACCCGAGCAGTTCGCCGAAGAGCTGGAAGACGTGCGTTGGGGCCAGTTCTCGCTGGAAACCTCGCGCTGGCTGCTGGCCCGTGCCTGGACCGTTGAACGCAAAGGCCGTGGCGAACGCCAGGGCAAGGCGCAACTGGCCAGCTGGCTGGCACACCTGCTGGGTGAAGAGGGCCGTGCGTTGAAGCTGCCGCTGTACACCCAGCGCCCGGAAGACCTGGCCGAGCAATTGCCACGTATCGAGCAGCTGCTGGCCTGGCTGCACCATGCCCGCCAGGTGCTGGAGGCGCCACAGATGGACCGCCTGTATGGCGACCTGAAGAAACTGCACGAGCTGGCCGAGCAGCCGATCAGCGATGAGGTTCTGGAAGCCCGTGTCGAGCAGGCCCGGGTAGTCGACCAGAGCCGCGGCTGGAAGCACTTGCTCAAGGCTTGAGCCCTTCTGATTCGTAGGAACGGCCTTGTGTCGCGAAAAAGGGGGGGGCGAAGCGCCCCCACGATGCAAGCATCAAGCTGATATCGCCGGGGCCCCTTCGTGCCCCCTTCGCGACGCAAGGCCGCTTCCACAGGGGTCAACGGCCTTGAAGCGGCTTCACCGCGACAGTGGCAGGCTGGTGGTGGACTTGATCTCCGACAGCGCCACGATCGAGTTCACCTCCTGGATACCCGGCACGTTCGACAGTTTTTCGAAGAAGAACCGCTCATAGGCCTCGATATCCGACGTGACGATCCGCAGCAGAAAATCCACCGACCCCATCAGCACATAGCACTCCAGCACCTCTGGAAACCCGCGGATCGCCTCGGTGAACTCGGTGAAATTGGAGCGTCCGTGAGCATTCAGCTTCACTTCGGCGAAGATTTGCGTATTCAGGCCGACCTTCTTGCGGTCCAGCAACGTCACCTGCCCGCGGATTACCCCCTCCTCCTTCAGACGCTGGATGCGTCGCCAGCACGGCGATTGCGACAGCCCCACGCGTTCTGCGATCTGTGCGCTGGAGAGCGAAGCGTCCTCCTGCAAGAGTTCGAGGATACGGCGGTCGTAGGCATCCAGCTCGCTATGCATTGACTATTCTCCAAAGCGTTTTCGAATGAATATTTCTATTCGTATACAACGCAAAATGGGTGAATCATAGCGAAAAAATACCGCTGCCAACCTGCAAAAATTCTCCCACATCTGTGGAGACCAGCATGAACGCACAACCCCGAACCGACGCCTGGGCCGCCACCAATGCCCATAGCACCGTGCACTACCGCCTGCAGGCCGAGGCCGAGCCTGACAGCCTGTGCCGGGTGCTCAACCTGTTTGCCCTGCAATTCCTGACCCCGCACAGCGTGCAGGTCAGCCAACAGGATGACTGGCTGGATATCGAAGTCGGCATCGGCGGGCTGAGCTGGCACCGGGCCGAGGTGATCGCGCAGAAGCTGCGCAATCTGGTGTGCGTGGGCGAGGTGAGCCTGACCAACCTGCAGCGGGTGGAGCTGGCAGTGGTCTGAACGGTTCGCTGTTCTGCGGAAACTGGTTTACCTGCGAAGGGGTACCACAGGCCAGTAAACGGCAAGATTCAGAAACCCTTCACTCCAGCCACTTTCCAGCGGCCGGCTAGGCTTGATCAGCACTTCTTCATCAAGCACGGACGCGCCAATGCACACCCCCGACAATCCGGCACTCGACCTCAGGCGGGTGCTCCAGGCCCTGCTCGCCGACCAGCACCTGCACGCCAACGACACGCTGCCAGTACTCGAACACGCCAACACCCACCCCGGCGCCCACCCACTGGAGCAGATCGCCGCCTGCGCCCTGGAGGACCGCCAGCACCCCGGCCAGCCCCTGGACCTGGATCGCCTTTGCCGATGGTTGGCCGACAAGGTCGGCCAGCCCTACCTGCGCATCGACCCGATGCAACTTGACCTGACGCAGATCAGCGGCCTGATCTCCCCTGCCTTCGCCCAGCGCCATGGCATTCTCATCGTCGCCGCCGACGACAGCGGTGTCACAGTCGCCAGCGCCCAGCCGTACCAGGATGACTGGCAGGCCGACCTGGCCCGTAGCCTGGGCCGGCCGATACGTCGCGTGCTGGCCAGCCCGTTGCAGATTCGTCAGGCAGGGCAGTCATTCCACCGGCTGGCTCAGTCGGTCAAGGGTGCGCAAAACCAGCAGTCGGCCAGCCTCGGTGAACTCGAACAACTGCTGGAACTGGGCAAGCGCCAGGCCGAGGCCAGCGCCGACGACGCCCATATCGTGCATATCGTCGACTGGCTGCTGCAGTACGCCATCGAACAGCGCGCCAGCGATATCCACCTGGAACCCCGCCGCGAGCAGGGCCAGCTGCGCTATCGCATCGATGGTCTACTGCACTGCGTGTATGCCTTCCCCGCCGGGGTTACCCTGGCCCTGGTCAGCCGCCTGAAACATCTGGCGCGCATGGACGTCGCGGAAAAACGCCGGCCGCAGGATGGCCGCCTGCAAAGCAGCCTGCCGGGTGGCGCCGAGGTGGAACTGAGGCTGTCGACATTGCCAACACCGTTCGGCGAGAAACTGGTGTTGCGCCTGTTCGACCCGCACCAACTGCAGGAAGGTTTCGATCGCCTTGGCCTGGAAGGGCCGCAACTGGCCCAGTGGCATGGCCTGCTGCGACAGCGCCAGGGCATCATCCTGGTCACCGGGCCGACCGGTTCCGGCAAGACCAGCACGTTGTATGCCAGCCTCAAGCTGCTGGCCACGCCACAAGTCAACCTGTGCACCATCGAGGACCCTATCGAGCGCCTGGAGCCTGCCTTCAACCAGTTGCAGGTGCAGCCCGCGCTGGACCTCGGCTTTGCCAACGGTGTACGGGCACTGCTGCGTCAGGACCCAGATATCATCATGATCGGCGAAATTCGCGACCGAGAGACGGCCCTGGTAGCGGTTCAGGCGGCGCTGACCGGTCATCTGGTGCTGTCCACCCTGCATACCAACGATGCCTGTAGTGCAATCACCCGCCTGCAAGAGCTGGGCGTAGCCGACTACCTGATCAAGGCGACGCTGGTCGGTGTGATGGCCCAGCGCCTGGTGCGCACCTTGTGCGCGGATTGTCGCGGCGCACTGACTGCGACCGGCGGCCAGCCATGCCGTACCTGCCGGGGCACCGGGTTTCACGGCCGCACCGGGTTGTTCGAACTGCTGGTGCCCAGCGACAGCCTGCGAGCCCTGATAGGCCCAGGCAGCGATCTGGCCAGTTTGCGGCGCCAGGCAAAGGCCGATGGCCTGCTCGACCTGCGCGCTTGCGGGGAAGCCAAGGTGGCCTGTGGGCAGACCCGGGAAGAGGAAGTGCTACGGGCCTGTTCGTGAGAAAAAACGCCTTGTATTCAAGGAACTTACCCCTTTACCGCCACTCCAACCGCGCATCTTCAACCCCCACCCCTTTCGAGGTGTTTCAACATGCGTCTCAAAACCGCCATCGCCGCCGCTGCCTTGCTTTCGCTGCCTGTTGGCTCGGCCATGGCCGATACCTTCTGGCGTAACGTGATGACCACCGGTGCCACCACAGCATCGAGCTACCTGACCTCGGGGGACCACAAGCTGGTGATGGCGGCGCAGGACGACGCCGGCAGCTTCGTGGCCAGCGAAGGCGCGATTCGTGGGCCGTTCCTGGAAGCGGCAATTCGTCAGGCCCGCGCAGAGAACCCGGGCCTGCAGGCCAGCGACATGGAACTGGCCAATGCCATTCTGGCCAAGAACGCGGTAGCCGAGTAACCGCGTCGCCTGCTTCGCGGGTGAACCCGTTCCACAGGTACTGCACAATATTCAAAACTTGTACACTTCCTGTGGGAGTGGGTTTACCCGCGAAGAGGCCGGCACAGGCAAACCACAATCAGCGGTAAGCCTCCACCGGCACACAAGCACAGAACAGATTCCTGTCCCCATAAACATTGTCGACCCGGTTCACCGCCGGCCAGTACTTGTGCTGGCGCACGTGAGCACTGGGCGCCACCGCCTGCTCCAGGCTATAGGGCCTGTCCCACACCCCGAGCACGTCTGCCAGCGTATGCGGCGCATGCTTGAGCGGATTATTTTCCGCCGGCCAGTTGCCCTCCTGCACTTCGCCGATTTCCGCGCGAATCGCCAGCATCGCCTCGACGAACCGGTCCAGTTCGGCCTTCGACTCACTTTCGGTCGGCTCGACCATCAGCGTGCCCGGCACCGGGAAGGACATGGTCGGCGCATGGAAGCCGTAATCCATCAGGCGCTTGGCCACGTCCTCTTCGCTGATGCCGGTCAGTGCTTTCAGCGGCCGCAGGTCGAGGATGCACTCATGCGCCACCCGCTGGTTGCGACCACGGTAGAGCACCGGGAAGGCACTGCTTAACTGACTGGCCAGGTAGTTGGCCGAAAGGATCGCCACTTCGCTGGCATCAGCCAGCTGCGGGCCCATCATGGCGATGTACATCCAGCTGATCGGCAGGATGCTCGCACTGCCCCAGGGGGCGGCGCTGACCGCATGGTTGTTCGGGTCCAGGCCCGGCACCGGCACCACCGGGTGGCTGGCGACAAACGGCTTGAGATGCTCGCGGATGCCGATCGGGCCCATGCCGGGGCCACCACCGCCGTGAGGGATGCAAAAGGTCTTGTGCAAGTTCATGTGGGAAACGTCGGCGCCAATATCCGCTGGGCGAGCCAAGCCCACCTGGGCATTGAGGTTGGCACCATCCATGTACACCTGACCGCCGTGCTGGTGCACCACTTCACAGATTTCGCGAATGCCCTCTTCGTATACACCGTGGGTCGACGGGTAGGTGATCATCAGGCACGACAGGCGGTCTGCGGCGGCTTGCGCCTTGGCCTTGAGGTCGGCCAGGTCAACGTTGCCATGGTCATCGCAATCAACGATCACCACCTCCATGCCGGCCATCTGCGCCGAGGCCGGATTGGTACCATGGGCTGACGACGGGATCAGGCACAAGGTGCGTTGCGGCTGGTGACGGCTGCGGTGGTAGCGGGTGATGGCCATCAGCCCAGCATATTCGCCCTGGGCACCGGAATTGGGCTGCATGCAGATGGCATCGAAGCCGGTAATGGCGCACAACCAACTCTCCAGTTCGTCGATCATCGCCTTGTATCCGGTGGCCTGGGCGGCCGGGGCAAACGGGTGCAACTGGGCAAAGCCCGGCCAGGTGATAGGGATCATCTCGCTGGTGGCGTTGAGCTTCATGGTGCACGAGCCCAGCGGGATCATCGACTGGTTCAGCGCCAGGTCCTTGTTTTCCAGCTGCTTCAGGTAGCGCAACATCTCGGTTTCGCTGTGGTGCAGGTTGAATACCGGGTGAGCGAGGAACGGCGTGCGCCGCACCAGGCTCGCTGGAATCCCTTCGGGCAGGGCGAGTTGGTCGAGCGCGGCAATGTCCAGCCCGTGGTCCACACCCAGGAAGATGTCCAGCAAGCGCAGTACCGTCTGCTCCGTGCAGGTCTCGTCGAGGCTCACACCGAGACGCCCGCGGCCGAGAATACGCAAGTTGATCTGCGCAGCTTCGGCGCTTTCGATGATGGCCGCCTGGGCGCCGCCTACCTCCACGGTAAGCGTGTCGAAGAAATGCTGGTTGAGCCGTGGGATGCCCTTGGCTTCGAGGCCCGCTGCCAGGATGAAGGTCAGCCGATGCACGCGCTGGGCGATGCGTTGCAGGCCCTCAGGGCCGTGGTAAACCGCGTAGAAGCCGGCAATGTTGGCCAGCAGCACTTGCGCCGTACAGATGTTGGAGTTGGCCTTTTCGCGGCGGATATGCTGCTCGCGGGTTTGCAGCGCCATGCGCAGGGCGGTGTTGCCACGGGCATCACGCGACACGCCGATGATGCGCCCCGGCATGGCCCGCTTGTAGTCGTCGCGACAGGCAAAGTAAGCCGCGTGGGGGCCGCCGTAACCCATTGGCACACCAAAGCGCTGGGTCGAGCCCAGTACCACGTCGGCACCCAGTTCGCCCGGCGGCGCCAGCACCACCAGGCTGAGCAGGTCCGCTGCCACGCAGGCCAGTGCATGCTGGCTGTGCAACTGCTCGATCAGCGGGCGCAGGTCGCGTACTTCGCCATGAGTGTCGGGGTACTGCAGCAAAGCACCGAACACCGTGTGTTTGCCAAGGTTGTCCACAGAGTCGACGATCAACTCGAAGCCGAACCCCTCGGCGCGGGTTTTGAGTACCGACAGGGTCTGCGGGTGGCAATGTTCGTCGGCAAAGAAAGCGTTGCTCTTGTTTCGCGCCACCCGCTTGGCCAACGCCATGGCTTCGGCGGCAGCAGTAGCCTCGTCGAGCAGCGAGGCATTGGCCAGGGCCAGCCCGGTAAGGTCGATGACCATCTGCTGGAAGTTCAGCAACGCCTCCAGCCGGCCTTGGGCGATTTCGGGCTGATAGGGGGTATAGGCGGTGTACCAGCCGGGGTTTTCCAGCACGTTGCGCAGGATGACCGTCGGCGTGATGGTGCCGTGGTAGCCCATGCCGATCAGGCTGGTCCAGACCTGGTTCTGTTCGGCGTAGCCGGCGAGTTTGGCCAGGGCGGCTTGTTCGTCCAGCGCAGGGGGCAAGTCGAGCGGGCGATCGAGGCGGATGTCCGGGGGTACGGTCTGCTCGATCAGCTCACTGCGGCTGGCAACGCCAAGCGCACTGAGCATAGCCTGCTGCTCTGCGGCATCGGGGCCCAGGTGGCGACGCAGGAAAGGGTTGGGCTCTTGCAGTTGATGCAGGGATGGCGACTGGGACATGACGACGCTCTCTTCCTAGGCCAGCTCTCATGGAGACTTACAAGTCTAGGAAGGGATTGCCGACTGTGCGGGGAAACTTGCTGGCAGGCCCGCCCTCTTCGCGGCTAAAGCCCCCCACAGGAATAACCCCAGCTTTGAACATTTGAGCAAGACAGTTGCTCCCACAGGGACCGCACAGGTATCAGCCGCTGTGCAGTAGCTGTGGGAGCGGCTTTAGCCGCGAAGAAGGCGACGCGGTATCACTCGCCGATCGCGGCTGCGTAGCCGGCCGCATCCAGCAGCTTGTCCAGCTCGGCCGGGTTGCTTGGCTTCAGTTTGAAGATCCATGCCCCGTAAGGGTCTTCATTGAGCAGTTCAGGGCTGTCGGCCAGCTCTTCGTTGACCGCGATCACTTCGCCACCCACCGGGGCGTAGATGTCCGAAGCGGCCTTCACCGATTCGACCACACCCGCAGCGTCGCCAGCGCCAAACGCCTTGCCGACCTCGGCCAGTTCAACGAACACCACGTCACCCAAGGCTTGCTGGGCGTGGTCGCTGATGCCGACGGTCACGGTGCCGTCGGCTTCCAGGCGGGCCCACTCATGGCTCTCGGCAAAACGCAGGTCGCTAGGGATATCGCTCATGTCTTGAATTCCTCGATTGGCTCAGCGGTACACCCGCCGGTTAATAATGGTTCAGATCAGGATTTTGCCGTGGCGCACGAAGGTCGGTTTGACCACCCGCACCGGGTACCACTTACCGCGAATTTCCACCTCGGCCCGGTCGCCGGTGGCCATGGGTACGCGTGCAAGGGCAATGGACTTGCTCAGCGTAGGCGAGAAACTACCACTGGTGATCTCCCCTTCGCCAATTCCCGCCACCCGGACCACCTGGTGGGCACGCAGCACACCGCGCTCTTCCAGCACCAGGCCGACCAGTTTCTCCTGCACACCGTGTTCGATTTCTGCCAGCAGGCCGGCGCGGCCGATGAAGTTGCGCTCGGCAGGCTCCCAGGCGATGCTCCAGCCCAGATTGGAAGTGAGCGGGGTATGTGTTTCGTCGATGTCCTGGCCGTACAGGTTCATGCCGGCTTCCAGACGCAGGGTATCGCGGGCGCCAAGGCCACTTGGGGCAATACCCGCGCCGACCAGGTCGTTGAAGAAGGCCACAGCCTGCTCGCCAGGAAGGATGATCTCCAGGCCGTCTTCACCGGTATAACCGGTGCGGGCAATGAACCAGTCGCCTTCGGCAACGCCCTCGAACGGGCGCAGTTCGCGAATCAGCGCGGCGCGCGCGGGGCTGAGCAAGGCGGCCACCTTCTCGCGTGCATGCGGGCCCTGGATGGCAAGGATGGCCAGGTCGGGGCGGACCCGGAAGTCCACGGCATAACCGGCACGTTGTGCTGCCAGCCAATCGAGTACCCTGGCCCGGGTGGCGGCGTTGGTGACCAGGCGGTAGCCGGTTTCGGTGCGGTAGACGATCAGGTCGTCGATGACCTTGCCCTGCTCCTGCAGCAACGGGCTATACAGCGCCTTGCCGATATCGTCGAGACGGGCCACGTCGTTGGCCAGCAGGCGCTGCAACCAGACAGTGGCGTCGCTGCCGTCGACATCGATAACGGTCATGTGGGAAACATCGAACACCCCGCAATCGCTGCGCACCTGATGGTGCTCCTCGACCTGCGAGCCATAGTGCAGGGGCATGTCCCAGCCACCGAAATCGACCGTCTTGGCGCCCAGCGCCAGGTGCAGGTCATACAAAAGCGTGCGCTGTCCCATGGGTTTCTCCTTCCGGGCGTGGCGAAGCGGCGGCGGTCGATGACGTTGGGTCGTCAGCTCTTCTTGTGTAGGACCCGCCGCGCGAGTGCCGCGCATTGTAGCCGCAAGGGCGCGGGCTGACACCCTTAGTGACTGTGACCGGGTCGACGAGCCGAACGGCGGATCAGGCCGATGACCGGCAGCAGTCCCACCAGCACCAGGGTCAGCGCTGGCAGCGATGCACGCGCCCACTCACCCTCGCTGGTCATCTCGAACACCCGCACGGCCAGGGTGTCCCAGCCGAACGGGCGCATCAGCAGGGTTGCCGGCATTTCCTTGAGTACATCGACGAACACCAGCAAGGCGGCACTGAGGGCACCCGGTACCAGCAGTGGCAGATACACCTTGAAAAACAATCCCATGCCGCCGACACCCAGGCTGCGCGATGCCTCGGGAAGTGACGGACGGATACGCTCCAGGCTGCTTTCCAGCGGCCCGTAGGCCACCGCGATGAAGCGCACCAGATACGCCAGCAGCAAAGCGGCAAGGCTGCCCAGCAACAGCGGCTTGCCGGCCCCACCCAGCCAGCTGGACAACGGGATGACCAGCTGGTTATCGAGGTGGCTGAAGGCCAGCATGATCGACACCGCCAGCACTGACCCGGGCAAGGCATAGCCCAGGTTGGCCAGCCCGACTCCAGCGCGAATAGTCCCCGTCGGCGCCTGGCGCCGTGCGAAGGCCAGCAGCAGCGCCACGCTTACCGTGACCAGTGCCGCCATGCCGCCCAGGTACAGGGTATGCAGTACCAGGCCGACGTAGCGCTCGTCCAGGTCATGCCGGCCACGCTGCCAGAACCAGGTCAGCAGTTGCAGCAGCGGGATGATGAAAGCGCAGGCGAACACCAGCAGGCACCAGCCACTGGCCAACAACGCCTTGACCCCGCGCAGGTGGTACAGCGCCTGCCCGCGCGGCCGCTCATTGCCGCTGCGGCTGGCGCCCCGGGCCCGGCGCTCGCCGTACAGCACCAGCATCACCGCCAGCAACAGCAGGCTGGCCAACTGGGCTGCGCTGGACAGGCTGAAGAAGCCGTACCAGGTCTTGTAGATGGCGGTGGTGAAGGTGTCGAAGTTGAATACCGCCACGGCACCGAAGTCCGCCAGGGTTTCCATCAGCGCCAGGGCAATCCCTGCGCCGATAGCCGGCCGCGCCATGGGCAGCGCCACGCGCCAGAAGGCTTGCAAGGGAGACAGGCCGAGCACCCGGGCGGCCTCCATGAGGCCCTTGCCCTGGGCCAGGAAGGCAGTGCGCGCCAGCAGGTAGACATAGGGGTAGAACACCAGCACCAGCACGACGATCACCCCACCGGTGGAGCGCACCCGCGGCAGGCGCATGGGCCCGAACACTTCGCGCAGGGCACTCTGTACCGGGCCGGCGAAGTCCAGCAGGCCGACAAAGACGAACGCCAGCACGTAGGCAGGGATGGCGAACGGGAGCATCAGCGCCCAGTCCAGCCAGCGCCGGCCGGGGAACTCGCAGAGGCTGGTCAGCCAGGCCAGGCTGACGCCCAGCAGCGTGACGCCGGTGCCTACACCCGCCACCAGCGTCAGGGTATTGCCCAAGAGGCGGCTCATCTGGGTGTCGAGCAGGTGCGACCAGATCTGCAGGTCGACCGACTGCCACGACAGCAGCAGCACGCTCAGGGGCAGAAGCACCAGGGCGGCGGTCAGGGCGACCGGGAGGTACCAGCGGCGTTGGGCGGTGTGCGGCAACTAGAATGTCTCTACGGATGATTTGCGACCGCCTTGCGGTCGTTCGCGGGCATGCCCGCTCCCACAGGGACCCCACATGCGTCGACGGCAGTGGGCAACCGGTGGGAGCGGGCGTGCCCGCGAAAAGGCCTGATAAGCCCCGGAAGGATAAAGCCTGGCGCTTAGTTCCAGCCAGCCCGGTCCATCAAGCGAATCGCTTCAGCCTGGCGCTTGCCGGCGATTTCCACCGGAATGCTGTCCGCCTTGAAGCTCCCCCACGCTGCCACTTCGTCCGATGGCTTGACCTTCGGGTTGGCCGGGAACTCCTGGTTGATATCGGCAAACAGCTTTTGCGCCTCTTCACCGGTCATCCACTCCACCAGCTTCTTCGCCGCCTCCGGGTGTGGCGCATGCCTGGTCAGGCCGATGCCGGACAGGTTCACGTGCACGCCACGGTCGCCCTGGTTGGGCCAGAAGATCTTCACCGGCAGTTTCGGGTTCTGCTGGTGCAGACGGCCATAGTAATAGGTGTTGACCACGCCCACGTCGCACTGGCCAGCCTCGATGGCCTGGATTACTGCGTTGTCATCGGAGAACACGTCGGTGGACAGGTTGTTGACCCAGCCTTTGACGATCTGCTCGGTCTTCGCCTCACCGTGGGTCTCGATCAGGGTGGCAGTCAGCGACTGGTTGTACACCTTCTTCGCCGTACGCAGGCACAGGCGGCCCTCCCATTGCTTGTCGGCCAGCGCTTCATAGGTGCTCAATTCCTCCGGCTTGACCCGCTCGGTGGAATAGATGATGGTGCGCGCGCGCAGGCTCAGGCCGGTCCAGTCATGCGACGACGCGCGGTACTGCGGCGGGATGTTCTGGTCGATGATTGCGGACTTGATCGGCTGCAGGATGCCCATCTGCTCGGCCTGCCACAGGTTGCCGGCATCGACGGTCAGCAGCAGGTCGGCCACGCCGTTGTCACCCTCGGCCTTGATGCGTTGCATCAGCGGGGCTTCCTTGTCGGTGATGAACTTGATCTTCACCCCGGTCTTGGCGGTATAGGCATCGAATACCGGTTTGATCAGCTCGTCGATGCGCGAGGAGTACACCACCACTTCGTCCGCCGCCTGGGCAGTGCCGCCGAACAGGGTCAGGGCCAGGGCGGCCAGTAGGGGCTTGCGTGGCAACATGGAAAGCGCTCCTCGGATCGTATGAGAGGCGCAAATGGTAGTGAATCCCATTTTCCCGCTCATCTACCTAGCCGTTACTGGATGTTGCAGAGGGATAACAGTTGCGAGGCTCCTGTGGGAGCGGACAAGCCCGCGAACACCGGCAAAGCCGGTGCCATACACCGCGTTGCCTGTTTCGCGGGCTTGCCCGCTCCCACAGTTTTCAGCAATCTCATGCCTTGGCGAGATCCGGCAGATCACCGGTCAAACCCAGCGCCTGGCGCACGAACAGCGCCTTGGCCTCCGGCATCTGCTGCACCAGCTTCAAGCCAGTGTTACGTAACCAGCGCAACGGCAGCGGATTGGCCTGGAACAACCGCTCGAACCCTTCCATCGCCGCCATCAGCGCCAGGTTGTGCGGCATGCGCCGACGCTCGTAACGGCTGAGCACCTTTACATCCGCCAGCCGCTCGCCACGCTCGCAGGCATTGACCAGCACCTCGGCCAGCACGGCAGCATCGAGGAAGCCCAGGTTGACACCCTGCCCGGCCAACGGGTGAATGGTGTGCGCAGCATCGCCGATCAAGGCCAGGCCTTCATCCACATAGCGCTTGGCATGGCGCTGGCGCAACGGCACGCACAGCCGCGGGTCGGCCTGCAGCACATCCCCCAGGCGCCCCTCGAAAGCCTGCTGCAGGGCCTTGACGAAAGCCACTTCGTCCAAGGCCATCAACTGCTCGGCATGCTCCGGCGTGGTCGACCAGACGATCGAGCACCAGTCCTGCTGGCCATCGCGGGTCAACGGCAGGAACGCCAACGGCCCTTCATCGGTGAACCGCTGCCAGGCCGTGGCCTGGTGCCTGGCGCTGCAGCGCACGCTGGTGACGATGGCATGGTGCAGGTAATCCCACTCGCGGGTTTCGCAGCCAGCCAGGCGCCGCACTGCCGAGTTGGCGCCGTCGGCCGCAATCACCAGCGGCGCGCGCAGCCGGCGGCCATCGGCCAGGCTCAGCAGCCATTCATCGCCTGAGCGGCGCAGCTGTTCGAGCCGCGCATTGGCCAGCAGACCGATATCGCTGTCATGCAGGCGCTCCAGCAGGCCATCCTGCACCACCCGGTTCTCGACGATATGGCCAAGTACCTGGGCATGCACGCTGGCGGCCGAGAAGTGAATCTGGCCGGTACCGCTGCCATCCCATACGTGCATGTCCGAGTAAGGCGTGGCACGCCGCCGGGCAATGCCATCCCAGGCGCCCAGGCGCTCGAGGATGCGCTGGCTGGCCGCCGACAGCGCACTGACTCGCGGTTCGAACGGGGCCTGGGCATCGAACGGCTTGACCGCCAGCGGGCCGCCGTCGAGCAAGAGGACTTGCAGGCCGCTGTGGCGTAACGCCAGGGCCAGGGCGCTGCCGACCATACCGGCACCGACAATCAACAGATCTGCGCGCATTTCCATGCCTTACGCCAGCCTCGCTTGCGGCTTGAGCCGCACATAAAGGGTTTTGTCGACACGCGCCACCAGCTCGCCGGCGCCGTCGCGAATATCGACCTGCAACCGCGGCAGGCACTTCTTGCCGGTGGCGGTCTGCTGACGGATCTCGTCCAGCAACGCGTCATCGACGTGGAGTTCGGCATACACCGGGCCTTTGCCCGGTGAAATGAAATCGATACTGGCGGCCTTGTCCCAGACAATGTAGTCGCGCCCCAGCTGCTCGATCAGCAAGAGCATGTAGAACGGGTCGACCATGCCGTACAGGCTGCCGCCGCACTGGGTACCGACGTAGTTGCGGTTCCAGCGGGTCAGCTTCATCGCTACCTTGACGCTACGCAGGTCAGCGCTGATGTGCTGCACGCGAATACCGGCGCCGAGGTGCGGCGGGAACAGGTTCAGGCGCCAGCGCAACAGGCGCGCGCGGCACGCCAGCCGGCGTGCATCAGCGGTCATGCCTGCCCCCGCGAATCTGGGCGGGTACCCAGGCCCATGGCCTGGCGGGCAAACCAGCTTTTCGCCGGCGGCAGCAGGTCGAGCCCGAGCAGCCCGAGGTTGCGTCCGGCGGCCAGCAACGGCTGGCTGCTGCCAAACAGGCGGGTAACCTGATCGGAAAAACCGATGGTCAGGGCCTGGTCCAGGCGCTGGCGCTGTTGATAAGCCTGCAAGGTGGTCAGGTCGCCAGGCCGCTGCGGGCCGGCCAGCAGTGCCTCGGCCAGCGCCTGCACGTCACGCAGCGACAGGTTGAAGCCCTGCCCGGCGATGGGGTGCAGGCTGTGCGCGGCGTTGCCCAGCACCACCAGATGCGGCCGCACCTGCTCCTCGGCCTCGATCAGCGACAGCGGATAGAGGTGCCGCGCACCGACCTGGCGCAGCGCGCCCAGGCGGTAGCCGAACACTGCCTGCAACTCACGCAGGAACTGGCGCTCGTCGATATCGGCCAGGCGCCGCGCATCCATGCCCTGGCGCGTCCAGACCAGGGCGCAGCGGTTTTCCGGCAGCGGCAGCAAGGCCATGGGGCCGTCTTCGGTGAACCGCTCGAAGGCCTGGCCGCCGTGGGCCTCGCCCGGGGTGACATTGGCGATCAACGCGCTTTGTTGGTAAGGCGTGTGGCGCACATGGATGCCCAGCTGTTCGCGCAGGCCGGAGCGGCCGCCGTCGGCGAGCACCGCCAGGTCACATTCCAGCGGGGTGTCATCGTTCAGCAGCAACCGGTAACCACCTTCGATTGCCTGCATCGAGGTCACTTCCGCCGGGCAGCGCCAGCTCACAACTTCGCTGTCCAGCCCTTGCCACAGGCATTGGCCCAACCAGGCGTTTTCCACCACGTAGCCCAGCGCCGGCACACCCTCTTCCTGGGCATCCAGGCGAGTAGCGCCGAAGCGCCCGCGGTCGGAAACGTGAATCTGTCGGATCGGCTCGGCGCGGCGCTCGATCGCCTGCCACAAGCCCAACTGCTGGTAGATCTGCCGGGTGCCGAACGACAGCGCCGACGAACGCGCATCGTAGCTGGGCTGAAAGTTGTCGCCGGGGGCGAACGGCTCGATCAGCAGGACTTTCCAGCCGCGCGCCTTGGCCCCGGCCTGCAAGGCCAGGGCCAGGCTTGCCCCGACCAGGCCGCCACCGATGATCGCCAGATTCACCCGGTTCATGCGGCGTCCTTGCGCGCAGCCTGCATCAGCGCCTCGATCTCGACGACCGTGCGCGGCACGCCCGAAGTCAGGATTTCACAGCCTTGCCTGGTCACCACCACGTCATCCTCGATTCTTACACCGATGCCGCGCCACTTCTTCGCCACGGCCTGATTGTCGGCGCCGATATAGATGCCCGGCTCGACGGTCAGCGCCATGCCGGGTTCAAGCACCCGCCATTCGCCGCCAACCTTGTACTCACCCACGTCATGCACATCCATGCCCAGCCAGTGCCCGGCGCGGTGCATGTAGAAGGCGCGATAGGCCTCACTGTCGATCAGCGCCTGCACGTCGCCTTCGAGCAGGCCCAGTTCCACCAGGCCCTCGGTGATGACCCGCACGGTCGCCTCGTGGGCGTGGTTCCAGTGCTTGCCCGGAGCAATTTCGGCAAACGCCGCGGCCTGGGCCTTGAGCACCAGCTCGTAGATGGCCTTCTGCTCGGGCGAAAAACGCCCGCTGACCGGGAAGGTACGGGTGATGTCGCTGGCGTAGCAGTCGATCTCGCAGCCGGCATCGATCAGCACCAGGTCGCCATCCTTGAGCGGGGCGTCGTTCTGCTGATAATGCAGGATGCAGGCATTGCGCCCGGCCGCGACGATCGAGCCGTAGGCCGGCATCTTCGCCCCACCCTTGCGGAACTCGTAATCCAGTTCGGCTTCCAGGCTGTATTCATGCAGCCCGGCCCGACAGGCCTGCATGGCCCGCACGTGGGCGCGTGCCGAAATGTCTGCGGCAGCGCGCATCACCTTCACTTCCGCCGCTGATTTATACAGACGCATGTCGTGCAGCAGATGATCCAGCGCAACGAACTCGTTCGGCGGCTGGGCGCCCAGGCGTGCCTTGGAGCGGATCACGTTGATCCAGTCCATCAGCCGGCGGTCGAATTCAGGGTTGCTGCCCATGGCGCTGTAGACCCGCTCACGGCCTTCGATCAGGCCCGGCAGGATCTCGTCGATATCGGTGATGGGGAAGGCATCGTCGGCGCCGAAGTCGCGCACCGCGCCCTCCTGGCCGGCGCGCAGGCCGTCCCACAGCTCGCGCTCGGGGTTGCGTTCACGGCAGAACAGCACGTATTCGCCATGCTCGCGCCCCGGAATCAGCGCAATCACTGCCTCCGGCTCCGGAAAGCCGCTGAGGTACTGGAAGTCGCTGTCCTGGCGGTACACATGCTCGACGTCGCGGTTACGAATGGCAACCGCAGCGGCGGGCAGGATGGCGATGCTGTTGGGGACCATCTGCGCCATCAGCGCCTTGCGCCGACGGGCATATTCGGCCTTGGGAATGTGGCTCATGGGCAGACTACCCCGGTTGATCAGTGCAGCGATGGCTTGGGCGCGGGGGCGGCCGGCTTGGCCAGCTCGGAGAACAGCAGCAGCGGCGCCACACGCAGGTATTCCATGACCTCCATGTAGTCGCTCTCGCCATCCTCGGACTCTTCGAGAGCTTCCTGGACCTGGGAAATGGCCACCAGGTCCTGCAGCACTTCCTTGGCCTCGCTGGACAGGTCCTTGCCCCCGGCATTCAGACCGAACCCGGTAATGAAGCCCTGGCACCACTGGCCCAGTGCGGTGGCACGGTCGCCCAGGGCGGCGTCGTCGGAAGGCAGCAGCAGGACGATTGCCATGTCGTCGCTGGTCAGCTCGCCCTTGACCATTTCCTGCAGGCCGACCAGGGCGTTGCGCACCGTGTCGCCAGGCTCGGTTTCCAGCAGCTGGGCGGCATCGGCCAGCCAGCCTTCGGCGTCGAAGCCGGCACCGGCGCAACTGCGGCCGATCAGCAGGCCGTGCAGTTCGGCCGGGGTGACAGGATGGCCATTGCTGGACAGCAGCATGGCGAAGGCAACGTAAGGCGATTGGGTATTGGGCATGGGCAGCTAGGCGCCAGACGGCGCAATGACTAGAATGGAGACCTTGTATCCTAGCACCGGCAGGCGCGCCAAGACCATCGGCACTGGCCGTTGCCGCCCGGCGAGAGGCATCATCATCGCCACGGTGACTCAACGACGGAGCGAATCGAGTGCAACCCACGCAAGAGAACGACCTGCAGGCACTGATGAGCCGATTCGAGTTGCTGATCCAACGCGTCGAGCAACTAAAACGGCAAAATGCACTCCTAGTAGCTCAGGAAAAATCCTGGCGCGAAGAGCGCGCCCACCTCATCGAAAAGAACGAGATCGCCAGGCGCAAGGTCGAGTCGATGATTTTACGCCTCAAGGCTCTGGAGCAAGACTCATGAGTTCAAGCAATAGCGTCACCGTGCAGATCCTCGACAAGGAATACTCGATCATCTGCCCGCCGGAAGAGCGCAACAACCTGGTCAGCGCGGCGCGCTACCTGGACGGCAAGATGCGCGAAATCCGCAGCAGCGGCAAGGTGATCGGCGCCGACCGCATCGCGGTCATGGCGGCGTTGAACATCACCCACGAAATGCTGCACCGCCAGGAAGACCGCAACGATGCGCCGGCCGGCGGCACCACCCGCGAACAGGTGCGCGACCTGCTGGAGCGGGTCGACCAGGCGCTGTCCGACGATGCGGATACCAAAATCGGCTGAGGTTGTTATACTGGCGCCACTCCCTGGGGGATGCGCCAGTCGGTTATGTCCCTGAGCCGATACGCACAACCACGGGGGTTGCACGCTGGGGCCGGTGTGCATGTCCGCCCGACGGAAAGCCTTAACGCCCCCTGCAATCTCCACCTTGAACTTTCGGGTTCAAGGGCTACACCGATAGCGGTCTTATCGGGGAGCCTGAATTCTCTTGCCCGCCTCTACCGGCGGGCAATTCGTTTTGGTCGGCCATGCCGACCAACGCACTTGGGACCGCTCGTGCCATGACCGACACCGCGCCGCTCACCCGCCCCCAGCTTCGTCGCCTGCTGCGCAATGCCCGCCGCGCCCTCACCCCGGCCCAGCAACGCCAGGCCGCTGTCGGCCTGTACCGCCAGCTGGCGCAACACCCGCTGTTCCGCCGGGCCCGGCACATTGCCCTGTACCTGCCCAATGACGGCGAGATCGACCCGGCCCTGCTGCTGCGCGAGGCCCAGCGCCGTGGCAAGCGAGTCTACCTGCCGGTACTCCACGCCTGGCCACGCACACGCATGGTATTCCAGCGCTTCGACCAGGGTGAAAAACTCAAGCCCAACCGCTTTCGCATTCCCGAGCCTGTCACCGAGCGCAAGCGCCAGCGCCCGATCTGGTCGCTGGACCTGATCCTGCTACCGCTGGTCGGTTTCGACGAAGTGGGCGGGCGCCTGGGAATGGGCGGCGGCTTCTATGATCGCAGCCTGGCCTACCAGGCGCGTCGCCAGACCTGGAAAAAGCCATTGCTGTTAGGGCTGGCGCATGAATGCCAGAAGGTCGAGCGGCTGGCGCAGGCCAGCTGGGATGTACCACTGCAGGGCACGGTCTCGGACCGCGGCTGGTACCTGGCGCCACGTTGACGGGCGCCAGCGAGGGGTATCAACGTTGTGGCTGGCTGGCGTCGACCGGCATCTGGTAGGCGTTGTCCAGCTTGCGCTCCCAGAACCCTTGCGCATAACCGGTAGTGACCACACCCAGGCCGAAAATGAACACCAGGACCCACAGCAAGTCTGGCTTGTTGCGTTGATTCATCGAAGATTGCCCCCCCGGCAAACTGTTCAGTACTCGGCGATTTTCTGGGTACCGCCGGAGCATCGCGCTTTTAACGGGGCGCATTTTCCGACAACCTGCGTCCACACGCAAACCTTGACGTCAACCGGCTGTCGGTTTCGTGCAACAGGTTATTTCAAACTTTTTCAGGAGCACTTTCATGGCCTACTGGCTGATGAAGTCCGAGCCCGACGAGCTCTCCATCGAAGCCCTTGGCCGCCTCGGCGAAGCGCGCTGGGACGGCGTGCGCAACTATCAGGCACGTAACTTTCTGCGCGCGATGAGCGTTGGCGACGAGTTTTTCTTCTACCACTCCAGCTGCCCGCAACCGGGCATTGCCGGCATTGCCAGAATCACCCGCGCGGCCTACCCGGACCCGACCGCGCTGGATCCGCAAAGCCCTTATTACGACGCCAAGGCCACGCCGGACAAGAACCCGTGGAGTGCGGTGGATGTGGCCCATGTGCAGACGCTGCCACGGGTACTGGAACTGGGCCGGCTGAAGCAACAGGCCGGCCTGGCCGAACTGCCGCTGGTACAGAAGGGCAGCCGTCTGTCGGTGATGCCGGTGACTGCGGAGCAATGGGCGGTGATTGTCGCTTTGCGTTGAAACTGCAGCTAAGGTCATGAACCAAAGGGGGCCGCCTTGTGGCCCAGTCATGGATTTGACCAATGTCAACACGCCACGCATGGCCGCAGGCCATGATGCAGTGTGCATGACCGCAAGGATGCAGAACAATGAACCGATACGCCCCCAGAATCTTCGCCACCGCGCTGCTCGCCCTGCTTGCGGCAGCCGCTGGGCTGGGGTACTGGAAGTCGCTGCATGACCAGTTGCCTGAAGGTCTGAGCATGGGCAATGGCCGCCTCGAAGCCACCGAAGTGCAAATCGCCAGCAAGATCCCCGGCCGCCTGGCCGAAGTGCTGGTCGACGAAGGTGACAAGGTAACCCGCGGGCAATTACTTGCACGTATCGACACACGCACCCTGGAAGCCCAACGCAGCCAGGCCGAAGCCGAAGTGCTGCGCGCCCGCGAAAACTACGCCGCCGCCCAGGCCAGCGTGCAGCTGCGCCAGAGCGAACTGCTGCTGGCCAGCCAGGAACTCAAGCGTGTGCGCGAGATTTTCCAGCGCAAATACGCCAGCCAGCAGTTGCTTGACCAGCAACAGGCGCGCTTCGACACGGCAAACGCAGCGGCGGTCGCCGCCCGTGCCCAGTTGGCCGCCATCAAGGCTGCCATCGGAGCTGCCGAAGCCCAGGTGGCGCAGCTCACCAGCGAAATCGACGACAGCAGCCTGCGCGCGCCGATCAACGGCATCATTCAGCTGCGCCTGGCCGAACCCGGTGAAGTACTGGGTGCCGGCGGCCGGGTATTGATGCTGATCGACCCCAGCGACCAGTACATGAACCTGTACCTGCCGGCCTCTACCAGTGGCCGTCTGACCGTCGGCGATCAAGCGCGCATCGTGCTCGACGCCCTGCCCGAGCGGGCGCTGCCAGCGAAGGTCGCCTTCGTCGCGGCCAAGGCCCAGTTCACACCCAAACAGGTGGAAACCCGCGACGAGCGGCAGAAGCTGGTGTTCCGGGTCAAACTGCGCCTGAGTGACCCGGGCGCCGTACCGCAGGCCAAACCGGGCATGCCAGGCGCCGGCTATGTACGCACGGCTGAGGTGGACTGGCCGGCCAACCTGCAATGAACGCCCCGGCACTGCTGGCCGAACGCATCAGCCACTGCTACGGCAACAGGGCGGCCTTGCAAGCCCTCGGCTTCAGCCTGCCGGCTGGCACCCGCTGCGCACTGATCGGCCCGGACGGGGCTGGCAAATCGACCCTGCTGGGCCTGATCGCCGGGGTCAAGCGCCTGCAACAGGGCGAACTGCAGGTGTTGGGTGGTTCGATCCGTCAGCGGCGCCATCGCGCGGCGCTGTACCCCAAAGTGGCGTTCATGCCGCAAGGGCTTGGCAACAACCTTTATCCGGAACTGTCGATCAGCGAGAACATCCGCTTTTTCGCCACCCTGTTCGGCCTCGGCCGCCGTGAATGCGAGCAGCGCATGGCCAACCTGCTGCAGGCCACCGACCTGCAGCGCTTCGCCGAGCGCCCGGCGGGCAAGTTGTCAGGCGGCATGAAACAGAAACTGGGCCTGTGTTGTGCGTTGATCCACGAGCCGGACCTGCTGATCCTCGATGAGCCGACCACCGGCGTCGACCCGCTGTCGCGGCGGCGCTTCTGGGAGCTGATCGAAGAGGTTCGCGCGCAGCGCCCACAACTGACCCTGCTGGTGGCCACCGCGTACATGGAAGAAGCCGAACAGTTCGAGCACTGCCTGATGCTTGATGGCGGCCGCCTGCTGGCCGCCGGGCCTAGCCACGAATTGGCTGCGGCCACGCCCAGCGGCAAGCTGGACGATGCCTTCACCCATTACCAAGGTGCGGGCAAGGCACAACACCCGCCGCTGATCATCCCGCCACGCCCGGTGTCTGACGGCCCGGTGGCGATCGAAGCCCACGACCTGACCTTGCGTTTTGGCGACTTCACGGCGGTGAACAAGGTCAGTTTCGCTATTGGCCGCGGAGAAATTTTCGGCTTTCTCGGCTCCAACGGCTGCGGCAAGACCACCACCATGAAAGTGCTCACCGGCCTGATGCCGGCCAGCGAGGGCAGCGCCAGCCTGCTCGGTCGCCCGGTGGATGCCAGCGACCTGGCCACGCGCAAGCGGGTCGGTTTCATGTCGCAGAGTTTTTCGCTGTATGGCGAGCTCAGCACACGGCAGAACCTGACCCTGCATGCGCGCCTGTTCGACCTGCCCAAGGCAGAGAGCGCCCAACGCATCGATGAGCTGATCGAGCGCTTCGACCTCGGCGCCATCGCCGACCAGCCGTCCAGCGCCCTGCCCCTCGGCCTGCGCCAGCGCCTGTCGTTGGCGGTCGCGGTATTGCACCGCCCGGAAGTGCTGATCCTCGACGAACCCACCTCCGGAGTCGACCCGGCCGCCCGCGATGATTTCTGGCGCCTGCTGGTAGAACTGTCGCGCGAGCAGGGCGTGACCATTTTCCTGTCCACCCACTTCATGAACGAAGCGCAGCGCTGCGACCGCATCTCACTGATGCATGCCGGTCGGGTACTGGCCTGCGACACGCCGGATGCCCTGCAACGCCAGTACCAGGGCGACACCCTCGAAGACGCGTTCGTGCGCTGCCTGGAACAGGCCCAGGAGCTTGCCCCGCAGGCCACCGACAGCACCGTGCTGGAGCAGGCCGCCACGCCTGCACCGGCGCTACGCCAAGGCTTCAGCCTGCGACGCCTGCTGGCCGTGGCCAGCCGAGAGGGCAAGGAACTGCTGCGCGACAAGGTACGCCTGGCCTTCGCCTTGTTGGGCGCGATGTTCATGATGGTGATTTTCGGTTATGGCATTTCGCTGGATGTGGAAAACCTCGCCTTCGCCGTATACGACCAAGACCAGAGCCCGCAAAGCCGCGCCTACCTCGAAGCCTTCCGTGGCTCGCGCTATTTCGCCGAGCAACCGCTGATCCGCGATTCCCGCGACATGCACCAGCGCCTGCAGCGCTCGGAGATCAAGCTGGCGCTGGAGATTCCGCCCGGCTTTGGCCGCGACCTGTATGCCGGCCGCCAACCGGTGGTGGCCGCCTGGCTCGACGGTGGCATGCCGTTCCGCGCCGAAACCAGCCGCAACTACGTGGAAGCCGTGCACCAGGCCAACCTCGAACAACTGGCGAAGGCCAGCAAACAGCCACAGCCACGCCAGGACCTGGTACGTCTGGAAACACGTTTTCGCTACAACCAGGACGTGGTCAGCGTGAACGCCATCGGCCCGGGTGTGATGGCACTGATCCTGGCCTTCATCCCGGCCATGCTTACCGCGCTGGGCATCGTCCGCGAGAAAGAGCTTGGCGCCATCACCAACTTCTATGCCACACCGCTCACCCGCCTGGAGTTCCTGCTCGGCAAGCAGATGCCCTACCTGGCCGTGAGCCTGGTCAACCTGGCGCTGCTGGTAGCGATGAACCGCTGGCTGTTCGCCGTACCGCTCAAGGGCAGCGTGCTGGCCCTGGCCTGTGGCGGCGTGGCCTACCTGCTGGCGACCACCAGCCTGGGCCTGCTGATCTCGGCATTTACCCGCACCCAGATCGCCGCCATCCTCGGCACCATGATCATCACCAGCCTGCCGACCATCCAGTTTTCCGGCCTGATCGTGCCACGCTCGTCGCTGGACGGTGCGGCGGCAGTGATGGGCCAGCTGTTCCCGGCGGGCTACTTCCTGGACATTGCGGTCGGCACCTTTACCAAGGCGCTGGGCCTGCGCGAACTGTGGCCGCAATGCCTGATCCTGCTGGGTTTTTTCACCGTATTCACTGGCCTCAGCCTGGCCATGCTGAAGAAGCAGGAGGCCTGACATGTCGCACTTCAGCCACACCCTGCGCCTGGGCCTCAAGGAACTGACCAGCCTGCGCCATGACAGCGTGTTGCTGCTGTTCCTGCTGTACGCCTTCAGCGTGGCCATCTACATGCCGGCCGCCGGTTCGGTGATCGGCGTGCACAATGCCAGTGTCGCGGTAGTCGACGAAGACCACAGCCTGCTGTCGCGCAAGCTCGGCGAAGCCTTGCAACCGCCCGAGTTCCAGCCCGCCGTGCCGCTGGCCCCGGAGCGCCTGGACCAGGCCATGGACAGCGGCCAGTACACTTTCGTCATCAATGTGCCGGTGAACTTCCAGAGCGACCTGCTGGCCGGGCGCTCGCCGGAGCTGCAGATCAACGTCGATGCCACCGCCATGAGCCAGGCGTTCATGGGCGCCGGCTATATCGGCCGCATCTTCGAACGCGAGCTGCTCGAATACGGCCAGCGGGCGGAAGCACAGAGCCCGATCGCGATCAATGCCAAGGCGCTGTTCAACCCCAACCTGGAGGGTGGCTGGTTCCTGGCGGTGATCCAGATCGTCAATAACATCACCATCCTGGCGATCATCCTCACCGGCACCGCACTGCTGCGCGAGCGCGAACACGGCACCCTCGACCACCTGCTGGTGCTGCCGCTGACCGCACTGGAAATCATGCTGGCAAAAATCGCCAGCAATGCGCTGGTGGTGGTGGTCTGCACCTGGATTTCGCTGGTGGTGGTGGTCAAGGGTGCACTGGGCGTGCCGCTGTCCGGCTCGATGGGGCTGTTCCTGGCGGTGACCGCGCTGTACCTGTTCGCCAGTACGGCCTTGGGCATTTTTCTCGCCACCCTGGCGCGCTCGACGCCGCAGTTCGGCCTGTTGGCGATCCCGGTGATCATCCCGATGCTATTGCTGTCTGGCGGCAGCACACCACTGGACAGCATGCCGCAGTGGTTGCAATGGGTGATGCAGGGCTCGCCATCGACGCACTTCGTCAGCCTTGGCGCGGCTATCCTGTTCCGTGATGCCGGGTGGACAGTGGTATGGCCGGACATCCTGGCGCTGACCGTGATCGGCCTGGTGTTCTTCAGCGTGGCCCTGGTGCGGTTTCGCCGCAGCCTGGCGTCCTGAATGTAGCCCTGGGCCTACGCGGCCCTTATGGGAGCCGGTTTGCCGATCACTGCACGATCAGGTTGTTGAACAAGAGGTCTTCAACGATCGGTTTGCCCTCTTCCGCTTCCATCACCTGCTGCACCTGCTTCAGCGCTTCCTGGCGCAGATGCTCCTTGGCCTCGACATTGCTCATGCTTTCCACCGACTGCTGGGTGAACAGCGCCACCAGCTGGTTGCGGATCAGCGGCTCGTGATGCTTAACCGCCTTGGCGGCTTCGTCGCCGGTTACGCGCAGGGCCACATCGGCCTTGTACACGCGCAGCCGCGGGCTGCCATCGAGGGCATAGTTGCCGACAAAGGGCGGGCTCAGGCTGACGTAGGCGACCTTGGGCGCCCCTTCCTTGGCTTCCTCGGCCATGGCCGCAGCCGGCAGCAGCAGCGCCAGCACCATCAAGATCCACGCTTTCACGAATTCGCTCCTCAATACAGTTGTCGCCAGCTTACCCAGCACACCGCGCAAACCCAAGCCCGGGCTTATGCCGCGCCATCAGGACCGGCCATGCTCGTTGACCGCTCAGGCGGCCCTCCTACACTTATCGGCCACTACCCGCAAAGGAATAGCCCTGATGAAAGCTGTGTTGTGCAAAACCCTGGGCCCGGCGCGCGACCTGGTGCTGGAAGAGGTGGCCAGCCCGGTGCCGAAGAAGAACGAGATCCTGCTGGATGTGCAGGCTGCCGGGGTCAACTTTCCCGATACCCTGATCATCGAAGGCAAGTACCAGTTCCAACCACCGTTGCCATTCTCCCCAGGTAGTGAGGCGGCAGGTGTGGTGGCCGCGGTCGGGGAAAAGGCCGGCGCCTTCAAGGTCGGCGACCGGGTCATGGCACTCACCGGCTGGGGTGCGTTCGCCGAACAGGTGGCGGTACCGTTCTATAACGTGCTGCCGATGCCGCCGAGCATGGACTTCACCACTGCTGCCGCATTCGGCATGACCTACGGCACCTCGATGCATGCCCTGCGCCAGCGTGGCCAACTGCAGGCAGGCGAAACCCTGCTGGTACTGGGCGCGTCCGGCGGGGTCGGCCTGGCAGCGGTGGAAATCGGCAAAGCCATGGGCGCGCGCGTGATCGCGGCCGCCAGCAGCGTGGAAAAGCTGGCCGTAGCCAAGGCGGCCGGGGCCGATGAGCTGATTGATTACAGCCAGGCCAGCCTGCGTGACGAGATCAAGCGCCTGACCGGCGGCCAGGGCGTGGACGTGATCTATGACCCGGTGGGTGGCGGGCTGTTCGAGCAAGCGGTGCGCGGGCTGGCCTGGAACGGCCGACTGTTGGTGGTGGGCTTTGCCAGCGGGACCATCCCACAACTTGCAGCCAACCTGGTGCTGCTCAAGGGCGCAGCGGTGCTGGGGGTGTTCTGGGGGGCGTTCGCGCAACGCCAGCCACAGGACAACGCGGCCAACTTCCAGCAACTGTTTGCCTGGCATGCCGAAGGCAAGCTGAAGCCGCTGGTGTCGCAGACTTATCCACTGGCTGAGGCGGGCGCGGCCATTGAAAGGCTGGGGCAGCGGCAGGCTGTGGGTAAGTTGGTGGTGCTGGCGAGGTAACGCTGCAGAACCTGAGCCGTAGTTCCGGCCCTTCGCGGACAGGCCCGCGAAGGGGATCGGTAAAGTTGTCAGACTTCGCGCAGGTTATGGCAACGGCGGAACCGTGCCTCGAGGTTACGATCGGGCATCTGATGACTACGCAAGGCATTCAAGGTCTGCTCGACATAGTCACGCGTAGTGCCATAGCGCCCCTTGGCGCTGGCCAGGATCTGGCTCAGCAAGGTGTCGGGCAGGTTCCCGGCATAGCACGGCAGGTGCCGTTCCAGCACAAAACCCAGGGCCTGCACCTTGCTGCCATCACCCAGCCGGCAATTGAGCCAGTGCGGCCGATACGCCGGGTACGGCATCTCGCGTTGCCACAGGGCCATCAGCGAGTCGTCCAGGTTGCTTTCATCCAGCCGGTAGGCAAAGCCGCTGCAGGAGCCACCCCGGTCCAGACCGAACACCAGCCCAGGGGTTTCCGGGGTGCCACGGTGTTCGTGCGACCACAGATACAAGCCCCGATGGTAACCGTGTACCCGGGCGCGCTGGCGCTCCACGGAGTTGCACTCCGGTCGCCAGATCAAGGAACCATAGGCAAACAGCCAGACCGGCCCACCCTGATGGCGAGACATGGTGCTCTGCATGGAGTTGTACAGTTGCTCACGGGTCAGTTGCTGACCGAAGTCGAGCGAAGGAGGATAACTAACTTTCCAGGACGAACTTTCAAGTGCCGACATAAGCTGCCGCCATGATTCCCTGTGAACTACACATATAACGGAAAAACGATTCGAGGCAGTCGTACTGTACTGCCTGTGCCAGCCCTGTCGCCGGCAAGCCAGCTGCCACAAGGGAGACATGCATAACCTAAGGCAGACCGGTGCGTCAGCTCAAGTATATGTCGAAATTTTCATCGGGCATTCCGACGATTGGGAATAATTATTCCAGGCGGCGCGAAAGTTATTGGCCAAGGCGGTAACAATTACCGCCTTATACCCGCACTTTGAAACTTCGGTTATTAACCGCGTGGCGCGTAGGCAAACACATCTGCGCGCATGCGGTGCGCATCCATGCCAGCTTCGACCAGGGCGTCGAGGGTGGCATAGATCATGTTCGGCGAGCCGCTGGCATACACATGCACGGCATTGAGGTCGGCGATGTCTTCGCAGACCGCCTCATGCAGCATCCCGCAACGGCCCTCCCAGCCGCAGAGGTCGCTGACGACCTGATGCAGGAACAGGTTGGGCAGGCGCTGCCATTCGTCCCAGTGTTTGATCTGGTAGAAGTCTTCCGGTCGGCGCACGCCCCAGTACAGATGCACCGGGTGACGGAAACCCTGGGCCCGGCAGTGCTCGACCAGGCTGTGCATCTGGCCCATGCCCGTGCCGGCGGCGATGAGCACCAGCGGCCCGTCAGGCAGCTCGGCCAGGTGGGTGTCGCCAAACGGCATTTCGATGCGCGCCAGGCGGTCGCGCTGCAACTGGGCGATCAGTTGCACGGCGCTGGGCTCGCGCGCCAGCACATGCAGCTCCAGCTCACGCCCGGAATGGGGGGCGGAAGCCAGCGAAAACGCCGCCTGCTTGCCGCCGTCGCGCTCGATCATCAGGTATTGCCCGGCGTGATAGCGCGGCGTCCTGCCGGCCGGTGCGAGCAAACGCACGCGCCAGACATCGCCACCCACCTCGACGCACTCGCTGACACTGCACGCCAGCTTGCGCACCGGCAGCTCGCCCAGGGCGAGCACACCATCCCAGAGCAATACGCAGTCCTCCAGCGGTTCGGCAATGCAGGTAAACAGTTCACCATGGTCACGGACCGCGCCGTCCTGGCGAACCCGGCCTTCAACCAGCAATGCGGCGCAGACATGGCAATTGCCATTGCGGCAGCTGTTCGGGCAGTCATAGCCCAGCCGCCGCGCTCCATCCAGGATCCGTTCCCCGGGTTCGAGTACCAGCACCGCCCCGGACGGCTGCAACGTTACCTGCATCAATCTATTCCCAACTGATCCCACAGCTCATCAATACGGCGGGTAACGGCTTCGTCCTTGACGATGACCCGCCCCCATTCGCGCGTCGTCTCGCCCGGCCACTTGTGTGTGGCGTCCAGGCCCATCTTCGATCCCAAGCCCGATACCGGCGATGCAAAGTCCAGGTAGTCGATAGGCGTGTTGTCGATCATTACCGTATCACGCTTGGGGTCCATGCGCGTGGTGATGGCCCAGATCACATCGTTCCAGTCGCGGGCGTTGATATCGTCGTCGGTGACAATAACGAACTTGGTGTACATGAACTGTCGCAGGAACGACCACACACCCAGCATTACGCGCTTGGCGTGGCCTGGGTACTGCTTTTTCATGGTGACCACCGCCATGCGGTACGAACAGCCCTCCGGTGGCAGGTAGAAGTCGACGATTTCCGGGAACTGCTTCTGCAGGATCGGCACGAACACTTCGTTCAGCGCCACGCCGAGAATCGCCGGCTCATCCGGCGGACGCCCGGTGTAGGTGCTGTGGTAGATCGGTTTCTGCCGGTGGGTGATGCGCTCGACGGTGAATACCGGGAAGCTGTCCACTTCGTTGTAGTAGCCGGTATGGTCGCCATACGGGCCTTCCGGGGCCATCTCGCCCGGGTGGATCACGCCTTCCAGGACGATTTCCGCAGTGGCCGGTACCTGCAGGTTGCTGCCCCGGCACTTGACCAGTTCGGTACGGTTGCCGCGCAGCAGGCCGGCGAAGGCATACTCGGAGAGGGTATCCGGCACCGGGGTCACGGCGCCGAGGATCGTGGCCGGGTCAGCGCCCAGGGCCACGGCGACCGGGAACGGCTGGCCAGGGTTTTTCTCGCACCACTCGCGGTAGTCCAGGGCGCCGCCACGGTGGCTGAGCCAGCGCATGATGACCTTGTTGCGGCCGATCACCTGCTGGCGGTAGATGCCCAGGTTCTGACGGTCCTTGTTCGGGCCGCGGGTGACGGTGAGCCCCCAGGTGATCAGCGGCGCCACGTCGCCCGGCCAGCAGTGCTGGATCGGCAGCGCGCCGAGGTCGACATCGTCGCCCTCGACCACCACCTCCTGGCACACCGCGTCCTTGACCACCTTGGGCGCCATCGACACGACTTTCTTGAAGATCGGCAGCTTCGCCCAGGCATCCTTGAGGCCCTTCGGCGGCTCGGGCTCCTTGAGGAAAGCCAGCAGCTTGCCGATTTCGCGCAGTTCGTCGACCGACTCGGCGCCCATGCCCATGGCCACGCGCTCCGGGGTGCCGAACAGGTTGCCCAGCACCGGGATGTCGAAGCCGGTGGGCTTTTCGAACAGCAATGCGGGGCCCTTGGCACGCAGGGTGCGGTCGCAGACCTCAGTCATTTCCAGCATAGGGGAGATCGGAACCTGGATGCGCTTGAGTTCGCCGCGCTGTTCCAGGCCACGGATGAAGTCGCGCAAGTCGCGATACTGCATGCAGGAGCCTCATGTTGGCCGTATCGGTCGGGGTGCAGAGTGTAGCGC